>JAWXAY010000025.1:0-21093 GCA_034439715.1 Pseudomonadota bacterium
CTACGTTGAACGATACATGCAATATATGCATTGGGAAAATACAAAAAAGAAATTACCAGCTATTTTTCTGGACCCGATGATGTCTCAAAATTTTTCAAGTTTTTCTTGAGGTGAATTGACGCGTAGGCAGTGGCAACTTGTCCCATCAAAAAAATTATTATATCCCGAGGGTAGGCGACATTATGTCGGTCTGAATCACTTAATTCAGACCTGATCGAAAGGGACATCAACGGCACGAGTCTTGCTCCTATTTTAACGAGGAACCTTTCTTTTTTAAAGGAGTTCGTTTTATGGATACAGAAAGCAACCACTCGGTTCACACAAATCATTCGCATGTACATGGCCAAAATTGTGTTCATACAAAAGTAAAACATAGTGGTCATGTTGACTTCTTACATGACGGAGATCTTCACAGCCCACATGAGGGTCATGTAGATGAGCATTCGATCGAAGTTTCGGTTACTAATCCCAACGAATGTACACCAACTCATACTTGTAAGGGTCACGATAAAAATCATCAGCACGGGCCCGGTTGTGGACATGAAACTGTTCCTCATGGTGACCACGTTGATTATTTGGTTGATGGGCACTTGCACCACAGTCATGGTGGTCATTGCGACGATCACGGTAAATTAGATCTTGTCTAAACTCTAAACTCAAAACTCACCGCTGACAAATTTCATGTACTGAGGCTACTTTGGGTCCGGCACAAAATGTAAATAATCGGGAGGACTTTTCCTCCCCGATTTTTTTATCTGACTTTTTTATTTCATAAAAATTTGTATAATCAAGGTGCCGGGGGAATCCTAACAATGTAAACATCACGTCGCCCGCTATTACCCCAGTTACTAGTAAAGGCGATAAACTGCCCATCGCGGCTAATATTTGCCATGGGCGCATCCGTATATCCACCTGTGGGAAATACAGAGCGGTGATGGGCTATTCGCCGAACTTGTTTTGAGCCGTCTGTCGCAATTTGTACAATCTCGTTATCAAATGCTTTTGTAACTCCTAAGCCATTAATATGATAACGGCTACCTAAGCCCCACTTTTCGTTATCAGCCAGCAACGAAAAATGATCTTGTTGAACTGCATAACTCCACATACCAACACCATCAGTAAGTAGTTTTAGTATGTTCAAAGGTGAACTTAACGAACGAAAGCCCAGGTTTTGGTAATTCGCGCCGGTAAACACAGTTCCACGCCCCATGCCTCTATGGTAAAAACCATAAACACCACCAGCATCAATATAGGTATTTGTACTTAAATCCCAAATTCTCTCTAAGCCACCATCAAAGTTAACTGCCAAATAGCGACCTGTCTTGTCGATTTCAACCTCGTTTATGCCAGAGCCATATTGTTTGAGGAGAACTCTGTTATCACTGCGTCGCCAAACTACATAACCAGCGTTTTCCGTGGTACCACTATTAAAAGAATCAGCAAAAATATTGTCATCCTCACTGCGACTCATCTGCCAATTCAAACGTTCGCCCGCAAGCAAATGTTGTTCCGCATTCATAATTAAAGTATTGGATTGTGTCGCGAGATTGAAAGAATAAATACCATATCCATTATTACCGTAAATAATATCGGGGTTAATTCCACTCCATAACATCCAATACTGATACATACCACTCGGTGGCGAAACAAGGTTTGTTCTAGCGCCCGCACTAAAGTTTACGCTATCAAAAGCATAAAAATGTGCGACCGAATAGGGAGAACAACGAACATACGCCCTGGTGTTATTCTTATTGAAAGCAGGAATGGTGGAGTAGGTAACAGTACAAGAAGTTGTCCCGGACCCTGCGTCAGTAAGTCTAAGTATCTGAGTGCCAAAGGTGGGATCAGTAACTTTACTGCCAGCTGGCCCCATTATTGGCAAGTTAGGCTCTGGGTAAACACCATAATCAGTTTTTAAAACTACCCCAGGTGGTGGTGGGGTTACGGTCGCTAAAGTTTTAGCATTTATCGTTGAAGAGAAAGGCCCAATTCGATTTTTTATGGCGCGTATTTTATAATAATAGACAGTGTTGGCAGAGAGACCCGTATTGTTATAGCTCTTTATACTACCGCTAACAGTCGCTATAATAGCAAATCCAGTGCTCGATTGGAGGCTACGTTGCAATTCGTAACTTTTAACTCCTACGTTATTATCTGTCCAAGATAAATTAATCTGGCTTTGAGATATCACTTGTGCTGATAGATTTGGTGCTGTTAGTGCGGCCAAAGCATACTGGTTCGTAACGAGATATAAAACCGTCCCAATCACTACCTGTATTATTTTAAGATTTATTTTCATTCTTCACCTCTAGACTTTAAAGATTGCAACGTTTGTGCCGGTAGGGATTAAGTTTGAGTGTGTTTGACTGGCCAGAGAGTATTCACCTGCCTATTTTATTCTATACATCCAAAAATGATAATTTTTTTTTGAGATTTACAAATATGTGCCAATTAGGGATCTGAATTGAAATGCGACTGACATTGTCAGTCGCAGTGAAATACTAACAATTAAAAATTAAAAGCTTTGATTTCGTAATAACCTCCGCCTTTGCCTGTAAAAATAAAGTTTTGGTTTTTACCTCCATAACAACTCCATTGCTGAATGGCGGCTCCATCAAACGAAATTAACTGAGTATCTTTGAGCCAGCAAAGACACCACCTTTAAAGGCATCTCCTATCGTTGCCAAACTCCTGCACGTTCAAATTCTGCACGTACTTCCTCTTCGTCAATCCACTTTGACCAATAGGGACCCTGGTATCCCTTTTCCTTAGCTAAGGCAAAAACTCTACCCTGATTCAACGAAACTGTATCTATGGGCTCTCGTTTCGCAATAGGATCTGTGTAAGCGATATCCGGAGAGATAATGACCCACCGATTTAATCTCAGTTCTGCGATTAAATTACCAATACAGATAGCATTGAGATCGGTCTCGTGTAGCAACATAACGTGCTTCACGGATCGACCTAGAGCCTTGACGGACATATTGTCGAAAAATTCGGCCTCGTCACTCATGATTTTCGCGTAAACCGTACACAACTTTAGTTGGTCGAATTTCTTTCCGTCGGCAATTGCTAGGCCCAATAAATCATCGATATACCAGTCGTTATTATCAACCGTAACGTATCCGTTTTTATATTTCATTTTCGTTAGAAACATTCGAACTGTGTTCACGTCAGCAGGAGTCTTCCCCTCACGTAAATAAGGAAAACGAAACCATTTGCGAAAATTCGGTAGGCTACTGAGCTCGTGATCAGCTTGTTCGATATTTTTCGTGAATTCCTCGATCGAGGTTTTATTTAGATCCAAGTGGCTGGCACTGTGATTGGCGATTAGGTGACCTTCAAAGGCGAAATACATTAGCCTTTCCATCCCATCAGGTGCCCTGGTGGGAGAGTTGCAAAAAAAACCAACTTGGCGGACCTCCGCATCTTTTAAAGTATTAATGAGTTTTTTGGCTCGTTCCATTCCAGTCATTAGCGTACCGGTTTTACGAGGGCAATCATCAAAGGTAAGTGCGATTTCCCGAGCAGCTGGGAATGGGACTTTACCTTCGGCCAAAAGAAGTGGAGCCCCAAGAGATAAAAAGCAGAAAGTAAAGAAATGTTTCTTCATAAATATTTACTAGAATATCGCGCAAACCCAAAAGGTCAACCTCAGACTCTTTCGGGATACGAATTTCCACCCGTTCGGTCGAGATGAGAGTGGGTGTTAAACGACGGTACCATCAGGGATGCGGCCGTGCTCAATGTCGAACAAGTCAACCTATAGTGTTGACTTGTTCGAGAGTCGTCGAAAGGGATAGGCGTCCAAGAAATCAGTTTGGTTCAAAAAATAAATTTTACTGGCAGTTCACAGTGTCGATAGCGATCCCCGTGTACCATTTATCAACATGAAAGAATGCCGATCCGTCAAAAGAACGTTTTCCTTCGAGAGCTGCGCCCGCTTGTCTCCAAGTGGTAAAACCCACGGCGCGGTAAAGATTGTTGGCTAGACAAATTCCCTGCGCTGTCAGTTGATCTGGATAGTACCCTTGTCCCTTTACATTAACGATTCTTGAAGGCCCCGGATGTGGATAGGGTGGAGGTTGAGGCCCCGGACGAGGTTGTCGTTGGTTAATTGTTAAATGCACCCTGCGGATCTTTACATTTCCGGTAATAATAATTTGCCATGGGCCTTGAGAGGCTCCGCGATCATTATTGAAATAGGTTGTGTCAAAAGTATATTCGCTTCCATCAAACCAATCATGTGGGTTGCCAGAAATCGTATAGTCTCCTGACTGAGCGCCGCCGACACGTAGTGAGGCGTGAGCTCGTCCCATGCGGGATTTTGCAACTAATTGGACAGATAAAAGCTCCGCATACTGAAGATTTATTCTAGGATACTGTCTTTGGATTTCTTCCTTTAGCCTCAAGGCTTCTTGACCGCCTATTTCATAATCATAAAAATCTAGTGTTAGTTGTTGAGTGCGACCAAACTGGGCCTGTGAAACCTGTCCGACAGCAAGAACTATCAGTACCGTCAAAATTGAATGCAAAACTTTCATAAATTCCCCCTAAAAAATATGGTTAATAATACTACTTCCATAAGTACCAGTGCATAGGAAGTGCCAACTCAAATTTATCCAGGGAATAGCTTTAAGCTATTTGAAAGGCAAATTGTCCCTAATTTTTGAGTAATAAGAGTACCAAAATATAGAATATTTTCCTAAGTGGTTTCATATTGAACCCACCTAGGAAAATTACCACTGCCATTTTATCAACAAGGTGCAATCGCGTGAAGTTGTTAAATAGCATAATAAATATCCCGAACTTGAGTCCATACGCTCTGGGGGATTTGTGGCTGAATCAAGATAAAATGATCAAGTGGAAGAGTAATTATTTGTTGAGATATCTTTCGAGCGATTGCGAGATCGGCGAGGCCACAGGCAAGAAGTGGAATGTTTGAATGGCTAAAAGATGTAACGATTTTTAAAATGCCTTCGAGGGCAATGCTGACGGGGCTGCATTCCTCATCACTGTTAAGCGCTTTTTTGAAATTAAACGCAGTTCCTACGGCGTTATTTAAAATATTCTTAATTGCAGTCAACTCGTTCCCACTTGGGGTTCCAGACGGCCTGCTGACCTCTGGCGCAGCAGTCAGTTCTCTCCCACTTTGGATTCCAGATGCATTGACCGGGGGTGGCCGTATTGCAATCGACCCGCTCCCACTTGGGGTTCCAGACGGCCTGCTGACCTCTGGCGCAGCAGTCAGTTCTTTCCCACTTTGGATTCCAAACGCACTGCCCGGGTACAGACCTATTGCAGTCAACTCGCTCCCACTGGGTGTTCCAAACTGCTTGCTCACCACTAGCACAGCAATCAGTTCGCTCCCATTTGGGATTATAAACGCACCGATCGGCCTTTGATGTTGAAGTAAAAAAAACAGAGAGTGGTAAAAGCAAATAAATTAAATGTTTCATTCGCCCCCTCCCTGACAGGTACTTTCAATAGTGATTTCTTTTGAATTACATTTAAGTGTGAAATTTGTAACCTGCGGGTGATCGTTGTCCTTTACTTTTAATTCATTGTCCTTGGAATTAGGGCGCCAGCCGCCAAGAGAGCCTTTAGATACAATTTTACAATCGTCTGAGGATTTATTGCATGACACCTGAATTTTGAGATTCCCATTTGAGTACTTACCATCTGCGAAGGAATTATCAGTGGGATCTAAGTTCAGGCTAATTTCTTTGCCGTCAAGAGCCTGGGCGCCACTAAAAGTGAGATCCCAAGGATTGTCCCCTTGTTTATAACCACGCCTAAGCTTCGTTTTCCCTTTTGAGAATTCAATTGTAACGGTATCAACAAGATGATCTTCACAGCCAAAAGTATCTTCGCCGCAGAATAGTTTATTGGGTAGCGCATATAGGTTAATTCCGAAAGACAAAATAAATAAGAGTGGTGCGAGTATTAAGGTTAAGTGTTTCATGGGCTCCTCTATTCCTTCTGATGCTCCGTAAAGTTACCGCGGCAAAGGCCGTCTACACAGCGGTGAGAAAATGGACAATCTAAATCTGAGTTACAATCGGGCCAGCCGGTGGAGCCGTTTACGCATGTATTACCGTGGTCACGATCACAACGTTTTCCTTGCGGACAATTTGAATCAAAATTGCACTCGTTAGAACAGATCCCGTTTTCGCATTGCCCAGGGAAAGTCTGGCAATCCAATTGCGAAGAACAGGATGTCGCAAAGGCCGGATTAGCGGTGAAAGAACCTATGAAAACAAAAGATAGAAGTGTAATTAGATGTTTCATTTAGTACCTTTCACTTTGCATTTAAGATTGATTCCCAACAGACGTTGAAAATCAGAAGTTTATCGCCTTGAATCTCCAGATTGGTCGTATTTCTGCCATAAACCTCACGTGTTCTTATGACGGCAGTCCCTTCAATCAAATTCTGACTCAGGTCATAGAACCTTAAATATGAACCGTTCAAACTCCACGAAGAAGAAACAGTCTTATACACAGATGGCTGGGAATCGGAACTGCGGTAAATAGAAACACCTTTTACTTCCGAAGTCATGTCCGGAAAGAAAGTATACGCAGATATGTAAGTCGAATTAGAACCTCTAACTGGATCCAGGGTTTGGCACCATTTTGACCCCATCAGAGAACTTGCAAGCGTTACCTCTGGCGAAGTCGATTTATTTTTTTTGGCACAGGCTCCAGTTACTAAAAGTATTAACGTAAAAAGTATAAAGTGTTTCATTTTTTTCCCATTGGTTTTGTTTTAAGTCTCTCGTAAAATTCACTATAAACCTACCAATTCGAGGTGGCTACGGCTTGCTTGAAAAATGCCTTTTTCTCAGGTGAAAGTCTATTCATGATCTGCTGCGAAAAATCAGAAAGTCTTAGCATTCTTGTTTCCAGGTCCATTTCTTATTCAGGAATGATAAATTGTATCTGTTTTGGTATAAATCCTTAGTCAGTTCTCTGGGCAAGTCCGAGCGAGTTTCTTTGATATCCTAGTATAGATTGGCAGGGTTAATTCAGAAGCCAGTGAAATTATGGCCATTCTTTGGCTTGGTGAGATTTGGTCGATAAAAACTTTCAGCTCTTGGAATCATTTTGAATGTACCGAGGAGTTTGGGTTTCTCCCTCTCCTGCGCAAACGTCGTTCCTCCAGCCGCAGATAAATTCCGCCGATGATCACGACCAACGCCAACACCATGACAATGTCTATCACCCATTCTCGCTTGAGCAACTCCCATAGGGGCTCCTTCTGGTCCAAAAGATAGGCCATGGGTAGGATTACAAACAGGGTTAGGGTCAGGAAAATGTAAACCATCTACGGCTATTCCAGTATCATTCTGTGTGAAAATCAACACTATTTTTCTCGGCTGTCGCCTAGCAGGCCAGTAGCAAAGAGATTTGGAACTTTAATTATGGATAGTTAAGGTGGTGCAAGCTTTTTCAATGTAGCGTTGGTAACCTTTGCGGAAGGTCGAGTCACAATAGAGTTATATCCACCAAATACGAACGTCACATTTCTCATATGGCTCGGATTTTTCATGAGCCACAGAAATTCGACTCGCGTAATATTTTTGCCGTCCATCTGATAGCCCGTATCGTAAGAAAAAAGACTTCTCGGTATCAAAAATACAGTTCCCTTATCCGACAAATGTTCCATGAGAATCTCAGAGTGATTTTCTACGACTTCCCAATCGACATTCATTTTCTTATAAGTAACTTCGAAGCGTTCGAGTTTTGCGAAGTCGGCAATGTATCCGTATTCCTCCGTGTCAAGGCCGAGTAAATTATCGTAATCACCAGGTTTGTTTGTTCGCAAAAGGTCCGGCAAGGTTATCATCTTGGCTCGATACTGTTTCATCAAGTCTAGATATTTTTTGGGGATTGTCGATTGCTGAACTTCGAATTTTAGGTCCACAGGCAGGAGACTAACGCCATCTACATTTTTGAATTCGCTTTCACTTCCATAAACGCGAATTCGAATTATTTCACTCGGGGTAATAGAACCCACCAAGAACAATTCATTTTTCTTTGAGTACCAAGTACGGCCTGGTTTGTGAATTATACCTGTTACCCATGTTGTATCTTTCATTTGAACATCCAACACGAGGTTTTTCGATAAAAGTTTATTGAGAAGTTGGCGCTTTTGAGGTGTTTTCCAGTTTTTTACATCGATATTAGAAGTACTCTTGGAAAAAAGAGTCGAGCACTGAAATTTGCGAGCCTCAGCAGTGACGACGTCGAAATTAATTGAGCAAAGCACAAATAACAAAAAAAGTCTTGCTGCCCAAGTTTTTGACAAATAACTGTTCACCGTTTCCATCCTAATTAATTTGAATCGACAATGGTATAGCTATGAAATTATTGTGCCAAAACCAAATGATTTTGGTCAAAGAATGGGCCGGGGAGGGGGGCTTTTGCGGTGGGGCGAGGAGCTGGAGCTTTGCTTAACGGAAAACGTCGGTATGAGAGTTCCTCTTCTAGTCGCGCCCAATTACGTTATCCCTTTCGCTTCACGACGATGATCATCATTTTTCTTTAGCAATAATCATTGCAAGACTTCCGCTTTATGTGCAAACTTTTCTATGTGCCAAATAGATATCTATTCTTATCTTTCATTTTATTTTTTCTGGGTTGCGCTTCTAGCGAAGTTTCCACAACGGAAACAATTGCTCCACCACCTGAAATTGCTGAAATTCCAACACTTCCCGTTTCTGAAGAGTTAATTCAAGAAGTTAAAGTTGTTGATGCCGTGATTGAGCCCAAACCACACTCAGAAGTGCCTATCGAAATAAATGCTAACGTACAAAAATGGATCAGTTATTTTTCGATCAAAGATAAAGAAAGATTTAAACGCTTTCTCGAACGCGGACTCTACTATAAAGATGTGGTACAAGGAATTCTAAGAGAGCATGGAGTCCCTACCGACCTCTATTACTTGGCCATGATCGAAAGTGGCTATGTAACACATGCAAGGTCTCGGCAAAATGCTGTTGGCGCTTGGCAGTTCATGCGCGCCACGGGCAAACATTATGGCCTTCATTCAGATCGTGATTTACTGGACGAAAGGCGAGATATTATTCGCTCCACCGAATCGGCAGCAAAGTATTTAAAAGATCTGCATAATGAATTCGGTTCTTGGTATCTCGCACTCGCTGGTTACAATGCCGGTGAGGGCCGAATACGACGAGGCATTCGCAAAGGAAAATCAAATGATTTTTGGAAGCTTGTGCATGCGCGAAAACTCCCGCGAGAAACCATGAACTATGTTCCCAAGTTTTTGGCAGCTGTCATTATCGGAAAGAATCCCGAAAAACACGGATTTGAAAATTTGCATTCAGAGAAATTTCCAGAAATAGCCAAAGTTAAAATTCCGCCGCTAATACAGCTTAAGCAAATTGCAGAACTCGCGCAAATTCCACTGGCTAACTTAGTAGAGATCAATCCTCATCTCTTACGAGAAGTTACACCGCAAATTTATCCTCACTATGAAATCTGGGCACCGAAAGACCAAGCGCAAATCATCGAAGGATTTGTGAGTCAATTAACACCGATAGAAAATGATAAAATTCCTAAGCCTTCTCGTAGTTACTCATCAGATGAAAATACTAAATCACACCGAGTACGCTGGGGCGAGAATCTGCTATCAATTGCTAGACGATATGGACTTTCCGTATCAGCCCTAAAAAAATTCAACGGCCTCAAATCAGATCGCATATTTAAAGGCCAGCGGCTTAAATTATATGCAGTTAATTAATCTTTGATTTGCTTGTGTCGTTAGGATACGAGCCTCTGGCTCTTCACACCCGGCCCTCGTCGGGCAAGCGACCTTACTCTCCTATGTCCTCTGGACCTTTATAAGTAGTAACGCCCTTAGGCTTTTTAAGTCCCACAGCGGATTTAAGTCTATCGAGGAACAAAAAGACACGGATTGAATGAGGAAGTTTTAATCCTTCTGCTGAGGTAAGGTTGCGGAGATCTAGTCCACGTAGATTGTCCGGAATTTTTAAAAAAGTTTCATCGGTAAGTTTGTCGAGACGTAAATACCTCATGAGAGAACTGGTAAGATTCAGGCTTTTAAGTGAGGTAAGACTAGGAAGCAGTAAAGCCCCATTGATTTCATCAGGTAGTTTTAAGCCCTTTACAGAAATGAGCCTATGAAGATCCAAATCACCTTTGACTATTCTAGCAAATTTAAATCCATCTGCAGATTCAATTGTACGAAGAATCAGATCACCGTAAATAATATCTTTAAGTTTTAAACCTTTTGTAGAAGTAAGAGCACCAAGATTTAAACCTCCATAGAAATTTTTAGGTAGTTCTAATCCCACTGCAGAAAAAAGATTGCCAAGATCCAAATAGCCATAGAGAGTATCGGGGAGTCTTAACCCCTTTGCGAAATTGATTCTTGATAAAGTTAAACCACCAAAAATGGAATGCGGAAGTTTCAATCCATCGGCAGAATTAAGAGCACTCAAATCTAGACTACCAATGAGTATCTCAGGCAACTTTAAGTCGCCTGCAGTCTTGTACGCCGAGAGATCGAGGTCACCATAATGAACCTTAAATTTTCCACCTAAAAATTCTTGTAGAGTTGTGGATATTTCTTCTAGTTTATATTTTCCCTCAAATGCCAAAACCAAATCACTCTTTAAATCTCTTTTTGATATTATTTCTAGAATTCTTGGATCTCTATTGTGACCAAATCCAGAAATCTTTGATTCAAACTCATATAAAAACTTAATTTCATTGGAAGTGAGAGACTTTCCCTGCCTGTGTATAGCATCAATTTGGGTGAGAAGTTTCATATCATGATCTTTTTTAAAATAGGAGTCTGCTATCGAACCAAACTCTTTCAATTTAGAACTTGTGATTTCGCTTTGACTAATTTGAGAGTCTAGATTCTGGTCTTTAGCTACTCCACGAACTTCAGCAATGTGATTGCCATTCATTCGAATAGCGATTCTTGGTATAGTCGGATTATTATATTGATCAAGGCTATAATAGACATGAAAATCACCCCCGTCTAATTGGTATTTTGCCGTTGATTCACCGGCCGTACACCAACCTGTATTTCTTCCTTCAAGGGATTTAACAAGGGGTATGTGATCTGAGCCTCGCGGGTAGATTACCCATTGTCCAGAGTTAGTTTCGAACTCACCTTTACTGCGAGATGCGATTTTAGCTAAAATATAACCATAAATCTTACCAAAGCTAAGACCTGGTAGTAACTTTTGTAAATTGGGATCTTTAATTTCATGCAGTGAAATTTTGTTTAAAGATTTTAAAACGGAATCTACGACCAAACCTAAAACTTCATGGTTAAGTTCAGCAAATGGAGTTACTGTCTGGTTATCGCGATTTCCAAATTGACCCGTATTGGGATCGTACTTTGAAAGTTTTGTCATTCCTGAAAAAAGCCAATATTTAAGCCACATAGGATACATGTTAGTGTCTTTTGAAACGAAATATTCAATCCAAGATTCCAAAGATTGTTTCTGATCGGCTATAACAATAGCAGCTAGTTTTTCCTTTTGCTGAACAGTGAGGGGGTTGCTCCCCTCTCCTCTTTCGTAAGCAATTCGCATTTGAAGATTATAGTAACTCTCTGGCATGTCTTGAGGCTTGATAACATATTGTTCATACAAAATAGTTTTAATTTTTTCTCGTGAATTAGAGCTGACTTGAGCATATTCAGAAATTCGCGACATATTGTTGAGCCACTCATTTAATTTTTCAATGGGCTTTTTTAAAGGAGTGCCAGTTTTACGGCTATATTTAGTACTCGCTCTTTCGACGGCTGTAGAAGTGTGAAGTCGAGGATCTTTCTCATGAAGAACCTCGACTCCTAATTTTGTAGGGTAAAAAAGATTAGCACAGGAAGGATCTGCGTTTGTCTCACTTCTAAACAAAAAGGTGATGCTTAACAAAATAGGACATGCATATGTAAAAAATCCAATCACTCTAGCCTTTTTCAATTTTCACCCACATCAAGTCGTTTTCAAAAAATTGAGTAATAGAATTATATGTGAGATTATTGAAGTGGTTCGCAAATAAAACGCTACATTTTGTCTGAGAGATACAGACTTCTTGTGCCCCAAAGCTAATAGCGATAAAGAAGACAAAATTTGCCAACCAAGTGTCAAATTTTTTTACAATTTTAACCATTTAAACTCTTTCTCCGAACTATCAGTTCTAGCTTTGCAATTTATATGACAAATTAACAATCCTTCTAACATGCCGTTAGATCAACTTTAAGAAGGGTTATGGCAGGTCTAGACGGTTTTATCCTAACAATCGGTCTATTGGGGAACAAGAGTCTGATATTCAATGTTCCCAATTCTCTGGGATGAGATAATTTTGAATTTCATTTTACGGGGCAGTAAGACTTCAGATTCAGAATCAAATTTATAATTGCCAACAGTCCCTAAATTCTTGAAATCGATTGCCCTGTCCTCTGCTCTCAGCAAAATTGTGTATATTCTAAATGGTTGGTTAGCGTCGCGGATCGGGAATATTTCTACAACCTCTCTTTCTCTAGACGTCGATGTAAATGAGGAAAATTCAATGATCTCCCCCTGCCGCTGCTCCCTCCCGCCAATGAGTTCGCTTCGAAAAACGACAATTGGAGCGGCCAAAGGGGGCAAATCTTCGAAAACACGATCGAGGATAGAAACAATGGCCTTCACTTGCTGTATTTGCTCCCTACTAAGTGCGCCCTTTAGAGTATTCCGCAAATAACTGTTAATAGTATCGTAACCAACACTGTGAATGTTACTCGCTCCTTTATAGCGTTTTAAAGCATCTAACACTTCGGCTCTGAACAGGACTTCATGGATTTTTTTAGAATGTGTTGATCCACGAACTGTGAATAAGTCTTTGCACTGACCGGCCCACAATTTGTCCGCCTGTGCACTTACCAACAGTACAATTAGAAAAATAAATGTAGATTGTATCCCTATATGTCAGAAAAGATGTCATGTGTGGAATGACGTAGGTGAAAGTAAGTTAGATCATTTTGAGTACTTGCATCAGAATCTAACAGACCCGCGCCCAGGAGTGATTCAAGCAATGCTGGGTGGCCTAGGCAAAAAAGGTAGTATCGTCTCTTACAACAAATCATTTGAAATAGGTGTCATAAAAAAACTTGCTGAATTTGATGAGAAGAATAGCAGTGCTCTTTTGACTTTAGTAGATCGTTTCGTCGATCCACTTCCACTTTTTCAAAAGCACACGTACCATCCAAATTTTCTGGGATCGTTCAGCATCAAAGCCGTAGCACCGGCACTACTAGGCTCTAAGCTTAGTTACGACCATTTAGAAGTGGGTGATGGCAGCACTGCTCAAGCTCTGGCAGATACTATTCTTCGGGGGAAAATAGAGACTAAAGACCAGGAAAAGGCGATTCGCGATTTGCTCGAATATTGTAGGCAGGATACCATGGCGATGGTGGAGTTGGTACGGTGGTTGGTGGGTCAAAAATAAAATGGGGAGCGGATCGAGGGTATATTTATTGGTCTTGTATTAAATTGAATTTATTGAGTGGGGTACAACAGACCATTTGGATTTAGTGCAGAAGATTTGTATGATTGGATCGAAAAACACCAAACACTTCACTTCCCACTCCCCTTATCCGGAACACCATCATGATCCCCGTTATTAAAGCGCGGGGGATTTTCTTCATTCTGGATTTCTAAATAATGCTTTATGAAATCGGGGCGTGTTGTATCAGTAACAGATTTTTTAAAATCCTCAAGAATAACGGCATATAGTTTGCCACTAAAAATCTTACCATCTTTTTTATAGTGATTACGTAGAAGACCTTCAAACTGATAGCCCGATTTTTCTAAAACTTTGGCAGAGCCGATATTGAAGTCAAAAACATGGGCGGTAACTCGTGTAAGACCCAATTCTTTAAAACCGTATTCTGTCGTCTTTTTTACGGCTTCGGTCATGATACCTTTATTCCAGTAGGGTTTTGCTAACCAATAGCCAAGTTCCGCTTTGTGACTTTTGCCGATTTTATGACCGTGAAAGCCAATCCCGCCGATGAGATAGTCATCGTGAGATTGGCGGATCGCCCAATTCACTGAACGTCCATCCTGATTTTTGGTAGCTTCGATATTATTGTTGATCCACCAATCGGCATCGGCCTCGGTGTAGGGAAAGGGAATAGCTAAAGTTTGTAAGTAAATTTGTTTTTCTTGAAAATGTTCAATATAGGCGGCTTTATCGCTAAGGGCGATATCAGAAATAGTGTAAGAATCGTTTATTTTTAGTTTCATCTTAAGTATTACGTCTAACAATTGGGTTGCATTTTTACAACCGCAACGCATACAGACGACGTTCGATATCGGGCAATGATGGATAGGGTACTAGTTACCACCGCAGGCTTGAGCGGCTCTCACTTTGTTCAAAACAGGTATATTGCTGTGGCGATAAAAATTAAGTGTTTCATTTTACGACTTCCTTTTTATTTCCTGTACAATTTGAAAACTCTAATTCTTCTTCGGAATAGTCAGATCTCATGAACGAAAGTTTACCGCCACTATCGATAGTGAAATTAGCCATGAAGACGACTTGATCCGGAGCACATACAGACCATATGGAGTACTTTTTGCTATACTGCCTAAATTCGTTTTCGTTAGGATTGCAATAGTCCAGGGTAAAATCGCCACGAATGAGTGGCCAATGTTGAAAAATCCTTTGAGATTTCTGTTCCCTTTCAGAATTTTCATAATAATAGTCAATTAAACTTACCCCAAGTTTGTTTTGATCAAACTCAACCACTATTTTCGCTTGCGACTCGCTTGGTACTTTGCAAGTAATAGAATCGGCGAAACTTAGAGTGGGGGCGAAGATAGAAAAAATTAGCACTGCGATTTGCAGTTTCATATTTTATGATCTCCATCTTGGGGGGTTGGAGGAAATTTGGAGCGGGAGACGGGATTCAAACCCGCGACCTCTGCCTTGGCAAGGCAGCGCTCTATCAACTGAGCTACTCCCGCGATCACGAAAAAACTAAATTTATTTGTGAAATAAGTCAATTTCCCAACTAGTGCGCGCCGCGTCCGGCTCTTCTGTAGAGTTGGATATATTCCCAAGCCGAAATCAAGCTGAGGCTAACACTTATCCATAAGCCAATATAGCCAATGTGATGAATGGGAATTCCCAGGATCGGCCCATCAATTAACAGCGCGGGCACACAGCCAAGTTGAATTGCTGTTTTCCATTTGCCAAAGGCTTTTGCATCGATCACCAGATGATCAGCCGCCGCAGCGGCTCTAATCGCTCCGATCACGAGATCCCGAGACAATAACAGTCCCACCATATAGGGGTCCACTTTTCTTAGAGGCAGCAGCATAAGAAGGGTTACGGTCACCAAAATTTTATCTGCCACGGGGTCCATTAGGCGACCTAAATTAGTTTCGGCATGGTACTTTCGGGCATAATAACCATCGAAGTAATCGGTAATGGCCCCAAGAATAAACAAAACAGCAGCGGCCCACAAACCCCATGTGTTATCGAGCCAAATACAAATTGCAATAGGGGGAGTAATTGCAATACGGGAAAGCGTAATATACATAGGCAGTTTTTTTTGAAAATTGGATACAACCACGCTTAATCCTTTACCATTTGATCCCAACTATCTTAGCATCAATCAATGATGAAAATCTTGCTCTTTTTTTTGAGTTTAAATTTGGCCAGTGCCGCTGAGTTTTCAGGGGTTGATGTTCCATTCTGGAAAGCCAAGCCCAATATTTATAAAAAAATGCTCGAAGATCGGGCGATTGTAGTTTCGGTTACTCACGTTAAGCCCCAAAAAAATGAAAAAATATATCAATTATATTTAAAAACAGCGGGGATTATAAATGCCCCACTCGGTTTTTGTGAAAAAAAAATTCAGGAATTTGAAAAACTACCAAGTCTTTCTAAATACATTAAAGAAACAAAGTACAATGCTCAAGCTAGGGAACTCTATTTTTATGGCGAAGCCTTCTCTTATATTGCAAAAATGTGGATGAAAATCGATACTATTAAAACCAAGGACGACTTTAGATTTAAATTCGAGGTCGTGCGTGGTCATTTACCGGGCATGAAAGGCTCAATACGCCTTGAGGAACTGGGGCCCTTGAAAGCAGAGATGAGCCTGGTTGCTGAATATTCTGCTCAAAAGCTACCCCTTCCCGGCCCACTTTTGGACTTTGGCTTAGAAATAGTGTTAAAACAAGTAGCTCAAAAAATTAGAAATTATTTAGAATTAGAATACAAAAAGGAACCCCTTTAATGTCGAATGAAAATGCGTGGCCCATTAAACGGAAATTTCCACGCATAGTTTTACCTAAAAACCTAAACGACCTGCATCGAATTATCGGCGTCAATGCCTCTGTTATCAGTGGACCCAATGTTCCCGTTCTCGATTTATCCTATGGCGGCGCCGCACTGGAAATGGGTCCCTCATCGGACAATCATAAAATTGGCGACAAAATAGGTATCCAGTTTTTGCTTGAGGACCAAATGTTAAAACCCATCACTTCTGAAATCGTGCGAATTTCAGGTAATGCTTTGGGCGTGAGTTTTAAAGAAATGACTCCTGAAACGCGATTGGGATTTGACCAAATTATCAAAGATAAAATGATAGGACTCAACACCTATCAGATTCGCACAGATTTGTTGAACCCCTTTGAGCGAAGACTCGATTTAAGCTGTTGGTTTCATGGTCCTCGCGACACAAATATATTTATCTGGCAAAGGCATGGGCACATTGATAAAGCTGTGATCGAATACGATTATTATTTGATACACTTTGAATCAGGACTCTTTAAAATAAGTCGTACTGAACCTGATTCGGAGCTCGAAAGCGATGGTTATGTGGCCTACTTTGAAAAAACTTCTGCCGGCCAGGAATTAATTGCTAAGGATCTCGAGGTACTCAAGAGAATTGTCGGATTGATTTCACAGATTCCAGTGAGAAGTGCCGAGATCGGCTGGCTTATGGATATCCTACTTGGAAAGTTAAAGGTAAGTTACAAAAAGGCATGAAAAAAACATTTGAGTATCAGAGGCCAATTTCTTACTACGAGACCGACGCTATGGGCGTGGTTCACCACTCTAATTATTTGCGAATTTTTGAGGATGCCAGAGTGGCATGGCTAAGAGCTAAAGGCCTCGCTAAAACCCATCAACCCCACTCCGATGTGGTGTATGCGGTTGTTGATGTGCAATGTAAGTTTCTGCAGCCACTTCGTTTCGGCGATGAGGTCGTGGTAAAAATTCAGGTCAAGCAGGAGCGCGCCAAGTTCTTATTTCGGTATGCCATATATAAAATGGGCGAAGATTCTGCCGTTTGCACGGGCCACACTCTGCATGTGGCCATTGATCAAAAATTTAAGATCACTAAACCACCCGAAGAGCTTATGAAGATAATTAAGGAGGAGTCGTGGACCGAAATCTGGCCCTAGAGTTTGTAAGGATAACCGAGGCTGCGGCACTCTCATCTTCGCGTTGGATGGGACGTGGGGATGAAAAAAAGGCCGATCAAGCTGCCGTGGACGCCATGAGAAAAGCGTTTGATAGTGTGCGAATTGATGGCACAATTGTTATCGGTGAAGGCGAGCGTGACGAAGCCCCCATGTTGTTTATTGGTGAAAAGGTTGGGCTGCGCGAAGGGACAGTTCCTGAAGTTGATATTGCGCTCGATCCCTTAGAGGGCACCACGATTTGTGCCAATGGATTGGTGGGCGCTATATCGGTCATTGCTATAGCAGAAAAGGGAAACTTTTTACACGCGCCCGATGTATATATGGACAAAATCGCTGTTGGTCCAAAGGCCAAGGGCTTGATCGATATCGATGCCTCCCCCGAAATAAATATTAAGGTCATGGCTAAGGCCCTCGGCAAAGAGGTGAGTGAAGTTACTGTTGTTATATTAGATCGGCCGCGACACGAACAGCTTATAAAGCAAGTTCGAGCGACGGGAGCTAGAATCCACTTAATAGGCGACGGCGACGTGTCGGCGGCCGTGGCAGTAAGTATGGATGAGTCTGGCATAGACATGTTATTGGGTGTTGGGGGCGCTCCAGAAGGGGTAATATCTGCTGCGGCTCTAAGGTGTATGGGTGGAGACTTTCAGGGGCGGCTTATATTTCGTAATGACAACGAAAAAGAGCGAGCCCGGCGCATGGGGATAAGCAACCTTGATCGGGCCTACAAGATTGATGAATTGGCTAAAGGGCACGTTATGTTTTGTGCATCGGGTATTACCGATGGGCCATTGTTAAAGGGAGTACGATTTTTGGGAAATGGCCAAATTAGAACGCAGTCGGTAGTCATGCGTTCAAAAACCGCTACAATTAGAACCATTGAAACTTTCCACCATCCTGATAAGATGAAGCAGATCAGATGAAGTCGGTATAGGAGATATAATTAAATGGCATCCGCGCAAACTTCACAAGTATTCAATTGCACTGTTGAGGAATTTTATAAAATTATCAGCGATTATGAAAAATACCCTGAGTTTTTAAATGAAGTTAAAACTTGTCAGGTGATTCGCGAAGAGGGAGCGAAAAAACTGGTTGAATATAATATCTCTTTGATTAAAACATTTTCATATAGTTTATGGATGAGCGAAGAACCCTTTAAAAAGATTTCGTGGATGTTTGCTTCGGGTGATATATTTAAAACAATGTCAGGTTATTGGGAGCTGGCAGAAGAGGCGGGGCTAACTCGCGCCACTTATTTTCTCGATGCCAGCTTTGGTCTCTTCGTGCCGGGACCTATTGCCAAGGGCATAGTGAATGCAAATTTACCAAATATGATAAGTGCTTATCAAAAACGTGTTAAAGAACTTTACGGAAAGTAAGGAATACTCATGAGTGATCCAAAAAAGACGACAGATGAAAATATCAAAAATACTCCTGATGAAGACGGTTGGGGCGAGGGTAAGGGCGTACTGGGAGAGTCTATCAAGAAACTCTTTGCCGCAGGCATCAGCGCTGCCTTTATGACCGAAGAGAGTATTCGGGCATATTTAGGAGATATTAAGCTTCCTAAGGATGTTATAGGTGGATTGGTCAGTGGCGCCATGAAATCCAAAGAAGAGTTTATGAACAAGGTTTCAAACGAAGTCGTAAAGATTATTTCTAAAATTGACTATGTTAAAGAAGCATCACGCTTTGTCGAAGAGCATAAATTTAAAATCAACGCCGAAGTAGAAGTAGTCAAAAAAGAAAAAGAAAAAGAAGAAAATAAATAAGAGTGCCTGAAGATATTTTACTGGTAGTCTAAGCCCAGCGTAGACTTAGTTGGCACCAGGCGGCTTGTAGGAAAGCTAGGTTCATCAAAAATTGAAGGTCTCTTTAATATTGTCTGCTCGGTAATTTCTTCTTGTAGCTTGATACGTTCTTCAATTAATGGGAGCTGCTCAGGAATTTGATTGCCGCCCGTTAGCTTTTCAACCTGAGCTTCCCAGGCTTCGCCCACCTGGTCTTGAGGTAAGGGATTGGCAGACATTACTTCTGCACCGTTAGAATAATTTCCTTCGCGCACAAACTCAAAAGGCGTACGTGGAGTTTCAATCGTAGAAAAATTTATGTAACCCTCAACAAATCCCACGAGATCTTCATGGGGATTATAAAGCTCTCGAATGGCGACACTCAAGTAAATGCAAAAGCGCCAAGTGACACCGTTGCCCAAAAACTCGGTGTAGGCCATATCGAGCAGTTGTTGTTCCATAAAGGCCTTAAGATTTGATCCTGGGGAAAATTTACTGTCGACTTGAAAAATAATTCGATCCAGCAAATAAAGCCGCTGCTTTTGTTCTTCCATTCGTGTTTTGAGCGATGAGATTTGAGAAAGTTGAAATTCTAAATTTTGTTGCTCGCTTTTGATTTTCTGGTTATTGATTCGAATAATTTGGGTAGCGAGTATCTGCTGTTGAATCAGTTTATTAATTTGGCTAATATTGAGATTGTAGTTCTCCTGTACAATTCGGAGTTTACGTAAAATGTCGCCTCGGTTTTGGGCCTGAGCATCAAAACAAAATATTGAGGTCATTAGCAATGCTACGGTTAGACTACAGAGACGCATTTTTTCGCACCTCTAAAGTTAAGGCCCGCAATTTTTGGGATGATTGAAATTCAATATGAGAAACTATTTTAGAAAAATTGACCAAACTATTAGGGTTTTGCGCGTGGCTTCCCGCTCGGGGTATCGTAAAATTCTGCGGGACTTGCTCACTAGTTTTTAGAATGAGGAGTTTCAATACGTAGGGGCTTAACTCAGCATTTGTTTTGAAAAAAGAGCTTGAGTTATTCTCGCCGCGATTATGCATCAGGTGAGTTAATGACTCGGCAACAGCCTGCGAATTAAGAATTTCGACATAATCTTTAGCTAGCGAAATAAGTCCCTGATTTCTAAAGATACTAACTTGAGTCTCGAGGATTTCCGCCAGAAAGTAAAATTTTTGGGTAAGCTCACTCAAGTATAGTGAAGAGTTTTGCAGACGAAGTGCCGCAGTGGGGAGATCTTTTAAATAGGGGACGATGTCACGCTCTAAATAGGCATGAAACTCAACCTTTAATTGTGCTGATTTGATTTGGCCGTTGATAAAGTGTTTTGTTTTTTCAAAATCTTCTCCACTTATTACGTCACCGTGCGAATTAATTTCCTCAAATAAGTTGGCGTAAAATTCAAACAATTTGGGCAGTTTTACGAAACTAGCCTGTGGTGTCTGAGACAGATAGATGGGAATAGTGATAGTCGCCGGCGCTCGGCTGGCATTGGGCGCTCTGAGGCTAGGACTAATGATTATGAGTAATAAGGCAATCATGAGTTTAACTGTTGGTTTAATCATAATAGTAATAAGAGCAGGTTGTATGCCAATCTGGCACTGTTAACCTACTGAAATTATAACGAAATATGTCGGTAGCTTAAGGGATTACTTTAAGTTGCCAATCTTGGGTAGGCGAGTGTCTAAAGTGTGTTCGCGTATGTAACTACCCAGCGATTCTGACCGTTTCTAATTACCCAGCGACTTTGACCGACTAAACGTATCAATTTGCTACGTCACTTGATGTGATCTCAAGC
>JAWXAY010000026.1:0-24344 GCA_034439715.1 Pseudomonadota bacterium
CACGCTACCTATAACCTGAGAAAACTTATCGCACCAACCTGAATAATAAACAAAAGCATCAATGGCATCGTCAACTGCGGTATTAGCGTCAGAATTATTCGCACCCAAGGTTGACATTAAAATCTCTACAATCTCAAGACGCTTACCTTCCGCCATCTCCGCCATACGGTACAATACTTGGCTGCGGTTAAAGGCACTTTTGGATTCCCAACCTTTCAGCGCGTCTTTAGCCGCTGTGACAGCATTTCTAAAATCTTTTCTCGAGGCGAGACAAAGATTTGCGTAAATTTTCTGGGACCCAAAATAATTAACAGGAAAGCTTCGGCCTGACTCAGTCCTTGGGAGTTCTCCTCCTATAAAAAGTTTTATCGTCTTTGGCACTTTAACAATATTGGATGAAAGGCCTGACATTAGCGCACCTCCAAGTAAGAAAACAACCCATGGCGTCCGCCCTCTCGGCCAAAACCACTCTCGAAATAGCCACCAAAAGGCGAAGTGGGGTCAAATTTATTGTAGGTGTTGGCCCAAATCACTCCCGCTTTTAATTGGGAAGCCACTTGATGAATTTTTGAACCCTTTTCGCTCCAAATACCCGCCGCCAATCCATATTGAGTGTCGTTCGCTTTCAAGATCGCCTCTTGAGGAGTCCTAAAGGTAGAAATTGAAAGTACTGGGCCAAATATTTCTAAGCGGCAAACCGAATTGCTTGAGGCCACATTGTTAAAAAAACACGGCCTATGAAAATATCCTTTTTTCGGAAGAGTTATATTTTCAGGGGTAAAAAACTCAAGGCCCTGTTTCTTTCCGTCTTCAACCAGAGCTTCAATTGTACTCAGCTGCTCCAAAGAGTTGATCGCCCCAATATCCGTATTCTTGTCGAGGGGATCACCGACACGAAGCGAACCCATTCGATACTTTAATTTTTCAACAAATGTTTTAGCGATTGATTCTTCGACCAATAATCTGGAGCCGGCACAACACACATGTCCTTGATTAAAAAATATTCCATTGATGACTCCTTCAACTGCCTGATCAATAGCTGCGTCTTCAAACACAATGTGAGCGCTCTTTCCACCTAACTCCAAAGTAAGTTTTTTATGAGTGCTCGCCAAATTTAAAGCAATTTTTTTACCGATATCGGTTGAGCCCGTAAAAGCGACTTTGTTAACATCGGGATGACTAACAAGTGCGGCACCGGTTTCTCCCGCACCAGTAACGATATTCACGACTCCTGGCGGCAGTCCGGCTTCTTCAAAAATCTCAGCCAAGAGAAGGGCCGAAAGAGACGTTTGTTCAGCAGGTTTTAATACGACCGTATTGCCACAGGCGAGCGCCGGAGCAATCTTCCAGGCCGCCATCATGAGCGGAAAGTTCCACGGAATAACTTGTCCTGCCACACCAAGAGAAGTCACCGACTTGCCCGGGAATGCATATTCCAATTTATCGGCCCAGCCCGCATGATAAAAAAAGTGGGCGGCCGCCAAAGGAATATCAACGTCACGCGATTCTTTTATTGGTTTGCCGTTATCCATGGTCTCCAGCACCGCCAACTCGCGCGCCCGTTCCTGCATGATGCGAGCAATTCTAAAAAGGTAACGACCACGCTCCTTACCACTGAATTTTGACCAAGTTTTAGAGTAGGCCTCTCGAGCAGCCCGCACCGCGTGATCGACATCCTGTGCCGATGCTTCGGCGATTTCGGCCAGTGGCTCGCCCGTTGCCGGGTTGATGGATTTAAAGAATTTATTAGATTCAGGCTCGACAAACTTTCCATTAATATATAGGTGATTTTTTTTCTTGATATTTACGATCTTAGTAGACTCAATTGAGGGGGCATAATCAAATTCCGTTTTCTTGGCATCCACACTAAGTTGACCCGAATCATTTTTATCTAACATTTTTACCCCTCAATCTAGCGAGAAGACTTTGTCGTAAAAATAACGACCCGTCATTTCTTTGTAGATTTGCTTTAATAGATCATTTAGTAACACGCTGGCGCCAAATCTGAACATAAGGGGGCTCATCCAATCCCTACCCAGAGTCTCTGAAACCATACACAAATAGTGTACAGCCTGTTTGGCTGTGCGAATACCACCCGCCGGCTTCATGCCTATCTTCTTACCTGTTTTTTGGTAGTAATCCCTAATCGCCTGTAGCATCACGAGGGTCACCGGCATTGTGGCTGCGGGCTGAATTTTACCGGTTGAGGTTTTTATAAAATCAGCTCCTGCAAGTAGGGCAATATCTGAGGCCAGACGCACATTCTCGAGAGTGCCCAATTCGCCGGTTTCTAAGATGACCTTAAGGTGAGCGGGGCCACAAATTTCTTTGATCAATGAGATTTCATCAGAGACCTGATTGTAGTTTCCACTTAAAAAAGCACCGCGGTTTATGACCATGTCAATTTCTGTCGCCCCCTCACTCACCGCATATTTCACATCATCAGTTTTGGCATTCAAAGGAACTTGGCCTGACGGAAATGAAGTAGCCACACTAGCAATTTGAATGTTTGTGCCCTTTAAACTTTTAACAGCGGTCGGCACCATTGCGGGATATACGCACACTGCGGCAACCTGAGGGATTGGCCTGAATCGGGGAAACTTTGCCAATTCTTGAAAAACCATTCGCGGCACCGGCTCCATGGCCTTTTGGCAAAGTTGTTTCACTTTATTTTCAGTGTCGGCCCCTTCAAGTGTGGTTAAATCCACCATCGAAATGGCTAAGTAGAGCGCCTCTAATTTCGAATCCGCCTTAATGCTTCTTTTCGTAAATGAATTCGCGCGCTCGTTAATCCCGACTTCGTCAACGGGAACTCTAATTACTGAATCCCTATCCATTTTACAGTCCTCTTACCTCTTACTCTTCCTTTTACACTTCTTTATCATGTATTCTCTTAAGGTGCCAGCCCCTAAACAAGTATCTCGCTGGGGTATTTGGAGAGCAACGAAAGGACATAAAGTCTTTAAATTTATCAGTTTTTCGAGGCGTTAGATCGAAGCCATACCATTAAAGGGTACCAGTTTATCAAACGTAAGTCTGGACGGAGCTGGTCTTTACTTTTTTGCCCTAATTGGCTCTAATTAGGAATGGATTTTAAACGCATCACTAGCCTTTTGGTTGTAGTGAATTTCACACTGTTAGCGTGCGTTAAGGGCCCGCCACAGAAAAATACTTCAAAGAAACCAACTAAATCTTTTAGCAGCTCCTTAACCAGCGAAAAAGTAGAAACAATTGAAGTCGTAAAAACACTTAAACTCGCCGCACCCGCTTTTAAAGAAGTCTTACCAAACCCCCCAAGAGCGGAGGCAAAAATCATGAGCCTCAAACAAATTTATGCGCGACCCAACTCACCCAAAGAAACCAACGTTTGGTTTTCGATAAATGAATTTCAACGTCCCGTATGCATCATTACAGAGACGCAAAATGAATGTAGTCCCAAAATACCCAAAGAGTACCAGGGACTCGCTTTGGTAAATGCCATCCATTTTGCAAAGGGATATTTTTTAGTCTACGGAAACAAAGCGGACGAAGGCCACCTGGTTCTAATGACCGATGAAGAAATTAAAAAGGCTGACTACGCTATTGATTTTTCAAGCTATTTAAATTCGCCTGATTTTTTACCGCCAAAAGATTTATCTATTAGCATGGGAATCAACTATTTAAAGCTTGAAGATGATATTTTGTACGTAAGCTATGGCCACAAAACTTTTTCGAAACATACCAAAGGTAATAACTCGTTTTTAACGGCGCTAAAACTTCCTGAAGGCAAACCCCTTTGGCACTCCAAAACCCTGGTGGCTAACTCGGTCAATTTTATTACTTTGGGAGATTATTTAGTCGCAGGATACGGCTACACCAGCGAACCTGATTTTCTGTATCTTTTAAATAAGCGGACAGGAGCGGTCCATCAACAAATTGCCTTAAAAACTGGGCCCGAGTATATTGTCCATCGCGCAAATGAGGTCTATGTTCGTACTTACAACACCAACTATATTTTCGAAATTGAGCGGCAGTAATAGGATCAAAGTCTAGTTTTAAGTCCTACCATACATTTGCTCCTAATATTTTTTGTAATTACTCCGATGAAAAAATAAAGGTTAGGAGCTTACATATGAAAAATATTATAAAGTTTTTAGGATTGTCTGTTTTACTGGTCGCCTTCAGTATCGCCTGTTCGTCAGAGGAAGAAGATATGGCTAGCAACCCGGAGTCTATGGATTCGGAAACTGTGGAGCTGAGCTCACACACGCCAGAAACCACAGATAAAGTGGATGTACCGGCCGAGGTCAGCAAAGCCGTACATGACACCAAGGAGTCGTTCAAAAAGTCCAAAAAAATGGCGGCTGTAGATATGACTGATGGGAATTTCTTTTACCACGAAGTTAAAAGAGGCGAATGGCTAGGTAAAATTCTTCGTGAAAAAGATTTGAAGCCAATCTGGGGAGCAGGGAATTATGCTGAAACTATTGTAAAGTTAAATCCAGATGCCTTTGATAAAGATGGCAATCTCAATCACGGCGCCAAAATTAAAATTCCGGCCCATTTAAGTAAATAAATTAAATATTTCCTAATTGATTCAAGGCACTCTCTAATTAGAGTGCCTTTTTTTTGGGGCGACAAAGCGCCCCACTCTCACCGTCCAATTTGACCCATTTTTTCGTTAAAGATATTCCAAAGGGATTAACGACTGGCCCAGATCTTGCCTTAGTGTCATCTAATTAAAGGAGCCAACACCATGGGACACAAGAAGCCATATTATTCCACTACCGAGATTGCCGAAACCAGACTCAAATTAGAATCACGCAAACAAGTCTTGATTCAAACGCAAGCGGACTACCAAGTCGAAGCTAAAACCGAGCCGCGTAAAGATATTCCTGATCTAGCCAATGAAGAAGTTAAGTTCAGTTTAGCCGCAAGCTTAGTTGGGTTTGAACAACAGCAGATTAAAGAGGTAGAGGGTGCCTTAAACCGCCTTAATAACGGCACTTACGGTTTTTGTGGGTCCTGTGATGAAGCTATCAACTCCAAACGCCTAAAGGCAATGCCAGAAGCACGGCTATGCATTATGTGTTCTCGGGCCCAAGAAGAGAGCCACGAAAAGGTGGGGAGAACTTCCAATATCTCTCGCAATATGAGCTGGGCCTAGATCCTATTATTTCAGAATAATTTAATGATTTATCTAAAAAATATTTTTCGCTGAGATATAGATCCTTGAATTGCGAGCCGTATAACTGAATTAAATTCGCTATTTCTTTGAGATCTTCATCTCTTGCAACAGTTACTTGAGAAACCAGATCAAGCGGTAAATCAAGCATTTTGTCGCTCTTTCGCTCCTTGATGGAGTTTGATACTAAAGCCAAGGCCAAACGCCAACGAGAAATTGATCCCGTCGTCTGTGATTTCGTCATTTCAAAATTTATGAGACTACATATATACCCAGGAATAATTTTGAGAAATAAATGCCATGGGTGGTTTTGGAAGCCCAGTGAGAAAAATCGGGCGCCTAAAGCTCCGTCAATTAAAGCATACGGTCTGTCCTCATAGAATAAAACCCTGTCCCAAAGATTTCTCTCGTGGCAAAGCTCTAGGCCAGCGGCAAAAACCAATCTGTGATCGATATGTCCGCCAATTCCTAATGGAAGCAAAATCTCCTTTGGATTTTTATGTTCAATAACTTCCCACATCCGTCTTTTAATTTCTTCTCGAGTCGCCCCATCTTTCTGTTCAAAGCGCGTCACAATACCCAGCCAGTCCCGATAGACCAAACTTCGAAAAGGGGCATCCAAAAGTTGCCAATGGCTCACTTCGGCGCCAAGTTGATTGAGCGCTTTCCTGTCTTCACTGCGTCTGTCTTGATAACTGAATTTAGACCAACGGGATTTATTGTCGCTGGTCTTTTCTGTGGTCTTTTCTGTGGTCTTTTCTGTGGCTTCAGTAAAAACCGAGTCGACTCTTAAGGTCTTCCCCTCCCGCTTTTCTTTCAACATTTTTGCCACACAAGAAAGGACCGCATCATCTAAATGTGGTGAAAAATATAGTATTAGATCCATCCAATTAATTTTATACCGAATCCTTTTTATTCAAAGTAATTATTTCCTAAGTCTTTTAGTGCTTGATATATTAGCAATTTATTAGGTACAGAGTTTGCACCACCATATTTTGTTAGAATGATTTCTCGGTGGGGGGGGGGGAACAATGACTCAACTATTCATCACGCTCTTACTAAGCTTTTCTGGACTTTTTTCTGGCACCTCATTAGCGGCCGGCCCTTTTTCAGACAAAGAGCTGCAAGATGAGCTCAACCAGTTTCGGAGCAACCCCAAACTTTTTTATAGCTCACTCCCTCCAAAAAAGGGCGCCCAATCTCAGTTAGTAGATAGCGGGCTTAAAGGCCGCAGAGTAAAACAAAACCAACGCGCTCAAATTATTTTGGCCTCAGATCCTTGGTTACGCCTTTCAAACCCTAATGGTAATGACCTTGCCCAAAATCTACTTGAAGATGGCGCATTTATTTCTAATATTCAAAAGTTAGCAGACAGTGAACTTTTAAGCGGTGAAATAGATATCAAGCCCTGGTCAGACGACTATTGGCCATTTTATAAGGGTGGACTGGCCTCACGCTACTCCGATGGTGCCTTTCCTCGCTCTCAAGACTGGCAAGAAAATTTTGACTACTATATGGCCCATCCCTTTTTTCCGATTTTTGAAAGTGGTAGTGCACCAAGTATAAATTCACTCTCTCCTGCCGAGAAATATGACCTCGTCATTGGCGCCAAAGGCGGGGCGTTGACTTCTAAAATGTGGAAAGAGGGCGCGGCCTATTATGCGGCGACTGGTAAAGTAGAATTTTGGATGGGAATTTGTCACGGCTGGGCTCCGGCAGCCTATATGCAAAAACGCCCACAAAAATCTGTTGAGGTCTTGGCATTTGACGGAAAAACCAAAATTAAATTTTACCCAGCTGATATTAAAGGTCTGACTTCGCTACTTTGGGCTAATGCTGCCACTCCCGTGAGATTTGTAGGGGGTCGTTGTAACGACGAAGACCCTAAGGTTGACAGTATGGGCCGTCCAACGAGTCCCGATTGTCTCGATACCAATCCTGCGACCTGGCATCTTGCCATTACCAACCGAGTGGGAGTATCTAAGAAAAGTTTTATAATAGATGCCACTTATGACTATCAGGTTTGGAACCAACCTGTTACCTCTTACACTTACACCTACTTTAATCCTCAGACTTTGAATCTAACTTCGTCATTGGATAAAGCCATGATTCCTATTACTGATTTTTCCGAAGATAAATTCAAAAGCTATCGATCACAAGGAGTCAAATTTGTTGTTGGTATAAAAATGCAAACAACCTATCTCATTGAAAATAACCCCGAACAGCACGACGTCGAAGATCCCAACACCGATACTCATGCGACTGCGTCCTATACCTATGATTTAGAACTTGATGAAACGGGCAAAATCATAGGTGGAGAGTGGTACCGAAACCCCCACCCCGATTTTTTGTGGACGCCTACTAAAGACGCGCGCGCCATGGCTAAAAATGACTATTACCTTCTGGGTGAGCCCTTATGGGACGGTAAACAAGCTCTACCAAAAACCTGGCAAGACCACGGCAGAGAAAGTGCAACTAACGGACAACCGCTTTTAAAAATTATTGATAGTTTAATAACTTTAAGTTTAGAAAATTAAAAGGAGAATTAAAATGAATGTCATATTAGTTATGTCTGTATTTCTTTTTGGATTTCTGTCTGAATCGATCTATGCCGACAATGTCGGAAATAAAATAGAAGTCAGTATAGAAAAGGTCTATGTCTCCCCCACTGGTTATGATGACAATGATAACGTACAGCTTATCATCGATGGCATGTTTCCAAATCAGTGTTACCAAATCGCCAATACTAACTTTAGTATAGATGAAGATAAAAAATCCATTTCCATTAGGCAGCTTGCCAGGCTCAAGGGAACCACTGACTGTCAAATGAACCCGCTGCCCGAGTACCTCAGCTACGCCACAAGATTTAGTTCAGAAATTAATTTAGGGTACTTGATGGCCGGTGAGTATACTGTGAATTATAAATCGCCGAGTGCGCAGAAAATGGAACGCAAGTTTAAAGTGGAGGCGGCAAAGTCAGACAGTACTGATGAAGCCATCTATGCTCCCGTCAGTGACGCCTTTATACCAGAGATGATTTACGAAACTGCTAATGCTGAAATCATCCTCACAGGAGTATTGGAATCTTTGTGCCTGCAATGGAAACAAGTCGATATAGAAAGATTTGATGACATCATTGTGGTCATGCCGAAAATGCAATTAATATCCACCCCTGCTCAGTGTCGTCAAAATCCAGAACCGTTAGAAAAAATCGTATCTTTGGGTGCAGTTAAAGAAGGACGATTTTTATTACACGTGCGATCTATGTCTGGCAAAGGCATCAATCGCATGTTCTCGGTGGTAAAAAAACCAGGCGATATGAGCGGCAAGTAAAATAAAAGACAGGGACTTATTGCCGAGCCATGTCCTTTAGCTTTACTAATTGGGCTCTGACATCCGGGGGAATGCGCGTTCCGGCACTCCCCGTATAACCAAGATAAATACTCTGCTCGAGACGATTATAGCATCTATCTGCAATTTCAGAATGAGGGCGCTCTTGAATACAGCGCGTGTAGTAGTCCTCATGAAGCGTCCAATAGCCCAAGTCTTGAAGCGATTCATAACACATACCCATATTAAATAGCATCTCGGGGAATACTTGATCCTTTTTAATGCGAGTAAAATATTCGTGTCCCAATGCCGTAGCTCGTAAATAATTTACCAGCGGACTGTCGAACTCAATATTACTCTCACGTCTTTGAGCATCTGCAATTAATCGGTCCATCGTCTTCTTATAAGCGCCCCTCATGACTAGCTTTCTTGAACCGTCCCTTGATAAATTGTCTAAATCTTTGGCCCAAACTTTGGCTTGACGTTTTAGAAAATGGGGAAGATCCGGAAGCGCCAAAAAATCGGCTATAAATTTTTTGGCATTGTCAGGATCATTTAAAACCCGAATATAAATTGCCAGAGCTTTTTTTAGTGCACGCTCTACCTCAAAGGGATACTGAACAACGAACTCTTTTTCTTTTAGTAAAGCTCGATACTCATCGATGGCTTTAGTAAATTGTCGGGTGGCCGCATATATTTCAGCTCTGACAAAGGGGTTTAATTTCACATAATCAAAATTAAGGTTCAACGTCTTAGACTGTGGTCCGGCTCCACTGCGAGAGTGGCAATTGATACAGTGATTGGTGGCCACTGCCAGCACTTGCCGAGAATATTCACGATGCCCCGTATGAAGTGCGTCGTAAGCTTTGGCGATTTCTGCATCAAATCCTTTCGCTAGAAACTGAACTGCGGGATCAGCATCGGGAGATTCCTTAATCGATTTGGCATTCACGTTGTGGGCAAGTTCCGAAAGTTTTTTTACGTTCTTCTCTATTTCAGAAAAGTTTTTTTCGTTTTGAAATTCTTCTTTAGACAAAATAAATGGAAACAACTCTGAAATGACCTGAGAGAGTTCTTGCATCTTTTCACTCCACTCACTCTGCCCCACTATTTCGTTTTTTTTACTAGTGCTGCAATGCACAGCAAAAAGCATTGATGCGAGCGCTAATGTCAGTTTCACGCCTTTATTGATGCTAGTTCTCATAAGAGCCCCCTAAATCTTATTGTCAGGCTCAACTCAGTTATTGGCAAAGTAATTGCAGTAACTGAATGTAGATAAAATGTGGATTTGACATGGGGGGTAAAAATGAAGGCTCAAAATGTTGGCGAGACCATGACAAAACATCCCTACATTGCAAGTCGGAAAATGCTCGTGACGGACGCCGAACAGTTCATGAGAGAATGCAAAATCAGGCACCTACCGGTTATTGAAAGTGATAAAATTGTAGGTCTAGCTAGTGACCGCGACTTAAAAAAGGCTCTTGGCTTTAGGGGCCCTGGCACTTTGTTGGTTGAAGACGTAATGACGGCTAATCCTTATTGCATAAAAAAAGGGACAGCTTTGAGCGAAGTCGCAAGGGTAATGGCCGAGAAAAGAATCGGCTCGGCAATTATCGTTGATGAAAAAGGAGCTTCTCTCGGTATTTTTACTACAACTGATGGCATGAGAATCTTAAGTCAAATTCTTTCTAAAGGCACTTTGACTAAAAATGAGCTTCACGAAATTTGTTACGATGATTTTCCGGAATACATGAGCTGGTGAAAAATTTATGAATAAAAAAACTATCATTTGGGCCATTAATCCCTACGAAAAAAATAAAACTGTTCAACTTCATTCGGCACTTTTTTTACAGCGACTGGCAAAAGAGTTTGGCGCCTCAATCACCCCCACTTACGTTCTAAGCCCTCCCACTTTATTTTTACCAACAGATTATTTTATACCTCCAAATTTAGCGGACTTTGTTGGGAGCTCTAAAATAAAACTTCATAATATTCTCAAGAAACTGAAATTAAAATCGTTAGAGCCCATAACAGTGATTACCGATGAGAAGTCTAGTCTAAGAGAAAACGCTAAAACACTTATCAGGTTTGCAAAAAAACAGAATGCACTTTTTATTTTTGCACCCACTCATGCGAGGTCGGGATTACCTCGCTTCTGGTTAGGTAGTTTCGTCGAAAACTTGCTACTGTATTCCGATATTCCCGTATTTACCATTAACCCCAAAATCAAGCTAAACGTTAGCATCTCGAGCGTAATTTACCCCACAGATTTAACATCAGCCTCAAAGGCAGCCTTCAAGACGTTTCTGCCACTAGCAAAAAAGTTGCGCGCTAAGGTTATTCTTTATCATCAACTTAGAAATTTTAGCGCAATCGAAGTGAATCCCGAGGGCCTTACCGCCGGTTCATGGGAATTTTATAAAGAAGAATTAGAAAATATAAGAGTTAAAAAGATGCAAGAGATTCAAATCTGGAAAGATCTCGCGCAGGGTGCTCATGTTGACTGTGATTTTGAACTCATACAATCTCGAAAATCGGTCGTTGATAGCATTCTCGACACGGTTAAGAAAAGAAAAATAAAATTAATTGCACTTAACACCTCGTCAGGCCCGGTTGAAAGTCTATTTGCTGGGGGAATTGCCCGCCAGCTCGTGAGATATTCGGCAGCGCCGGTTTGGGTGGTCCACAAGGAGGAACAATGATTCCAGTAAAAGTAACTTACACCGATTTTGAGCCTTCTGAAGCACTAACGGCAAATATTGAAGACCGGTCTCAAAAATTGGAACTTTTTTTTGATAATATCCAGAAATGCAGTGTGGTGGTTTCACGCCCCCATAAACACAAAAAGCAAAAGTTTTATCACATTGAAGTCATACTTAAAGTGCCCGGAAAGACTTTAGTGGTAAACCGCGAACCAGAGAAAAACGACGCCCATCATGACCCCTATATTTGCGTGAGAGATGCCTTTGAGGCTATGACTCGAATGCTCGAAGACTATGCCGCTAAAAAACGCGGTAACGTCAAGAAACACGAAACTCACGAGAGTCACGAGCCTAAAAGTGAATAGGCTGTGATTAGGCTTCGCCGCGAATGACTTCGACTAAGGCGTTAAGTGCATCTGTGGCCGTAAATATTCCTACGATGCTTCCGGCCTCATCTTGTACCAGAGCGCTACCAATCTTATTTTCCGACATATAATAGGCGACTTCGTCGATATTAGTCTCGGGGCTTACTGTATAAGGATTTGTCGACATCACATCTTCAGCAATAAAGGTCGACCACGATGGAAACTTTCCTAACACTTTAAGATCTCGATCACTAATAATTCCAACTGGCACGTTGCCTGAAATAACAGGTACATGTCGAATACCATGGTCTTTCATGACCCGACTGACTTCTTCCATTGAAGTATTCGCACTAACAGTAAATGGAGTTGGTGTTGTGAACTCATCAACGGGAATTCGGCGTATTTTCGATATTAATTCCATTTTTTTATCCTCATTTTTGCAAGTTTAGATCATATACTCAGGAAAACGTGACCAGTTAATCTCATCGAGTTTCAACTTGGCATATTCAGAATCTTTTAACAAGCGGCTTAGAAGAAAAAGCGCATCGGTCGTAGTAAAAATACCTGCTACTTCACCCTTGTCATTTTCAATAATAGCGCAACCATATTTTTTTTCAGCCATTCTTTGTGCCACTTCGGCCAATAGCTGCCCGCGTACCACTTTGAAGGGATTTGCCACCATTACGTCTTCTACGCTGAGGTCGCTCTTACCTTTAATATCGCGCTCGCTGACTACCCCAATAACTTTATTTTTTTCGACAACGGGCAAATGCCTAATTCTGTATTTTTTCATCACTGAAGCGGCATTTTCAACTAATGTATTCTTAAAAACTACTTCTGGACAATAAGTCATGCTCTCGCCGACACTAATTTTATTAGACATAAACTCCCTCCTTTTTTTTAATAATAGAAGATCAAAGATAAAAAATCAAAAATAAACTAACTCAGCTAAAAAAAACCATGGTAAGGGAAATTTTGTCCCTCTATAGGGACAAAATGCCCCGATTCGTTAAGCTGATTTATTTAGTTTGGATCCTTGAAACTTCGGTAGCCTTAAGACAAAGCGCGTATGGGGGCTCTCGGCGTCAACAAATATTTTTCCGTGATGACTGCGCACAATACCTCGCGCAATACTGAGTCCCAGTCCTGTGCCTTTGCCCACTGGCTTAGTCGTAAAAAATGGAGTCATTATTTTGTCGATAAGTTCGCTTCTAATTCCCTTTCCGCTATCGGTTATTGCAATTTCTATTTCGCCTGGGTAGCTACTCACGGCAATGGCAATAAAGCGAGTTTCTAGTCCTTCCACAGCATCACAGGAATTACCTATTAGATTAGAAACAACTTGAATGAGCCCAGCTTCGCGACCTTCAATGGTGATTTCAGAATCGGGACCAGAGTCAAGACCAATGACTTTGAGGTCAATTCCCAGCTCAGTAATTTTTTTGTGGCAGTAAGCAATCGACTCATCAATCAGATTTCTGATACTGACCTTTTCAAGGGGATCCTGTGAGCCGTCATGTGCAAATATTTTTAGCCCCTGCACGATTTTCGAAATTCGCCGAACTGTTAGGTTTATATTACTTGCTAAGTGTTCGACAACTTCATGATTTGCTTCTGGAGCCCTAATTTGCTTTAGCAAAAGCTCTACGCTTCCTTGAATAATAGCCAAAGGATTATTAATTTCATGTGCTACACCGCCAGCAACTTCTCCCAATTCGGCCATTTTTATGGCCTGAATCTCTCGGGCTTTGGCCTCTTCTGCATGCCGCTGCATTTTCTTTTCATCAGAAATATCTCGGATGATTACGAGCACCTCATGTTCATCGAGCTTAATAATTCTCCCTTCAAAATCATACTGAAACATTTCGTCATTACGTGAAAATTCGAATTTGAAGGTTTTGCCATTTTCAATTAAACGAGGAATAACTGATTTTAGTCTTCCATTTTTTAGCATAAAAATATTATCGATGTCGGTCGAAATGGTTTGTGCTCCTACAGAAAAACGAATTAGATTATTTGAAACCAAGGTTTCTTTGAGTAATCCGGTGTCGCTAAAAATATAAATGGCATCAGGAATACCCCTAATTATTGCCGACTGCCTTGTTTCGTTTTTTCGAATAACAAGATTTAGTTTTTTTACTCGAGAAATAAGTTTTTTAAGCCAATATAAAAGCATTCCAACCACTAGGCCAAAACTCACGAGCAGAAATAAGATATAAAGGTTTTTCATGCGCAAAACACCTTTCAATTTTTCGGATTTTGCGCCTGATTTCGTGAGCTATTTTAGAATGGAATTAAGAATACCCGCCAGCCGCAGGCCTGCCTGACTTAATCTTTGCTTTAGCCTGCCTATGTTCTCGCTATAGTACTTACCATCTAGACTAAGAGCGGGTCCTCCTGACACACAGTAGGAGGTCTTAGGCCCAGTACCCTTATTATCCGGGTAAATTTCTTCGCGCATTTCTTGGGATTCACTTGCCCAGGCAATGTAATCGGAATGCACACTTGGAGCTTCGCCTTTTGAATTATCAATTTGTAAAGCCAACTGGTAGTATTTATTACCCAACTGCTGCAACATTTTAGAGTCCCATAAGGCATGAAGATTAGTCTCGCGACCCATAAAGATGACGCGACATTCATTTCCACCTCGATCGTCCTCTCGCCCAATGTGAAAGGGTTGATGAATATCCCCTAAGAAATGGATTAGAAACTTTAGTGCCACGGCTTTTTGAGGAGAATTATTTGGCACCAGTAATTCTTTTTCAGATTTAAGCAGAGCCTGTACGACATCTCCGGTTTTACTCTTTTGGCTGGATTCATAGGATTGCCCATTGGGCACCGTTGCCCAATGCCAGGTATTGGTGTAGGAATATTCTTTTCGACTTCTCACTTCATCAGCCCAATTAGCCGCATCAGCTAGGGATTGATTTCCTAGAATTTCTTTGATGTGGCGACGTGCTTGAGAAGACAAATGGCTTTCAGCAATCTGTCCAACCACGCTGTGTCCGAGAGGACCCCAGCCAAAGGCGTTTCCTGTCATTAAACTTATTAGCAAGAGAACTAATCGTTGGGGCATACGACCTTCCTTCTAAAATTTAAATGTAAGACCTAAACAATATTTCGACAGATAGTTATATAGAAATTCAATACTGAGACTTCGCCAATAGGTCAACGCCACACCTGAATAAAAATGGGTCTCAGCTTCATTATCTTTATCAACTATTTTATAGCCCAGAAGCAATTCCCCAACGTTTCCGGCGATATGTAGTCCGCCCGCATAAGAGACCTTGGTGTCTGACCTGTAGTGCAAAGCATCCAATGAAAAATTAACATTTGGAGCTAAATCAAAGCTAAATCCACCCCCTATATCGTAGGTGCCTTGATCGTCAGAATCTACAATCACACCAAAAGTAAAACTACTTCGACCACCAAACAAAAAACCCCACTTGGTATGGGTTTCAGAATTCGGCCCAGCCGAAGTGTTACCATTAATGCCAATCGCAAAACCAATGCTGCTAAAATTACCGCCCAAACCCCACAAATAATCGGTATCCGAATCCGTAACACCCGTCCCGGCGGAGCCTACGCCAGCTACGCCGGCACCTAAACTTCCGTTCCCAAAAAACAAGCCCCCCGAATACTCCACAGGATTATAGTTATTTTCGCTTGAGTACCCCAATAATTGCAATTTAAGCGAACTTAAATTTGCGTGGCCCGCGGGATTCTCATAGCCATGAAGAAGTGTCGTTACACTCGGGCTCGCAATGCCAAACCCATTAGGTAACACCCGTCCCATTTCTGCCGAAAAAGATTCTTGAGAGAAAAATAGACTCAACGAAAAAATAAACAAAATCATATTCTCCCCTAAGACTTGTCTGACGAAGGCCAGTAGGCTTTCTGTTTTTTGAACGGTAATAAAATTAAACTTTCAAAGGAATTGTCAACGGGAGCGCTGTACCCTGGAACGCCGATCTCAATTAGCTGACTCCGAGTCTTTGCGACAAAGGTGCGATGCCAGCGATCCCAAAACGAAAATACGACCGAGAAATTAGAATTAGTCTCAGCACGTAAAACTGAATGATGAATGCCATGCATGCGAGGAGTCACAATAATCCAATTGAGCATCTGATCGAGTTTAGCTGGTAAACGCAAATTGCTATGATGAAAAAACGTCATTATTTGAAAAACGTATTCGTACATCACGTAAAGGTCTAACGGAACGCCAATGATTAAAACCTGAAGAAAACGAAAAAACATCGAGTACGCAACTTCTACGAAATGAAAGCGAAAAGAAGTCGACACATCCAAATCAGGATCAATGTGATGTACGACATGAAACCGCCAAAACCAGCCCACTTTGTGGTTGAGCAAATGCCAATAATAAAAGCTGAGATCCATTAATAAAAAACCCACGAGATACCTAATACCTGGGGTCAGATTATTCCACTCATTAAATAAATTGAGTAGGCCAATGTTACTCTCGCTAGTGATGACGATGCCTAATTGACTTAAAGGTTTAACCGTCAATAGGGCCGTTGAATAGAGTAATATACTCATTAAAAAATTGATTGTCAGTCGCGGCAAGTATTTATGCTTTGGTATTCTTAACGGAAATATTTTTTCTAGAATAATCAGAAGTAAGGTAGCGACGGCTAACCAAAACAGATGTTGAATGTTATTCAACGTGGGCCTGAATGGCTAAAATCAACAGGACCGGAAGCTGTCAATATAGTTAGAGTGTCCCCTTTGACCGACGCCGGGTAACTATCCGCTGGAAAGTTAATACCACATTCAAGAACTCCCGCCTGAATTGCACCGGTAATCCCATCAATAAAAATAAGTTTTCCAACTTCTACATTTGAGCGCGATACTGACTTGATTGAGGTTTGAAGGTCCTTGGCAAAACAGTCTGTAGATATTTGTGTCGTGCCCTCAGCAATGACCAACTGTAGATCAAAACTAAAAGTTTTGCCTTCGAATCGGTGGTTCCACGTTCCATATAATGATTTAATTTTGTTGTTTTCGATTTCAATTTTAGGTGCTGGATTTGGTGTTGTATTAAATCGAGGAGCACACGCAGGAGTCAAAAACGAGACGAGAACTAAAGCCAATAAAAAAGACTGAGATATATAAAAAAATTTCATTTGAGGCCTCCCATTATAGTGTTGGTAATTCCTACCCGAATCATCATGACAGCAATGGCGGCCAAAAACAGACTCGCTACTTTGCCGAAAGCTCTTGTTCCACCTTTACCCATGACCCTAACGATGTACTTTGAATTGCTAAAAATAAGCCAAGTAAGCAGCAAATTTATCACAAGTGACAACAGTGTAATTACTAAACCATGTCGATCTACCGACATAATTATCGTTGTCAGTGCCGCCGGACCAATAATGAGGGGAATGCCAATCGGGACCACTCCCATTTCATTACTGGAACTTCGCCCCTGTCCCTCACTTGAGAATAATAGATTCAGTATGGCAATGAGGAGCAACACAAGGCCACCGCCAATTCGAAAATCATCAGCCGTAATGCCAAACGAGCGAAACAAGAGTTTACCCGTCAGTAGGAAAACTACCGATACAATAAATGCCGCAAAAATCGCGTCGCGTAGAATTTTTTTAATATCGGCGTTTCTGGAGTCGCTGGTAATTGACAAAAACAATGGCAGAATTCCCAATGCATCGATTGCAAAAAAAAGAGGCATGAAGGCTAAAAAAAACTCTTTACCAATGCTTTCCATTAACTGACAATATAGGCCTATGTTTTTAAATTTCCTACTAGTTTTATTCATCACGGCGCCCACATGGGCAAAATCAAAAGATGAGCTCACTATTGTTTTTCCGACAAAAAAACAGTCGTATTCACTTGCGACACTTAAAGGCAAATTGAAAACCTTTGAGGTCACAACTAATGACCCTGTCTATAAAGGGCAAAAAACATTTAAAGGGTTTTTATTAAAAGATGTTTTTGCTCTTCTAGGGCCTCTGCCTGAAAGTGCGGATGAGATTAGCTTTGTGGCAAAAGATGGATATGCTCCTTCGGTTTCTGTTACAGACGGGCTGACTGCTGAAAGTTATGTGACTTTTGCTGATAACGTAAAAAAGACGGGCTTTGAAATTATCAATCAAGGTGGTAAAAATTTGGATCTCGGCCCCTACTATTTGGTGTGGAAAGACGAATCAAAAATTCCTGATTATTATCCGCGGCCGTATCAATTAGTGCGAATTGAAATTATTGATTTTAAAACACTGTACCGCGGTCTTTATCCTGAAGTCTTAAAACAAAAAGAAAATGAAAAAAAGGGTTTTTTAGTTTTTAAAAACCACTGCGTAAAATGTCATTCCATAAATGGTGCCGGCGGTAGTGTGGGACCGGAACTTAATTTTCCTAAGAATGTGACTGAATATTGGAATGTTGCAGAACTTAGAAACTATATTAGAAATCCAGCGGAGTTTAGATTGCGCGCCACCATGCCCAGTTTTGAAAAGTTAGATGCCACCAATATGGATAATTTGATTTCCTATTTGACACTGATGAAAGGGTACAAGGAAAAACCCAATCCATGAGGGCGCTATTTTTTTTACTCACCGTGATTACGACCGGCTGTAATCACCTTTTTTATTATCCACAAAAAGAGTTATTTTTTCCGCCAGAAAAAATGGGATTGACCTACCGGGCAGAGAAACTTAAGACCCAAGATAATGTAAATATTGTGGCCTGGGTGTTTCCGACAAACCAAAAGAAAGTAAAGGGCACAGTTCTACAATTTCATGGCAACGCTGAGAACATGAGCTCCCACTACCTCTCAGTCATGTGGTTGATTAAGCAGGGTTACAATCTCGTCACCTTTGACTATCGTGGATACGGCAGTTCTGAAGGCAAGCCGTCGCCTAAGGGTACCTATTTCGACGGGCTAAGCGCCTTAGAACTAGCGTGGAACACACACAAAAATTCATTGAACAAAAATCCTCAGGCAAAATTTGTCGTAATCGGTATGAGTCTCGGCGGCACCATTGCCATGAGAAGTCTAATGGACTTTAAACATATCGGCGATGTTTCTATGTTGGTATTCGATTCCTCGTTTTATTCCTACCGAAGAGTGGCAAATTCAGTAGTGCGGAAGACACTTATTGGTACAATCATTAGCCCCCTCACCTGGGTCTTGATTTCTGATGAATATAGTGGCAAAAATTTTCTAAAAACCACGACTTTGCCCGTTCTTGTAGTTCATGACCAAAGCGACCCCGTGGTACCTTTAGAAAACGGTTTGCAAACCTACAGTTTAATAAAATCAAAAAAGGAAATCTGGCAGCCCAATCTTGGGCGCCACACAGGCACATTTGCCGACGATCAGAGCGAATGGAGAAAAAAGCTTCTTAGCCATATTGAATCTTTGTAATTTATGCTTTACCTTAAATTCCTCAGTGCCCGGGTGGCGAAATTGGTAGACGCACAGGACTTAAAATCCTGAGGTTCCAGTAATGGGCCGTGTCAGTTCAAGTCTGACTCCGGGCACCACTTGTTACAGTACACGAACCCACACGCCTTAAATTTGAAGAATCAGTCGGGGCATAGACCCCGAGCCTGATTTTAGTGGGATAAAGCTCTGCAAACTTAATTAGATTAGAAAAAATAGGCCGTCTGGTTTCTACAGAGACCTTTTCTAAGTTGTTTATGGCCCTTCTAACCCTAAAAAGTAATTCGTTCTGATCGATTGCACCTGATAAGGCACTTCTCGTTGGTAAAACAGATTTATTTTCTCCCATTATTTCATAAAGTCCTAATTCTGGTCCGTGAAAATACATGAATCTGTCATAACTCTTTTTAATTTGTGAAAGTTCAGAAATTTGGCAGAGCGATGGCAGGGCGACCCTGTAATCCGCACCCCTCCTTATTGTTAATTCTGGAGACTGTGCCAAAACAGGTAAAGCACTAAAACTAAATAAGAAGTAGACGCTCAAGCCAAATGTTTTCATTTAAAGTTCACGCTGCAACTAGCACCATTTCCACGAATCATAGTATTTAAAACGCCAAGTCCAATATTTTCAAAAAGGTTCGCAACTTCAGTTTTCTTAGCAGATGGGAATTATGCGACTTCCGACGAAAACGACTCTTTAAAGTCAAAAGCCCTGCATTACTAGAAAGACCTCAATTTAGGTACCTGGCTGAATAATCATTCCCAGCGCTAAAACAGCTTAATTTGGCCAAGGAAGGATTCCTTTTTTGGTCACTTTAAAAGCATTGGCCCTCTCTATTAAGGTTTAAATTGAATTGAATTAACATTTTTATTGCTCATAAAAGTGTTCCATAAAGGAGTAAATATTTATGATCAGGTCGAATTCTCTATTTCTATTAGTGATTGCATTCAGCTCCAACACATTTGCTGATATTATTTATGCGGAGATACTTTGCGCTCAATCCAAAGCGAAAAGCACAATAGTAATCAATGAACGTATAAAGGAATTTACAAGTAGGCCCTTGAAGCACGGAGAAGTTGCCCATGTGTCTGCGCCTGGCATGTCAAACTGGAATTCAGAAAATCGGATATGTGTAACTTCATCAGTTCGTACTTCTACGGTAAATATTTCTAATGGACTTGGAGACTCAATAGTTCTCTGCGCCGCCGACAAGGCACGTAGTGAGGTTAGTATAAATCAGCAAATAGCAACTACAATTTCGAAATCACAGAGTAGTGGGTTTCCCATACTTGAAATTTCTCAACCGGCTCAGTCTAATTGGAATTCGGAAAACCGAATCTGTGTGACACTTAGTTACTAAACTCATCGGTTTAAATTACCTAGTCAGATGGTCGATGGTCTCTTTAAAGCCATTGGCTGCCTTTAGGACAAACTACTAAAAAACTTTGATCTAGAACACATAGTTATCAAAATTTATTCGCTTCTTCCGGAATTACTGTGATACGCCTTAAATTATAAATCCAAATTATGGAAAAGATCTAATAAGAAATTTCGACTTACTAGGAAAGGCAGTAAAAGCGCGCGACATAGCCAAAGCTATATCATCTGTGTCTAACGTCAAAATCTCAACGGGGTCAAAATCAAGCGAGACGCCGCCCATATAAAAATCTGCGAAGTCATATTCGTTTTTATGAGTCGATTCACAGTAGCGTTCATAGAAAGCCCTCTCTCTTTTCTCATCAGTAGCATAAAGCTCAATGTGGAGATTACTTAAGTTCCTGCGGATATCTTTGGGCGAAATAGTTTTTCGGGTCTTATAGAACAATTCGACCAAACAGGGCGTAACGATGTGTCTCGATGCATGAGGAAATTGATCGGCGTATTGAAACGCTTGCTCGGCTATTTTTTCTTCGGTTTTATTTTTGTTAAAAAAGGCCACCAAAATGGAGGTATCAAAGAATAAGGCCTTTGGGTTACTCAAAAAAGAGAGTCCTTCACTTTTTTCCCCGCGTTCTCGCCGAGATCGACCTTTACCAATTTAGATGTGTCGGTGCCGCCCTCAGATAAAATGCCAAGACGCGAACGAATAACCGATTCTTTTGCATCGGGCGATAGGTGTGGAAGGTCGGTTTCGACTCGCTTACGAATGTCTTTTCCCATCTGTTCAATCTTCTTTCGATAGTCGGGAGCGCTAGCATTCAATCGGTTCTTCTCAAGCTCTGACATCTGGTCCACCTTATGAGACTGTCTACTTACCTTAATTTCGGACACTTTTCGACAGCTAAATCGTTCAAATTCAATATAATGGGTCTAATAACAAATTAGACCCTTATAGTTAATATATGCAAACTATAGACCTATTGGGGACCATTCTTAATCCGACGTCGTTTTGCCAGCTCCGCGAGATTAAATCTTGGTCCCCGCCACTGAATTGGGTATTCTTCAACCCATGTCAGTAGTTCTTCCACCATAGGGCCACGGGCACCACTTCATTGAGTAGACGAACTAGTAAGTTTAAAATTTTGGCCTACTGTTTTCTATAATATTGCGCCGAAAACTTTTTTAATTCTTCCTGCGCGCTGTCCAAAAATTTTTTTGCTGATTCAGCACTCTCGGTGGCCCACGGGGGCACTGCCCCCTCAAACCAGTGAGGATCTCTTACTTTCCCTATTAATTCAGTAGTAGTCAGTCCCTCAAACTCCCCCCCTTTCCTGATGATCTTTTCGGTAGCACCCAACTCGTGGGTTGTAACAAAATATGAAAATTCAAAAGCGGAGCGCTGATCGTTGGGTAATCGGTCACGATACACTAGATAGTTTTTTCGTAATTCTACCCTCTGCGCTTTTGAAATATTAGAGTAATCATTAAAGAATCTTTCGTTACGAGCATGTACGTGATCGTGACGGTCGAAGTGATCAGGCCACATATCACGTCCATCGAACATTCCATTTTTACTAATTTTCCCTATGACATAACTGTCGGATCCATAAATTGAGTTAACCGCTGCTATCCCCATGTCTCCGTTAATTACCGGAATTTTCACTTGCATAGGAAAATCATCCGCGAATCTTAGAATTGGAGAAAAATAAGATGGATCCTGGTTTTTTGCTTTTCGAAAAAGCTCGTCGGTGCGCCAAGCGTCGGTGTCCATCACTCGGCGAACAAAGGCATCGTCAAGGTCACCTGCAATGCTTGTCCTTTTGCTCGCCGGGGTCATAAGAACGGATAGTCGATAGTTATATTCATTAAACCACTCATAACTTACTTTTTTATCTTTCACCCTGGCTGCAGCCTCCGCCGCAAATTCATCAAGAATCTTAAGTCGCCCCGCCACCTCAATATCTTGGCTTTCAATACTCTTCCTCGCAAAATTTAATGTGGGCTCGATTTTTTTTTCGAACTCAGGTATATGAGTCATTATTGGATCAATCTTTCGAGCTCGCAGCAGCTTGGCAAGTTCTACTACTTCTTTGGCATCATCGCTTCCTACCATTAGGCGCTCCAGTATAACAGTGTCCTTTGTAACTTTTGGTCCCTTTGGCTTAAGTCCCTTCTCGGCTTGGGCAACTCGTTCAATGGCTACGGCAACTTCACCTTTTGAAACTGAATCGGTTATCTTCTTAACTTTACTTATTTTTCCGACTGCACCAATGGGAACGAACCCCGTTCCTATTTCAGCCAAGATACGACAGATGACCTTCACTTTCGCTTCGGTCTTATAACAAATAAATTCTTTATACTGATTTTCCACAAAGGAAACGAAAGCACTTGATTTGTCTTTTTCAGTGGCAAAAAAAGTACCCAGAGCCGCAGAGGCTTGGAGAGCATGATACACAGTAGGAACGATTGGTCCCGCAACACTGTAGGCCAATTTCATGTATACCGAGTCTGTATTTATAGTAAAAGCATCAAGCATCGAACGCAAAGTATCCTTACCAGCGCCACCACATTCGCGACCTACAGATTCCCACGATATAAAAGTTTTTCGTTCCTCTGGTGTTGCTAGTTTTTCTGCAGGGATTTTGTCGGAACTGCATTGGGGGTCGTCATTTTGTGACGCTGTGCTTGGCGAAACCGTAGCTCCGCTTGGTTTCGTTTCGTTCGCAGAGGCAATAGAGATTAAGTCTTTAAACAAAAATTCTAGATTATTTATATTGGCGGATTTGGTTCCAGATTCAAACGCCGGACTTAGCACACTTCTAAGTATACTTTCTAAATCTATAAAAGTTTTGGCATTATCATTAGATACAGAAATCAAACTTACAAGATGTCTCTGCCGCTCAAAATGAAACTCAACAACTTTTGCGTTATGTTTTTTAACTGTGTACAAAATTTTTGAAATAAAGATGGGTGTTTTACCAATCTGCATTTCAATCATGGTCTCACTACGATGAAAGCCATCATTTTGGTCCGCGACGAAATCGCGAATTCTAAAAGCCGCAGCCTGCAAATCACTTTTATTGAGGTTTTTACTTATTGGTTCCGAAGTAATATAAAGAGCTCCCGTTTTCCCAAAGACGGAAAACAAGGACCTTTGCATCGTCGGCTGGAGCTGGAGGCCAAGCTTTTTCGCGGATATTTCAATTTTGTTTATAAAGGTGCTTTGATCGGCATCAGATAAAGTCGGGGAAAAACAAACTGAGATTACCATTAGTAAAAAAAGTTTTGGCATCTTAGAAAAACATAAGGGCACAGTTCCTCCTGGTTCCCTATATTTTTTTCGGCATAAGCAGAATGGATTAGCACAAGACTTTTGTCTGAATCTATAGTTAATCCCTTGGAAAGGACTGCCTTTGGACCTGACTGACTGATTTATTAGGGACCTTTCTCAACCCGACGTCGTTTTGCCAGCTCCGCAAGATTAATCCTTGGTTCCCGCCACTGAATTGGGTATGCTTCAACCCATGTCAGTAGTTCTTCCACCATAGGGCCACGGGCACCACACAATATCTGATTTCGAGATATCGGATATCAACTTTAAATAAGGAGACTTATGAAAAACATTATTGCACTTTTCATCCTTGGCTTTTCTCTCAATTCCCTTGCCGACTGTATGGAGAATTCTAATTACCCTACCGTTAGCAAAACCGATCTACAAAAAATCGCCGAAAACAAATCTGCATTTATCATCGATGTAAATTCTGATGACAGTTACAAAAAATCTCATGTCCCCGGCGCCGTTCATTTTGATGCGATCGAAAAAACTTTCGCAACAAGTCTTCCTGCTGACAAAAATGCCGAGATCATCACGTACTGTGGATCTACAATGTGCTCGGCGTGGCAGAAAGCCGCACGCAAAGCATGTAAGCTTGGCTACAAAAATATTAAACACTTCAAAGAAGGTATCGCGGGCTGGAATAAG
>JAWXAY010000027.1:0-73198 GCA_034439715.1 Pseudomonadota bacterium
CACTCGGCGCCCTAGAGATAAATGATTGTTCGACAGATCAACAGATAAAAAAGGCATTTAGAAGGCTAGCTAAATTATACCACCCTGATTTGAATAAAGACTCTCCACAAGGACAGGTATTCATTAAACTTCACGCCACCTATAAGATGCTTTTAAAAAGCTAAGAGTAGAATTAGTGTATATTTCGGTAACGTATTCGTTTGGGTTCAAGCGCATGAGATCCTAGTCGCTTTTTCTTGTCTTCCTCATACTCATTAAAATTACCAATAAACCAATCAACCTTACTATCCCCTTCAAAGCATAACATATGAGTACAAACGCGATCTAAAAACCAACGGTCATGGCTAATAATGATCGCATTGCCGCCAAACTCTAACAAAGCTTCTTCAAGTGCACGCATTGTATTCACATCAAGATCATTGGTTGGTTCATCGAGGAGCAAAAGGTTTCCTCCCTCACGAAGCATTTTTGCCAGATAAAAGCGATTGCGCTCTCCACCCGATAACGTGCCAATTTTTTTATCTTGAGTTGAACCGGTGAAGTTAAACCGAGACAAGTAAGCGCGAGAACTCATTTCGATGTTACCGACCATAATGGTTTCGTCGCCATTAGAAATCTGCTGCCAGATAGATTTATTGGCATCGAGATTTGAGCGCGTTTGATCAATGTAAGCTATCTTTACGGTGGAGCCAATATTTAAGGTGCCTTCATCCGGCTTTTCTTGACCGACGAGCATTCTCAGTAGCGTAGTTTTTCCGGCGCCATTGGGCCCTATAACTCCGACAATAGCTCCCTTGGGCATTGTAAAGCTCAGATTTTCAAACAGGAGCTTGTCACCATACATTTTCGAAACGCCTTTTGCTTCAATAACGGTGTCCCCTAAACGAGGGCCGGGCGGGATATAAATTTGCAGTTCTTTGAGCTTCTCGTTCGTGGGCGCCTTTAGTAGATTTTCGTAGGCTGATAAGCGGGCCTTAGATTTTGCTTGGCGAGCTCGGGGAGACTGCCTTACCCATTCTAATTCTTTTTCTAATGATTTGTTTCTTTTCTCTTCACCTTTAGCTTCTATGGTCAAACGTTTGTCTTTCTGCTCCAGCCACGAAGAATAATTGCCCTTCCAAGGTATTCCTTCTCCCCGGTCCAATTCCAAAATCCAACCGGCCACGTTATCTAAAAAGTATCTATCATGGGTGACGGCGATAACTGTGCCCGGGAATTTTGCTAAGTATTGCTCAAGCCAAGCCACCGATTCAGCATCGAGATGGTTGGTGGGCTCGTCTAATAACAAAATATCTGGGTTAGAAATCAGCAGTCGACAGAGCGCAATTCGCCGTTTTTCTCCCCCTGAGAGATTATCAACTTTAGACTCGCCGGGTGGGCAACGTAGAGCCTCCATGGCCATTTCTATTTTTTGATCAACTTCCCAGCCATTAGCAGCTTCAATTTTCTCTTGCAGATCACCTTGTTGATTGATGAGCTTATCCATCTCGTCAGGAGTTATATCTCCCCCTAATTTTTCGCTAATGCGATTAAACTCTAGCAGCCATCTTTGCAAATCACCTAGTCCGTCCATCACATTTTCTTTAGCAGTTTTAGTAGAGTCTAAGTGGGGCTCTTGCTCTAAATATCCCACTTTAAAAGCTCGCGCGGGAAAAGCCTCTCCCAAAAAATCCTTATCCACCCCTGCCATAATTTTAAGTAGAGATGATTTTCCGGAGCCGTTAAGCCCTAGAACTCCAATTTTAGCTCCATAAAAATAAGATAAATAGATATCTTTTAAGACAAATTGATTGGGAGGATATAATTTACTTACACCCTTCATTGTATAAATAATTTCTTCAGCCACAAATCACCTCTCTAAAAGCACTAAAAATACCTTCTGAATATTTCAAAAGCAATAGTGATTAACACAAGGGATAACATATATTGTCGCTTATGCGGTGCTATAAGATGTTGGCGCCCCGAGCCCCAATAGGCCGTTAGCGTGGCACCCGCGAAAATCGTGAGTGCTACGGACCATTGCACCAGACCAGGGGTAGCGCTAAACACAGCTACCGAGGCTATAGTCGAAAAAAGCATACACGCGTTGGCTATTGGCACGACATGGCTGGGATTTACAGATGGTAAAAGCGTCAAAAGCGAGGTCAAGATAAGCCCCACTCCGATTCCGGTAAATCCCCCGGAGGCGCCCGCCACCACAGCTATTAAAGTAAATAGTAATATTCTGCTAGTCCCTGGAATCCCCGTTGCAGGTAGCTTCTTTTTTAGAATCCCACTGGCCTGTAAAACCATCAAAAGGCTCAAGAATGAAAGGAGCGCAATCGTGGCTTTGGCAAGTGTTCTTTCATGAGATACCAAATTCATCCTGGCCGCAAAAAAAGCCCCTAGCGCTGTGCCAATGGATAGGATCAGTGTTAACTTTAAGGAGACCTTTACGTTTCTTCGAAATGAAATCGTATTAAATAACACAATAAATAGAACGGTAGCCTGAGCTGTTGCAATTACCGATCTGAGAGAAATATCTTTAATGTATGGCAAGAGCGGAACCACTAATACGCCGCCCCCAGCTCCCAGAAAGCTAGAAGTCAAACCGACGCCAAGTCCAAGAATTAATAAGATGAGAATGGTCATTTTTGTCTCTTAAGATTTATTTCTTCAGGCAATAAACATTCAATTCTGACGCGAGCGGTTTTTCAAAAATCTCTGTGGCACTCAAATAAAATGGCCCCTCGCCCGATTCAATTCGGCTTTGAAAATCAATGAGGGTTTTTTCTGCACTGGGTATCACCGTAAATCCGGCAGGAGAATAGAGATTGTTGAAATGAGGGTCATCCCCCTTATCTTTAAAAAACTGCTCCCAGCGTTCAGTAGACACCTGCACCCGGTAGGTCAATGTGTGGGCATACGAGTGCACTGGGGTAAATGCTGTGAGCACTTCAAAGCGGCCGTAATGACAATGAAGCTTTAATGAAGGGCTCGTCCACTGAGTCATTCCACATTGGGTCGCAACATTGGCATACCATAAGCTAAAGGCCTTAGACAAAAAACCCAACGACCAATACTGATCTTCTTTTGGTACCAAAGAGTTAATGGAGCAAAGATTATGTGCAATCCACTCCCCTTGATGCATTCCAGGAATAATAATAAAAAGAGAAATCGGCAACCACTCTCCTTGAGAGAGGGGTTTGAGCGTTTCAATAACTTTTTTTGACAATGATTTTCGCCGAACCGCAAATCCAGCTGTAAATCCCGGCATTATTGCACAATCATAAAATACCCAGCGCGGCATCGACATATTACTTGCGGTAAAGGCTTTAGTTTCAAGATTAAGAATTTCATTGGCAAACTCGACTTCATTCATGCGAAGTGGGTCCATCTGTAAAGGCTCTTTTTGAAACCACGATACTTTATGAAGTGTTCCCGGATTCTTAACCTGATTTTCATTCCTGACAAAGACATATGGCCTTACGTCATCATTAAAGAGCCAGGGGATGTTTTCTTTTGATAAATTCATTTACCGCCTATTTTTCTGAAGGGCCAAGCATCTTTTCAGGACGCACGACTTCGTCAAATTTTTTCTCATCCAATAATTTCAGCTGGACTGCGGCTTGCTTGAGAGTGAGATTTTTCTCATGAGCCAGTTTGGCAATTTTTGCCGCGTTATCATAGCCAATAATGGGATTTAAGGCAGTGACTAGCATTAAGGACTCGTCAAGATGACGCTTGATCCGCTCAGTGTTCGCGACGATACCCTCGACACAATGCTCGCGAAAACTCTCACAGGCGTCAGAGAGCAAGCGAATGGAGTTAAGCACATTAAAGACTATCAGAGGTTTAAATACGTTAAGTTCAAAATTCCCCGATAGCCCACCAATGCTAACAGCCATATCATTGCCGATAACTTGGCAACAAACCATTGTCATCGCTTCACATTGAGTAGGGTTTACCTTTCCTGGCATAATGGAGCTTCCAGGTTCATTGGCTGGCAAATTGAGCTCACCAATGCCACTACGAGGACCACTGCCGAGCCAACGAATGTCATTGGCAATTTTCATGAGACTACAGGCTAATGTCTTTAAGCTGCCGCTCATCTGCACCAAAGCATCATGGGTTGCTAAGGCCTCAAATTTATTTTTTGCGCTGGTAAATAGGATTTTAGTTTGAAGGGCAATTTCTTGAGACACTTTATCAGCAAATTTCGGGTGAGTGTTGAGACCTGTGCCGACTGCCGTGCCACCAATAGCTAATTCAAGGACATGAGGCAATGCGGATTTTACTCGCTCAATGCTGTGAGTAAGCTGCGTGGCATAGCCAGAGAATTCTTGTCCCAAAGTCAGGGGCGTGGCATCCATCAAATGGGTTCTACCAATCTTTATTATTTCATTAAACGCTTTGGCTTTTTCATTGAGCGCTTTTTGCAGTCGAACTAAGGCCGGCAGCAGCGCTTGATTAACTCTTTCGGCAACAGCAATATGCATAGCTGTCGGAAAGGTATCATTAGAAGACTGCCCCCTATTTACATCATCATTAGGATGGATATCTTTCGTACCTTTTAATTGCGCGGCCCGGTTAGCAATGACTTCGTTGGCATTCATATTTGTTTGCGTTCCGCTTCCCGTTTGCCACACGACTAGCGGAAACTGTTCATCGAGTGTTCCAGCAATAACTTCGTCGGCGGCGTGCATAATGAATTTTGCTTTGTCTTCGGGAAGTAGACCTAATTCAGCATTTACTTTTGCCGCACATTTTTTTAAAACACCCATAGCTCGTATCATCTCGCGTGGAAATCTGTCGCCGCCAATTTTAAAATTTTCTAAGGATCTTTGCGTCTGCGCACCCCAAAGCTTTGAATTGTCTACTTTAATTTCGCCCATACTGTCCTTCTCAACGCGAAAATCCATACCCACCCCCGAAAATTCAAGTTATTTTCACTTGCCGCCCGCAAAAAGTAAATAGTAAATAACCCTCATATGAAACATTGGTTGATGAAGTCAGAGCCCAGCACCTACTCGATTGACGACCTCGCCCGCGACAAATGCACGCTCTGGGAGGGCGTCAGAAACTATCAAGCGCGAAATTTTATGATGAAAGACATGAAAGTTGGCGATGATTTCATTTTTTATCACTCAAGCGCTGAACCAAGCAGTGCTGCTGGCCTAGGCAGAATTACTCGAGTTTGCATTCCTGACTCTACGGCTTTAAATAAAAAAAGTGAGTATTACGATGCCAAGGCGACTATTGATAACCCGATTTGGTATTGTGTGGAGGTCAAATTTTTAGAAAAGTTTGCACATCCCCAATCATTAGATGACCTGCGTGCTGCAAAAGCATTATCTAACATGCTTCTGCTAAAGCGGGGCACTAGGCTTTCTGTGCAACCTTTAACTCCCGATGAGTTCCAAATCATCTGCAAGATGGGGCAATAATGAAAATTTTTTTAGCCCCAATGGAAGGCATATTTGATCCTCTGATGCGCGAGGCTTTTACTTCGGTTGGCGGCTATGACCAATGTGCCACCGAGTTTGTCAGAGTAACTCACACGATTTTGCCAAAAAAAACATTTATTGATTTTTCGCCGGAGCTCCTAAATGGGGGACTCACAAAGTCAGGAGTGCCCGTTTATATTCAACTCTTAGGAGGCAATCCCGAAAACGTCGCTTTAAATGCAAAGAATGCGGCCAGTTTTGGCGCACCGGGGATTGATCTCAATTTTGGTTGTCCCGCAAAAACAGTCAACAATCACGATGGGGGGGCTGCCATCTTAAAAAACCCACACCGAGTACACGATATCACTCACGCGGTGAGACGCGAAGTTCCAAAAAATATTCGGGTCACAGTTAAAATGCGGTTGGGGTTTAGTCACCCCGATTGGGCGGTCGAAATCGCACAGGGTGCTGAAGCGGCTGGCGCTGCCGCGATTGTCGTTCACGCGAGAACGCGCAACGACGGCTACAAGCCGCCCGCTCACTGGCACTTCATTCGAAAAATTAAAGAGGCTTTAAAAATTCCGGTTATAGCTAATGGTGATATCTGGTGTTTTGAAGATTATAAAAGATGTCGTGAGATATCAGGGTGCGAAGATGTAATGCTGGGCCGTGGAGCCTTGGCCCGACCCGATTTGGCTTTGCAAATAAAAAATGGGACTGATGAATTCGCTTGGGGTTGGTCTGAAGTTAAAAAATTTGTTGAATTATTTTTAGTGAAAGCCCATCAAGCAGAGGGCGAAAGTTACTCCATCAATCGCACGAAACAGTGGCTGAAAACTCTCTCGAGAAATTTTAGTGAGGCCCAGGACCTTTTTGAACGGGTAAAAACAAAAACGGATTATAGCGATTTTAAAACCTCAGTTCTGTTTTCTCCCTCATTCTTAACTCCTGAGAGAAATAGTCAACTAGGCGTGGTTTTACCTCGACAAATGTTTTAGCTTTTGCCACCAAAGAATATAACTGCTGACCAAAATCTAGCCAGCAGCTACCGTTAAGTACAAAAAAGCGAAATTTTTTATAACCGAGCTCCGGTCCATAATCGTTCAGTAGGTAATCAGCCATTCTCAATAAAATTTTACCATACTCGTTAGCCTCTTCGAGGCCACCCTTAGGGGCCAAACCTCGACGCCCTATTGGTGGTGCAAAACCTAATTTTTCGCCAATCTGCCAAAGTAACCAAGGTTTTGCAGTTAAGGCTCTGCCGACCATAACCATGTCGCATCCGGTTTGCTTTAACATCGCAAAAACATCGTCGGCAATTTGCACGTCACCATTGCCAATAACAGGAATACTCAAATGTTCTCTGACAAGTTTAATTTGCCTCCAGTCAGCACGGCCCCGACGTTGTTGTTCGGCCCGACGTGGGTGAAAGCTAATCCAGCTCGCTCCCGCTGACTCTAAATTTTTAACGAAACCTTTGAGGAACTCGGGTTCACCCGTAAAACCCGCTCTTAGTTTTACTGATACTGGCAGATGAGTGCTCCTGACCGTCATGGCTACTACCTCGGCGGCATAAGCGGCGTCGCCCATAAGGGACACCCCAAAATTGTGCTTTAAAGCTTTTTTTACGGGACAGCCCATATTAATATCGATAGCGGTGGCCCCCCAGCCCTCGAGTTTGCGCACGGAACGGCTAATATAAGTTTCTTCATTCCCCAGTATCTGTGGCACGAGATTGGTTTCCTCGCTATCTCGCCGAGACTCTGCCAGCCTCGTCAAATCCTCGTCAGGGAGCCGGCGGCTGTTAAGCATTTCTGTTGGCCAAATTGTCCTCGCCCCTGCCGGCAAATATTCCCTCAACAACCTCCTAAAACTAACATGAGACAGGCCCACCATGGGAGCCAAACACACCGGAAAATTTACTTTCTGTTGTAATAGTTCGCGCCTAAAAATGGACAATGGCACCACCTGCTACTGCGAATGTATCTAACAGAAGTAAAAAGGTAAACCTTGACCGTCGTTTTTTTTGGTGTCACACAAAAGAAATGACGAAAACACAGAGTAAAAATAGTGTTGGCATACTTGGCGGAGGTCAGTTGGCACGAATGCTCGCCCTGGCAGCACACAATATGGGCCTCATACCTTGGGTGCTGTCCACAAGTCCCGACGACCCAGCGGCCCAAGTGACAAAATGGTGGATTAAAGGTGATCCCAATAATCCAAAAGATCTTAGTCGATTTTTAAAAAATGTTGACGTTTTGACTGTAGAAAGTGAATTTCTTGATGCCGCTGTTCTCGAAAGAGTTTGCAAAAATAATAAAGTAAAAATTTTTCCGAGCGCGAATTTGCTTTTTCTCTTGCAAGATAAGCTCAGCCAAAAAATTATCTTGCGAAAATCTAACCTTCCCACATTGCCCTTTATCGACATTCAGCATGCCTCGCATCTCGATTTTGCAGTTAAACTTTTTGGCCTGCCGTTGGTTTTAAAAAAACGCCGCTTTGGCTATGACGGCTATGGTATTTTTATATTAAAATCTTCTCGGGATTTAAACTCAATCCTCAAATCTCTAGATTTTAAAAATAGTCCGTGCATTGCGGAGCCTTGGTTTAAGTTCAAAAGAGAACTTGCCGTGACGATCGCCAGAAGCAAAAAGGGACAAATTAGAATATTACCATTAGTAGAAACAAAACAGAAAAATTCGATTTGCCATTGGGTCAAGGGTCCAGTGAAGTCTAAATTTTTTAATAAGATGGTGAAACCAATATGTCGTTTTTTAAAAAAAATAGACTATGTTGGAGCAATATCTTTTGAGTTTTTTGAAACCAAAAAAGAACTCGTCATTAATGAGTTGGCACCGAGAGTTCACAATTCTGCCCACTACAGTATTGACGCTCTGACCACCAGCCAATTTGATTACCACCTCAAGGCAATTATTGGTCATGACCTCCCCGTCAGTAAAACTATTCAGCCCGCTTTTGGCACGGTCAATCTATTGGGAAGCGGCAAAAAGAACTCGCAATTGGCAAACTCTCCTGATACCTTTCTTCATTGGTACGGAAAGTCCATAAAAAGAAAGGGCCGAAAAATGGGACACGTTAATTCTCTGGGTGATACTCCGGCGCAGGCGCTGGCGAAAGCACGACAGGCCGAAAAAGAGTTTTCTAAATGAAATCAAAAGTCGCCATTATTATGGGTAGTGATTCGGATCTTGCAAAGATGAAAGATGCTAGTCGAATTCTCAAAGAATTTGATGTCAATTTTGAAATAAAAATAGTTTCAGCTCATCGCTCACCGAAATTCATGTTCGAGTATGCCGAAAAAGCCGAACGTCGCGGTGTAGAAATTATCATTGCCGCTGCCGGCGGGGCCGCACACTTGCCTGGCATGGTGGCGTCGATTTCAGATCTTCCAGTTATCGGTGTGCCCATTAATCAGAATAAGCTCGAGGGAATCGATGCGCTTCTGTCAATTGCCCAAATGCCCAAAGGAGTACCGGTTGCCACAATGGCTATTGATAATTCCTATAACGCGGGCCTTTTAGCGGTACGCATGCTGGCCCGGGACAATCCTAAATTGAAACGTAAACTTAAGATTTTTAAAATGAAGCTACAGACTAAAGTAAGAGTTGCTAACCAAAACCTCGTAAAATAAAGGCCTTATACCCCCAGATCCAGACCCGACAAGAGCAGTTCCAGACTAAAATCTTCTCCCTCTAAAGCCGACAAACAAGTGGAAGGGAGATACCCTAATGGATAATACAATTACAGAAAGCTCCAAGACCGAGGAGTACATTTTAGTTGCCGAGGACTCAGCTCCCAATCGCAATATTTTGGCACATCTTCTGAAACGATTTGGCTACCAAGTTTTGGATTGTGACGACGGCGAAAAGGCCTGGAAAACTCTAGAGAGCTCGCGAGATAAAAAAATTGTTGGGGTGTTCTCAGACATCATGATGCCCAACATGAGTGGCATCGAATTTTTAAAAAAAGTGCGGAGCGACAGTCAATATAAAACCATGATCTTCGTATTGATAACTGCTGTCACTGAGAAAGAATATATTACTGAAGCCAAGGTATTAAATGTGAATGGGTACATTTTGAAGCCGGTCACATCTGAACGCGTGAAAAATAAATTGCGTGAGCTATATCCAACGAGAGAAATCCCGAAATTAACTGGTTGAGGAACTTGCAGGTCCTATGGAGAATAACGAAGCAGCATCGACAGATTTTTTATTGCAAAACTTGGAGTCTCTCCCAACTCTACCCATTATCGTTTATGAACTTACCGAGTTAATAAATGACCCCATGTCTTCGACGGCTGAAATTGAAAAAGTAATGATTAATGACCAGAGTATGACAACCAAAGTGTTACGACTGGTCAATTCGGCATACTATGCAATTCCGGGTGGGGTAACTTCTGTTTCAAGAGCAATCGCTTATTTGGGTTTCGATACCGTAAACCAATTAGTGCTCGGATCATCCATAATTGAATCACTTAAATGTGAAGATAACGAATATTTCAAGCTTGAACCCTTTTGGCAACATTCAGTGGGAGTGGCTATTGCGAGTGAAACTATCGCCAAACATATTAAATTAACTAAACAGACCGATATCTTCACGTCAGGATTAGTCCACGACATGGGAAAAATCGCTCTGGCAAACATTGCTCCTGAAATTCTTGTTCAAACCTGCAAAATTGCCATAGAAGCAGGAATATCTATGGATGAAGCGGAAAAACAAATGGGGGCTCCTCAACACACTGAGGTGGGTGCACTTCTGGCGAAAAAGTGGAAACTCCCAGGTCTCATTGAAAATGTCGTAAGACACCATCATCAAGCAGACTCCTTGCGCCGTGGTGGGGTCTCCAGCGAGATGAATCAAACCGTTGATATCGTAATGTTAGCTAATCTCTTGATCCATGCCTTAAAGTTTGGATCTAGTGGACATAACAAAATTGAGGGCGCGCCCAAATCTCTACTCGAACGCTTAAGCATTCAGCCCGACTTAATAAAGACTTTAATATTAAAAATCAAAGATAATTTACAGAGTGCTGACGGATTTCTAAGAGTCCTCGGCACCAAGGGTTAGAAAAGAATCATGGCCGATATAGACAAAAACAGTCCCCTATTTTCAACTATAGCTGAAGAAGCTATGATGGGTATTATGGCTTTTTCAGGTGAGCCACAACGTTGCATCTATATTAATAAACTAGCACGAGAGATCATTAGCCACACTTCTTCAATGCCCCTATCAGAGATTCTAGTTGACATGCTTTTTCCAAAAAAAATTACGGGAAATTCTCGCGTCTTTAGCGAAGAACTGTTGAAACACGAAGGATTGACTCAAGATCTCGTGCTATCAAAACTCAACGGTTCGAATTTTATGGCCAACATCGGCATTAAACATCTTACCGTAAATGGCCAAAACCAAATTCTCTTAATGTTTCAAGACACTACTTTTCAAAAAAAGTTGCAAAAAGAAATTGGTCTTAAACAAACTGAAATCAACAAGGCCTACAAAGACCTGTTAAAGCAGAATCAGCAATTAAAAGAGCTGGATTTGGCAAAAGATCGTTTTATTGCGCTCACCACTCACGAATTGCGCACTCCCGTATCAGCCATTGTGGCTACTACCGACGTGCTTGTTAATCATCTCTACGACGATGGTAAACAACGCGATGGTTTTATTGTAACTCTCCATGAACAGAGCAACCAACTTTTGACACTCGTCAACGACATACTTGATTTTGCAAAAATCCAAGCGGGAAAAATGGAATACTATGTTGAGCTCAGTACTCTCAATGACGTACTGACGGAACAGACCAATCATTACAAAAACATGGGGGCCAAAGAAAATATATCTTTGGACTTTGAAAATCCCTCAAAAAAGGAGTGGAGGTGTTACTTCGACCAACTCCGACTCTCTCAGGTTATTGGCAACATCCTTAATAACGCCATTAAGTTTAATAAAGCAAATGGTAAGGTTTTAATTACCCTCGAAGAAGACGAGGCTCAAAATTTTTCAATTATTTGCATAACCGATACTGGACGCGGAATCGACGCCGCCAGTATGGAAAAAGTCTTCAACGAGTTTGAAACTGTTACCGAAGTGAGTCGACACCATAAAGGAACCGGATTAGGCATGCCAATTTCTAAGCGAATCATTGAAAGTATGGGCGGATTAATTTCGGTGGTGAGTGAACTCAATGTGGGTTCTACATTTAAAATTCATATCCCCAACAAAAAAGTATTGCCAGTAGAGTTTTACCGCAAGCGCCCTGATATGGAAGAAGACTTAGTCGCATAAAGGAAGTCAGAACAAATGTTTGCTAAAGAGGCCAAAATTCTTATCGTAGATGATATGACCAGCATTCGCGATTTGGTTCGTGTTTCTTTAAACAAACTGGGGTACGAAAACATCACCGAAGCCCAAGATGGAATGCAGGCCTTGGAAATGATTAAGTCACAGAAAAAATTAGGGCGTCAATATGATCTCGTACTTTGCGACTGGAACATGCCAAGGATGATGGGAATCGATCTGTTAAAAACCGTTCGGCGAGATCCCGAATGGGAGTTTCTGCCGTTTATTCTCGTCACTACTGAATCTGAAAAAATCAATATACTAGAGGCCATTGCCTCTGGCGTATCCGACTATATCGTCAAGCCATTTTCGGTAACCGTGTTGCAAAACAAAATGGCCAGCGTCCACAAAAGACTTATAGAAACGTTAAAAAAAGGAAGGCCAGTAAGTTAAATATTTCCGAAGGTTCCCTGGCTCATTCCCACCTTGGCAGGTAATTTAAACTTCTGAGCAATGGTTGCTAGTAAATCAGTGTGTCGGGCACCATTCATATTTAGTAATTTTCCCGGCACGTGGCCCGCTCCACGACCTGCCAATATCATCGGTACTCTTCTGAGGTCATGATTATGGGGATCACCCATACCGGTTCCAAACATTAGCAAGGTTGAATTCAGCAATGGGCCATTCACATCAGAAGTATTTTTCAACTTACCAAGTAGATATGCAAACTGAGCAGCTTCCCACCTTTTAAAGGTATTCATGACGGGCCTGTATACAGTAGCGTTATCAAGATAGTGGGAGGCATCATGATGGCGAACTGTTGAACCATTTGCGCCTTCGTAATAAAATACGTTTTCGTAGGAGTGCTCTACCGTCAACATAAAACTTGAAACTCGAGTAATATCACATTGAAAGGCTATTGTAAGCATATCAGCCATGTTGCGAGCTCGCTGATTAATGACGGGATTTGTATAACCATCACCACCATTGTTGGCATCAGAGATATAAGAAGGATTATTAGGAACGGTACAGATAACTTGTGAGCTAGGGACTTCGGCCGCCACTCTCCTTTGAACTTCGTTTACAGAAGTAAAAAATTCGTCAAGCTTTTGCTTGTCACTAGCACCCAAACGTGAATTTAGTTTTTGTATATCACCTAAGACGTCATCTAAAATACTCTTTTTCTGCGCAGCACGAGCAAGTGCCGCGGCATTTGATTGCGTCGGGATTCCGTTAGAAAATAAATAATCAAATACGGATTTCGAACTTACAAACCGTGGCGTCTGTGTGGTTTGATTAGTCCACGAAATGTTTGTCAGATACTGGTGGCTCCCTCTTGCAGAGCTCCCCCCTGCATATAAATAGTTGGGATGACAACCCATAACTAAAGATTTTTTATTGTTGGGAGTAGCTTGCGCAATCATTTGGTCTAACGAACTTCCGGCTCCGTAAAGGGCCACACGAGTTGCTCGATTGGGCCAATCGTATGTTTGTCCAGTGAGATAAGCAGTACTTGCTTGCCAGTGTGCCGTAGTGCCATCCATTCTATAGCCAAATAAGCCAGCGTCGTTAATGAGACCCTGAATGGGAGTAATGTCGGCTTTAAAAGGTAATAGTCCTAGAAGATTTTGTGGCAGTGTCCAGTTATTCTCTGTGCCAGTACAATTCCAATCTATAACTCCATTGCCAAAATAAATAGCCACGAATCTTTGTGGAACGCCAGCAGCTTGGGCAAAGGCTCTTAGGGGCAGCATTACCTCTAAAAATGGTAACGCTATAAGAGTTCCTGCTCCTCTTAAAAATGTACGTCTATCTAGTGGTTTATTTCTCATATTATTCTCCCCTGCTATCGGTGCGGTTCATTCGAAACTGCTCACTCAATACAATAGAAACAACTAAATCCAAAAATGATTTTTCTGGCTGCACGGCAGAGTCGCCGATCACAGATAGGGCACATTGATCAGTGGAAGCGATCGTACGCCCTAGCGCATATGTCATCAGTTTTTTAGTGATACATTTTTTAAAATCTTTTTCTTGCCGCAAAATATTTAAAAGATCTGCACTATCTCTAAAACTTTTGCCACGTAGAGCACCGCTAGGATCAATAACTAAACCATTTAAATAAGTTTGTCGAAAGCGTCCAATCTGGTCAAAATTTTCTAATCCCAGGCCCAGTTGATCCATATCCACATGGCAACCGGCACAAGCAACTGATTTAGTGTGATTTGCGAGCCTTTGTTTTAATGTTAATGTTCCTGAGTCGTTTCCATCCAGCGGAGTAACAGTTAGGCCGTCAGGAAAAGGTGGGGGTGGTGTGCAGGTGATGTTCTCTAAGATTGCATTGCCCCGAGCTGTTGGTTTAGAGCGATCATCGGCAGAATTGAGAGTCAAAAAAGCACCTTGTGTTAAGAGGCCCCGGCGAGGAGTTCCAGCAATGTTCACCTTTTGAAATTGAGGCCCCGCAACTCCTGATATCCCGTAATGATTGGCAAGACCTTCATTAATATAAGAATAGTCGGCAGAAATAAAATCCATCGGCGATCCACTGCCTTGAATAATAGCGGCCGTAAATGTTTCCGTCTCTGTTTTCATGTCCCGTTGCATTTGAAGTGTCAACCCAGTACGAGTTGCAATATCACTAGTGAGCCCACGGGTTCCAATCCACTGCCCCACAAAACTTTCGTTAAAGCGCAGCGCTTTTGGATCTTTAAGCATTCGCGTAACTTCGGCCTTCACGGCATCAACGGTGCTTAATTTGTCTTGGTCAGCTAAAGCTAGTAGCTTTTCGTCAGGCGGACTGTTCCATAAGAAATACGCCAAGCGGGTCACAAACTCATGGGGCGTTAGCAATGCTATACCAGTTGGGGCTCCTGCCTTGCCAAACGAAGTGCGAAATAAAAATAAAGGAGACATCAAAATACGCTGATAGGCGAGGCCCACCGCATCTCTAAAAACAGCACCACTTACTAGCTGCTTTGAAACAAAACCAACCAATTGATCGACCTCAGCGCTGGCTAATGAACGACGATAAGCTTTGCGCCCGAATGATTGCACCAAAATTTTTGCGCAAACGGGATTGGAAACTACCTGACCAGCAACTGGGTCGCACTTAAAAGTTTCCGGGCGACTTATCATTGAAGCTGTAACACTAGTCTCTATAATCTTCATCAGTTCATAGAGATATATGGAATTTAAAGTCAAGAAACTGGCGTTATTTGAGAAGCCCTCGGTGCTAGTTATATCAGTGGGAATACTATTAGTGGCTACACCACCCAGCCCCAAAATATCTCTTAGTGAGTTTGCGAACTCATCCTTATTAAGTCTTCGCAACAATGTTTTGCCAGGGTCAGTGGTCGAACACATTATCGTAGGATTGTTCGCAGGGTCATTATATTTTCCGTCAAGGCTGCTAAGGCTAGAATTACTAGAATCTCTTGTGGCTTTATACCCGCCGCAATTTTGAAAACTCAGAATTATACCAAGCGTAGAAACTATCAAAGTGTATTTTTTCAAGGGTCCCCCGGACGTAGTACGTACCCATTTAGGATACAAGGACCCTATTTATAATTCATTGAGTATTAATGAGCCATACTAGTTGTCATCTCATCTAGAGACGCTGCACTATATGGTGGGCACCTGGGTGCATCGTTGCAAATCAAGGGGATCAGTTGTAAGAGGGCCTCGCCAGACTCCATCAGTTCCGAGAGCTTGGAAACAAGTAAAAGTAGTCGCCGGTTCAGGCCAAATAAGATTTACGGTGTAGGGCGAATTAAATGGAGCGATAAGATTGATCCAGCCGCCCGAGTTATTATAGTTGAAACGAAGCCCTTGCACTGGTCCGCTGAGAGTAACCTTGGCCCCAGTGGCGGTCGCAACAACACCCATGACATAGGCCGGAGTATTTGGTGGCGGCAAAACGGGTGGTGGAGGCGGAGGCGGCGGCTCGGTGGGCGGTGGTTCGATCGGGGGGCCCACTAATTCCCCTTCACTGTTTAGCTCGAGAGAGCCTTTCAAAATACCTGAATCGTTTGCACAATTATTGTAGCTCAACACCAGGAAGGCACATAAAATCACAGTGAAAATACTATTTGATTTTCCCATCTCATGTATCCTTTCGGCGCAACCTAGACTTTCCTATAGGAATAAATTAAATAATATTTGAAAAGTCTGTGTCATTTTGAGACACAGAACACTAGATACAAGGATTATTGTGATTGTTGGGTAGCTTAAAATTATTAGGCTTCACCACTTGCCAACCTCGGCTAAGCAAGCTGTTAAAATTTGCCGTTGGCTGCTGATTTTGAGGGTCAAACCAAGTTTCATTTCCGGTGACCCCACATAGTGGTTCTGAGGGCGGCACAGTGCCATTTACTTTTCGCCATAACATCATGAGAGCGATGTGGTAACGAGGGCCTTGAAAATATTTAAGGCGAATGGGCAATCGCGTATCTGCGTTCATTTGTAGAGTCGTAGCTCCACAGCCCAGGCGCGTCGGATGATTGCCATCGTTATTAACTATAGTCGAATAAGCGTCACTAGATATTTTAGCATCTAATATTGATCCATCGTCAGAGAGCAATGCAACTTGATAATTGCCTGGCACGTTTTGGTTCGTAAGTCTTAATTCACTATAGATGTCGAGTGCGAAGTATTCGATCAATACTTTATTTTGTTCATCCCTAACAAAATCTCCGCCATCGATTAGGAATCCCACATCAAACATACGCGTGGGAACATTTAACTGAGAGAGAAACAACGGATTATTTGACCTGTGTCCAAAAGAAATAAATTCGTCAACCGATTTATAGCGCGGCTGGCTCTGATCTAAATAATAAATATCGCTCTGTAAACCTGAGTCAGGATCGATGGGATCAGTGCCTATATCACATATCGGAGGGTTAGAAAAAGGCGTGACAGGCCCGTTTACCTTATTGGCACTTGTCGAAAACTTGACACCCGCACATCCAGTTGTCAGACATACGGTTCCTATACATAGCGCCAACCTTAAAATACTCTGGGGGGATCTCTTCATTATTTTCCTCTAATCTTTCCTAATAGTATATTTAACTGCAAAAAAAAGGCCACATCTCTGGGTGGGTGGGAGAGACTTGTGACTCTATTTTATTAATACTACGTGGTTCAAATGGTGAATTAAATGAGTATTAATGAGCCATTGAACAATGGCTCGAATTGAAAATATTTTTTTAAAGGAATTAAGCCCTTAACAAAAAGTTCAGCTCTGGCGCGGGTTGAACATCCGAATAGCTGTTATAAACCGCAGCCGGGATTCCTAATGATTTGGCGACTGTTTTCCAAACGCTGGCACCAGAAACTCGCCCGCTGTTATCAGTAGAACCATTGGCCATAGTAACGCCATTAGCATCAGGCCTATGATAACTAAATGTGTAACTCGTACCATTATTCGCCGCTATGCGGATATCTCCGTAATAACCACCTCTTATTCGACCACCAGCGAGAACTACGGCATTTTTACCGCGATCACCGAACGATTCACATTCAATACCTCGGCCACCGTCGGTGGTATAAATTGCAATCAGTGTTCGATCGTAAACGCCTCGGGCTTTAAGTGTCTCGATAAGTCGAGCTAACGGAAGTGCAAACTGCTTAGACTGCGCTAGCATGGCTGCTTCTGGACGTGAACCGTGAACATCTCCGTAACAAAATTCCAAAGCCACGGTCCGCAAAGCTGCTGCCGAAACAAGTTTTGCTGCGTAAGCCGCTTGTTCCCAAATTGAGGCCACTGAACCACCAAAAGTAGTAAAACCCACATCAGGTACACCGGAACTCCAATACTGTCTTTCTAGAGCAGTCAGATTTAAATTTAGAGCAGTAGTAGGCCGCGCTAACTTAGAATTAAAGTTTTGTATTTGGGTTAAGTGATCACTCGAAGCCAAGTCAGTATATTTAAGTCTATTTAAAAAACTCGCATCCACTCTGTTCAACAATCTTGTAACTAAATCTTTTTGTTGAGCCAAAATGGAAGTGGCACTAGTCACATTGGCAAAGTTACTCAACAAAGTAGGCGTATCCGTAATTCTGTCAATTTGTGCGTCTACTAAATTAGCGGCGTGATGGTAAATGGCATGTTTACGGTCGCCGCGACCTAAACCCTTATAGGCAATTCCACGTCTTAAATTTCGATCGAGTTGCCTTTGATGAAAATTATGAAGAATGGCTGAGGTCGGCGTAGCACTGTAATGTCGCTCATTGCCGCCAAAGTCTCCCGCTTGAATAGCTGGTGAGAACTGACCGTCAATGTTCCACATTGACGTGCGTCCCGCACCTGCGTTGTAGTTTCGCCCTGGAGAACGTAAAGCGTTTGCCGCCTCATGGCCATGAATCGTTCCCATAGATAGCTCACCCACTTCGATAACGGCAATTGAATCCAAATGAGGAATCAAAGAAAGTCCATCTGTACCAAGATAAAAATTATTGCCACCTCTTCGCAAAGTATTAGGATCCTGTGACAATGCCACATTTCGGCCTGTGAAACCCCGACGAAGATTCGGATAAGTCGCGAGGCCCGGCGCCACAATGGCATTTAAAAAATCGAATTGATCTCGTAAATTAATTTCTATAAAATTTGTAGGAATTGTACTTTCAAAACTTTGAGCGTAGGCCTCGCCCATAACTATATCCAAGCAACCAAAACGTAGCGCTGGGGGCACAAATGGTGAAGCCAAGACTAGTCCCAATATTTTTAAGAACTGTCGACGTTCTGTAATAGGCATTCTCTCAAAATCTAAAGGTTTTTTCATATTATTGCCCCGCCATAAGTAAAGAACCAATAACCATCGGATGTCTTAAGCTCTCGAAAACAATCTGTTTAAAACTGGGGTCCTGATATTTTTGCTTTAGTTTGGCAGAAATATCTTTGACCACCCCACGATTAATAGTTTCATTGCCGTCTGTAAGTCGAATAAAGTACCGAACAGAGTTTCTAACGGAACATTCTGTAAAATTAGCATTATTCACCAAGGCTTGAGCAGCCTCTCTCAAATTATTTGAGGTCTGCCCAAACATTTGAGAAACTTCGGATCTCGCAAGGTCGGAAGTCACCATATGCGAAGTAAAAAGATCATTCACAGAAAGTCCGGGCTCAAGATTGGGATTTTGCAGGCCTGTGGCGGCAGCTTTATAAACTCCAAAAGCGTCAAATTTAACAAAAAATTGAGTGTGAGCACTGAATTGCCCATGGCACGCATAGCAAGCCGTACCATTGCCAAACTCTGCAGCTCCTATTGCTAAGTCAGCCGCAAACATAGGTATTAATGATTCTCTCGGCAGTCGCGGCTGTAAAGTGGTGGACATCGGATAAGACTGGCACGCAAACTGACGTAACGTATTACTAGCACGAGAAAGATTAAATCGTCCGCTATACTGCTTTAGAAAAGCGCGAGTCGTTAACACGCCTGCCACAAATGGGGAGCCCGTATCACAACTTATTCTCTGCCTATTATTATCAACACAGTAATCCGCTGTTAAGATTTCAGAGTAAGGCCGATTCTGGCGAATTAAATAATCGAGAAGATTTGCCGGAAGTTCATAGTTAATAGTGCCATCGTTTCCGCTAACACCGAGCTGGGTCTGAATTTGAATTCGGCTAGATTTAACAAAAAATTCAGAATCCACCCAAGACTGTAAAACTCTTTCTAAACCCACGTACCCCTCGCTCCTAAGGGTACTTCTCTCCGCAGCATTCAAGGGTCGACCAGTGAGCATCGAGCTCAGCCGCGCCATATAGTTTTCTATCTGCTGCGGAGTAAACGAACTGGTTGATTGCGCTTGCGCACTATTCAATCCTGTCAAAACAACTAAAATAAATATTAGATTTTTCATTGTGCTACATACTCCAAAGAAGAAAGTGTTACATAACAGAGTACTTCGAGGCGAACGTCGTTTGATACGGCCAGTGCAGTTACATCATTTATATTACTTTGATCCTCAGCGTTCAAATCTCTTCCAAGAGCGGATTCTATAAATCCCCTAGCTGCAGCAGGAAAGGGGAATTTGGTCCGGAGTGCCAGCGATGAACAGTAAGGCTGAAGAGCTTGAGTCCATGAAGCCAATCGAGAGTCTGTCCAAGTTAAGTCTTGCGATACTCCTCTGGCAAAATCATAAGATCCCAATTCAATTTTTTTAGAATTAAGTTGAGCATAAAGTGCGACATCTGTGCTACCGATCAGAGAATTTAGTTTATTGATCCGAACATCAAACGGTAGAATTCGCACTGCACTCCTATCTATTTTAAAAAGACCAAGAGTTATTGACTCCGGAGGCACAAACAAGAATGATCCTGAAGAAGCGAGTTCTGACTTTTGGCTTTTAAAACCGCTGCAGTTACTATAAAAAACGGCGACTACAAACAAAGATGCCAAATAAATTATTGATCTTTTCATGGAACCTGCCAATCTTGTGCATGACATAGGGTTAAAAATAGAGAGCGCCAGCCTTCTATCGTAGGATATTGTAGAGTGGTTGTTTGATTGACTAGGCTTTGCAATGCCGTGGTCACAGTAACCGGAGCAGTTCTGCCAACATAAAATAACCCGTAGGCATTAGAAATTTGTCCCGCTGTTGGTAACACGGTACTAGAGCCCGCACCAGCAAGTCCTCGAGCAAACTCTACCGCACCATCGTTAGATAATATTTTATCGCACGTACGATAGACTAGTGCTGCGCGGGGTGACGTCATGCCTGGTATTATTGCGGCCTGACTTTCTGCAGAGCTGCACCCAAATGAGTAAGAATCACAAGGTCCACCAAATTGTATCACATTATCTGCAATCGCACCTTTGGTTAATGGCGCTGCCACTGGTCCAAAAATTTCATTTAAAGTAGTGGCTACATAGCTTCGCGTTTCCAAGCGAATCACCCTTCTCACTCCCGTCGTGCCGCCCTTTGGGGGAGGCGGATTGGCGCCATTCTTTTTTTCATATGCCGCCCAGGTAACCAAGGCCGCTGACATCTCTGAACCGTCGCTCGTACAAAACTGAGCATTGGCAATATCACTCTTACGGCAATGATTATTTTTTGATTGTTCTATAAAATAAGAATTTAATACATTTTCGAAATCGGCATATTTACGATTGTCAGATGTTTGTCCCGCCTTAGAAATCTCGTAGGACAAGTTGAGATCATTTTGCGCAAATAAAGGCTGTTGATTTGCACTGTGGCAACCTGCGCAGTTTTTTCTGGTGACGGCGTAAACAGAGGTGCGAAAAACTTCTTTGGCCAGTAAGATGTCAACTGATGACTGGCTATTACTGCCAAATTCGTCACTTTTAAGTGAAGTAAATTTGCTGCAGTTTTGAAAACCCATCAATAGCGTCAAGCCCAGTGCTAGAAAAGCTATTATAAGTTTAACGTTAAATTTCATTTTTAGATTTCCCCAAATTCTACAGTTAGGATCTATTTTTTGCCAGCTCCACGTTATTCACAATGCCACTAGTGGCAGTTTCAAGAACCAAAGAACTATTATTAGGATTAATTTTTTCAACTCGTAAAAGATGCGACACGGTCGACGAAATGTGGCCTATGCCTAAGGTAGTACTGGCACCATCTATTGTAACGGGTGCCGCCAATCCCCAACCGCCCCAGTTTCCAAAACCATTTCCGCCATTGTTAAGACAGTTGCCAACGACCATGGGTTTCTTAATGGCTCCCGAAATAAGTGTCGTATTAGAGTTTCTGGATTCATGACCTGTGCTACCGTCTGACCCCGGGTTTCTGCCAAAATCAGAGGAGATCTGAAAAACCGTTTCATCAAATAAGTTTTTAGACTTAAGCTGGCTAATCATTTCATAAAGACAAGCCGAGAGTGCGGTAAAAATAAATGAGTTTATAATAAGTCCCGTCCAAGCTCCTCCGCCGTGGGCATCGCCGTTCCAGTAGCCATTTCTTGAAACTATTTGTCCGCTATCAAAATCAACTGAATTTTGAACCAAAAGACTTTTTGTCTCACCTAAACTCATTCGTGCCGAACTCGAATAGCCATTGACGATTAAGAATTCAGCGACAGCAAAGCTCTCTGCAACCTCATCTATCATAGTGCTAGCTTGTATCATCGTCGCCAAATTTGCGTTCCTGACTTCCATTATATCAGGAATTCTAAGTTGAACTCGGAATCCATTATACCTGGCTTCGTTGTTAGTCTGGGGAGCAATATTTGCTGTAGATACCGGTTTATCAGTAATTCCTGGCATTGCTGTAGTCGCACACCTGGCAATGAGACCTCTGTATTTTGCTAAAAGCTGTTGGTAAACCGGTAGCAAATTTGTAATACCTTGCTTAATTAATGGCTCGGCAGAATTTCGAACCGAAAATAAAGCTTCTGAGCCCGGATACCTAGACTTTGCAATAATACCTAACTGTGTGAGCGCGCCTTTGAGTGCAGAATCAATCGCATCACGTCGTGACATAAAAGTTGCAGAAAGCCCGTCGTTAACAACTCTATTCGGAAGAAAGGGATTGTAATCACCTGAGCGAGCAAAAGGTGCTAATAATTGATTGAGTGGATCTCCACCAGTACATGTAGCTATGCCGCCGCCCATGCCTGAACGAAAGTTATTAGCGCCGCCAAACGAAACTGCAGGTAGTGATTTTGTTGAACGATCAGCCACCAAGCCATCTAAACTTGGTGCTGAGCCGGAAGGCCTAATTTGCATTGACGACGCCTCCGCGTGAAAATCAATAAGTCCGTCAAAGCTTCGCATCATTAACATATTGTCCAAAAGGCTTTCCATCGGAACCACACCGCCATTTGAAGTGGGAATATTTGATCCCCACAAGTGTGGCATATTTAAAGTTACACCATTTCGGGTAATAGCTCTTGTGGCATATATCGGATTATCGTAAAAACCACCTCTGTCGGTAAATCTGGTAAATACATGGGCCGTCCTAGCATCGGGTTGTATGATGCTTGTATTGGATTCGTAAGGAACTAACGGCTGATCCCAATACCAACGGGTCATTCCCCCGCCGAGATGTAAATAGACATAATTGCGCACTGGCAGACCCGAATTGACAGCTTGGGCATGTGCTTTATTAACAAGTCCATCGACTAAGCCATCCATTAATAGTTGCATGGGTCCGAGAGCGACTCCCACGCGGCCAATGGACTTCATGAAGTCTCGACGGCTCATTGCAGGCTGTTTTTTTTGTTGACGTTTTTTCATTCTAACGACGACCTCCGGTAAGTGTCGGAATTCAGAATTTTCTGAATCAACTGCCTCAAACTTTGCGTCGACTTAAGTTCTAAACCTAACGAAATAACTATATCTCGATATTTGACTTCGTCAGCAGTTAGCGCCGGCTTAGTGGTATCACCAATGTCATTTAGATTGGCTTCAATTCCTGTAAAGAATTTAAAGTACCGCGAAGCTGCGCAAACATACATTTCATTATTTACAGAAAAAGCATTACCCAAATCTTGGATACTAGAAAGATTCTGATTTATTAATCGACCGTCGTAGCTGCGATACAACAAAACACCGCTTGTCGGTCTACTATGAAACCTGTTGTCGCTGGAAACTGGCCCCGCCTCAGCTGGGTCTGTCGTCGGCCACACCGTCAGGTGCATGTGTGCGTCGTCAGTTAACATTGGTACAGAATTATAAGATATATGGCGTGCAACATAAGCTGTTCGGTCCATACTAGCATGGCATTGCATACAATTCGAACTTTGTCGAAACGGGATCCCCGTTGCCTGCACAAAGGGTTCGGCATCAGCACGACGGATAAGCGGCAGATCTCGGCACATAAAACTGTTATATCCCGCGCGTGCCCAACGGCGTGGTACGCGAAGTCCCCCGTCCATTGGGTAGTAGTCCGACCTTCCTAAATTTAACATTAAAAAAGATTTGGTCCCTAGAACGCCACCACCTAAACTTTGATGGGGCATCATAGGTTGCCTAAGCTGAGCATAACCCTCAGGTGCCCCTTGGGCGCCAATAACACTTAGATTAATTTTTGTAGGATTTAAAGTAATGGGACGTAAGCCGATCAGATCTCCGAATTGAACTAATTCTGACTGAATATTAACTCGCGCCGTATTTGTATAAGAGGCTGCCTGCGCCAAAGAAGTGCGCATCCCGATTGTGGCATTCGCTAGTGGACCTGTATAAGGTGGAGGTGGCGGATTTTGTATGGGACCACTCGTTCTTAGAGCCTCCATTGAGTTTCTTCCAAGTACTACCTCAGAGTAATTTACACCTTGAGTAAATAGAGTTCTTGAAATATGAAGCGCGCTTTCGCCCTGGTCGTAAAGAAATCGAGTGGCAGCGTTAAAACTAAGTCCGTGAGGAATGGCAGTCCCAAAATTATCTGTCGGAAACCAACTTCGATGGAAGTCATTAAGTCTTTGTAAAACAAGTCGCCCCTGCGCCGTGTCCGAAACCAGACGGCCTTCTGAACCCGCGCCTGCTGATGAGGGCTGGAGTCTGGCACTATCGAGTACTTGCAAGCAGGCGTTTGCCGCAGTTAAGGTACCACTGTTTACACTTGCTCGTAGATTATGATTAAAGGGAAGTCGAGTTCCTGTTAGGTTAGCATAACAACGGTTAAATAAGGCCAACTCACTTAAGTTTTCAATTTGCGCTGAGGCATTAAAACTAAAGAAATAAATAAGTGATAGTGCAGTAACTCTCAAGCTTCCCCCTCCTAAAATAGTATCGGCAATTTGCGCTAAAATCTATGAGTTCTTATGAGCCAACAGTGTCTCGCTCTGATACATGTTAGTTGCTGATTCTACTAGGGTATGTTGCAATTCCTATTCCCGTCACAATGGGTTTTACGCGGCAACTGCAGGGTGTTTTCTGACACCTGTATGTTAGTTTTACGTTTTCTGTTACTTAAAAAAAACAGATACACGTTGTTGAGTATCAGTTTTAATTTTTAAGGAACTTGCCAGTCAGGACTCATACACAAAGTTAAGAGGACAAAGCGCCACTGATCCAAACTAACGTAAGCCTTTTGCTCCACACTCGTAGCTATCGCCTTAAGAGCTGTCGTGGTAGTTGTCTGCGCCAGCCTACCAGTAAAAAATAAATCATAAAGAGACTGTATATCTCCGGCGGTTAATGTCCTCGCTGTGGCATCTGAACCCACCGCAAGTGTTACGGCATTAATAACCGCTGCATCACTTTGTGTAATCTTGGTGCATGCTCTAATTGTCAAAGATTGCCGAGTCGGAGTTGCGGGACCTACTGACGACGCCTGAGATTCCCCGAGGTCGCGACAATCCCCGAAGTTTTGATTTCCATTAAAGTCTCTACTGTATTTGTCACAGGGGTCTCCATAATTACCGGCGTCGTTATCAACTAACCTAACAACCGGATCATTGGCAGTGGCGCCAAAAACATCACGCAACTTACTTGCGACAAATTTTCGACCTCCATGACGCGGTTGCGCGTCGGAGGCATCGACCCCAGGGCCAGAACTAAACTTCTCGAAAGCCTTCCACTTATTAATTTCATTTATCATTTCACTTCCGTCTGTCATACAATTAGAAAGCTTGCAGTGCCCATCCCTGATCTTTATGACCAACATTGATCCTGGCACATTTGTAAAGTTAACCTTTGAGCGTGCTGCCATGTAAGCAACATCGACATCGGCCGCAGCATGCAACGGACTATTCTGTGTTTCGTGACAACTAATACATTTAGAGCGTGTAATTAAATAAACTGTTTCACCAAATGCCTGCTGTCCTGACTTTTCAGATTTACCGGCATCCGAACTGCTAGAGAATTCAGATTCGGAAATAGACTTAAACTTACCGCAGGAGTTATATAAAACCATGGGTAGTAGTAAAAAAATAATTATTTTCAAAAATTTGATTTTCAAAATATCACTTCCTACTTATTAATCGCCAAGTCAACTAGGTTGGTAATTCCGCCAGTGGTTTCTTGTATCAAGGCACCATTGTTAGACATCGGATGTTCTACCCTTAAGAGTTCTGCAACAGTTGATGTCGCGTGACCAATGGTAAGTTCCTGTTCAATACCGTCAACTTTTACGGGCGCAGCGGCTCCCCAAGTACCTCTGTAATTGCCGCCGGCTGGACTATTCGCGCCTTCAAAAAGTGTATGCCCAAGCACCATTGGTTTAATGATCGCACCAGAAACCAAAGACGTCGCATGAGCCATCCAACCGTGATCTGAACCTGAATTATCATTTCGTGGATCACGACTAAATTCACCACCAACTTGAATAACTGTTTCTTTAAATATATTCGCTGTTTTTAAAACTGAAACCATTTCATAAAGACAGGCCGCAATCGCCTTAAAATGAAAACTATTAATAATCAAACTACAAAATGAGCCACCCGAATGTTCGTCATGTGCCCAGCCGTTAACTTGGTTCCCGATTGCCCTTGCTCCCGTTACTCGTCCTGCGGCATCTTTGGTGGGTTCGAAGACATCCTGAAAACTAAGTCCCGAAATATAGCTTGCCGCTAAATTTATGCTTGAGCTGTAGCCATTAATTAATAAATATTCAGCGACAGCGAAACCTTCTGCCAAATTAGCTACGTTGGAGTTTGCTGTAATCATTTGTCCTAAGTTAGCAGCGGGTCCTAAAAAATTTTGATCTGCGTTGATCGTATGATTAATAACAAAACCATTCGGGCGAGGAAGGTTTCCGACGGCAACTGGGACATTGGTAACGCCATCCATTCCGCCAGCACCCACCGCCCTAATTAGATTTGCATATTTATCTCTAATGCCTGTATAAGCTGTACTTAAATCTCCAATACCACGACGAAGAAGAGTTTCGGCATCATTTCTCATAGCGTAAAGGCTCTCAGTGCCGGGCATATTTGATTTTGCTTGCGCCGCTAAATCCCTGAGGGCCGCATTAACAGAAATATCAAGTGCATTTTGGCGGCTGAGAACTCCGGCGTCTAGCGCGTCGCTAGAGCGATCAAATGGCGACAAAAGTCTTCTCAGAGGATCATTGGCAAAATCATTTAGTTTTCCTTGAGCAACACCCTTTCTCGACTTATAGGCGTCGCTAAAACCTCCTGGTAGATTTACTGCCGGTACTGGAGCTTGTGATCGATCGGCAACGGCGCCATGTAGACTCGGCGAAGAGTTCAAAGGTCTTAAGGTTTTAAAGTTATTATTAGTGTGGCCGTCTGAAGGTAGTTTTACTCCACGAATCATCAACATATTTTCGAGAAGATTTGCCATTGGTGCTTGGCCGCCACCGACAGTGGGAATATTCTGGTTCCATAGACTTGGCATATTCAAAGTAACACCTGCGCGAGTAATAGCATTGGTTACGTAGCCTGATTGGGTGGAACTAGTAAAGCGAGTCGCTACATGAGGATTAGCAATAATGGCCTCAGTCCTATACGGCATAAGCGGCATATCCCAGACCCACCGAGGCGGACCTCCAGGTAAATTAACATAAATAAAATTACGCGGTTTCACTATGGCGCCTGTAACCTGAGCTTGGGCACTCATCGTCATGCCGTCGATTAGGCTTGAAATCAACATTTGCAGCGGGCCCGGAAAAGTCACAGCAGCTGAGGCTCCTAACATGCCTAGGAACTGCCGACGTGGGAGATGACATTTTGGTTTATTTTTCTCTCTGCCCATGTTTCTCCTCTATAACCGCTGCGCTGAACTTCGATATAAGTCACTACTAAAAATTGATTGAATGAGAGCTTTTAAATTTTGACTATTTTTTAAATCCAAGCCTAATTTTATGACGATGTCTCGGTAAGATTTTTCACTACTGCTCAATGCTGGCAAACTCGTGTCTCCGGGATCCTGCAAATTGACTTTGATCCCGGTAAAAAACTGAAAATATTTAGCAGCCGTACATACATATAGATCTTCGGTTTCCGAAAGCGCTTCTCCTAGAGTTGCTAGGCTGCTAACTTGTCGATCGATGAGATTTCCGTTATAACTCCGATAATATAATTTCCCGTTAGTGGGGCGCTGAAAATAACTAGAATCGGCGTCTACAAAGCCATTCTCTGCAGGTTGAGTTGCTGCCCACTTTCTAGTATGGACTGTGCCGCCAAATAAAACATAGGAGTTTGTAGCGTAACTAATATTGCGAGCAACACTTGCCATACCATCCATAGAGGAGTGACAACTCATACAACTACCGGCTTTACGAAAAGGCGGAGTCAATGCCGTAACAACTGTTTGAATAAGTGGTGTTGCGTCGGTGATTCTAACGGCCGGAAGCTCACGACATAGTACATCGCTGTAAACAGCCTTGGCCCAGCGTCGATTCATAACCAAACCGCCGTCGGAGGCACCCGTATCGGGACGTCCCAAATTTAATAACAAATAGGAAGGGGTTCCAATTATTCCCCCACCATGGGCTTCATTGGGACGTAACGGCCCGGGACTACCAAAATATCTATTGGCAACCTCGGTACCATCTAAAGAATTTGTAACCAAATTTATTTTTTCTGTGTTCAAAGATAAACGACGAACTCCCAAAAGCTCGCCAGTCTGCACTAAAGGTGGATTCCAATTAACTCTCGTTGCCCCCGCATTTGGAACACTTGTAGACCACTGCTGCAGCTTATCGCCATTCAATGCGTTTCTATCGTAAGGCGACGGTCCAATAGAGCGCAGGGCTTCCATGGCACTATTACCTGTAACAATCTCAGAAAACCGGAGACCATTAGTCAGCAAAACGCGAGTGACATGTAATCCCGCCTCTTGCTCATCATGAATGTAGGGCTGGTAATTAAAATCCTCTAAAAAGGGAATGGCCTTCATAATATTATCATTGGGAAACCACGAGCGATGAAAATCGTTCATATTTAATAACACTTGTTTTGCTTCGTCGTTACTGTTGACGAGGCTACCCTCGTTAGGCTGGGTCGCAATTAGTTGCACCCCATTGATAACTCTCATACAGGCATCTACAGCTTTAAGCGTACCAGCTTTTACCTGGGCACGCAGCGGATGAGAAAGTGGCAAACTTTTTTGGGTGAGATGGGCATAGCATCGACTAAAAAGAGCTAGCTCTGAAAGAGGCTCGCGTGAACGATCCTGGCCGAGGGCAGAGTTCGACAATAAAAATAATAGAATCCCCATGAAAACATGACTGGTCATCTGTATCCCCGACTCATCTATTAAGCTTAACTCTTGGTCTCTAAAATGTACACGAGCAAAAAAAAACTAAAAAATAACTGTCTCAACTTGAGAAAACCTGTAAAAAAAATAAACAGTTATTTAAACAATAAAGAGTTCCGGAATGTCGCCCGAGATCTCGCCCAATCTCGTGGGTCCACCGACCGCTTTCATGGCTGAGATCAATACTTTTGCGGGATGCTCTCCCCGTTTAATAATATGTTTACCAGGTTTTAATCCGCCCGCAGCACCCGCGATAAGAACCATCATATTGTCTGTAGAGTGTGAGCCAATATCTCTGACATCCCCACCAGCATTATCCACAACGCCATGGCCACCCTCGAAGACAAAAGTCAACGCACAGTTGTCCAACATATTTCCAGCGCCCTCAGGAGTTGATTTAAGTTTATTAAGTAAATAACAAAAGTGTTCTATATGCCAGGCATGCACAAGTGACATAGAGTAAGCATTAATTCCGTTTCCAGAATTCAAATTAGCAGCAACTTTAACAGATGGTGTTCCTGCCGGAGGGGCTGTTCGCCCGGCACCGTGGCCCAGCTCATGTTGATCACCAGCAGAATTACTTAGTTCAGGATAGAGTCCAGTCACACCCATGTGACTTTGTGCCGTGGTCAACATTTGTGTCGCGACCCGAGAAGCATCACACACAAATGCCATATAAATTAAATCTAAGAAAATTCTATTTCGTTTAAATTCGTCACTGTAATTGGTGCCAATTGCGGGATCTGCGCCAGGATTCGCAAAAGGTTGACACGTGCCGCCGCTTGACAAGCTTTTTTCAAAATCACGAATTTGATCAAAATGTTGAGCCAGACGTTGTTGATCATTCACTCCGACCTCTGACAATATTTTTGTTCTCTGACCGGTAATAAAGTCAAGCACACTTCGCTTTTTAATAAGTGCTTGCTGTAGTTCAGGGGAACTTCCCGACGAAGTAAACAAGGCCTGATAAGCCCGAAGTGGCGAAGTTTCATTTCTCAGTCCCTGAATATTGCCGTTTCCCGCGTCCCTAAAAGTTAAAATTTCTCGACCAGAAAAATCAAATCCCTGCACATAAAATGCCGGAGAGGCTTGATAGTTGAGAGTGCGAAACTTAGACGTTGCGCCAATGATCTTAGATACAATTTGATCTGCTCCTTCACTGCGTTGAGTGGTTCGAACTCCTGTTATTTGTGGGTAGTGACTGTCGGCATGAAATTCGCCATCGCGGCCACCCGGTAACCCGATACCTGGAATAGTGAGTCCTGAAACAATGCTGATATCCCTCTGAAGATTGTATGTGCCCAAGGGTTTAAGTCCCGGAGAAAGAGGGAAGTTTCTGCCAAGCGCTGTGGGAATTGTAAAATTCAATGGGTCTCCATCAGGTCCCAACGACTGACCATCAAAGAATATTCCAAAGCGACTCGGCACTGGGCCGGCAGCAAAAGCACCGTTACTATTTAACATGATATCTAATATTGGCAGTGAGAGCATAATTCCGCCCGCACCTTTTAAAAATGTCCTGCGATTCATTCGATGTATTTTCTGTGCACCCATACTACCGCCTTAAAAATCGATCAGAAGTTACTAATGCTAAAATAAGATCTTTTAAAAATCCCGTTTTATTAAATTCCGTCTGTAGGCCGGCCAACATTTCACTGTCTTTAGTTTCAGGCTCACTGCCCATGCCAAAGTGAAAGACTTGGCGCACAAAGCAGCTTTTAAATTGACTGGAGCGAATGAGAATCTCAGATAACTCAGCTGGACCCGAAAATGCATTTGAGCCAAATACTTGGCCCTTGCCCTCTATAAAACACGTACTTTTTAAGCTGCCATCACTATTATAATCAAACTCTCTATATTTACCAGTACGGTCAAAGCGCTCGAGTCCAAAGCCAATGGGGTCCATTTGTAGATGGCAGGCAAAGCAAGTGGACCCTTGCCGACGATGTGAATCGTAGCGATTGTATTTACAGTCAGGCTGTCCAACAACCAATGGTGGAGGACTGTCAACATTTGTATTTGGGGGCGCTGGCGGTACGATTTTACAAAGCAGTCGCTCAGTGACAAACTTCCCGCGCAGTGTGGGACTCGTGTCACCAAATTTAGGAACTGCCGACAAAAACGCCGCCGTGCTAAGTATGCCTTGTCGATTTGGAGGTAAACCTACGAGTGAAGGCGTACCTGTTAGACCTTGAATTTCATAAATATTGCCGAGCGTACTACTAATGGTTGTTTGGCGAGAGGTAAACAAATCCTGCCAAGGCTTTTGCTCCGTAACCAAAATGCGTCTTACCAGAGTGTCAGCCTCTTGTTTCATTGCTGCTGACAATATGTCTCCCGCCGGAAGTTTAGCATAACCTAACCAAAAGCCATGGAGCTTTTGAATTTGTGCGGGCGCTCTGGGCGAGGCCAGCATTGTACTTGCAACTTGCCGAACTTGGCTGGGAGTAGAAAGCTGCTGGCTTTCTGCTAATTTCAAAAGAGCATCATCAGGACCGCTGCCCCAGATAAAAAATGACAAACGGCTGGCGATATCAAAGTCAGTGAGGGTGGTTTTCCCTTCGATTCTATATAAAAATTTTGGATGCTGGAGAAAAACGCGAATGAGCATTTCGACACCCGCATCAAAACTTCCTAACTGTGTCACCTGCTTTAAGCCATATGCTTGCAGCCCTGTAATTTCGTCTTGAGTAAGTGGTCTGCGAAAAAATAGTCGGCCTAATTTTTTTACTATTGATACAATACACGTCTGATCTGCGCCTGCGAGGCCTGAGCAACCCAGAACACTTTGTTTTTTGGCGGGGTCGCTCATAAATCTTTGGGCTGCGTCGGCAGCAAAGTTGTCCAGACCCTGAATAAGCGGGGCTGAGGGATTTTGCTGGCGCACATCATTATCAAAGGGATTAGTTTCTTCAGCTGGCAAGAATGTCTCAGAACGAGATAAATTGTCGTCTAAAATAAGTGTTAGGGACTTGTTAATTTCATCGTTTGTGAGGCGTCGAAGAGTGGGTTGGCCACTTAGAGAACTAAGTCCCGATTCGCTATTTTTAGTCGACTTAAACCCATCGCAATTTCCATAGAATACAATAAGAAAAGCTGATAAAAACAACCATCCTATAAATCTCAAGTATCCCCCTTAGCACTAGTTTATCGGAAATTTCCTAAAAATTATCTACGTATTATTGAGCCGGCAGCCAAAGGCTGTAAACCCAAATAGGATCTCCAATAGAGTCTAGCGTTTCAATCATTGCGAGCTGACCAGTTGCTTGATCGATCTTAAACGAAGTTAATTTTTTGGTCCGCATACCTGCCACATAAATATATCGACCCGAGGGATCAATCTCGAACTCTCGCGGCACACCTTCAACTTTTTGCTGTCCCCTACTCGTTAAAAACCCACTTATGGGATCAATAGCAAAAATAGCTAGACTATTATCACCTCGATTTGAGGCATACAAATATTTTGCATCCGGCGTAATATGAATGTCAGCACAAAAATTGGAATTGCCGTTAACTCCTGCCGGGAGAGTTGAAAGTGAATTTTGGAAACTCAGCTGACCATTGGTCGGATCCTCAGAATAAACGGTCACGCTGTCTCCCAATTCGTCAACTACGTAAAGTAAATTCTTGGTGGGATGATGTACGACATGTCGGGGACCAGAACCAATTGGCGCCTGAATTTTTGCCGGAGAATTAGGGGTCAATAAACCAGTCAATGAATTAAGTAAAAACTGCGAGATCGTATTTGCCACAGTGTTGGTGACATACACAAACTTACTATTTTGAGTGCTTATGGCAGCGTGCGAATTAGTGTCTGTATTTTGTGTGTCTGTTGGTGTTTCGCTGAGGCTGCCATCGGGCCGAATTGGCAGAACAACAACTTTGCTGTCGGAGTAAGAAGGTATCAACAGATTTTTTTGAAGGGAATCGACATGAATATAAACAGGATTGATGCCGATTGCCACCTCTTGCGAAAACGTCAGGCTTCCGTTGGCCTGATCAATGAGAAATGCCGCGACCGACCGTCTGGCACTCAAACCCGCATAGAGATATTTTCGATTGGGATGAATGCCGAGCGGTACAATTTCACCCGCGATGGAGGCTGCACTTGTCTGTGTAAGTTTCCCACTTTGGGGGTCAATAACAAAAGTAACTAGGTTGTCGACATCTTTATCGATAAGGGCCATAAACAAAAAAAACTTACCCTGACCTTTAGGCGGCAGCCCTGCGGGTATTGGATCGGGAGGCGCTGAACTTTCCAAAGGCAATTCAAAGCTGGCTTGATCTACCGTTGCCGTAAATTTATTGCAGTTGGTATAACTTAACACGAGCAATGTGAAAATCAGAATGAAATTAAACGGGCGACTTACTGCTGCCATGCACTCACCATGCTAAATGGTGGCTGTGGCTTTGAAGTTGTCGTGCCATCGCCGAGTTGTCCCGCGCTATTATTTCCCCAGCAATATGCTTGCCCCTGAACTACGGCACAGTTGTGATGCGTTTCATCGACGCTGCCACCTGCAAAGTAAGATACGTCCCCCGGGGGCAGTCCAACTACTTTTAGTGGTGTTGGCTTGGCGGTATTAAAATTAGCGCCGGGTGCGCCTTGACGATTGTCGATATCATTTCTTCCCCAGCAATACAGGTCACCACCTGAGATGGCACAATACCCGCCTGCGATCGCACCCAACATGGTGACACCAGAAAGCCCGATAACTTCAAGAGCTGTATTGGACGAATTCGCAATGTTGGCAGGACCCTGCCCCAGGGCTCCCCAATTATATCCCCAGCACTTTACCGTAGCATTCGGCATTAATGTGCACATACCGGATGAAATTGCTGAAAGCTGTAGAACGTTTGAACCTGCAGGAAATGAAGTGGTTGGAATAGGCCGAGGGTTACAGCGAAGGGCTCTCGTGTTCACGGTAACAGGTCCGCAGTCCGAGTAGAAGCCGTATGAAACATTGGGGTTGGATACCGTAGGTAAAACCATTCCTTCGGTAACATATGGAAGACACACCTTATAACTAGCAGCGGGTGGATTAGCTTCTAACAGACGGGAACCTTGATCGCAGACGTTGAAATTGCCAAATCGAGAATCATTTAATCCCCAACACTTAACTCCGCCGTCCTTGACGCCACAAGTGTAGCCCAACCCTGTGGCTATTGAGGTCACCCCTACCGCCATGTCCAAAACAGGTCGGGCATCTGGGTAATCAAGTTCACCAACGTCATGTAGTAATCCTGGGGCCTCCGCAAAACCAAGTTGTCCATACCTATTGGCTCCCCAACAGAAAGCGGCACCGCCAGCAACAGCGCAGGAGTGGTTCACGCCCGCATAAATTTTGCTGACGTTACTAAGTAAATTGCCAGCTGTATCTCTCACTAAAACCGGTGTTTCAACATCGGCACCGCCATTATTACTGCCCGCTTGAAAATTTGAATTCCAACCCCAACACTTAACATTTCCGTTTTGTATGGCACAGACATGTTCCTTGCCGACAGATAGTGAAGTCACGCCCGAATTTAATCCGGGAACTCTGAGTGGCACCGAGCTTGAAACCACAGATGTAGGTTGGCCCAACTGCCGATTTTGATTACTTCCAAAACACTGCACGCCGCCTCTAACAATTGCGCACGTAAAATTTATCCCCACGCCTACGGCAGTCACAAAAGGAGTGGGCGGTAGAACGGGTTCTACGCTCATGCGCCGACAGGTAGTTGCGACGGCATAATCTGTATTATTAATTGAGGTGACAAGGGTGCCGTTAAACACGATATTGTCGGCAGAATTATCGTCAACTCTAAAGTCAAATTTATACTCTGTAGAATAAAATCTGGTTTGGCTTCCTAAAGTAGACTTAATTACAGCAAAATCAGAAGTCCTTTGTGCGGTGACGGCTCCATTGACGAATGTGCCTAAATAAATCCTGCCCTTTTCTGTCCTTTGACTTGAGTTTAATCGAATGACAGCGTCAATTCCCACATTATTGTCCTTAAATTGACAAAAAGCCTCAGTGGCGTTTTCGATCGGGGCATTTTCGATCGGGGCATTAACATCTTCCACCTTCTCGAATACAGAATTTCGATAAACTAAAAAATCTTCGTCAAATGAAGAAATTTGCACTCCTGAAGTGGCCAGTGGCGAGGTAAATGTTGTAACGGTACAGTTGTCTTTAGTAATCGCCAAGTCGGTACTGTTGACGGTCATTACCGCTTGGGCCGATTTTACGTTTGAGCAAAGATAGTCAGGATATGTTCTAATATAATCACCCAGCTTAGGTTTACCATCAAAACCATCTCCGCCACCTTGTGCGGCCGTAACCTCAATCGATTTTTCACCAACTGAACTGAACTTCACCGATTCTGAATTTGAACAGCTTTGGTAATTCATCGAAGATAGGAATAAAAAAAGAAAGGTCAATCTTCCAAACAGTCGAAATCTTTTTTTTGAGTGGCCTTCGCTGTTCAAAATCAACCCCCGCGAGGTACATACTTTAGTCTAGATACTTACTTTAGTCCTATCGGACAGAACCAGTATAAATTTGAGGCGTATTTTATTTATTAATACCCTCTCATTTTGAGCCATTCAGGAAAAAAAAGCCGCAACTCTTGGGTGGGTGGGGAGAGAGTTGCGGCCTGTATTTATTAATATTACCGCGCTCATTTCGATAAATACATTAGTATTAATGAGCCAATAAATTTAGCTCATTTCAAGCTTTTAACTTTAAGATTTAGCCGCGGCATTTTTGATTAAGTACCTTGTGGTATTCCCCTTGCCACTCAAAATGAGACGTTTTAATTCTACCGCCTCATGCAAAAGCCGTTTAGCTTGTGCGCGAGAATATCCGGTGAGCATCACGACATCCTTGCAGGTAAAGGGATTACCCTTAAACTCACTTTTCAATTGCTCAAAAAAACCTTCTATGGCGTCCTTGAGGTGAGAAAATGGCTTAACATTAATGGCATAGGGTTTTAGTGTTTCCAGCTGAAACTCTCCTCGTGCCGTACTCGCAACTTCGAGTGGTATTTGGTTTTTCTTAAACCAGCTTCTGAGTCGCGCAATAAGATCGTAAACCTTGTGCGGCGACGAAAGTAAATTGTAGTTTTCATCGGGAAATAATAACCCGAACAATGTCTGAACTTTAAAGGGGCGATAGAAGTCAGAAGTCAAAATCTGTAAAAGTTTATGTACTAACTGACCAAATTTCAATTTAGACCCCGATTTTTTATCTAATCCCAAACTTACTTCTAACAAGTACTTTTCGTGACTAGGCTTTGCATTAGGATGCCAAATGTAATTTTCTGGAAGGCTAATCTTTTCTTTAAATATACGTAGTATTCGTTGTCGAAATTTTTCGTGGGGAGTACCAAAGTAAAGACTAACTACCATTTCTTCGTTTTTAGTCAAGGTAGCTTCGTAAAGATCACAGTCACGCAAGACTTCCCATAATTTCTTTTGAAGAGCATCGTTCCGAACCTGCTTTAAAAGTTTTTTTCCTTCATCGACAGATTTCGGTGATAGCATCTTGACAATGGCGGTCCATTGAGAGTTGTAGATCCCATAACGATAGTGAGCGTTTTGTAAAAATTTTTTGGCGCGCTCTATATGCTCTTCAGCCTCAGCAGCTCGGCGACGGTTAATCGATAGTTCGGCATAGATCTGGTGAGTATAACCCACTAAGAGTTTTTGCTCATTCTTATCAGCCGTGCTTAAGATTTTATTTAGAGTTAATTCAGCCTTTTCAAATTCAAGTTCGATAGTGTAGGCCGAAGCCAAATTAGTCATGGCAACTAATTTTTGATAACTATTTACATCACTATGCCTTAGGTATTTTTCTAATAGGGGAATAGCCGTATAATAATCCCAAGTGTTAAACAGACAAAACGCCTGAAACAATAATGCATCGGGATTTTTCTTTTGATCCACCGAGATGAGAATCTTGTAGGCCTCACCGACGACACCAAGACGCATTAGGTTTACAGCATACTCTACCTGCTCCTCTTGGCTGGCCGGAGGCACGACAGGCTTTTGCGGCCGCACGTAAGGGCCCAGTAATCTAATGGCATATCGTTGGTAGCCTATACGTCGAGCAAGATTTGCCACTCTAACAATCAAAGGACGGTCTAACTTTTTATAGCGAATTTCTTCGAGTTTTCTTTTGACGGGATCAAGCTTACCTGCACGCAAGTCAGCATCAAGCTGTTCTATTGTTTTCAGATCAAATTTGCTTTTTGAACTACTCATAATATTTTTAACAGACGGACTTATCTATTAGTCACCGCAACTTGTAGCGTAAAGAAAGTTTCCGGGACCCACATAAATAGTATGTAAGGCTCCTGTTACAGTTCGAATAGACTGTGGATTCCAACTTAAGGCAAAGTTTCCAGCATTTGCTGCGACAGGAGCCGATTCATTTCCTACACCGTTGTAGCGAAGAATGGTCGGCGTATCAAACGCCGTTGCTGCAGCATTTGTTTTTGCCACCATCAAATGAGCCTGCGCGGGCGCACCTGCTCCTCGGGGCCAAACCACAAAGGGAACCCCTTCAACTGTGAAGGTCAGTCCCACATTTAGCAGGCCCGCGTTGGCGGCTGCGCCGGTGTCAGTAAGACCGCTCACTCCCGTAATTCCGTCTACTATTCCTGTGCCAATATCCGCCCAGTTTATCGAACTATTGCAAGAAGCCAGAGCGGCTGTACAATATTTGTAACGAACTAAGTTTACGGCACGATTAAAAAATGAAACTGCAGGGCGGCTAGTAACAGGATTGAGTTTTACTTTCAAGCCCTCAGCTGCGCCCGAATAAATTTGCCCAGCTGTTCCCCAAGTTTGCCCACCATTTATAGAATAATTTGTTCGCACACATCGAGCTGCAGTTGGAGTACAAGACGCACCCGCACCAGTTCCCGTATCATGAACGGCCACGACAATATTTCCAGAGGTGTCAAAATCAGACGTCAACCATGCGCCGCCAGGAGTGGCTGCTCCCGTTAAAGCAATAATCTCCTGTTGATAATCCCATTGAAGCGTTGCCAAATTAAATCTAGCAGCACTCACACCTTTTGTTGCGGCCGGATTTCTTAGAATGATCAAAACTGGTTTTGCTACACCTGCGCTATAGTACATTGCAACAGAAGTCTGATTCATCACGGGCAAAGTATTTGCAGCTGCATCTGTTATTGGGTAGGCAAATACACTCCAATATCCCAAACCATCGCTTCTAGGATTCATCGCCAAATAATATCGTAAACCACCCACTGCTGTTTCAAACCACCCCACCCAAGGACGATCCAAATGATCAAATGCAATACTTGGTGACTGTGGTGCGGAGTTTGTTGGAATCGTAGAGGTGATCCACTGATCCGTCACAGTTGCCCCGTCACGATAGATATATTTTAGTAGTGCGCCAGTGACTGGCTCAGCCGAGATTCCCACTGAGAAATCAATGTAGGCTGCCGCCGGACGACCTGTACTTGTAGCCGCCACTCCTACACTAGGAACTTGTGTCGTATTTCTTTGAATCTGGCCCGTGTTATCAATAGGAGTATTTGCCCAAAACATTCCTGTTGCAGCGGCACTCGACCCGAGGGTTGTAGCACTACAGGTGCCGTTCATACATTCATTATATGCGAGCACAATATTTCCAAAAGTTTGCGTCGGAGTGACTAGGAGCGTGCGACCATAAGTAATCAACATTTGATCACCGGTTGTATCAACTGCGATTCCTCCACGAGTTAGACCGGCTGCACCCAAACCTGCTGCACCTGCTGTTTCAACATGCGGTGCCACTGATGCCGTCCAAGCAGCTGTATCGAATGTAGCTGTCGGCTGATTAAAATATTTTACCATGGTCAGGGCGTCATTCGCTACTACGTGAAAATTCCCTTGTCCAAATCCAAGATTAAACCACGCATTTCCAATGGTGGCTGTTGCGACAACATGATTCGCACCTGGGTCAGCAGCAGTGACAGCAACGTTGGTACCGCAAGTGGGATAAGTATAGGGCCTTAATCCGGCGGCGTGCTTGACCACCATGTACGCGGTGGAATCTAGGGTAGAGCTATCAACATAAAGTTGCGAGCCCACCAAATTGGCGCCCGAACCAGTCAAAGTTATATCAGTGGTCCAGTTGGCTCCGTTGGTACAGTTCGACAAAGTGGTATCACGACACGAGGTTAGTATGGCATTGGCTGCGTCGGAGTATGATACCATCGGAAAATACCCCGTTGCGTGCCTGCACCAACCCACTCCCATTTGATTCATTGCGGTTCCAGCTGTAGCATCCAGATCGCTCGTCATGGCGGTATAACTTGTGAATACATCGCAATTCGAAGTACATATTGCCGCTTTAATGTTGGCGCTGGTTGTGTTCACAGCAAAAGAAACTAAAACCTGATTGCTGGGATTAACTGAAGCATCAACAGCTCGAATCGCCGTACTTGTGGAGTCAATCACTGCCGCTGTCCACACACCAACGGTTGAGATGCTAGCTGTGCTACGAGTTGCCATATATAAAGAAGTTGCTCCGTTACCCCAAAATACCAATGGTTTTCCGGTTGTTAAAAAAACCAATCGCACAAACGTCGTAGTCAAACCACCAAGAATGGTTTCGGTTTTATAGCTAGTGCCATCCCAAAATTGATACTTAAGAGTATTCACGCCTGCTGTGGTGTTAGTTTCACCAAATACGTAAGCTGGATAGTTGTTAGCAGGATTTATTGCGATATCATTAAAGGCTCCGCGTACATTTAGTGCCGCACCGGCAGTTCGTCGCTGACCGTAATCGATGACTTGATCAACTGGTGCTGTACATTGATTGGCGGTAACCGTGGCTGAAGCGCCACCTGAGGCCGGAAGACCACCTGCACTTGGATCGTTCGAACACGCCGCCAAACCCAACATTGCAAAGGTAAGGATTAAAAAATTTCTCATGCTACCACCCTTTTTAAAATTGAAATCTAAGTTCAATGGGAATCTGTAAATTTAAGAAAGTCTCCACACCATTAGATGTACCGCGTTCTCCTGTCGCCGAATAACTTATTCTCTGCAAAAGAATCTCAACGCCTGTGGAAATGTCGAATGAAGGACTTATCTTATGAACTGCAGTAAAGTGAAAATCTGGGTTTAGACTAAACCGATAGTGACCCGTTTTAGAGGTCTGCTCATCATGATATAATGGTATAAATACTCCCCCACCGACACTAAACCGAGACTGACTGTTATAAGGGATTCCACGATTTACACCAATGCGAGCTCCTGCCGTATAGCTTTCAGGAATATATACAGTGGGAGCTGTCCGATCAGCTGTACGCTGTCTTATGTCTAATCCATAATTGAAACGCAGTTTACTGTCTCCCTGATAACCACCATGGGAAGTTTGATGAGTGGGTTCTTTTGCAATCAGGTATCTTTGAAATCCTGAATTCACCGAACTAGGAGTGACACCTACAGGAGCGTCATGATTGTAATTAAGAGACATAAACTCAAAATGATAACTAGCTTCTGGTTTGGTCCAATATAAACTTGCAGAAAAACCATTCCCTGTGCTCAACCCCGACTCTGTTGTGAACCCCCCGCCATCTAGTTCGTAACTTTGTGGAGCATATTGAAAACCCAATCGTGCTTCGAATAATTTGTTCTGACCTACGGCAGTACTAGAAACTAATAATCCGAGTATCACGCAAGAGATTTTTTTGATTCGAATCATCGCTGTCCTCTTTTACGTTTTGTATTTCGCTAACAAAACATCGGGTTACCCTACTAAAAGGTTAACGACATTCTTATTGAAAGGCGTGAGGAGTTTTGAATATTGGCCCTAGGTTGGTAGTCACCCCAGCGCGAAAGCACCTTCAAACCAGACCGGACACGCCGATTGTCTGTGATTTGATCTTGACCTTTTGCTGGCTAAAGATTTCAAATTAGATCATGAGTGAAAAAATCCGCCCTGCGCGCAAATCCGATGTGAAAATAATTTTACAATTTGTCAAAGAGCTCGCGGCCTTCGAACGCCTTTCACATCAAGTGAACCTCACAGAAATGAAAGTAAAAAAATCTTTTCTTGCCAAAAATTCTGTGGCAAAAACTTTAATTATCGAAAAAAATGGTGTGCCTTGTGGTTTTGCAGTCTACTTTTATAATTTCTCTACTTTTTTAGGCAGCAAAGGGATTTATCTCGAGGACCTTTACATTCGCTCTGAATTTCGAAGACAAGGGTTGGGCCGAAAAGTTTTTGCCTACTTAGCAAACCTTGCAGTCAAGGAGAAGTGTCAGCGCTTTGAATGGTCAGTACTCGATTGGAATAAACCTGCCATAAAGTTTTACCGTGAGCTTGGGGCGCGACCACTCAAACAGTGGCAGATTCAACGTTTGGACGCGAAAGCAATTCGAAAATTATTTAAAAAATCTATTTAGACCTTATTGGAATGGGACATTTTGCCCCTTTCACGGGGCAAAAGTAGCGTGCGAATTTACGTTGACTGCCGAACTAATTCTCCTCATCGCCAAAAAAGAGTATGAAGAAAAAAACCCGTAGATCGAGCTGGTATAGCACTTGCAATTTAAGCAGAAAGCGATCAATAAATAAAGCGAGGAATTTAGCATGCTATATGAATTTTTACTTAAGAATCAGGCGGAAATTTTAGCTATGACCGAACAGAAAAGCCGCGATTTGGCGGGACATGCACCTACTTCTGAAGAGCTCAAGCGGGGCCTTCCCATTTTTTATGATCAACTCATGGCCGTTTTACTGCTTGAGCAAAAAAATGATTCAAATCCTACAGAAGATAATGAAGATAAAGAAGGTAAACGCCAAGCAGCCCGTAATGCTGACGAACCGTCCATGGCCGCGGCATCAGGCCGCCCTGGTCAAGTTGAAGTAGCGAAATCAGCCGGCCGCCATGGCCAAGAGTTGTTTCGACTCGGTTACACCCTTTCGCATGTCGTCCATGCCTACGGCGCCATGTGCCAGTCGATTACCGAACTTTCTTCAGCGAAAAATGCGGCCATTACGAGTGAGGAATTTCATGATCTGAACCACTGTCTCGACGTAGCAATTGCGGGCGCAGTGACCGAATATGCCTCTCAGCGGGATACCAAGGTATCAAGTCGTGAAGTTGAACATCTCGGATTTTTAGCCCATGAACTACGTAACACGCTAAATACTGTTGTTCTATCTTATCAATTGATCAAATCAGGAACAGTGACTCCTGGGGGAAACACGGGGCAAGTGCTCGAAAGAGGCCTAAAACGAATCAGCGAACTTATTGATCGATCGTTGACTGAGGTCAGGATGCGTGTCGATCCCAAAGTTCACATTGAGTCCGCTCATCTGTTTCAGCTTGTCGATCACATTTTATTGACTGCAGAAATCGAAGCAAAATCACGAAACCAAACTCTCGAGACCCGAATTGATCCGACTCTCGTGGTGCACGCAGACCAGCAGCTACTCCACTCTGCCCTATCGAATCTCATTCAAAACGCCCTCAAATATACTCACGACGGTGGTAAAATTCAAGTGAGAGGCAATTTGGTTGGAGAAAACATTATCATCGAAGTAGAAGATGAGTACGGCGGCCTTTCACCCAATGCTGAGACAGATCTTTTCAAGCCATTCGAGCAGCAGAATTGGAATCGAAAAGGACTCGGACTTGGTCTGACCATCGCTCAACGAGGAATTGTGCTCAACCACGGCTCGCTCCACGCTCAAAATCTCCCAGAAAAAGGATGTATTTTCAGAATCACATTGCCAAAAACATTTGAAAAAACTTTGCCTGGCAAAAGAGTTTCCGCTGTTCAAGAGATACGGCCAAAATACAAAGGTCCAGATTTGCATGCCCTGATATGACAGCTCGAATATAAATTTAACCTGTAAAATCAATAATTAAACCCTTAAGTTTTTTTAAAAATCTTACGATAAAACAGCTGATGAGAGTTTTAGTCCTCCTATTAATAACTGCGTTGGTTACTCCGTCTCATTCAGAGACAGTTAAAACTCATGATCCTTATCTGAGTTATATATTCAATTATGTTACAGCTCAGTATTGGACGGTAAAAAATGCCGATCAATTTATTAAAGTATTTGGTAGCAATCTTTCAAAAAGCGAAAAGGATCTTGTTAAAAAGCGCCTAGGTCAAATCAAGGTATTGCCCGAACTTTTACAGTACGAAAATGGATGGATTGTTAAACTTGACGGATTCAAGATTACAGTAGACGTGCGGCAAATTAGAAATAAAATCGCCTACTTTAACGGCGAGAAGTTTCACCTTGATCCTGGCTCAAACCTTGAGTTTCAAATCGAGTTAATGCAGCGAAAACTTCTTAAGGATAGTGATAAATTTGGCTATTTGTGGCGCCTCCTTCTCCCGGCCGCTAAGGCAGAAGGCGAAGGCAGTGTAATGGGATTTCCGTCGCTAAAAAAATGGGTACTTTACGCGGTAGTTTATAAAATTGTGGAAAAGGGCGTCGATAGTATAACCTCGGAAACGGTTACAAAAATAATGGATGGATTTTGCTGGGGCTCATCTGACTTCGCGAGCAATGTCGGAATGTGCAAAGATTACCTAAAAAGACTTAAAGAGGAACTCGCAAAAAATCCTACCGCAACCGCAGTCGCCGATGCTAAAAAAATACCCGAGAGTGCGCGAAAGTTTTTCACGCTCACAAAAACATGTCTGCATGAAAGTAAAACTAATACGTTGCGCGCAACTTTTGTGCTCCTTGCACCCGAGTTTCTAGAAAAAGACGAGCATGGCGATATTAAAGAAAGGATTTTTCGTGCCGCAGCCGAACAAAAAGGCGATGAACTGATGACTACTCGTATTTATGAAAACAAAACAAATGAGATTGCTGTTTACGAATACCATAAAAATATTTTAAAAATGATAAAAATACCCAATGACAAATTCGATGAAAAAACCAATGGCAAAGACACTAAATCAGTACAGTTGCCCTACATAAATATTCCTGCAACTGATGAATTAGGCAAAAACGACGGTGTCGAAATAAAACAAAACCAAAAATTTCATAATCTAATTAATGAGCATATTGGATCCGTGATAAAGAAATGTAGCGATGAATTGATTGAAACCCAAAACAAACAACAGCTAGACGATAGGGCACAATCTGCAAAGTAAGGTTGCAACACATGCTAGGGGCCATTCTTATTATTTTAAGTCACTCATTTAGCGCTCAAGCTAGCCAATGCCTCGATAGCATGAATTTAAATAGCGACAAGTGGAAAACCACAAAATTGAAAATACAAAGACTAAAAGACGCCGCCGAGTGCGCTAAAGATATTGCCTTGTGTGAAGGAATTCTCGCCCGCAAGGTACCATCCACTAGCGCCACTATGTGGAATCTTTTTCTACCTTCGGCAAATGCCTCGGCAGTTTCATCCGCAGTTAGCACAGCCCTAGGTAAAGTCACTTTTGTATTTTCAATCGCTGAAATTGATCCCGACGGCACTAGCTGTTTTGCAGACAATCAATCCAAGTATGCGCAATACAAAAAGGGATGTGGCCAACCACTAGACCCTTATGACGATGTCAATGGCTTCTTACCGAACACTCTTAAATTTCTAGATGCCAAGGAAGTAGATCAAGCCCGAGAGCTCTTAACACATCCCGAATATTGTGATGTCATATTGTCTTCCTATGAAAAAATTTATCCTGAAATAAGCTTGCAGTGTGGAGATGGCAAGTTGACACTTTCGGATTTTAAAAATAAGTCGCTTAAAAAATTAGTTTGGAATAATCGTGATGAAATTCTGTGGGCTGAAGACAGTGATTTGTATGATCCTCTGCAAGCTTTTAAAATTGGTTTTCAGGGGGATAAGAGTGACATTTTACAATTTATTAAACCTGAGGTATTGACCATGGGAAGCCGTAATCGGCCAGCTGACTTCGATAAAACCAAGTCCTATACGATGATAGCTCTCGATTGGGAACATTCCCCGAGCCGCATAAAGAATCGTATGTTAAGACTTTTCCCACGTTGGGCTGACCTCTTCAAAATGAAATCGTGTTGTCAAAAGAAACCGCTGGACCCACAGCGCTGCGCCGAGGTGTTACCGAAAAAACGCATGCTAGCAACTGAGCCGTCCTCTCAAACCAAATAACATTATTTTGCTTTTAGTGTTTCGTTAGCAGTAGCTCTGTCTATACCTATGGTATGTGTGACACTCGTATCTGCGCCCAAGCCCGCCTCTATTGCTCCTGAATCGTAGGTTGCCAGTGCACCTTCTAAGACAAACCCATTTAGGGCCGAAGGATTCTCTTCATAGTTAAGGGTGGTTTTATTTAAGTAAACAAGATTCTCAAGAAATCTTTTCTGACTTAATTCTCTTTTTGCCTTACTATTTAGTTCCGGCGTGGTAATTGTTTTGTTTAGGTTAGTCTGCACATAAATATCATGTGTCTTTAACTTTTCGCCGAGTTGGGTCTCCAGAGTAGCACAGTCAGAAACGCTAGCGAGTGGTATTTTTAAATTCTCTTTGCTAATAAAAATATAAGATTTAGTCCCACAGTTAATTTGGGCAAATCCGCTCTTCTGGTTGCCATAAACTACTTTATATTGGCCGTTTGCGGTTTTTCCTTTAAATACTAGGGTTTCAAGCTCAAGAGCTAATGACTTCTGCGTGGTTAAAAGCGCTAAACTTCCTATAATGATTTTAACTATTTTTTTCATATTTACTCCCTATAGGCATTGATATTTCAAGACTTATGCCTGTGAAGTACACTGTGGGCGAGTGGATTTCAACTATAGGGGTTAAGCACTTTTATTGTTCGACGAGTGTCAAAAGTTTGGACGTCTACCCGGGTGGGGACCCAGGTAGCACTCTCCAATAACTTTCTATCGATTCGGCACAGACTTACAGGGGCCTAAGTAATCTCCTTGAGGGCTTCCATCGGCAGCAAAAGTCAATTCATGGTCCGCATGACTTCTGACAGCGCTGCGGCCAACGCAAAGAGTATGTTCTGAGCCAATGCTGCTTGGGAAGTGACAAATCATATAACTATTTCCATCGCCACAGATATAGATTTTAGCAACATCGGGATCAGACAAATCTGAGAGGGGACGAAAGATACCTCGCTCTTCTTCGGGCAGACTGGCCAATAAATCTTCGTCAGATGCTCCGGGATCTGATTCTGAACTAAAGGTTTGGCTGAGTGAGCTGTTTGCCGTTGGTGATACGGGAGCTCCTGAAAATCCGACTTTACCACAGTTATTAAAGAGGGCCATCAGGCCGATACAAACTACTAAGACTATAATACTATTTTTCATGTTCCATCCTTTTCTGAATACATCCAAATTTAATCGTAACCTATTTCTCAAGTTGGCACATCTTATACAATTATAATAAGCAATTTATATACCGCGCCTTTGAGGTTTTAAGCGCGAGCGGCGCAAATTTAATGTCTAACCTATAAAAACCGTCGATTAAATCGACAAAAAATCACATCTCATTCCGAGAAACTGATTACAGATTTAAATGTTTAGGCTTTTATTTATCAAAAAGAGACAAGTTTTTACGAGTGGTAATTAAAGAAATAGTGATTACAAAAAAATATAAACGAAATAGTAATTAAAAAATGGCTTAAAATAAATTTCTGTGTGAATATTAATTACCAACTCACGTTACCTCCCACAGTCCGTCAAAAAAAACAAACCGTTCACGTTTCTAAACTTTTTAGGGGGTCCTATGTTTATACAAAAGCGTTTATTATTGATTTCCACATGTTTCACATTAGTTTCAGGAGCAGCTTATGCTGGCCCAGGAGCAGGAAATACCGGCGGGGGATGTTATAATCTACAGATCATTGCCTTAAAAGCAAAAAGTGCTGACATGTCCGGTACTAGTGGACACTCCTTATTTATTACGCAAAATGCCCGCACAAGAATTAATTTATCTGAGGGGCCTTTTAGCGTCCTGGATCGAAATGGTACAGATGGAACAGCGGCTTTTTCTTTACCTAATCCCGATCCCACAAACTCAGGAGTTACAGGTTACTCAGTATTTATGAGACTCGTTGGAAAACCTGGTAGTAAAATAGATATGGCGACTTGTGGAACCGATGCCACAGGAGCGGTTTATTGCAGTGAGCAAACTGTGAATATGATTCGCAGTAAAGGTGGCTCTAGCTTTCAGAACGTCAGCCAAGAGCTACTTTATGTTTACGCTGACCTCGATTTAGATGGAGATGTAGAGCGTGTTCCCCTATTCGATAGCGCACTACAAGAGTATTTTTGGCAAGTAGATAGCACAGGCCGTTTACATGCTCAACTTCGCTTTTGCCCTGTATCAACCGTTGTTGCTGCCCCCTGATTATTAACATGAGGAGAATAAAAAATGGAAACCACTTAGAGAAATCTAAGTGGTTTTTTTTATCCAGTGTTTCATTTCGAGGCAGCTGCAATAAAGTCACTACCCTGACTAAGTATTTTTCAGCTATCTCAACCTAAAACCAAATGAGAGCCTTTCCGTCTGGCTTTTATTTTGCATTTCAAGAACTCATAATAAACAAAACGGGAGTTTAAAAATGCAAAAATCTTTTCTCACAGGCCTATTGGTTTCATCATCTTTGATTTTTACCGGCTGTTCAAAAAACTCGGCCAAGACCGCTGATGTAAGTTCCACATTGCTAAAACCCAGTTTACCATCTCGTTTAATTATCGAAGACTCCAATTTGGATGCTGTCGCAAGCGAGGTCAATCGTGATGGCGGACAAGTTATTAGGAAAATGGACCATGTAAAGGCGCTAGTAGTTAGTCTTCCCGCTCCCTCTTTAAATGGATTAAAAAAGAAATTTCCAAATGCTCAAATTTCTGAAGACATTATTATGGAACTAGTCGACCCATCAGTAAGTTTAGCCTCCGCAAAGCCCACACCAGGCCCGGGCGCCCAACCAACACAGTCAATCCCTTGGGGCATTAATGCAACTCGCGCCAATCTAGCGCATGCTTATAACCGTGGAGCTGGAGTAAAAGTTTGTATTTTAGATACCGGTATAAACAAAGCACATCCCGATTTAAAAGGTAACATTCTTGGCGGTAAGAATTATATTATGCAAAAAGGTAGCGTACTTGTTGATAATTATGAAGATGACAATGGTCACGGTTCACATGTTGCTGGAACAATTGCGGCGCTTGATAATTCCATCGGCGCCCTTGGCGTTGCTCCGGATGCTAAACTTTACGGAGTAAAAGTTCTTAATAGACAGGGCTCTGGTTATACTTCTGATATCGCTGATGGCGTTTATGATTGTATTGGCTTCGGTGCGAGCGTTATCAATATGAGTTTAGGAGGAAGCGGCGACCCCTTGGCGCCTTCACCATTAAAAACAGCGATTGAGTCGGCCCTTGCTAATGGTGTTTATGTCGTCGCAGCTGCTGGCAATAGCGGTAAAGATATTTCAACTTATACTCCTGCGGGTTACGCGGGGGTGATTGCCGTTTCTGCCGTTGACGTGAATTATGCTTTCGCGAGTTGGTCGAATTTTGGACTATCAATTGGGGATTTTGCAGCCCCCGGAGTTGGAATTTATTCTACCTGGAAGGACAGTGGCTACAATACTATCAGCGGAACTTCAATGGCAGCCCCCCATGTTGCCGGTGTCATTGCCTTAGCGGTTTCAAGTCACAGTTTAGGAATTGTCGCTCGAGATCTTGGTGCAACTGTGAGTAAACAGGGCTCGGGTTTCATCGATGCTTTGAGCACTGTATTGAATCAATAATTTAATTTTAGAACCTATTACAATATTGTGACAGGATCAAAATCTACGGCTATCGCAGCGCCTTGCTGAGGAATAGCCGAACCGTGGAACGAAATTGAATTGGCATCAGCGCGATAACTCCAACCATTAATGGCATCCTCAGGAACAAGTACTCCACCCACTTTCACCGTTATAGTCGCGACAATAGGAGCGCGACTTAAAAAGAATTGTGTGCTGAGTGTGGCAATCTGATTTGAAATTTCCACCATCGACGGTCCAAAATCGGCCTGGCAAATATCGCCGATAACTCCATTAGTTTTTGTCACGAGATCCATAATGCGAACCATGTTCGTACCGCCCTGACAAGGAGCTGCGCTCTGGGTCATAGCTGAGACGCTATATCTAGCGGTGTAGCCGCTCGTACCCGTCGCTTGATCTAAAAAATCTTTGTAAACAGTTACTGAATCCAAAGTCGGGGCATTGTACCGACCACTATTATTACAGCCTGTGCAACGACCGTTACCGCTAAAGTCATCTTGGTTATCGACAATAACCACGGCCAAATAAGAATCCGATCGTAAAAAGCCTGCGTTTATCGGACGCGTATTTAAGAGAGCTTGGCGAAAACTAGAAAAGGCGCGACCGTCTTGGCCTGCTGTATTTTTAGAGGGTTTTGCATTAATGGCAAATACGCTTAATAAATTGGGGTTAGTCGGTTCAATCACAAAGTAATTTGAATAAACGCTGCCGTTGAAGTCATTAAAATCTGCTAGCGAAACGTTGAGAGGGTTATATCCACTCAATGTGGAATCAGCCATATAACCGGAACTTGTGGTCACGGCAATTTTATAGTCAAAACCTTTCGACTGAAAAAGGTTCATAAAACTTGAAAAACTCACAACTAATGATTGTTGAAATGAAGACATACTCGGCTGATCGTTAATTACAAAAAGCACATCTAATTTATTGTTGGCCGAGGTTGTTTGAATAAATGTGTCTGTCTCTGGCAATAAACTAAGACTGGGATTTCGCTCGCTGCAACCAACAAGAGTCAAACTTAGAAACCCAATAATTAACGATATGTTTTTTATGAATTCCATAACTACGCCTCTCCGTTCCGGGATAACATTACTGATTTAATGTTATCTTTTATCCTTGTTTAAAGTCAAAACTCCCAATCCCAACGGCTTTGTTAGTGAATTAATTGATAAGGTAATCTTAACTCACGATAGATTAGTGTTTTCGATTACTTACCAAAAGCGGCTGTTTTCGATTATATTTTTAGTGGTAACGACTTCGACGAAAAACCGCACTTTCCGAGTTGGTGATGGTAGAAAGTACGGTTGTTACTATTTGAGACGTAAGCTTCTGAGAATTTTTTAGGAGTCTATTTATTTTTGCCGCGACCGCCGCCACCTTTGTCGCCGCGTGCATTGGCCCGATCTATTTTGTCCCCTTTGTCGCCTTTGTCTGATTTGTCTGCTTTATCAGCCTTGTGCATATCTGAAACAGAATGCCCAATCTCACTGGGATGAACACCCAATTCATTGGCGATTCTTCCCCAGCCCATTTTTTGATCGAGGCGCATTGCCGAAACTTCTTCGATTGTTTTTCCGGAGCTTTTTGAAAAGTTGGCTATACGAACGGCGTCGTTTCCAGTTAAGCCTTTGTCTTCCAAATATTTTACCTGATCATCTGTTAAATTGTATTCGGTTTTAACTTCTGTTTTCCACTCAGTTTTTTTGCTGTCATCAGCATAGGTTGCATTCGCTATTAGGAAAAGAGAGAGACCTAGAATTAATTTTTTCATTTCGTACCTCCAAAAATATTAAAAATAATAACTGAACCACGCACCTATAGAACTACTTGCGTAGTTAAGTAGTGTACTTACACTTCGCTGATTGTAAATAAGAATTTGTGTGCCGATACCTTTATTAGGGTCTAGTTGTTTTTCATAACCCAAGCTGACACTATTTGAGGACACACTCTCCTGCCGGTTAGCAACTCCGATAAGACGACCGCGATTGGAGTAAATGGGCGCCGTTGTCCCATAACGATTGGGATAATTAGTGGAGCTCATTACTAAGCGCGCAAAAGCTAGAGAACTATTTGTGATCTTAAAATTAGCTTCTCCAAATAAAAGGGATTTATTAAAACTATATTGAGAGTCGCTTGAAACATTAAAATAAAAAACTAGACCAGTCGACAATTGCAGCTGGGTATTTAATTGAAAATAATATTCAACAGCACCTGAAGGACGTACATCAGTCCGCCGCGACGCACCCGAAAACCTATATAACATAAAATCGGGAATGATTAATAACGTACTTTTTCCCCAAAAAAATTTTCGTCGAATATCGGCACCAGCGGATATAAGATTTATATTTTCATTGGCTAATCGAGAATCGTTATCTAAATAATATTGTAACAATACTTTTCCGAAAGGTTCCCATTTGTTAAATGGCGTGGCTAATTTTCGCGAGTAACTGCCACCCAAACTATCAAGATTATTTTCTTGAACAAATTTTTCAAAGTAGATGTTCCCGCTCTGCTTAAAATCTGAGAACCTACCCGTAAACCTTATGTACATATCAGATTCTTCAAGAGCTTGGCTTTGATAGACGTTGTTGTCCAAAAAAGCCCGCGTTTCGAATTCGGTCGCTGCGAATAGTAAACTGGAAGTAAGGTGTAAAATAATATTGATGAACATCGAAATATGTTAAGTGTTATCGCAGAAAACGCACGGACTAAGATTTCAGAACGCACAGCGTTCTGAGTTTCTTTAGGCCTTTAGGTCAAAGGAGCTAAAACCCTCAAGTCTAATTTAAAAGCGAGACGCCAAGGTTTGATTGGTATCAGTTGCGCGTTATCGGAAATATTTGAATGCACGCTTGAGCAATTACTTTTTTATCTTGTTCCAGGTTCGGTAAGCTTAAATATCTTTCTAATAACTCTTTCATTTCAGATTTTAATTCCAATAATTTATCCTCGGAAAGAGAAATCGTCGTCGCGCTAAAAAGGGACTTATAGGTGAGATTAAAAATGTTAAGAGCAAAGTTCCTACTGAGAAGTTAAAGCGGGCCCAAGATTACCATCGTAAAGCTCATTTTTTTTAGACTTTGTAGAAGCTGAAAACTCAACAGGCTTTCACGCACACGAAGAAGCTTTACGCTTATTAGGTTTTTCCATTGAAAATACTCGGAAAGGACAAAAGGCTTTGCGCCAATAAAAAAAATAAGGCATTTTATAGAACCTAGAAAAATTTGGTAGGAGTTGAGGGGCTCGAACCCCCGACATCCACCTTGTAAGGGTCCCTGGGCTTATTTTACTAACCAATTAATAAGGCTTATTTTTTCCGATATTCTTTGTTTTATCATTTAGTTAAGTTGCTTCTGATGGTGTGCCTACGTTTCTGACAAATCATGATAGTTCGGGTTAGTTTGGGCTGTAGTGGGCAGTGAAGGCTTACGCCACATAACCCAAATCCTGCTAAACCAATAGTTGATCATCTATAATTTTTTGGTGCCAGCTTTACGCCCAATAGGAAACTAAGAATTGAAAATCCCCGCCACAATCAACCTAGACATTTACGCACTTATCGGCTCTGTGCTGGTTTCGTTTTTGCTATATGCAGAGTCTGGAAATAAAGCGTTTGCGGCGTCCAAGCATGCCTGCATTGCGATATCGATATTATGGTTCAGGTGATCAAAGAGCGCATCTGTCAACTTAAGACGAAATAGAATTGTTGTACTTGTTTTTATGTGCTCGAAGGATTGAAATTCACTTCCTTTTGCCTTTACCAACTCGTAGACCTTTTCATCAAAGTCGTCACTAATAAGTCCCTGGTTTTCAAAGCGGCACTGAAACACAAATTGTTTTGCCACATACTTGTCATAAACTGTTTCAAAGTACAGATACGCAGAGTTTTTTCTAAAAACTTTCGCACCTGGAATCTTCACGTCAATTCCTAGTGTCACGCGGGCAGCATGATTCAGCCAAGATCCTTCTCTGTCTCGAGAGTCATCTTCTGGCTCTTGCCAGCGCATTTTTTTATTCGACTTCTCATCCTGGTTAAGTCTTTTTGTGGCGGCAAAAAGGTGATCCAGAATGATAGCATTCAAGTTATTCAGCTCTTTCTCGAAAATCTGTCTAGCTTCGTCAAGGCAGGCGATATTAGTGTTATAAGCGACTCCAACCTCTGAAAATCTGTGGTCCTTACTCATTTTTTACCTCATTCCAAAATCGTTTTGTTTCAATTGCTAGCTCTACTTTCGTTTCTATAAAAATATGGAACAGCTCGTTTAAGTAAAATGTGTTCAATGCGCTGGCCATTGAGCCCGGCAACAGGTGTACTTTGGCTTGTTGAATTAAGCTATACAGTTGCCAAAATGTAATCGACTTAAATTTTTTCGATTTTGCAGGAATACCGTCCGGAGAAAGCAATAAGCCGATTACTTCTTTTTTTCGATAAGGAGAGCGAGGCCCCATTGCCGCACTAAAATAGTCCTCCGTTTGATGATCAGATTCCAGAGCTAACACCTTATTTTCGATGATTAAGACATGGTCGCGCCCTTCAATCAAAATATCTATTCTTCTTTCACCTATGTCTGAATTATTTAGCGACTGGTCGATCGACGAAAGCGTGAGTTCACGATGACAACTTATTACTTCAACGGCATCAAACTTAACTAGTGCTCCGGCATGTCTCAGTAGGCCACTGAACAATGAATGAGCGGCTTTCCCACATCGAACGGGATTTAATAAACCTGCTAAAACGTCAGAATGAAGATTTTCACCATAAGTCTTATCAATTGCAGAAAAAATACTAGGACTAATATTGGTGGGTTTTTCAACCTCTTCTACCGCAGCTGCTAATGCCAAACTTGTATTTTTGATCGAATTTAATACTTGCCTCTGGCCCCTTTTATTCATTTCAACTCTTTGTTCTCTTGGGTGAGCGGCGAGTGCTGTACTAAGTTTGGTTATCGCGACCAAGTACTCAGATGTACCCCGCGGGCATTGCGCGCCGTGTTCTGGCTTTTGAGGATGTAATGACGTAGTCCTTTTCACCACTTCAAAAATTGCGCTCAAAACAGGATTTGTTTGCATAAACTTTATTCGGTACTCTGATATAAATTGTTTAGAAACGATCATGCTTTATTACTACTTCTTTGGCCTAGTAATAAAGGACTGTGCCCACGTAATGTTAAAGTGAACGGTGTCTCATTAAAACTCTTTCAAAAGTTGGGAAAGAGAAATTTTATAAAGTTTGGAAAGTTTTTTTATCGTAACCAAAGTAACATTCTTACCTGATTCTACCCTTTGCAAATGTCGCCAAGAAGACCATCCATGCTCTTCAGTCTCTTCTAAAGTCCAGCCCCTCGCTTCACGAAGCTGACGAAGTCGCAACCCAAGACCTTTTAGGAATTTAGAATCCTCTTTTGAGATCGGCATATTAAAGAGGTTTTCATGTACCTCCGATAATGAGTACTACCGATATTAGGTAAAAATTCACAGGGAAAGTATCTAGTTGCATACATTATCCCCTAAGGAAAATTTATTGGCTTGCCGATAAGAACATGTGAAGACATTTTTACTGTTATTAACATGTTGTTTAGTGGGGTGTAAAAAGTCAGAGCCTCCGGCGGAGGCAGGTTTTATAGAGCCCACTTGTAATCTAAACGCACCTACACAATTAGTAGTGCCAACCAGCTCTACCGGTAATGACGACAGACCCGCGTATCCCATATCAGACACCCTAGACGGTGATCCACTGACCTTCATGACAACTAACACTGTAAGCCTAAATCAGACCGTCTATATATCTTATCAAATGCCTTCGGAAGTTAACTTGTCTTCGATCGCAGTGGTGGATAACTATACTAATAATTTTAACATGGGAGACCTCTCTGTATTCGTTTCTGATGATTCAACCAATGGAGTTAACGGCTACTGGAGACTTGCGGCGAGTAGGTCGTCCTCAAATAACGATTTTGTTAGCGGTGATGGTACAATTGAAATAGATAAATGTAGTGTCACATGGCTTAAGCTATCAATGAAATATACCGGAACAGGTGCCTATGGCGGCACCCCCGCCTTTTATTTATCTGAAATAACTTTTACTGCGTTTCAATAGTTACCAAAGATGCTTTTATCGACCGCTATCCGAATTAATAAGCCTTAGCATAACTGAATGCCCAAAGCCGGGAACACTCAAAAGTTCATCCATAAATTTTGGATTTCTCACCCGCTCGGTAAGTGTCGGTTCTGCACGTCTCGACTCTTCTCTTCCTAGAGTCTGTTCAAGAAAAAATTCCAGACGTTTATAGTCGCCAACTTTAATCGCTGCGAGAATTACTTTAGCGACTATTAATTCGATTGCACTTATGTTACTGGCAGCCCTGGCCTTGAGGTCATTTTCACTCAAATATAAATAGGTATTGAGAATTCGAGTAAACTCAACCCTATTCAGAGCTCGCGCTTCTCTTATATCTTCTGGTAGAGCGGGCCGTCCGCCGGGGTTCCCGGACTCACCTTTGATAAAATTTCGTCCACCTGTCTTTTTACCAATCGCCATGTTGATATTCTAGCGAAGTTTTATGGCTGTTAACAGCAGATTCTATTGTTCAATTCTCAAAATGTTACACTATGTTGCTGCTATGTAATCCATAAAATATTACCTTCTTGACGGCCTCAATACACTTTACTAAAAACGTCACTAATATGAAAGAAAACGAAAATTCTGGAGTCATAACATCCGAGATTTCTCAGGCACTTGCTGCTCACTGTTCATTACCGAGCGCACTCATTCGGGACCCCAACCTTGATGTATCTGCGTTCATTGCTTTGCGCACTGATCCCGTATCCGGCAACATGTGTAACCCCACACCGGGACAGAGAAAACATTTAAAAAGGACATCCAAAATCTCAATGGATCTTCGCAACACAATTTTATTGCCGAGACCTGTTCCCCTTCGGATCATACTAGCGGAGATGCATGAGTTTTATCTGGATCTGTCTAATCAGGACATAATTGAGAAAGGCGCTTGGCCGACAATTCAGAAAATCCTAGCCACAAATCCAGACAAGTGGGATGTCCTTGATTTTAGCCACAATAAACGTCCGATTGAAAAAATAGAAGAATTGGCCAGAGCTAAAGTCTCAGAAAAGCGCCATCGTGGCGAGGTTTGGCTAGGGAAAGCCCCATATATTGATCGAATAAGAGTAATTTATCCATATCTATTAATGAAAAACTTTGAAGATGTTAAAAATCGACTGTTAGCACTTAATAAGAACGCAAAAATACGATTCCCTTGCTTTGACCCTCGCCTTCTAAAATGTTTTGAGGCTGAAATTATGCTTTCTTTTTATGTGAAGAAAATTAATACACGCGATCTTTTGCGAAACATTTTTAATATTTAAGTCCCTTTTGTTCGTTGCTCCATCAGACAGGGCACATATAAGTAATTGAAACCATTGAGCATCAGGCCAGTATTCTTTTCATGCAATTTAAAATCTACCAAACCTCCTCCTAAAAAAATTTCATAATATATTCTAAGCACAATTTATTTCCAAGGAGGAAAAAAATGAATTTTAAACTTTTAATGGCTTTAAAAGGTCAAAATATGACGTCATGGCAGGTCGCCCTAGCGTCAAAAATAAGCTCGAGTCGCTTTTCAAGAATACTGAACTTTCCCGAGGCGGTGAAACCCACCAAAACAGAGGCTCAAAGCATCGCAAAAATACTTGGTGTGCCTGTCAACGAACTTTTTTCTGAGTTTCAGGAGGAAAAAAAATGAGTCGCAACAATTTTAAAAAACAGTATTCAGGAAACCTCTCTGCCGCTAACTACCACATAGATATGGCTTTTAAGATTCTAGAAAGCGTTTCCCTTGGCCTAAATGAACATCTGATCTCAGATAATTACACTCAAATTATGTCTGGTAAGGAAAAGTGCAATAGTTTGATTCAAGACCTGAGGGATTCAAATGAAAAACAATGATTCAAACTGGCCCTCACCTCCCAGCGAAATGGCTTACTGGGGGCTCGCTGGTCAGATAGTCAAAACTATTGAGCCGCATACCGAAGCTGACCCCGTAGCACTTTTAATTCAGCTCTTGGCTGCCTTCGGTAATGTCGTAGGTCGTAATCCCTGTTTTATGGCTGAAGCTGATCGACACGGTACAAACTTGTTTGTTGTGAATGTGGGTCTGACCGCAAAGGGGCGAAAGGGAGTTTCATGGGGTCACATATCACGACTATTTGAGCGAGTATGTCCCGAATGGCACTCAAACAATATAAAAAATGGTCTCGCGTCGGGCGAAGGGGTTTTATGGGCCATCAGAGACCCAGTGATTTCATCAAAAGACGAAACTACTGACGCCGGAGTGCCCGACAAGCGCTTACTATGTATTGAGTCCGAATTTGCCACGATCTTGAAACTTGTAAGTAGAGAGGGAAACATTCTGTCGCCAATTTTACGTGAAGCATGGGACGGCAAAACATTATACAGTTTAACTAAAAACAGCCCTCTTAAAGTTACGTCACCACATATTTCAGTCATTGGGCATATTACCAAGATCGAGCTAAATAGATTTCTTAACCAAATTGAAATTTCTAATGGCCTAGGTAATAGATTTTTATTCTTTTGCGTTCACCGTTCAAAATGTCTCCCAGATGGCGGTAAGCTCGAAGACCGCTTTATCGACCAAATGGCTGATGAGCTGAGATCATCTGTGAAATATTCTCACGAAATAAAAGAATTAAAACGTAACGACGAGGCAAATAATCTTTGGCGATCAATTTACGCGAAGCTCTCCGAAGGGCGAATGGGCATTGCTGGCTCAATTTTAGGGCGATCAGAGGCTCAAGTGATGCGATTGGCAACTATAACTGCGTTACTAAATCGTAAATCTGAAATTACCAGGGAATGCCTTGAGGCAGCCTTGGCGATATTTGAATATTGTGAACGGTCAGCGATGTATTTATTTGGAGACTCCCTCGGAGACCCCACGGCAGACACACTCTTGTTCGAAATTCGCAATAACCCAGATGGCCTGAGCCGAACCGTAATCAGAGATCTCTTTAATCGTAACAAGTCTAAAGGCACAATTGAGGGCTCACTTAGGCTTTTAGAACAGAGCGGATTTATCGAAAAAATAATACTGCCCGGAGTTAAGCCCACCGAAATATGGATCCCAGTAAGTACGACCAAGACGACAAAGACGACCGACCTAATAGAGTCCAGCCCACCAATGTCGTCAACATCGTCAATGTCGTTACCCCCAGGCGGTAACCAATGAACAAATTAATCACACCAGACAATCTTTCTGAACTGTTACAGGTGCCTAAATCCTGGATCTATGAAAATGCAAAGTCGGGCAAAATCCCATCAATCCGACTTGGCAAATACGTTAGGTTTGACCTCGATGCCGTACAAAAGGTACTAAACCAACAGACCCAAGGATCTTTGAAAATTGAGGCTATAGAATATCGTCGGAAAAGTAAGCCATAGAAAGGAATTTTTATGGCTAAAGTTAGACAATCCAATTCTGGTAAGTGGTTTGTTGATTACCGTGTTGGAGCTACTCGTTTTAGACCCGAGTTTGCTACTAGACGTGAAGCTGAGCAATTTATAAGAGACCTACGCTTACGACCGCTGGATCAAGCGCTTGGCTACGCTCCGCTTAAGTCAGCAGGCGTGAACACTTTAGTTGATGACTACAAACAAACTGTAAGCATTAACAAGAGTCCGGGTACACAGGAGCTAGAGATAGATATCTTTAAAGAATTTTTGGAGACCTTTAAGGGATCAAGAATTATAGACGTCTCTCAACAGCAGCTAGAACTTTATCAAGGCAAATTGCGAAGGCGACTCGCGGCTGAAACTGTTAATCGGCATTTCACGACTCTTAGACACTTTTTTAATAGGTGTGTTGACTGGGAGTATTTGCATAAGAGTCCGTGTGCTAAGATTAAAAACCTAAAAAACGATAAACAAAAAGCGAAGCGCATTTTGACAGACAAAGAAATCGAATTGGCTTTAAAGTCTTGTCAGCCTTGGCTTGCTGATGTTGTTTTGTTTGGGCTAAAAACAGCGATGAGGCGAAAAGAACTAATATCACTTTGTTGGAGCGCGATTGATTTGGATGCGAGAATGATTCACATCGAATCATCAGAGGACTTTCACCCAAAAGGGTATAAGCCCCGCTCGCTACCAATGACGAATGAACTTTTGATTTTTCTAAAGCAGAAAAAGCAATTGGCGTTTAAACATGGAGTCTGCAAAAAAACAGACAAAGTGTTTTTGAATTCGATATGGCATCCGATTCACCCTAAGCAAATGACGAAAGAGATGAATCGAGTTCAACATAGGGAAGGTCTTGAAAAGTTTAGCCCTCACCTACTTCGTCACACGGCTTTGACTAAAATGGCATCACAGGGGATTAGCCCTGCCGTCATTCAAAGAGTCGCCGGACACGCGGATATTAGAACCACCCAAGCCTACCTTCACCCCGGTGAAAAAGACCTGGTGCGGGCATTAGAGTCGCTGGTTGACCAACCTAAAAACGCGTTTAATTGAATTTTTGTGGGCTGTAGTGGGCAGTGAAATTCGCGGTGACATTCACCTTTACTGCCCAGCACTCTCGCTAACTTTTTGATTTACCAAAAGAAAATTTGGTAGGAGTTGAGGGGCTCGAACCCCCGACATCCACCTTGTAAGGGTGGCGCTCTACCAACTGAGCTAAACTCCTACGCCGTCGTACAAATTAGTGAAAGCGCTAACTTATGTCGAGCAATTCTGCCCAGCGTTACAAGAAGGGTTTAGGCAACTCAATGACTTTTCGGTACGCTATTTAACAGTTATTTATCTATTAATGTCTGAGCTAAGAATATATGACTTTTAAAGTAGCAACTTTTAATATCTGGCACGGCCTAAACGGCGACAGTTCTATCAATATGGAAAGCCTTGAACCCAAAGGTCGAAAGTTTTTACGCCTTAATTATCAAAGAGACATCTTAAGAGACCTAGCAGTTGATTTAGTTTTTTTGCAAGAAGTGAATCCCTGCCCTCGCCTATCAAAAGAGCTCGCAGAGCATTTAAATCTCGATGAAGTTCATCAAATCGATAATGCCGGTATAAAACTCTTAGGGTTTGGCTTTCCAAAAAAACTTTTTGGCGGCATCACCATTTTAGCCCAAAGAAACCTGGGCTTAAAGCATGTAGAATCTGTAAAATTAAGTGGTCCTCGGTTTTCATTTTGTAATGAATTTCTCAGCCTGCAATTGCACGAACATCGCTATTGTTTGATTGTCGAAGTATCTCATCCATCCTTTGGCCGAATTTTATGTGCCAACGTCCACTTACATCACGGGTTGGAACTCAGCCTTTCATTAGTTAAAAATATTAATAGCTTGAGAGAGGCTAATCTGATTTCACAGTCGGATTACGACCAAATCATGGCTATTGGGCGCGCTGCCCAGGAGCGGCGCTTTCATGAAATCAAAACAATGGCTGAAGCATTTAAGCGAATACAAGCCGCCCAGAAATATCAGGGCTTGATATTAGCCGGTGACCTCAACTGTTCTGAGGAATCTCAAGAGTGGCAAAATATTATAGATTTAGGTTTTAGCGATAACAATATAAAGTTAAATGGACCAAATACAAACTTCACATGGAACACCCAGGAAAATAAAGTGAATCATGACCTGGGAAAAAATTTTCATTTTCCTTGGTTTCTCAATAAAAAATTTACTGATTTAGCCGCCCGAGATAATTTACGACTAGCCCTTATGGACAATGAATTTCGCAAACGTCGCATTGATTATATCTTTTCTAAGGGAGATATTGACAAGGCATTGGTGTCCAGCATTCTTTTTGCCGATCGCCCAAACAAAAATGAGCTCGTTGCTTCCGACCATTTTGGTGTAGTCAGTGAGTTTAAGTTTTAAGCGGCAGTACGAATAGATTTTTCGATCAGTGATTGATTCAATATGTTGGGAACAGCAATTTCAATTATCGTTCCTTTTCCCAGCACAGAGGAAATTTTTACCCAACCACCCATTTTGGTCGCTTCATATTTAATGGCATCAAGACCTACTCCGCGCCCTGATATTTCGGTCACCACGTCTCGGGTTGAAAGTTGGCTAATAAATACATTCTGCAATATTTCTTCGTCAGTGTCCGATTTCGCAACCGGAAGCCCCATAGAAAGCATTTTTTCGCGGATTCTGTTGGGGTCAATCCCACCCCCATCGTCTTCAATAATAATTTTTATCCAATCCTTGCCTTCCACCTTTAGCTCTTCAAAAGTGCAAAGAATAAGGCCAGTAGGCGGCTTGCCTGATCTTACGCGCTCTTCTGACGGCTCGATCCCATGATCTACGGCATTTCTAAAAGCATGAAGTAGCGTCGCATTGAGACTCGAAAAATTCTCCGGAAATATTTTGGCCATGGCATTCCTAAAAATAATAGGGCTGACTTGCTTATTGAGCAAAGTGGCGCATGACAATACGACCTCGTCGTAATGAGCCAGTGAATTTATAATAGGCTCACAAAATAAATGCTTGGCCCAAAAATTCACTCTTTCATCGGCATCTTTTATTTGCAGTCCTTTAGAAATCAAATTCCACAGTTCTTCTATAGATATCTCAATCTGTCGTGACTGAGAAGTCCCAAAAGATCCGATTATTTCTTCATTTTGTTTTAAAAATACATCAAGGGTGTCACAGATCTGTTGATAATAGTTTTCTAACTGCTGAAACTCTTCCTTCATTAATATGTCACCTTGATTTTTTATGGTGACTAGCCAGTCTTCCATTTCGTGACAAACCTCGGCCAAGTAAGTTATCGAAAATGTCGCCGCTCCTCCTTTTAAAGTGTGAAGCGCTCTTAAGAAAACTGCTAGTGGGCTTGTGTAATCAAGAACGAAGTCATTTCCAGAGTCGCCGAGGTCCTTCTTAAGATCTGCCAATCCGGTGCCTAACCCCCCGATCAATAGCTTTGCGTCCTTTACAAAAGTAAAGAACTGACGACGATTGCGTGTAATTCTTGTGACCATTTTTACAAAATTTCTCTCTCGATCGGCCTCAGACTTTGCCCTCATCTCTTCGGTTTTGTCAGTAGCCACTAGTACGATACTAGAGATTTTCTGATCATCATTTCGAATTGGTGAGAAATCGAGTTCAATATGCCGTCCCGAGGTCGTGGGTAGTTTTCTGGGACCCAAATCCTTAACCGAATCAAATGGAATCGTCTCTGAAAACAAATGACCCATCCACATTTTAAAGGTGTCCAACTCGGCTTTGTCGACTCTCAAAATGTCTTGAATCCACAAAAAGGGTGCCGCTGCCTCAAACAAATCTTCACACGCCTTCGAATGAATAGGTAATATATTTCCCTGTTCATTGAACACCAATAGACCTTGTCCAAGACTGTTTAAAATAGCTTTTAGGGTTGAATTAGTTTTGTTAAGCGCACTGGTGCGCTGTCGAACCATGAACTCTAAATTTTTGGAGTACTGTTCTAACTGGGTTGAGGCATCCTGCAGCTGAGTAATCATACCTTCTTTTTCTGTCAATTGAACTCGGTATTTACCCTGTAATTTATTTTCAAGAGTCATGTCTCTTAGGGTGACTGCCCAGTGGGATTCAGTGCCAACTTGGTCTGGCACTTTTTGAAGTGAAACCTTAACTATACACTCTCTGTTCGCGGCAGAAGTAAGTTTCCGCTCCACATAGGGCGTCGGCTCCAGAGTAGAATCTAGCAGCTTTGTATCCAATAAAAAGCCTTCATCAAAACTGATAAGCTTATTCAATGCTTGACCTGAGGTCATTCGACGAAGGGAAACGCCAACGAGATTGGCCGCAGATTCATTGCAGTAAACAATGGTAAGCTGCCGATCCACGACAAATATAGCGTCAAGAAACGAATCAAATATTTTATATTCCAAAACTATTCCCTTGATTATCCTCAGCTTTTTATCGGATTTCTTAATGGATTCATAAAGCAAAAAACACCTCAAACTGGACCAAAGCCTTTGACTGCGACTCAACTAACAAAACTCGTCGTTAGTCAGTAGCGGTGTTAGTGAATAATTCCGATAATGCTGTAGTCTGTGAAGGTAAAAAATGAATTCGTTAGTTAAAAAGCAGGTCTATATTCCCAGCGTGTTGGTAAAAGATTTACCGGCCGATGAAGTCATTAAAATAATCACGGTCAGTCAGGTCGGGCATGTCGTTCAAAAAAATGGTGTCGATTTTGAATTAGAAAAGCAATTTGTCGATGGCGTTAAGCTAAACTCTTTAAATTATTTTTCTGATCCTCTAAAGGCGATCCTTGGATCCACCTTAATAAATCAACTTCATATTAAGTTTAAGGAGTCTGTCCAAAAAAAAGAGACCATCGAGAAGGTAAAAGTCTGGGTTAGCAATATCAGGGGAGCTAGCCGAATTCAGGATTCCATTTACCTAATTGTCGATGAGCTATTCACAAATGCGATATACAATGCTCTTCCTTTTTTTGTCGGCCTACGCGATAGCTTAGATCGAAAAGAAAAAGTGGATCTTACCGATCGAAAGGCTTGTGAAATCTTTGTCGGACACAATGAACATCGTCTTATCTTGGGCTGTTCTGATTCTTTTGGGTCACTCAACCTAGAGAAACTGTCCAATCAACTTTTGAACACCTATGCCAAAGGAATTGCTGGCTCAATTAAATATGGTAAAAATGGAGCAGGAATTGGCTGCCGACTCATGTTTGATAACTGCATCAACTTTTACTTGGGTGTCAGAGAAAATGAGCAAACGATTGTGGCACTGGGCCTACCGATTGGACCAAATGCCAGAGCTATTGACATCAATTTTAAGAATATACATTTTATAATAAATAAGGAATAATTTTAATAATAAGGGGAGTTTGCATGGGAGCATTAAAGATTGGTGAGGATGTTCACGGTGATACAGTCAGTTTGAGCCTAACCGGGCCCATCGACGAGGATGCTAATTTTCCAAATATCGATCTTTCTTCGTTTCAAGAGGTTACCTTTGACTTCATGAATGTCACTGCTATCAACTCTTGCGGAATTCGCGAATGGATTCGTTGGATTGAAAATATCAAACCTGAAGCCAGAGTCACTTATAGCAACTGTCCAAAGGTCATTATTGATCAGGTCAACATGGTCGATGGATTTTTGCCAACAAACGCCAAAGTCGGTTCATTTTACGTGCCCTACTTTTGTGAAAGCTGCGACAACTTAGACACTACCCTCTACTCAGATCCCGTGGGAATCGCAAATGGTAGTGTTAAGGTGCCACCCCAATTTCCATGCTCTAAATGCAAACAGGCGGCGGAAATTGATGTTATTGAGGGAAAGTATTTTAAATTTCTCAAAAAGTAGTCTTGAAATAGATAATTCTAAAGCTGATCTAATTTTCCTTCATCCTCAAGCGCTTTGAGCTCAGCGTAGCCACCAATAAATGTGTCATTTATAAAAACTTGCGGCACTGTTAAATGCCCCGTTTTTGTTTTCAGTTCTTCATAAAGGTCCGGCCGATCATCAATTAAAATTTCTTCAAACGCGATCCCTTTGTTTTGCAGAAGCCTCTTGGCCGATACGCAATAGGGACATACTTTTTTGGAATACATTAAAACTTTACTCATGTTGAAACCCCCGTACTGCCAAACCCTCCCGCCCCTCGCGATGTCTCGGTCAGTTCAGTTACCAATTCAAAGTCTACCTGGTAGACCGGACAAAGTACTAATTGCGCGATTCGATCTTGGTCCTTTACCTCAAAATTCTCTTGGCCAAAGTTTACGATAATTATTTTAACTTCCCCCCGGTAATCGGCATCTATGGTACCCGGCGTATTCAATAATGAGATTCCTTTTTTAATGGCAAGTCCACTGCGGGGCCTTGCCTGGATCTCATAACCGTGTGGGATCTCAAAAGATAATCCCGTCGGCACCATTTGCCTCTCGCCGGGTCTCAGGACAATAGATGCATTGAGGCAGGCCCTTACATCAAAACCGCTAGCTAACTGAGACTCATAACGTGGTAATTCGCCCTTGTAGTTTTCCAAAGTTTTAATTTTAATTTTAATTTTGCTAACTGTTATCATGCCACACCCAGTTTCTCTATTTAGTCGTCTTAGTTGTCTTAGTCATCTTAGCCATTAATTTTGAAATTAAGTCTATAGTTCGATTTTCCTCAACGGGTCCTAATAACATAATACCCATTTTTTCAGGATCCCAAAACTTCTGCACGTAATCATTAACTCGGCGAGGTTTTACTGCTTCAACCTCATCAATGATGTTTTCTATACTTCTATAACTGCCAAAAAGCATTTCTCCCACCGCCAAAGAGCCCATTCGAAAATCATGCTCCTCGGCCGCCAAAAGTATTTGTCCACGTAATTGCGTCTTAGCCATTTCAATTTCTTTTTTACTAATTCCGTCTGTGCGCAGGCGATCAATTTGGTCGAACAAACAAGTCAGAAGTTTCTTGACCCGCTTTGGTTCGGTGCTGGAATAGATAAACTCCACACCGGTATCAAATTGAGTGTGTTGATAGGTGTAGATGGAATACACTAGCGCCTGCTTTTCCCGAACCTCTTGATAGAGCCGAGAAGCCATGCCCCCACCCACAATGGAACTAACGATGGCTCCTTCAATTCGCCATGGGTCTAAAAAATGTGGAGCCGGAAGTCCAAAAAGCACATGAACATGCTCCAAATCCCTGTCTACGACTTTGGCAAATGGTATCAGACTAGAGACCATCGGTTTCTGCGTTTTTTCACCTTTGGGCAGTCCACCCAAGAGTGCATCAACTTTTTTAACTAGCTTGTCGTGATCGACGGCACCTATGGCAATTACGTACATGTTGTCGCCGACGTATCGTTTTCGGTAGTATTTAATTAGTTTGTCTCGCGTAATCGACTTTAACGACTTCATGGTGCCGGTAATAGGTTGTCCAACGGCAAGATTCGGGTAGGCTTTCTCAAAAAACATATCAAAAATGTGTTCTTCGGGCGAATCCTGACCCATTCTTAGCTCTTGGGTTACGACTTGTCTTTCTTTATCAAACTCTTCTTTTGGAAACTCAGCCCGATTTACCAGTTCACTCAACACGTCAAGGGCCAAGTCCATGTGCTCACCAAGACTTAAAGTATGAAAACAAGTATTTTCTCGAGAGGTAAAGGCATTGATGTCAGCACCTACGGCTTCGAGATTTGCCACAAGATTATAGGCTGAATATTTTTTTGTACCTTTAAAAACCATGTGTTCAATGAGATGTGCCATACCACTGAATTTTTTTTCTTCGTCGGAGCTGCCGGCATCGATCCAAATTGAAAGGGACAATACTTGTGATTGGGCGTGTGCCTCAGAAAGCACTCTGATCCCATTCGCAAGTATAGATTTGCGATACTTTACCACTTTGGCTCCGTTACCCCCACTACTGTGTCTGAGTTAGGAGGACCTTCCGAGATAATTTAATTCGGCCAGAACGATCAATATCAAGTATTTTGACATCCAGCTGATCACCTTCACTCAAAACATCGTTAACATTTTGTACTCGTTCATGAGAAATTTCAGAAACGTGCAGCAACCCCTGAGTGTTTGGCAATACTTCAATGAACGCACCAAAATCCATAATTTTGACTACGCGTCCACTATAGATTTTCCCTACTTCAGGCTCCTCACATATCGATCGAATGATGGCAATAGCACGCTTAGCGGCTTCGGGATCAATCGAGGCAACATGAATGGTTCCATCATCTTCGATGTCAATCTTAACACCCGTCTGCTCAATAATTCCACGAATGACTTTTCCTCCAGATCCAATAACTTCACGTACTTTCTCTGGTTTGATTTTTATGGTTTCAATTCTTGGAGCAAATTCAGAAAGATCATTGCGAGATTTACTCATCACCTTTTCCATTTCAGTCAGAATATGATGGCGACCTTCTTTGGCTTGAGCTAACGCTTTCTCCATAATTTCAAAAGTCAGGCTATCAATTTTAATATCCATCTGAAGTGACGTAATCCCTTCGCGAGTTCCGGCAACTTTAAAGTCCATATCACCAAGGTGATCCTCGTCGCCCAGAATATCTGTAAGAATAGCAACTTTACTGCCCTCTTTAATAAGCCCCATGGCGATACCCGCTACGTTTCCTATTACAGGTACACCCGCATCAAGAAGAGCCAGCATGCCGGAACAAACCGTACCCATTGAAGAAGAACCATTGGATTCAAAAACTTCACTCACGACCCTAATGGTGTAAGGAAATTTCTCAAAAGTTGGAAGGATCGCTTTAATGGCACGTTCCGCTAAAAATCCATGCCCTACTTCTCGACGACTTTGCCCGCCCATCCGGCCAGTTTCACCAACTGAATAAGGAGGAAAATTGTAATGAAGCATAAATTTCTTTTTAACTTTGCCGTCAAGTGTATCAATCATCTGTTCGTCATCCTCAGTGCCTAGGGTGACGGTCCCAAGAACTTGGGTTTCTCCTCGAGTAAAAAGTCCCGAGCCATGGGCCCTGGGTAAAAGTGCCACTTCACATGCGATGGGACGCACCGTCGTGAGATTTCGACCGTCTATACGCGCGCCTTGATCCAAAATCATATCTCGTGACATGCGATACTTCGTGTCTTCAACAACAATTCCAACATCTTTTTTAATTTTAGAAAGAGTTTTGTCGTCTGTGACACCCTCTTTCATTTTGGCGAGAGCCAAATCAAGCGCTTCATCATACAAAGTATAACGCTGACCTTTATCTCGAGTTGTCAGAGCTGCACCGATCTTACTTTTGATTACATCTAAAACTTTTTGTTTAAATCCTGAGTCTACTTCATAGGGAGTGTACTCTCTTTTTGATTTTCCACAAAGTTCGCGCAGCTTTTCTTGAGCTGAAATGGCCTGTTTAATATTGTCATGCCCAAACTTTAAGGCTGCCAAAATATCAGCTTCAGAAATAAATTTAGTTTCGCCTTCAACCATCAAGAGACCATTCTTGGTTCCGGCAACAATCATTTCAATATCTGATTTTTCTAATTGGGCCTTTGAAGGGTTAGCAACAAAGCGACCGTCTATTCTTCCGACTAAACAAGGCGCACTCGGACCATTGAAGGGAATGTCACTGATATGAATAGCCGCTGAAGCCCCTATGCTCGATAAGATATCTAAAGGAAAAGTGCTGTCACTGCTCAGTACCGTTGCCACGACCTGCGTGTCTTGAATATAGCCTTCAGGAAATAACGGTCGTAACGGGCGATCAATGAGGCGGCAGGTTAGAATGGCATCCATTGTCGGACGACCTTCCCGCTTAAAATACCCACCGGGAATTTTGCCGGTCGCATAAAATTTTTCTTGGTACTCAACCATCAATGGAAAAAAATCTTTATCAGATTCTTTGTGGCTAGAAACAACTGTCACCAAAACAATGTTGCTTCCACAGGTTACGAGTACTGACCCATCAGATTGCTTTGCCAATCGTCCGGTTTCAATTTTTATTTCTCTCTCGCCGACAACGGCTAAAACTTCGTGCTTCATTCTTACTCCTTTGAAATTTTCTTAAGACTTCACTACCCGCGCAACTCAAGCTCTTTAACTAATATGTCAAAGCGAGTTTTGTCTTTGCGTTTTAAGTATTCCAAAAGAGATTTTCGTTGATTAACGAGGTCTCTCATCCCAATTCTTCCGTGAACATCAAGTTTGTGTTCTTTAAAATGTTCCGTTAAACCTAGAATTCGAAATGTCAAAAGCGCAACCTGTACTTCAGGGCTTCCCGTATCTAATTCAGACTTTTTGAATTTTTTTACAATTTCTTTCTTGTGTTCCTTTAGTAATGCCATGATACCTCCAAATAATTGTTTTTGAACTAGCCCCAAACAAAACGTTTGGCTTTCGTTTTGTAGAGCTTATAAGCCCGACTAAATTAGCGAAAATAAAGGGTAAAAGTCAAGAGTCTTAAATTTTATTTTCAGTAATTAAAGACTCGCTTAATACGAACTTGATTGGCCTCATCTCTAGATAAAATCGAGATTAGCTTTCCGCTAGCCTGGCTTATGACCTTAATGTTGTTCCCTGCATTGTCCCCAAAAAGGTGGGCCGAGAGTGAAGAATGCAATTTGCCATTTCGCAATGACTTTTCTTCATCCAGATTAGCGATCAACAACTGCCAGCGGGGCACACATTCCGCTAAAGGTATAAATGAAGACACCTTTTTTAAATCAAATTCCCTTCCCTTAAGTGCGTCTAAAGAATTCGCCTGATCAATCAAAAAGGGTTCAGACCAAGTTCGACGCAAGCTTAAAACCGTTGCACCGCAACCCAAAAGTTTACCTAGCTGAGTGACCCAAGATCTCACATAGCTGCCCTTTGAACATCTCATCTTAAGTTTAATTTCTCCTTCGACTATTGACGCTATGGACAGATCATAAAATCTCATGGGTCGAGGTTCGAGTTTCACAGTTTCTTGCTTACGAGCAAGCTCGTAAAGTTTTTTTCCTTTTATCTTGATGGCCGAATACATTGGAGGAAGTAGGAGAATTTCTCCTGTTAAATTCAAAATGGCTGTAGTGATTTGCTCATTTGAAACTGTCACTGCACATTTACTTAGGACTTGGCCAGAAATATCTGCAGTATCAGTCTCTATACCTAGTTTTACACCAACCTCATAACCTTTATCACCACACAAAATGTAGTCTGACATTTTGGTGGCCTCACCCAACAGTAAAACAAGAAGACCCGTGGCATCCGGATCTAAAGTCCCGGCATGACCTATTGCTTTGGTTTGAAAGATTCTTCGTGCGTAGGCCACAACATCATGACTAGTGCAACCAGCTTCCTTATCTACTAAAACTACACCGTGATGCTCTTGGCGCTCGCTCATTGATCTTGAGAAATCTCTTTGAGTCTATCAAAAATCTTATATGACTGATCAGGTAAAAACTGAATTCGTGGGCAAAACTTCATATTAAGTTGATGGGCCAAATGAGATTGAATATCACGAATATTTTCATTGAGCAGTTGGGTAACTTTTTCGCACTGAGAGGCACCGGGAGAAGATAGCGACTCCTGCCCTAAACAACTTACCAGCACTTTTGCATGGCGCAGGTCGGGACTAACTTTTACATCAGGAATAGAAATCATACTTGAAAGTTCAGTCTGATATTTAGAGATAAGGTGGAGTGACAAAATATCTCGTATTGATTTTTGAACTCGCAATACTCGGCGATCTACTCCTGCGCTCATGCCTTAAGCTCCCAGCTCTGATTTAATCTCTTCTTTGCTGTAGGCTTCGATGATATCGCCAACTTTAATGTCATTAAAGTTTTCGATACCGATACCGCATTCATATCCCTGTGCTACTTCACGAACATCATCTTTAAATCTCTTCAAGCTACCAATTTTGCCATCATAGACCACTCGGCCTTCACGCAACAAACGCACTTGGTGCGAGCGCGCCACTTTGCCATCCACTATGGAACAGCCAGCGATCACGCCCATCTTGGGCACAGTGAAAGTGTTTCTAACCTCAGCGCGACCCATTGTTTTTTCGACGACGGTTGGTGCCAATAGACCGGTCATCATGTTCTTCAAATCATCAGCCATTTCATAGATGATATTGTAAAACTTAACCTCAACCCCTTTATTTTTGGCTATTCTTTGGGCCGTGGTGTCTGGGCGCACATTAAATCCCACGATTATACCCTTAGCAGTTAAGGCCAATAGCACGTCCGACTCCGTGATTCCACCTACCGCCGAATGCACAATCTTAATTTTTACTTTTTCAGTATTTGTTTTCTGAATGAGATTTTTAATCGCCTCAAGGCTTCCCGTCATATCTGTTTTCAAAATCACGGGCAATTCCTTAACCTCAGCACTTTTCATCTGTAAAAACAGGGCTTCAATATCAAGTGGTGCTGTATCGGCAATAGCTTTTTTCTCTCCCCGCTTACGGCGAAAGTCCGCCAACAGCTGGGCCGATTTTTCATCAACACAGGCCATAAACTTATCGCCGGCAGAAGGAGATCCATCCAATCCAATAATGTCCACTGGAACGCTGGGGCCTGCCTCTTTTATTATTTGTTTCTTATCATTTGCCATTTGACGAACGCGACCGGCGATCTTTCCACAAACAATAATATCGCCCACCTTGAGCGTCCCCTCTTGAATAAGAACTGTTGCTACATTGCCACGACCCTTTTCCATACGGGCCTCAATGACGGCACCTTTAGCTGAACGATCCGGGTTTGCTTTGAGATCTTCCATTTCGGCCACTAACCACAACTGCTCTAGCAATTCGTCAATCCCCTGCTTCTTAAGAGCCGACACCGGACAAAATATTGTCGTGCCTCCCCACTCTTCAGGTACCAATTGAAATTCAGTCAACTGACGCTTCAATTTATCCATATCAGCGCCCGGTTTATCAATTTTATTTACGGCCACAACGATCGGTACCTCAGCTGCTTTAGCATGATTAATCGCTTCTGCGGTTTGTGGCATCACTCCGTCGTCGGCTGCTACTACTATCACCGCTATATCTGTGACATTGGCGCCACGAGCTCTCATTTCTGTAAAAGCTTCATGTCCAGGAGTATCGATGAAGGTCACGCCTTTACCGTCTTTTAACTCCACTCTATAGGCACCTACGTGTTGAGTAATTCCACCGGCTTCTTTTTCGGCGACATTGGCGCTTCTGATAGCATCGAGTAACGTAGTTTTCCCATGATCCACGTGACCCATTACCGTAACTACAGGAGCCTTTAGTATTGCCGCCATTTCTAAATTTCCGAACTCCGCATTCTTAATGAGTTCATCTTCGGTTAATACTACATTTTGCGCCTCAAAACCAAACTCCGGCACAATAAGAGAAACCGTATCAAAGTCTAGGACCTGATTTTCAGTAGCCATGACTCCGTTATTCATCAGTGATTTAATGAGCTGACTAGATTTTACTCCCATTGACTGGGCCAAATCACCAACTGCAATTGTTTCAAATACCTTTACCTGCCTTTTTTTGGCAGAAGGTTTTGTGATTTCTGTTTTTTTTGCCTCACGATTTAAAGTGCCCTTTTTCTTTTTGGGCTGAAAAACCATTTCGCGTTTTCGAAATTCCGTCGATGAAAAACTTAATACCTCTTCACTTCCGGCACCTTTTTTACGAAGTGCTTTCTCCTGTCGCTCCTTAATTTCCTCTTCTGTCTCGGGCCTTGTTGCTACAAATCCAGCTCGTACATTTCGTTGGGCACCAGATCTTGGCGTTCGTATTTCTTTCATGACCATCATGGACCGTTCGCCGCCGGGCCCTCCTGAGGGGCGCCCAGTACCTGCAGTCCCTCCGGTAGTCGGACGTGGAGTTCCTACGCCTGGGGGACGATAGGGAGCACCTGTGGTAGGCCCAGAACGTGGCGCGAATTGCCTTTGGGCTCCACTTCTCATTTGAGCTTCTTTTTCTCTGGCCTTAGTTAAATCCATCCTGCCAACAATATTTCGTCGAATTCCTCCAGGAGGCTGTGCTGGCACATCAATTACTTTTTTGAGACGTGGGGCCATTCGAGTTTCGGCACTCTCAACGATTGCCTCTGGTACACTTGCAGCGGGTACGGCACTCACTGGGGCCGTGTCCGGACTTTCTTCGATCGTCGCTATCGGCTGAATTTCCTCAACTGTCGCGATTTCTAATTCTTCTGGAGGGACTATCGCCTCTTCAACAGGAACAACAACAGGCTCTACCTTCTTTCGAAGCACAATTGAAGGTTTAGCGCTCGCTTCAATTTTACCCTTAGCTTTTGGCTTTGCAGATTCACTCGCCGCCGAAGATTTACGGGCCGCCGTTTTTTTAGGAGCCCCTGCCTGCGCGCCTTCTTTAGCTGATGCTGCGGCTTTCTTTTTTACTGGCGCTTTTTTAGATTTTTTCGATTCTTTTTCAGCAGCTAGCTTGCCCTTGATTTGACTAATCAAATCGTCATCTAAAACTACCATATGACTTTTAATAGGTAACTTCCACTCTCGGATCTTATCCATGAGGGCTAGTGTCTCTAGACCTATTTCTTTAGCGAACTCAAAAACTTTGATTTGACTCAAATTTATCTCCTGGGGTGCAATATTAATTTCCGCCTTTTTCTTCTGTGGTCTGGGTTTCTGCCATCGCAACCGTCTCTTCAGCTTTTAATTTAGCCATTTCTGCTTTAAGCATTTCATCTGCGTTAGCTTTAGCATGTGAGCCCATATCCACTTTGGTTTCAATCTTAACAGGGGCCTTGGGCACGCCACCTTCAGCTTCATATTTAACGTATATCTGCTTTGACTCATCAATAAGCTTCTGAGCCTTTTCAGGAGCATCATAACCAGGAATTGTCATAATATCTTCAACATTGGCGTCGGCGATAATTTGAAAAGAACCAAAGCCACTTTGAAAAATGTTTTGCGCCATGGTTTCGGTCATCCCGGGAATCAACATAATATTGAAAATAGATTCTGAAGTTCTTTGCGACGCTGCCGATTCTGCAAGAATGTCTATCTTCCAGCCCGTTAGCCGTGCCGCAAGCTTTACGTTTTGTCCGCGCTTTCCGATCGCCAAACTTAACTGGTGATCGGGCACAACAACTTCCATTTCTTTAGAAG
>JAWXAY010000028.1:0-30856 GCA_034439715.1 Pseudomonadota bacterium
CACACAAAATGTTGGTCTAACCTATAGAGAAATTTACGATGAAAAACCCGCAAAAAAAACTTAAAAAACTGCTATTAAGTGACAACCGGATAGGCAGGGTTTTTTCTTTCATCGCGCCAAAGAACTATATCAACATCCGAATCGCTATGAAACCACTGACTCTTTACCTTTTGGTGAGTGGTGTTGATTATACTGCTTTCCATTTCCTTTAACTTTAAGCCTATCTCGCGAAAGTTGACATAAAAAGGCTTTTCAGACTTGTTATTGAAAGCCTTTGTCATTTAGTTCCTCCAGCGGCAGGGCGACGATCATTTGATTTTTCTTCCTCTTCGCGAACTTCTTGAACTTTTCCGCGCAACATAAAATTACGTTGAACAGCCTTCAGAGTAATAACTAACTCGTCTATGGCCTCTACCGTACGCCGACTTGTTTTTGGCAAATCAGGCGCTATCTCTTTTAGGGCAGGAATCAATATCTGAAATTCTCTCGTCAAGCGGTTGACTTGCTCTAACGTCGCCATAAGTTCTTTGCCAAAATGTGGGGCACCCTCAATCATTTGGGGCAGTAGCGTATTTAATTCTTCTGTGAGGTGAGAGGTATTTTTAAGAATGACATTGAGATGCTTCTTCTCTGTTAAAGTGGAGCTGAGATCCACAACCTTTACAGACATTTGATTTACATTCTTGATTAGGGTCGGAAGACTATCGACAATTGCAATTAAAGATTTTGACCGTTCTTTCGAGAACATATTTTCAGCGAGCATGCGCAAATTCTCTGCGAGGCTTTTCATGGTATCCAAATATTGGCCCATTTCTCGGCCACTAATGAGATCCATAATGTCAGTCGTCCCTTGTGACTTCAGCGTTTCACCGGCAGAAATCGCTTGAGACTCTAATGAACCCACCGAAATATCGATAACTTTTTCGCCAATTATAAAGGGACGAATAACTTGTGCCACTGAATCTTTTTTAATTCTCTTAAAAAAATCTTCATGAACTTCAAATGTCACAATAATTTCATTGTTGGTTTCTAGTACCACTTTTTTGACTGAACCCGCTCGAAGTCCCGCCATTTGTACCATGGTTCCAACGTGCAAACCATCTCCCGTGGTAAACTGAGCTCTTAGGTCCTCTTTTTTGGCCAACCAGCCTTGCTTAATAGCTACTAATATCGTGGCCGCAATGCTGCCAACAATTGCTACGATTACAAAGACACCCGCGATTTTTTCAAATTTACCAAATCTTACTTTCACGCGTAAATCACCTTTTTCTCAAATTCTTCATAACTAAAAACTTTCTTATCAAAAATTACGAAACTATCTACCTCTAAATGGCTTAAAAGTTCTTTGTCCTGACTGACAATAAAAACATGTTTTAACCAGCCCTGGTCACGCCCTTCCTTAATGTAACGAACTAAAGCCTTTTCGGCGAGGTCATCGAGGCCAGTGGTGGGTTGGTCAAAAATAATCATTTCAGGTTGGGTGACGAAAGCGCGGGCCACAATGGTGGCTTTTCGATGGCCCCCTGACACTGCTGAAGGGCGAGCATCTCGGTTTCTGGTCAAGCCAAAATCTTTGAGAATCTGATCCACTCGCTCAATAGCAGAAGTGTGGGACAGCAGCTCATGATATCGAAGCGGAAGCATTAGATTTTCAAAAAGAGTGCGATTTGCCAAAAGTCCGCCGTAGTCAAAACTAAAACCAATGTTTAATCGATAGGGCAAAAACTCTTCAAAACTCATCGGGAGTGCGTCCTCACTGTTGATAAGGAACTTTCCGACTTCGGGATTAATAAGACCTGCTATTATTTTTAAGACCGTGGTCTTTCCCGCGCCTGCTGGCCCGGTCAAATGAATATTTTTATTCATCGGAAATTCAACTGTGTTATTTTCGATCAATAAGCCGCGGTCTTCGAAACCAAAGCTTACATTTTCAAATCTCATGCTTTTAATAGATTTTCTGAGTTTTGATTCCATGTTCATATTATTCCCAGATTCATAAGCTGTTTTAGATACACGATAAAGGTCACACAGAGGTTGAACACCATGACATAACCGATGCTATTTACGACGGCTCTGGTGGTCGCTTGCGGCACTTCGTGCGAACTTTGTTGAACCTTTAATCCTTGATAAGAGCAGACTGTAAAAATTATGGCACCGCTAAAGGTATTCTTTAGCAAAAAGACATACACATCGTGCACATCTAACGCCTGTGCAATTGAATCGAGGTAAAACTCAAAATTCATCTGGTGCGTAAAACTAGAAACCAAGAATCCGCCCAAAAGCGCAATGACGTTGAAATAGAATGCCAGACATAGAACACTAATAATTCCTCCCACAATTCTGGGAAAAACTATAAAACTTAAGGGATGAATGCCCATGGCTTCTAAGGCTTCTATTTCGCGGTTAACTCTCATATTGCCAATTTCAGAAGCCACTGCTGTACCCGATCGCGCCACGACTACGATGGCCACAAGCAAAGGAGCTAATTCTCTAACGACTACAATAATCATGAGATTTCCAATCATCTCAGATCCACCGAAAAGCATGAGCTGCGCCGAACTCTGCATTATGATTAGTGTGCCTACGACAAGTGCCATAACTGTGACAAGGGGCAGGGCTTGAAAACCGGTAAAATAAATTTGTGCGGACACCACTCTAAATACTGTTCCTAAACCTTGCGCCTGATCGCGAAAGGTGGCGCGAAGTGAAAGGTAAATCATCAAAAATACTTTGAAGGTATCTTCGACTTGCCCAAGCGCACTACGGCCGATAGCTGGAATAGAATCAAAAAAACGAGGGCTACTCATAGAGGTTTTATCGGATTTACACTCTGAAAACTAAGCACTTCGATAGTCTAGTACGCCCAAATAGAATAAAATAAAGATTTAATGCCTTCTTCTAATAGATCGTCCCAGGAACTCCTAAGGTTTCCCATAAGGACACCGCGCGCATATATGGGAATGCTATCGGGTATTACCGAGCGAAAGGTACGATAAGCCCTGTACATATGGACATGAGATGTAATCAAAACGAGATCTCTACAATGAAGAGCCTCAACAAACGACAGGGCCTGTTGTGCGTTTCCATAGGTCGTCTGCGATCGTTTTTCTAGAATAACGTCCTGCTCTGAAATCTCTCCGTAAAACGGCCATTGCGGAAATATCTGTCTTAAATTTGACCCTGGGTTTACTCCCGCCAGAATAAGCTTTTTAATTTGTTTTTGGGAAAGAAGGTCCATTCCCTCTTTTATGCGACCAGCCCGCCCTGTTAATACCACCGCACAATCACCATGGTGGTCTTCTACCCATGACGAAATACGAGTGGTGTTTACTTTTCGAATCTCTCGAATCAAAGCCCAAGAAAACATAATTGTCACAACGAGCACGGGGCTAAATAATTTAAATAACTTAATCGCCCTAAAATCTGCGGGCAATGACTTCAATTTCAACATTTACCCCTTTAGGTAACGCACTCACCTGCACCGTGGAACGCGCCGGCGGCTCTTTTTTAAAATAACCGCTATAGACTTCATTTACCTTTGTAAAGTCATTGATATCGGTTAAAAAAATCGTTGTTTTAATAACGTTGTCTAATGAAAGATCAGCTGCTGCTAATACATGTTTAATATTTTCCATCACCATTTTAGTTTGTTCAGAAATTTCTCCCTTAAAAACTTCGTTGGTTTTGGCATTAATTGAAATCTGGCCTGAACAGAAAACAAAACCTCCCGTCTCCACGGCCTGCGAATAGGGGCCGACGGGTGCTGGAGCTTCTTTAGATACATGAATTTTTTTATTCATTACTTACCTCAAAAATAAAATGTAATTCCCGCGCGAATGGGACTATCGGCAAATGTTCTAAATCTGACGCCGCTAGAAATAGACGTAATGCCAATCCCTGATTCAAAACTAAACCCTAAACTATCAAGCCCCATCAAGAAAAACTCACCTCCAACAAAACCAGACAATTCAAAACCAGATTCAGAACGACCAGCGGTTTCGGTAGTCAACAAGCCCGCCCCTGTTCCCATATAAAAATTAAGGTGTTCTTCTTGAAAAATAATTCGATTAAGTTTCACTTGAAAACCAAACTTGGAGTTGTCCGTTTTGGTATCAACACCGAGTGCTGCCGAAAAACCTAAATCATCGTAAGGATAATATTGAGCGGCGATTCCATTTAAATCAGGATCGCCAAACTGGTTCTTGTATCCCACACCCAAGCGGTGCGAAAGGTTCTTAGAAAATGCCTCGGCACCTACCAAAAGTACTAAACACACGATGATTTTTTTCAATGAATTCCCCCTAATGGACGGCCTTGTTAATGGATTTAATAATATCTAGAAAAGATGTACCTGGACCAAAAACGGCAAAAACGCCAAGCTTTTTTAGCTGCCTGGCATCATCATCAGGAATGATTCCACCCAAAAACATTGGTCGGAGTGCCTTTCTCTTTTTTAATAAACTTTGGATTGCACTAACTAATGGCAAGTGCGCGCCCGAATGAATCGAGAGACCAATAATATCCACATCTTCTTGAATTGCGGCAATTACTATCATCTCGGGAGTTTGGTGAAGTCCGGTGTAAATGACTTCAAAACCCGCATCTCTCAGTGCACGCGCGACGACTTTAGCACCCCGATCATGGCCATCGAGCCCAGGTTTAGCTATGAGTATGCGAATTTGAGCCCCACGTTTTTTAACCATTTGCTTTCAATCCTAGACCACGAAAATCAATATGTAAAATCAAAGTTTTTTGAAGTACTATCAAAAGAATCGACCAGAGGAGATAGCAATGTCCGAACATTTACCCTTAAGCCACTTCTCCCAAGAAGAAAAAGACTTTTCTGAGGCGGTCAGATCATTTGCCCACTCGGAAATTAAGCCTTTGGTGCAAAGTATGGATCAAGAACAAAAAATGGATCCTTCTTTGATAAAGAAACTTTTTGAAATGGGTTTAATGGGAATAGAAACTCCCCAAGAATTCGGGGGCGCACAGGGCAGTTTCACCATGGCCTGTTTGGCTGTTGAAGAAATAGGCAAGGTGGATGGTTCAGTAAGCGTAATGGTCGACGTACAAAACACACTAGTTACCAATGCATTTCTTCGCTGGGCAAATGGAGAACAAAAAAAGCGTTACTTGCCAAAGCTTGGTGCAGACACAGTTGGTGCCTACGCCCTTTCTGAAAGTGGGAGCGGCTCCGACGCATTTTCTCTTAAACTTCGGGCTCAAGAAAAGGGTGATAAATATATTCTCAACGGAAACAAACTATGGATCACCAACGGCGCTGAAGCCGGATTATTTATTGTCTTTGCAAATATTGACGTTACAAAGGGCTACAAAGGGATCACTGCCTTTCTTGTCGATAAAAATTCTTCAGGTTTTAAAATCGGAAAGCGCGAACACAAACTTGGAATTCGCGCTAGCTCCACCTGTGAACTCATTTTTGAAAATTGTGAAGTACCCAAAGAAAATGTTTTAGGAGAAGTTGGTAAGGGGTATAAAATCGCCATTGAAACTCTTAACGAAGGCCGGATAGGCATTGGCGCGCAAATGGTAGGAATTGCCACAGGTGCTTACCAGGCCACGCTCGAATACATCAAGACGCGGGAACAATTTGGAAAATCCATTTCGCACTATCAGGCAGTGCAGTTTCAACTAGCCGAAATGCGTACCGAACTCGAGGCTGCTAAGCTCTTAGTGTATAACGCCGCTAGAATCAAAGACCACAAAGGTGACTACATTCAGGCGGCAGCTATGGCCAAATTATTTTCGTCTCGCGCTGCCGAAAGTATTTGTTCTCAGGCTATTGATCTGTTTGGCGGGAACGGTTTTGTAACCGATTACCCAGTTGAAAAATTTTTTCGTGACGCTAAAATTGGTCAAATTTATGAAGGCACAACCAATATGCAGCTACAGACCATTGCCAAAATGGAGCTGGGTAATTAACTCCGTAGTTTTAGCTGAGACTTTTTCTCACCCATTTAATGTAAGGGCGCAAATGAGCCATGTTTCGAGCGTCTGTTTGGCAAACCCGAGCCACATCTTCAGTGGATAATAAATGAACCTCGACGTAGTCTGCGCATTTCACTTCTGAAATATTTTGCTTAAATTTATAATCCCAGACAAAATCAATTAGAGAAATTTCCATATTATGAATACTGACTTTTTTAAAACTTTTGCGCTGGGGCTTTTGATCTAACTCGTTCATTTCTACCCAACCCAATTTTTGATCTTGAGCAAAGACTATTGTGGTTTTTTCTTTCTTTGAGACTTCCACAATCTTAATTAGGTCCTGCCTTTGATTCTGTTTCTGGCCTTTTTCTTGAGGCGCAGCAAACGTAAAAACCGGCAAAAATATAATCGCAAAAAATGTTTTTTTCATAAGCTGTGCAATATAGTTCGAATCATTCGGTTAGTCGAATTTAGCGCATAGTTTTGAATTTTTTACTAGTGAGCGAACTGACCGGCACATGAAAAGGCGCGGACTGCCGCCCCCCGCTTTCGGCTCGCATGGAATTCATATCCAATCAAGAGCATGCCTAAGCCGATCATTCCGTATTGAGTAACTTGAGAGCCTGATAGAGCATACATCACCGCGAGGTTTTGCGTAAAGCTAATGCTAAGGGAGGCTACCTTATAAGCGAAAGCTGCTTTATTTCGTTTAAGTTCAATTTCTTCAGGGGTACTACCTACGACATTAAGTTTTGCTTTAATTAAAAAGCGGGTCAGAATCGCTTCATAAAAACTAAAAAGTGTATATCCCGCAGTGGACATCCAAAAATTATGCATAACTTCGCTGGTTTTTTCTGCGACCGGAAAAGCAAACTCCCAGCTATTAACCGCTGCCAAAAAGAAAATCTCTACCAAAAAAATTTTAGCCAAGCGGTTTGAGAATTTGTCAACTTCTAAACCCTCTGGCCTCTCGTCTTTACCATTTTTAATATTCTCTTCGTAAGCTAACTGTAGCCTATGATTTTTTTTAGTCTTCTCATGACTCCAGCCCTTGTAATTTAAAAACGTCCCAATTGTGTCGAAGTTAGCTCTGTAAACGGCAGCTATACCCAATAGCATAACCGCTGTACTCACCAAACGAGTAACACTCGCGTCGTTGGCGGAAATATTACCAACAGTAAACGAAATTATTGTTGAAGCTGTCCCCAAAAACGTCGTAACAATCGTCACATTTTTTCCGCTCTGCAGTGGGTGGCGGAAGGCTTCTTTAAGACCTTGGGCAACTCTTGGAATGTTAATTGCGGCATAACCATAAATAGCACTTGTCTTTTTCACTGAAGATTTTATTGGCTGCCAAAACTGCGTCTCCAAACGGTGATAAATCGCCTCGTACATTTCGGGCGTCATAAAATACGCCAAAGTATTATTTATGCCACCCTCTGACATTTCGGTGAGAGGAAAAACTTTTTCTACAGGCATGGGATCCGAAACATCAATTTTGATTTCAGAGTCTGAAGCCTCTTGAACCGCAGGTTTTTCTTGCGCAAGCCCATAAACAGGCGAAAAAATCATAGCAAATATCAGGACATAGGACGTCACTGCCCTACCATTTTTGCGGTCTCGCTTATGCATTTTAGTCATTACATCGAACATATCGCCTTTGACCTACTTTTTAGGAATTTGATACAGCAACCATTTTTAAATAGCAATTGGGGTGCCAGAACTCTACAGAATCAGCCTTCTCAACTCTTGTTGGGAGTAAACGTAATCGGCATAGATCATGGTGTTGGTGATATTACAGTGACCAAGCGCCACCTGTACCAGCCTCACATCTTTGGTTTTCTTATAAAGTCGAATGGCAAATGTGTGTCTCAGAGCATGGAATTTCTTAACCGTGGGGCGATAAAATTCCCAGATTTGGCGTAGTCGGCTATAACTAATCGGAAAGAGGCGTTCGGATTGTTCAGTTTCACAGTAGTCGAGTAAGTGCCTAAACAACTTCGGCGGCAGAGGTATTTCGCGGTCTTTACTACCCTTTATCCCTCTAATAAAAACTGTTTCATCAGTGCTATTAAGATCTGATTTTTTTAAGTTTAACAACTCCGTAGCTCGGGCCCCTGTGCGCAGAGCTAAAATGATTAACAGACAATTTCGCGGCTCTCTAGCGACAAAGTGATTTAGGATGTCCTCAAGCTTTTGGGCTTCGGGTTCTAGCAAGTATTTATTTTTGTTTAAACTGTAGTGCTTTGACATATTGCTTCTACTCCGTGAGTAAATCTGAAAACCGAATAACACATAGTATAATAAAAATTTTTCCTCTATTTAACTCAATATACTAAACATTACATATTATAAAGTCATTTAATTTCATATACTTAGCACTATGTATTATAACTAAAAGCTGTAGTGCTATTGAGCGTAGGGCAACCCTAGCTATGGATTCAAATCTATTCAATTTGATTTCAATTCTATAAAATGACAAAATATGTATTACACAACGTATAATTATGTGAAACACCACATAATATGGTGAAAGGAAATACATGGAAGAGTTAGTTAGTGCGTCGAGTCAAAATAATGTGAAACAGAAATTGACGACATTAAAGGTAAAAAGCCCGCATCGAATGATTTATGAATCTGAAGTAGTAGTGATTAAACGCCTGATCGGCGACTTAGAACAGATTCGACAAAATTTGGGGCTTTCTCAGCGAAAAATTTGCCAACTTTTGATGGTAGATCCCTCGGCATGGACCAGATGGATAAAAACTAAGGGGGGCGCTCCCCCACATGTTTACCGAGCTTTGCAGTGGTATTTGCAGCTTATCGATAAACATCCCTCTTTAAAACCCGCACTTTTTTTAGCAGATTTTAGGGCAAGTGCTCCAACACTCCCTGCCGCACCCAATCCCGAGTTTGGTAGATTCCGAGAATCTCTTGTCCTCGTTATGAGCGAAATCAAAAGACTAAAACAGATCTATGTCTTTGCACTCCTCGCCTGTTTGGCAATTGTGGCGGTATTTGTTTTAAACCGCTTAAACTGATACCCAAGGGTGATTCAAGACCGTTTCTGACATGATTTCCCAGTCGTCTCGAGGAGTCTAATATTTGTCAAACTATACCCTTACTAATAATACATAGGTATCATGCTTGGGCAGATAACAAATAGACACCGCCAAAGAACTAAATATTCCTGCGGTATTGTCCGCCCACTTCGTAGAGGGCTTGGGTCATCTGATATAGAGAACAGTGGGGAGCTGCCGACATTAAGGCTTCAAAAATATTTCGACCTTGAAGAGCTGCGTCTTTTAGTTTTTTGATTTCGCTTTCGGCCTGAGCCTTATGGTTCTTTTGAAAGGATATTAAATTATTTCGTTGCTGTTCTTTTTCCGCAATAGTGGCCCGCGCCATCGGAATTTTGGGAGGGACATAATCCGCCTTTAGGGTTTTTGGATCAATAAAAGTATTAACCCCGACGATCGGCAGTTCACCTGAATGTTTTTGATGTTCATACAACAAAGACTCTGCTTGAATTTGGCTACGCTGATACTGAGTTTCCATTGCACCTAAAACTCCACCACGTTCACTAATTCTCAAAAATTCATCTAGCACCGCTTCTTCGACGAGCTCAGTGAGCTCGTCAATAAAATAACTACCTTGAAGAGGGTTTTCGTTAATAGCCCAACCAAATTCTTTATTAACGATCATTTGAATCGCCATAGCCCGACGCACAGATTCTTCAGTTGGTGTGGTGATCGCCTCGTCATAAGCGTTGGTATGAAGAGAATTACAATTATCAAAGAGCGCAATGAGCGCCTGCAGCGTCGTGCGAATATCGTTAAACTGAATTTCTTGCGCGTGTAAAGATCGACCACTTGTTTGAATATGATATTTTAGTTTTTGTGATCTCTCGTTAGCCTGATACAAATCGCGCATGGCAATAGACCAAATCCTCCGCGCCACACGACCCAATACCGTATACTCAGCGTCCATTCCGTTACTAAAAAAGAATGAAAGATTAGGTGCGAACTCATCCACTTTCATTCCTCGTGACAGGTAATATTCAACAAAAGTAAACCCATTACTCAGAGTAAAGGCCAATTGAGAAATCGGATTGGCACCGGCCTCTGCAATATGGTATCCCGAAATACTTACTGAATAAAAATTGCGAATATCATTTTTAGAAAAGTACTCTTGAATATCGCCCATCACTTTTAGAGCAAAGTCGATTGAAAAAATGCACGTGTTCTGACCTTGGTCTTCTTTCAAAATATCGGCCTGAACAGTGCCTCTAAGGTTGGTGAGAGTTTTTTGTTTAACTTCTACGAGTTCGCTCGCACTAAGTTTTCTGCCCAACTGTGATTCTTTATGCCTCACTTGTTGATTGATAGCAGTGTTCATATAAAACGCCAAAATCATGGGAGCCGGACCATTGATAGTCATACTGACGCTAGTACTAGGAGCGCAAAGATCAAATCCGTCATAGAGCTTTTCCATGTCTTCGATGGTACAGATACTGACACCGCTCTCTCCCACTTTACCGTAAATATCGGGTCGCTGATCGGGGTCGTGTCCATAAAGAGTGACACTATCAAAAGCAGTAGAAAGGCGTTTTGCCGGCTCGCTTTGACTTAAGTAATGAAAGCGCTTGTTGGTTCGTTCGGGCGTCCCTTCGCCTGCAAACATTCGCTTGGGGTCCTCGCCAAGGCGCTTTAAGGGAAACACCCCCGCCGTATAGGGGAACTCTCCTGGAACGTTTTCTAATTTTAAAAACTTTAGGCGATCGCCCCAGTCTGATAAGTTCGGAAAAGTCACCCGCCGAATAATCGTTCCGCTGAGAGTTTTTTTGGTAAGATCTTGATTTAGAGTTTTTTCGCGAACCTGAAAATCCAATTTTTCTTTTTTGTATCTTTCGCTCTGTTTATTCCAAGACTCCAGGTGCTCTAAGGCGTCGGGCGGTAGTTTCTTTTTTTGTTTTTCACATTCAGAAGTGACAGATTTATCATTTATGACGATTTTAGTTTTTTCTAAAGCTCCCACTAGAGATGCTATCCCGGCCTGTTCTTTTGTTCTATTTTTATAGCCACGTACACTCGCTACGATTTCCGCGAGATAATTTTGGCGCTCAGGAGGCACTATTGCCTTCTGTTCAAAACTTCTTAGGTTTTTCTTGTATTCGGCTGTTAACAAAAATCTCTGCGTGTCATGTGAGTTAAATTTTTCACACAGACTAAAAAACAATTGGTTAATCCCCACATCGTTAAACTGAGAGGCTTGAGTCAAAAAAACGGGTAAACCCTCGACGTCCTGACCAAAGACTTTGCGTGACCTACCGTACTGTTTTTTAACGTCTCGCAAGGCATCTTTAGAGCCTCGGTGATCTGCCTTATTGATGGCAACGAAGTCGGCATAGTCGAGCATGTCGATTTTCTCTAGCTGGCTAGGAGCACCAAATTCAGCCGTCATCACATAGAGACTCTTATCGCTGACCTCAGTAATCTTCATGCTGGACTGCCCGATTCCTGACGTTTCAACAATGATTAAATTAAAATTGAGACTCTTTAATAATTTTAACATTTCCGGAATGGCGCTTGAGATTTCGCTGCCACTGCCACGAGACGCGAGTGAGCGCATAAATACTCCCTCTCGTGAAAGGGAATTCATGCGAATACGATCCCCCAAAAGTGCACCACCAGTTTTCTTTTTGGAAGGGTCCACACAGAGCACAGCTATATTAATCTCGGGCCAGGCATTTAAAAACCGTTGCAATAACTCGTCGATGAGGCTTGATTTACCGGCTCCCCCTGTGCCCGTAATTCCTAAAACCAAGGGGGCCTTACCACCCTCAATGGCAGCTGATTTTTTTTGGTGTTCAATCGCAGTGAGGTTCAAACCAATTTCACGCTGAGGAATACGCCCCCCCGTTAAAACCTTGGGAGTACTCGTAGCCTGTTCTAAAAGGTCAAAATCACAACCTTTAATAATAAGTTCGATCATGCCATCAAGGCCCATTTTACGGCCATCGTCAGGATGAAATATTTTTTCGATTCCATATTTTTCGAGCTCGGCTTTTTCTTCGTGAACGATGACGCCCCCACCACCTCCAAATATCTTAACGTAAGGGGCACCAAGATCATTAAGCATGTCTCGCATATATTTAAAAAATTCCATATGGCCGCCCTGATAAGAGCTCACACAAATTCCTTGAGCGCCCTCTTGAAGTGCAGCATCGACAATTTCTTTAACACTTCGATTGTGGCCTAAGTGAATAACCTCAGCCCCTTGGTCTTGCAGAATTCGCCTAATAATATTTATGGTGGCGTCGTGGCCATCAAAGAGGCTCGCCGCAGTGACAATTCTAATATTATTTTTCGGCTGATAACTCATTACTTCCCCGTAAACTGCGGCGATCGCTTTTCTATAAAGGCTCGGGTGCCTTCGATTTGGTCGCGGGAGCCAAAGAGCAAAGTAAACTCGTGCGCCTCGAGATCAAGGCCAGCCACCAAATCACAATCAAAGCCCTGATTAATAGATTTTTTTGCAGCTCCTACGGCTAATGGGCCACGAGAAGCAATTAGGCTTGCTAACTTTAAACATTCTGGCAAGAGCGCATCAGGAGCCAATACCTTCTGCACAAGACCAAACTCAAAGGCGGTCTTCGCATCATAAAATTGGCCGGAGAAAATCATTTCACGTGCTCGGCCCACTCCCACCCAACGCGAGAGTCTTTGTGTGCCGCCATATCCGGGTATAATTCCGAGACTCACTTCTGGGAGACCCAACTTTGCTTTTTCGCTGGCCCAAATAAAATCACAAGCCAGCGCCACTTCAAGCCCACCACCCAATGCAAATCCATTGACCGCAGCAATTACCGGGCAGGGCAACTGTTCGATTTTTAATAAAGTATCTTGTCCATACTTGGCAAATTTTTGTGGTTCTTGTCCTTTTAGTAAACTTATTTCTTTGATGTCAGCGCCAGCAATAAAAGCTTTATCTCCCTGACCTGTGAAAATCAGACATCGCACTTCATCGTCGTGCCGTATTTTATCCAAAAATGTATTTAATTCTTCTAACAGTGGTCGATTGAGGGCGTTTAATGATTCGGGCCTATTAAATTTTAATACTCCCACGCCCTGATTTTCCTCATAGGACAACGTTTTGTAAGACATGTATGACCTCTAACTTTCAGAATAATCGTAAAATCCACGACCGGTCTTCTTACCCAGCCATCCGGCCTCAACGTATTTTATTAGTAGTGGGCACGGACGATATTTAGGATCGCCTAAACCTTCATGCAGAACTTGCATGATAGCAAGACAAGTATCAAGTCCAATGAAATCAGCAAGCGCTAAAGGCCCCATCGGCTGATTGGTGCCAAGTTTCATTGCTTGATCAATATCATCAACCTGTGCAATTCCTTCATGAAGTGCAAATATAGACTCGTTTATCATTGGCATCAGTACTCGATTTACAGTAAAACCAGGCATATCTTTTGACTCTACTAATACTTTGCCTATTTTTTTTACCAACTCTCTCATGACATCAAAAGTGGCTTGAGAGGTTTGCAGTCCCTTGATGCCTTCAACAAGCTTCATGACAGGAACGGGGTTCATGAAGTGCATCCCGGCAACTTGCTCAGGTCTTTTAGTGACAGAGGCCATTTTAGTAATTGATATCGAAGAAGTATTACTTGTGATGATTCCGTGAGATGGCATCACCTCATCAAGTTTTTTAAAAATGTCTATTTTTAGATTGAGATTCTCTGATACGGCTTCAACAGCAAAATCACAGTCCGAAGCATCTGCGAGATCTGTAGTAATTTGAACATTCGCCATAAGAGAAACTTTTTGCTCCGCTGTCATCACTTGCTTTTTAATAAGCCGATCACAACTCCCGGTAATATTTTCTACGGCTCCTTTTAAAGCTGCGTTAGATAGGTCCATCAGTCTCACTTTATAGTCTTGAGCTGCAAACACTTGCGCAATTCCCGAACCCATTTGGCCAGCGCCGATGATAGCTATTTTTTTAATATTCACTCCATCCCCCGAGGCGCATAACGCCATGTTAATAACAACTGATCGTTACTGACTTCTTTTGGTTCCGATAAATTCTTTATCGCATAAATAAAAAAACGAGAAGTTTCATTCCAGTTATGCAATGCTAAACCCAACGTGATCTGCATTTCCTTGTGCCGACCTGCCAATGGGTAAAAGCGAATCTCATCGTAACGTAATAGAATATGCGAAGAAGGGCCATAAGAAAATTTAAAGTCGATCGTGCCGCCGCCAAATTGGCGAGTATTGGCATTTTCGCTTAAAATTTCAGCTAAATAGACTTTGCCACTATACGACCATTTTTCATGCTGACGCTCACCATAGAGTGCCGAAAGGCGCATTTTATGTTTATCTGTTGTCGTAAAAAACTCATCGAGCGATGGATCGAGAGCAACATTGGTACTTTCAGGGCTTGTCTGCCCCACCTGGGCACTTATTCCCACTTCTTGCTTTTTTTCTTTGTAGGCCCATTTCGCTGAGAGCCAGGCGCGATTGTCCAGGTCGTTTCCACCTTCTCCATTGTGAACTGTCAACGCCGTATAAGCAAATCCTTGGCTGACATAGTAGCTAAAGCCCACGTCTCTGATTCCTAAGATTCTTTTCTGGTAAATGAGACTTCTCGGAAATAACAACTGTTCTTCGCGAGCTCCACTCTCTAATCCAAAATCGAGAGGCACTAAGCCTGCTCTAAAATTTCCGATGCCACTGGCAAATTCTCCGAAACCTTCAATGAGCCCCATGCCGCTCAATTCAACGCCGTACCTTGCCGGCTTGCCGATGAGTTCTTGATTTCCTAAAGTGATATCGGCCCACCAATGGGCATCGTTTTTCCAGCGAAATCCCACAAGTGCTTTAGCCAGCAAAAAATTCGCCGTTTTTGGTTCGGTGACTGAAAAACTGGGCTCCAGCAATAAGCGCTGCACACCCATTTCCCCTAAGGCTTCGTCGGCTAAAGCGGTCGCATTCCCTACGATGGTCGAAAAGAGAAAGGTCCAAAACATTTTCTTCATCTCTCCTATTTTATCTATAGAAAATTCAGGGGTCTAGAAGCATTTCTCCTGGTCTTGTAGAGACTGCAAGCAAATGTCAAAATTTTTTGATGCTAAGTTGGTTATCCCTATTCATCGCAGGCCTTATGGCTGGGCATGGCGTTCAAAGCTACGCCTTACCAGTATATTCAAAGATAAATAATCAATGGCCTTCTTTAAATGTGCCCCGTTCAGAGCTTGAAAAAAACTTGAGCGAAATTCGCTCAACTCCCTGGGTAGAAGTAAAAACTGAAGCCCCTATTGTGACTTCGTGGATGAGAGAAGCCGACCTGCTCAATGCCACGCATGTTTCGAAGTGGGCATTTATGATGAACACTGCCCGACTTAAAAATTTTCCAAATGAAAACTCCCTTCCTGCCAAACAAATGGCTCTGAGTGGGCCCTGGATAATTCACCAACATCGGGACCACTGGACACAGGTTTCATTGCCCCACAGGCCAGAAAAATATCCAGAAAAATATTGGGTCGAAAATTCTTATCTGACCGCCAAAGGCGATGATTGGGAATTTGCCGTAACAAAGAGGCCCACGTCGTTACTATCACAAGCTGACACTACCGGTAAAACCTTGTGTCAGATTAAATCCCAGGAGCGGCTGATTTTGCACTCCTTTAGTGGCCACTTTGCCAAAGTCCAAGGTTGCGGAGGATTAGGTTTTGTGTCACTGAAGGATCTTATCACAAAGGCTCATTTCGCAAAAAATGTTTGGACCACTGATGGCACCCACGAAATTCTTCGCGTAAATATTTCTGAGATTATCGATATAAACCTTCGGCCAATCTCATTTTCTTCAATTCGTGGATTTGAATTTCATTCGGGTATTCGAATTTCTAAAGGACAAGCCGCTCATTCAAACCAAAAATTATTTATTCGCAGAATCAAGAATGTTGTTTGGGGTTTGTCACAATTGCCTCACGCTGGCAAATTTTGGTGGAATACCGCTCAAAAAGATTCTGAACCATCACCCGAAACTACCAATCAAGAGCTATTAAAAAGAAAACTCTTCGATATGGTCAGCTCTCCAAAAAATCCCGATGAAAAATGGGCTTCTGCTGGTGGAATTTACAGAACTGTTAATGGCAAGACCTGGCAGAAGCTCGCTCAGTTTGAAAATAATAATTACCCCATTTATATTAGCGAAAAGGGTCGCGTACTCGTAGGCCCCTATTATAGCGATGATGACGGAAAGACATTTTCTTCTTATGTCCGTTGGGATTTGCTACTTGACCTGCTCAATCAAAAGTCTCACGCCCATTTGAGCGATATAAGGCTGAGCCAGATTCAGCCTTTAGACATTACTGGAGATGCTTTAAAATTGGTTTTTCATGTCGCAAATCAATATTTATCAATTGAAACTAAAGATTTTGGCGCGAGCTGGCAGCTCATGAAGAAATAGTCGCTAACCCTTCTATCATTTTTTCCCTAACTAGGTTTTGTAAACTCTCTAAATTTTCTAAATTATATTTGCCAGCATCAATGGTCGGCAAAATTTTAACAGTGACCACCGTTTGCCAATGATCAGCGCCCGGAAGTAAACTTTTTTTCTTTAGGAGATGATGGGCATTTTTGATAACGATAGGTACCAATAGTGCCTTTGACTCGATCGCAAAAATAAAAGGCCCATTTTTGAACCGCCCAATGACATTATCTATTTGCCGAGTGCCCTCGGGTGCCAATATAAAATTGGTTCCTTTCTGTAGACTCTCATAAACGGTGCGGTACATCGCTAATACCTTGTCTCTTTTGCTGCGCTCAATTTTTAAGGCGTTCACACTTCTCATACCTAATGACAAAAAGGGAATTCTAAATAGTTCTTCCTTGGCCCCAAAACGAATAGGAAGCTTCAGTGCGGCTACCAAAACCGGAATATCGTAGTGAGAACAGTGGTGAAATAAAAATAAACTCCCCTTTTGTGGCAAGTTCTCGCGGCCAAAGACTCTTAATCTACCGCCAGCGCTAAGCAGTAGAGTCCAGCCCCACAACCAGGGAAGAACAACAAAACAAATTCTGTCCCATCCCAAAGTACGCGTCAGCAAAAGTAAAATACTACAGATAACAGTAAACACTCCGACGCAAAAAATAGCAAAAAGTGCGCGCACACGAGTTAACACCCACCTTAAAAGCGACACTAGATCCCTCCCAACACACGACTGCGTGCCGCCGCGATCTGTCGCTCTTTATATTTATCATGGGCACTGGGACCTGAAAGTGTTTGTAGATAGGTCTCTTGACTCATAATTTGCACTTCATAAGGATAGTAAAAACTCAAGTGTCGCTGGGCCTTCTCGAGAATATTCTCGATCGTGATACGCCGACGGTTAATAAATTTGATCGCACGATAATTTTCGCCAGAAAAAATATTTTCGCGCTCTTTATATTCAGCTCTGGTCATTTCATTTTCCAATTTTTCGTGCAAGTCTTTATCCACAGAATCGCTGTTTAAATCGCGACCAGATTTTTTGACTTCATCTAAATATTCGAAAAAAAGATTTACGGGATAAACGGTGTTTCTGGCTTCGGTAATCACGTTATTAGGAAAACTCACCAAGTGTTCTTCTATTAAAAATCGCACCACTCGGAAAGAGTCAAAGATCCCTTTAGTGACAAAGCGAATCCCCACTCTATCCATTATAAATGGAGCCACATACTCACGCTTAGCCAGCAGTTTAACAACTGCACTGGTAGAGGTTTTTAGCGGTTTCACATCGAAGCGAACCAACTTTATTTGATCTTTGTCAGCCTCCCGACCGAGTGTCACACCCCCGACACCCGAGATCTCAACAAGCCGTTCTTTAAAGGGTCGTAAAATCTGTAATTGCATTTGCTCGATAAAATGCGAACTCAAATCATTTTTTAGATGCACGAGAACATGCATAATTCTTAAAATAGCACATGACCATTTTTGAAAAACATTATCGCCTTCGCTCATTGTACTCGAATAAATAAGCAGGTAACCGATGTGTCCAAGTCGGTTGGGATCTAATAAGACCTCGGGTAGGTCTTTGGCATTAACCTTAAAAACATCCTTTAGCATAGTCACCGCTTGGCGATGAAAAGACCAAATTTGTTCTCTGTCCTTATCCTCATCCCAGTTATAACCATAGGTGCGAATAAACTCATTAGCTTCTTCGAGAGTGTGAATATTAAGGCGAGGTATGTCGATGGCAGAGATGCCACCTAAAACGACATCAAAGGCTTGGCGGGGGAAGTCATATTTACTAGACGACATCCCTTAGATGATTAGTCTTAATCAGCTTAATTGCAAATGAAAAAGTCGCAAGCAACAATTGAGAATTTTCCGAGCTGTTGGTAGCCCTTGGGCAGTCCAGGATCAGCAGAAACCCAGTTCTGATAAAATACGCTTCCTTCAAATCTGGCGCCCATGACGTTACCAATAAATTGAATATTCCCGTAGTTATCTGAAAAAGTGAGGTTCACGTTTAAACCATTTGACTGGCTTGAAGCGCCAATCATATCGATGGGGTATTCAGGAATAATTTTACCATCTCTATCGCTTGTTCCCGCTAAAGAATCCCAAACCACCAATCGAAGTGAAGCCGTGGCTAGATCGATATTAGTGATGGCGCCACTGGTAACAGTTGCCTTGACCGCGCCTTGAAACATCACTCCTGTTTTTTGTCCCGCGAGGGGATCAACTGTTCCCATTTCGCTCAGCGGGACTGTTGCTGACATAAGGCCTTGCACCTGTGTGTTAAAAAAGCCATGTTGCCATGTAGGTTCTGAAGTAACATAACCCCATTGACCAGAGTTGTTTAAGTTAAGCTGCCCAACCATACCTTGTGCGATATTGGTATAAGCGCTCTGGCCTCTGGCCAAACGTTGAGTCAGGGTCTGTCTTTTGTTTGACTTTGAACAGGCCGCGCCCAAAAACAGAGTCAATAATAGTGTCGAAAAGCAAAGCACCTTTTTCATGATAAACTCCTTGATGTCCTTACTTATCGCAAGCGCCATGCCTATAGATTCAGGCCCTAATACAATACATTAGATTTAATGCTAGTCTTTTAGGGGAATTACCACGGGGAGACCCATTTAGCGGCTCAGTGGCTAAACTGTCGACAGGTCTAATAGAATCCTAACAATATCCAGATACCCTCAGGTACGATGCTCAAAAAACTCAACGCCGACAGCTTTGTTAAGTGGGCCCTTTATTCTACCCTTTTAATTTCCGCATTTACTACCCTAGCGGTCGTGTTTGTGATTGGCCGTGAGTCCTTTAATTTTTTCTCGCAGGTAGGAATATTAGAATTTATTTCTGGCACGCGCTGGGAGCCGCTACTTGATCCTAAATCGTTTGGCGTATTGCCTCTCGTTTGCGGCACGGCGCTTGTTGTCTTTGGCTCAGCACTTATTGCCTTACCAATGGGTATCGCCGTAGCCATTTTTCTAAATGAATTTGCTGGCAAAAAACTGCGCCGAATTATCAAGCCGATTTTAGAAATTCTCGCGGGTATTCCGACAGTCGTGTTTGGTTATTTTGCACTAACTTTCATTACACCCGTTTTAAAATCCGTATTTCCATCGATCCAAGTTTTTAATGCTTTAAGCGGAGCCATCGTCGTTGGCATTATGATTTTACCAATGATCGCCTCTTTAACTGACGATGCCTTACGAGACTTACCTAATACTTTACGTGAAGGAGCCTACGCCCTAGGTGCAACCCACTTTGAAACCATTACTCAGATATTAATTCCGGCAAGTTTAGCGCGCATTGGGGCAGTAACAATTTTAGCCATCTCGCGCGCGATTGGCGAAACCATGGCCGTGACTTTAGCCGCTGGCGCTACGCCAAACATTACGCTTAATTTCTCTGAGAGTATTCAGACGCTGACAGCCTATATTGTTCAAGTAAGCCTCGGAGACGTGCAACAAGGCGGAATCGAATATTTGACCTGTTATGCCGTCGGTGGACTCTTGTTTGTGATGACTTTTACTTTAAATGTCATGGGACATAAATTGATTTCTCGTGCCCGAATGGTTCAATTATGAATCACCGACACCTCAAAAATTCAATATTTAAATACACCTGTATATTGGTCGTCATCCTTTCAATTGCCATATTGGGAATTTTAATTGGGCAAATTATTCAACAAGGCCATTCATGGGTTACTATGGATTTTTTAAAGAACTTTCCTTCACGTCTGCCAAGTCGCGCGGGAATTAAAGCCGGTCTTTGGGGTACACTCTGGCTTTTAGGGCTGACCGCACTCCTCGCAATTCCTATCGGAATATTTTCAGCGGTTGCACTTGAAGAATATATGAGAGAATCGAAAATTAAAAAGTGGTTACAGATTAATGTTTCAAATCTTGCAGGGCTACCCTCCATTGTTTACGGTCTATTGGGCTTATCTATTTTTGTCAGAGGACTCGGCATGGGACGAAGTCTGTGGGCCGGCAGTCTCACCATGGCACTTCTTGTTCTACCCGTGATTATAATTGCATCTCAAGAATCGATTCGAGCTGTTCCCAAAACTATTCGTGAAGCTGCCTACGCGCTTGGGGCCAGGAAATGGCAAGTTGTATTTATGCAGGTCCTCCCGGCCTCTGTACCTGGAATTATGACCGGCATCATTTTAGCCCTTTCGCGAGTGGCTGGAGAATCAGCGCCATTGATAGTCATAGGAGCGCTAACGTTTGTGAACTTTGTTCCGCAAGGACCCAGCGATTCATTTAGCGCGCTCCCCATCCAAATTTTTAACTGGTCATCTCGCCCGCAAGAGGAGTTTCATGGACTCGCTGCCGGCGCAATTATAGTCTTGCTCGGAATTTTGTTTTCACTTAATCTCGTTGCAGTTTTTATTCGCGAACGCTACCAGAGGTATCGAACATGAGTATTAAAGATACGTCAAATCATGCGTTTAACATACAATCTTTAAGTGTTTTCTATGGCCCCAAAGAAGCTGTAAAAAACGTCAGCTTTAAGATCCAAGAGAAAATGGTAACAGCAGTCATTGGCCCCTCAGGTTGTGGTAAAAGTACTCTCTTAAGATGCCTTAACCGCATGAATGATTTTATATTGGGTCTCAAAGTCGAGGGTAAAATATTTTACCGCGACGAAAATCTCTACGCGCCTAAAGTTGATGCCGCAAGCATTCGCCGTAAAATTGGGATGGTTTTTCAAAAACCCAATCCCTTTCCTAAGTCCATCACTAAAAATATTTCTTGGGGTCCTAAAGTCAATGGCTTTACCGGCGACATAAATGAATTGATTGAAACTTCTCTGAGGCGCGCGGCCTTATGGGATGAAGTTAAGGATCGCTTGAATGACAGTGCCCTCACCCTTTCTGGCGGTCAACAGCAGAGGCTTTGCATCGCAAGGGCGATTGCTATGAACCCCGAAGTGATTTTAATGGATGAGCCCTGTTCGGCCCTTGATCCCAATGCCACTTCTCGTATTGAAACTTTAATTCATGAGTTAAAAAATCGTTTCACAATCATTATCGTAACTCACAATATGCAACAGGCCGCGCGAGTTTCTGACGAAACCGCATTCTTTTACGAAGGCGCCCTTGTAGAATTCGGTGAAACTGATAGAATATTTACGAACCCTCGTGAAAAACGCACGGAGGACTACATTACCGGCCGGTTTGGATAGGGCTGGAAAAAGTGGAATAAGGAAGCACAATGGCAAATCACTTACGCTCAGAATTAGAAAGATTGAAAAACGAATTATTGGATTTAAGCACCCAGGTGCATGGGGCTCTCAACAAGGCTGTTTTATCTGTAAAAAATCTTGATCAAAATATTGCCCGTGAAGTCATTGAGCAAGATAACATCATTGATCAGGCCGAAGTTGAGGTTGAAGAAGACTGTTTAAAGATCCTCGCGCTCCACCAACCTGTGGCCAATGATTTGCGATTTGTTGTGGCCAGTTTTAAAATCAATAGTGACCTCGAACGAATTGGCGACCTGGCAGTCAACATTTCTGAACGTACCATTTATTTGGGCAAGGGCCCGCCCGTAAAAGTACCTTTTGATTTTGGTAAAATGTCAGAAAAGGTTTCGATTATGCTCAAACGCGCTATCGATGCCTTTGTAAATCAAGATGTGAAATTAGCTCACACCATTTGGCAGTCTGACGATGAGGTGGATCAAATAAATTCTGAGATGTACGATTGCGTTTACAACGAGATCAGACGCTCGCCGAATGATGTTGAAGGCCTAATTCATTATCTTTCAATATCTAGACACTTAGAGCGAATTGGGGATTACGCCACCAATATTTGTGAAGATGTTATATATATGGTCGAAGGTAAGATCGTGCGCCATAATCCAGAGAAATTTTAAAAACCCTTCCAGCAATCTAAATATTTTTTATCTCTAAATTCAGAGTTTAGAGCAATCTCGGTCGGATGATAAACCATGTATGACTCAAACATAAAGGCCATTGTGTTGGTAATTTTTTGAGGTTTGAGTTCGGCAAGACTTGCCGCCTCATATGTTATTTTATCGGGCCCATGCGGCTGCATGCAATTGTGTAAGCTGGCGCCCCCTGGCAAAAACCCGTCCGCCTTGGCATCGTACTCGCCATGAATCAGTCCCATAAACTCACTCATAATATTACGATGAAAATAAGGCGGCCTAAAAGTATGCTCGGCCACCATCCAACGTGGTGGAAAAATCACAAAATCAATATTGGCAGTTCCTGGTTTATATGAGGGAGAGGTCAGCACTGTAAAAATAGACGGATCGGGGTGATCGTAGCTGACTGTATTTATAACTTGAAAGTTTCGTAAATCATATTTGTAGGGAACGTAATTGCCATGCCAGGCCACCACATCAAGCGGTGAGCGCTCTATTGCTGACGTCCAGACATGGCCCTGAAATTTACAAAGGAGTTCAAAGGAGCCTTTTTTGTCTTCATAATGCGCGCCAGGAATTTTAAAATCTCTGGCATTAGCTAAACCATTGGCTCCAATTGGTCCTAAATTGGGAAGTACGAATGGCGCGCCATAATTTTCTCCGATGTATCCCCGCGCGCTGCCTTTTATCTCAACTTGAAATTTAATACCACGTGGAATCACGCATATCTCGTAAGGAGTGACGTCGAGAACACCACATTCGGTTTTTATTTTAACGTCACCTTGTTGAGGCACTAGCAACATTTCGCCATCAGAATTATAAAAATATCTATTTTCCATCGACTTGTTACAGGCGTAAAAGTGAAGGGCACAGCCTGATTGGTTGGTCACGCCATTTCCGGCCATGGTGATAATACTATCTATAAAGTCAATTGGTCTGCTAGGAATTGGTAAGGGGTTCCAACGCAGTTGGGTGGGAGGTGTCGGAATTTTATCAAAGGGCGCACTTTTTAGCGTCCTGTGTTCATATATCTTAAAATCATTATGTAACGCAATAGAGGGCCTTAAGCGATAAAACCAAACTTTTTGATTCTCAGAACGAACTGCTGTAAAAGAAGTTCCATTTAACTGTTCGGCGTAAAGCCCGCGCGCAGGTTTTTGCGGCATGCTCTGGCCAATAGGCAAAGCACCTTTTTCGGCTTCTGTTTCAAAGTAGTTACCAAATCCCGACTGATACGATAAATTATTTTCCATATCACTTCATTTCTTTAGTTGATTAGACACACCTTTGATTTTTTCTTCAATCTCTTTGGCATCACCTAAGTAACGATGACTTTTAATTTTCAAACTACCGGGGTCAACTTCGTAAGCTAAAGGCACACCGGTGGGAATATTGAGTTCAACGATGTCTTTTTCTGAAACATTATCTAAATATTTTACCAGCGCTCGAATACTATTTCCGTGAGCAACCACCAAAACTTTTTTACCCTCTTTAAGTTTTGGCGCAATCTCATCAAACCAAAGGGGCATAAACCGCGCTTCAGTGTCCTTGAGCGACTCTGATTTTGGCTCATCCTTTTTTGCGTCCATTTTAGGTGGCGGAGGAATGTCGTAACTCCGACGCCAAATTTTTACTTGGTCTTCACCATATTTTTTAACGGTCTCCGACTTATCAAGTCCTTGCAAAGCTCCATAATGGCGTTCGTTGAGTCGCCAGCTATGTGTTTGCGGAAGTCCCATTTGATCGAGAACATCTAAAACATGCCACATGGTGCGAATGGCGCGTTTAAGAACAGAAGTAAATACAACATCAAAGTGAAAGCCTTCTTTTTTTAAGATCAGCCCTGCGGCTTTAGCCTCAACTTTACCTAGTTCAGATAGATCAACGTCGACCCAGCCGGTAAATCGATTTTCTTTATTCCATTCGCTTTGACCGTGCCGAAGCAGCACGAGATTTTCTCTCATCAAACCCACTCAATTATTGATAATCACTTAAGATTCTTATTCAAGATAAAGACCCCTGTCTAGAGTTTTCTCTAGAGATTTTTGGCAAACTCTGCTAATTAGAGGCAGTATATGGAGCATGAAACCTTGAACACGCCTAACTTACCAGAAAAACTCCCTTACTTTACTTTTCCAATGGTCGCTGCTCAAAACCTAAGAAATGTAGGTGGCAAGGCCTTTAACCTAGCACTATTAAGCCGACAAGACCTACCTGTTCCGACTGCCATCGTGCTTATGAAAAAACCAGAAAATTCCCTGGATTGGTCCAAAGTTTTTAATTGGTGGAGAACTCAAAACAATCAGCCCCTCGCCGTCAGGAGTTCCGCCAAAGACGAAGATTCCAGTGACCTAAGTTTTGCGGGACAACAGACAACTTTTCTGAATGTTCTCACTGAAGAATCCCTAAAAAATGCTGTAGAGAACTGTTTTGCCTCGATTCATCGAGAGGCCAGTCGCGCTTACCGAGATTTTTTTAAAAAGAAAAATCTTTCGTTAGAAATGAATGTCGTTTTGCAAGTCATGGTTAACGCCAAATTTGCAGGAGTTTATTTTTCAAAAGACCCGCGAGGTAAAGTCCCGACTTGGATTGTTGAAAGTATAGAGGGCCTAGGCGAAGATTTAGTTTCAGGAAGAAAAAACCCCGCGAGATTTAACGAAACCACAATTGTCGACAAGCAACTTCCGGGATTTACTAGTGAGCATTTAAAAAAAGTTGTCGAAATGGGCAATCGTATTCGAGATATTCTTAATTTTGAAGTCGACACCGAATGGGCCTTTGATCAAGCTGATAATTTTTGGTTACTTCAGGCTCGACCTGTGACAGCGCTTCACAGCCACTCCAATCAGCAAAAAGAAATCGAAAAAGAGTTAAAACGCCTCAGAAAAAAACATCCCAGAAACGTCATTTGGGATGGTCAAACGTTTTCAGAATGGACCGGATTTCCCAGTTACTTAACTTTTAGTATTTGGAAAAACGCCTTTGCACCCGAAGGTGCTTTCTCTAAGGCTCTACAGCGCATTGGCTATTTGGGGTTTACGAGTCACTCTTTTTCTCCCAAAGACACACTCCTCGAACGCGTATTCGGTCGAGCCTACGTCAATTTAAGCTTGCTTGAACCTCTGTTTTTTGGTCCCACTCCCTACAGCATCATACCCATTCCTCGGCCCCATTTAAAATTCAATTGGCGAAAAATCAACTTTACTACTATCTTGCGCACCCCCCAAGCTATGTACCGAATGGCGCTCGTGGCATGGCGGCTACAAAGCGAACGACGAGGTTTTTTAAATCGCTGTGCCTCAGAACTTGCTAAATTTCGAAATGACTTTGCTCGGCCCGTAGATCCCGATTTTTTTAAGGATTGGGAAAACGACCGCCTCGTTAAGCATTTTAGCGAAGAGGCCAAAAAGTTTTCTACCGAGCATCTAGAATGGCCTTTTGTTTTAATAATTCTTGCCGAGGCCACCTTACAAACCTTGCAGGCAATGCTCAAGCGAATTTATGGCGCCAAAGGCGCCGAACAAGAACTGCAGAAATGGCTCGGCATGGGACTACAGACCCTGACTGTGAAAATGAATACTGAGTACCGCGAAGCCAGTGGTCATCCTGAACAAAGAAGCTTTTTCATGAATCGCTATGGGCACAGGGGACCCGGCGAACTCGATTTATCTCACCCGCGTTGGGTTGAGCTTGGCGACCGAGCCTTTGGCAAGACATCAACAGGTTTTCAACTAAAATATGAGGATGTAGAAGCAGAAATCAATAAACTGGGCCGCTTTCAAAAGCCCATCATTCTACAAGAGTGGCGCTTTTTAAAAAAAATGTTAGAACTGCGGGAACAATGGAAAATGGAAATTATGCGGCCCTATGCCCACATGCGCTGGATGGCGCTTGAGATTGGCAAACGGCTTGGCATCGGTGAAGAAGTTTTTTGGCTGCGACTTACTGAAATTTTGAAATGTAAAAATTTTGCAACCTACGCCAATAAAGTAAATGATCGAAAACAGAGATTCAATTCCTTCAGAAAAATATCGTTTCCGGTTGTCGTGGGTCTTGATGAGCTTGAAGAAATCCTTTCTGGCAAGGACACCACTAATCGCGGCGCTCTTGAAGGCGAGGGGCTTTCTCCGGGGCTGGCCTTTGGCGAAGTCCGCGTGGTTGTGGATCCCGAGAAAGAGAATGTGAGCGAGTGGCCTGATAACGTCATCTTAGTGGCAGAGGCTACCGATCCTGGTTGGACGCCACTCTTTCAACACGCCAAAGCCGTAGTGGTTGAAAAAGGGGGAGTACTTTCACATTGCGCGATAGTCGCACGTGAAATGGGAATTCCGGCTGTCAGCCAAATTCAAAAGTGTCATTTACGATTAAAGAATGGTGATCAAGTATGGGTGGATGGAAGTAATGGGCGCATTGTTTTGGCTTAGGCGCAGTCCTATTTTAGCAGTCATTCCGACAGTGGCAATCCCCCTAACGATCATCGGCGTTATAATTAGTGCTATTGCCTCTTTTATCGCAGGCCTTTTTGGACTTGAATTAAAGTGGGAAGGCCCTAAAAGACTACTCGAAGTTTTTTTAAAACCTCGGGTCATTGTTGCCGCCATACTATTAAATCTGATTATTTGGGCCGGTATTAAGGCCTACGATTATGTTTCAACGATGGCACGGCCACTGACCTATGTGCAACTTAAAAACCACTTCAATGCCCTCCCGAGTGACAATCGAAAATACACTGACAACATTGAAACACCTAATATTTTTGAAAGCATCGAAGGGCTCACGATTAAAAAAATTAGCGCACTTACACAAGTGTGGGAAACTAAAGTTCCTAAGGGGGCTTTTGGTGGCCTTGTTTTTTCTGGCACTTCAATGTTTTTTGGCTCTGACGATGGCAATGTCTATGAGATGGACCCCACTGACGGCAAGGTCTTAAGAAAGTTCTACGTGGGCACCAGCGCCACCCCTAAAGTTGTGATTTGGAATAATCTTCTTTTTGCTGGCGAAGGCCACCACCCCACCCATCACGGCCGAATTTACGTCTTTGATTTAAAGTTTGGCACCCTGAAGGGGGTCTTCCAAACCAAGGGTCATACCGAAGGCCCGCCTATGGTGTATACTGTTTTGGGCCAATCTCTGCTCTTAGTAATGGCTGGCTCTGATGGTATTTACGGTGTTGATCCTTTGACCTTAAAGCAAGTTTGGCATCAAAAATTAGGCCATGTAGATTCCGAAGCGAGGGTTGAAGGCAATCGCATTTATTTTTCTCGCGGAGTGGAACGTGATTTTGATGTTCGCGATCATAAAGTCTACGCACTCGAATTTAGCACCGGTAATGTTATTTGGGAATCCGACACTGGGTCATCCAGTTGGCGCGCGCCCATTATTTTCGCGGATCGTGTTTGTTGGACGTTCGGTGAAATTTTTGTAAAAACCAAATTTGGTCAAGTGGGATGCTTTGATAAAACTTCTGGAAAACCACTGACGGCGGTTACACTCGACGGCTCATCGATAGGTACTCCTCTCCGTCTCGGCAGTTCGATTATTACCGCTGACCTGCAAGGTGGAATCTGCTCAATAGATCCCGTTACGGCCACAAGAAATTGGTGTGCCGATATTCCCAAAGGTAAATATTCTTATGCCTCGGCCAATTTTGACGGATATGGAAATATTTTGTTTCCGACAGAAAAAGACGGGCTCGTCGCGCTTGACTACAAGACTGGCGAAAAAACTTTTCAATGGAAGCCTGATGATAAACAGGCACCTTGGGGCATGGTAATGTCGGGCATTCATGTTAAAGATGACGAATTTTATGTGATCGATTGGAAGGGCACAGTTCGCAAATTAAAACCGGTTTATCAGTAAATATTTTGCTCGGTACGGATAGATCAATTACTCTAGCGCCTGGTTAACGTATTTTTATCTGTATGATGAAAAAGTTTTTCTTGGCCCTTAATTTTAAGGACCGAGTCCTCTTCATAGGTAAAACTAGTGTCACTATGAATCGTAATACTGAGATCAAAAGCCACTGTTTTAAACTCCACATCTAAAAATTTGCTCGAGCAGATTCCATAGGTTTCTGAACCCACTTTAGCTGACAATTTAAACTGCCGCGCCTGAACATTGGCAGTACCACCCGCCAAAACTGTGATGCCTCGAGGGACTAAAAAACAGCGCATTATCTGTTCGCTCTTTGCGTCCCACAGCCAGTAGCCGAGCTCCTCATGAAAGGCATCGGCCTCTCCCACCCTGAAGGCATTCGTTTGATAGCGTAGTCCATAGAGCTCTTGTTCGTGATTATTAACAGGTCCCATTGGCACAAAATTCATAACCTCGCGAAACTTAGTAGTTTCGGTTTTCCGGTCATGAGAGGGGGCAATATCAATACCCTTTTCACCTTCCCAAGTTCCGGCTAACGCAGCAAGAGGGCCCAATTTTTTTATGATTTCTGATTCCACGGCCACCTCCAAAAATATAGTGGTGTTAGCCTAGCGTGAGGATCCCAGTTTTGACAACTAATGAATTTGGAGGAAGCTTCGTTACCACCTGCTGTGGCACGGGATTTGCTTTAGTTTATGAGATATGCGAGGACCTATACAAACAATCATTAGCACCCTTTTTGCAATTTTGATTGTCTTTGCCATTTTGGCATTTGAAAAACGCGCTAAGGCTTCCGACTTTCAAGTGGAACGAGAGGTATTCCTAATACATCCGTTAACACCCAAGCTACCACACCATTAGTCCACAAAAAACCTTCTTGCGTAGGATATTTGTCGCCTCTTTCCTCAGGCAAACTACCCGTCACTACGTCAATTTTTTCGATGAGCTTAGTTGATGCTTCATATATTCTTAGATTTGATTCTACCCATTTTTCACCCAAGCGTGTGGCATCATTGATATAGCCATATTTAAGTAGTCCACTAATCGACATAAAATGGTGAGGGGCCCAGCCATACGGAAAATCCCATTGCTTTCCTGAACTAATATTTGACGAGGCGATTCCACCCTTTCGCTCAAGCATTGGCAAGAGGGCTAACAGGGATCGTGCTTGCTCGGGACTCGCCGCGCCCACATACATCGGTGCATATATGTCAGCGGTCAATACATTGCCCTTTTGATTTGATCTCAAATTAAAATCAAAATAACCGCCTTGTTTTTCATCCCACAAATAAGTGTTCATGGATAATTTTCTTTTTTCGGCGGCTTGTTCAAAATGTCTTGCATCGTCGGCTTTATCGAGAAGCCTCGCCATCCAAAGAAGATCGTGCTCCACCTGAAATAAAACAGAATTTAACAATACGCCTGCAACTTGGGTAGCCTCACCGCCAAAGGCATCAGTAAAATCCTTGCCGCTTTCAGCTTCAGCTCTCGCATCGCGGAAGGTTTTAGCAAGCACCTCGTCAGCATCTGTCGAATGCCTCTCTGGACGTGGGGTGTTTAAATCGTCATAATGGTGATTAAGTGCCGTTTTAATATCATAGCGAGTTTTAGGGTTCATCCAAAATTTTTGATATTCTGCTTTCACAAGTGGATAGGCCTTTTTACGAAGCCATTCCATGGTTTTTACATCGAGTGGAGCTGCTAGGGCTTGGTGTTCGATATACAACCTAATCATTTGCGATAAAAATGGCGGCTGTGATCGTGATAAATAATACTCTCGATTTCCGTTGGGAACAAAGCCATATTTTTTTACTAGAAAAAGGAAATTATCAATCGTCATCTTAACGATATTTGAGCGTCCTGTTTTTAAGAGCGTCGGCATAGCAAAAAATGAATCCCAATAGTAACTTTCTTTAAAACGAGAACCTGGAATCATCATAGGATTGGGTAGCGGGATCAAAGTTGACTTTGTTTTTTTGGGCGTTTTACGGATAAGATCTACCCAGGTTTTCTCGATATAATTAAAGAGGGTCTGAAATTTTATAGATTCAATGGTCCACTTCGGATCCAGCTCTCGCAAGGAGACGGGTTTAAGTTCATTTGCGGGCCGGTAGGTCTTTGCCAAAAGAAATTTTAATGCTTCAACCCGGCCCTTTTTAATTTCAACTTGCTGGCTTTCTATTTGGATCTTTTCTATTTGAGTTGTCGTGAGATTGCGGGGAACTAAGTCCGCTAAGGCCATAAAGTCGTCTACAATGCGGAGACTTCTGATTTCTTCCAAAAGCGGGTCTGTTAGAACTTGGGAATATGTTTTAACATTGAATGAATTGCTGCAGATGCTGGAGGCCATTACCGGTAGAATAAAAAACTGAATTAGAAAGTGGATTATCATCAACCGTTTTAATTGCAACGACAATGCCGCAACAAAGTGAGAATAAGCGTGCTAGTCGCCCCATCCTGTTGAAAAATTGGACATCGGGCCTATAATTGTCACACGGCGATCTTTAAAAAGTTTTAAATAAATTGGGGACATCGGCGGGTATTTTTGAGTATCTCGCTGTACTGACTTGGATTTTAGTACTGGTATGGGCTTCGCAGTGGAGAAAAGAGAG
>JAWXAY010000029.1:0-211434 GCA_034439715.1 Pseudomonadota bacterium
AAACACATTAGAAGCACTGGGGTTCATCGAATACAAACAACGGCGCGACTATTACGCACGCTGGAGAATCAGCCTGAAACCTGAGCCGAGTGGTTAATTCAGCTAGCTAAACTTATTTGAGCTCCCACATCCCACAAAAAAAGGAAAGAGAACATTAATCGTAAAAATCTAACTGTAAAACTCTTTGACACTGACTATGCCAAGTTACAGTTCCTTGTATCTGATACCTAATAACAGAAGATTAGTATAACACCTGTTTTCAATAACCTAGCCTCAAATGTGGCACGGGGTTTTATGGCATAGCAACTGCAAATATTCACTATATGGGAGATTACATATGAAAAAATATACTTTGGCCATACTTATACTTGCCATGCTTGCCTCTTCAACTCAAGTTTTAGCCGTCGGGCAAAAATTCGAACTTACCGTTATCAAGAGTGATAATGCCAATTGGTTTTCAAAACAGATAGAGATTATGAACTCTTCTGAGAAAGACGGACCAGAAAAGATTCAAAGGGAAATAATAGAAAACAAAAATGAATGCGTGGCAGGCATTTCCGAATTTGCAAAAGATGAGAAGGCTCGACAATTGACTGACTTCTTTACACAAATCAAAGCCAAATTTATATATGAAAGTACGGCCCATCCTCACCATCCTATTGTTAGCGGCAACGAAATAAAACTTACTCTAGAAATGGTAGGTCTCAAAACTAGATATAACGAAAATAACACTGTTTTAATAGTGGATATTATACTTTGGCAACTATCAAAGAAACCCACCCGAGAATATTGTAAGCAACAAGCTAAAATTTTATTTGACAAACAAAAGGACTTTTTCCTCACGGACGTGGAAAACATTAAAAAAGCTAACACAGACGTTGACGGCGCCTTTGGCGGCGACGGCACACACAATCACGGTGCCGATGGTGGCGGTTCACACGATCACGGTGCCCATTAACTCACTACTCAACAGTAACTGACTTCGCCAAATTTCTGGGTTGATCCACATCGTGGCCGAGAGCTTCGGCCATATGGTAGGCCATCAGTTGCAATGGTATCACTGACAAAATGGGACTCACAAGCCAAGAACATTTTGGCAATGATAAATAATGTCTGGAGATCGAAGCCAACTTTTTATCCTCACCCGTACCAATCGAAATAATTTGTCCGCCACGGGCCTTAGCTTCTTCGAGGCTACTTACCGTTTTTTCATAAAAACTATCTTGAGGAGCGATTACTACGACAGCCATATTTTTATCTATAAGCGCAAGAGGCCCGTGTTTCATTTCACCGGCCGCATAGCCTTCCGCATGCATGTAGCAAAGCTCTTTTAATTTAAGTGCTCCCTCAAGGGCAATCGGATAATTAATTCCTCGAGCTAAGTATAAAAAGCCCTTGTGTTCTTTAAGTGTTTTTGAGGCTGACGCAAAAAATTTACTATAGGCCAAAACAACTTCTATTTGACTAGGGAGCGCTACAATTTCTTGCACCAATGTTTTTTCGTCAACTAAAGTTAATTGATTTTTTACCCGAGCTAAATAAATTGCAAATAATTCTAATACTGTAAGTGTGCTAGTAAACGCTTTGGTACTGGCCACTCCAATCTCGGGACCCGAATTCATATAAAGCGAGCCCTTTGACTCGCGATCTATCGTCGAATTTTTAACGTTACAAACACTGATTGTCGGAAGTCCCATTTCATTCACCAATCGCAAAGCCGCCAAGGTATCAGCGGTTTCACCACTTTGAGAAACAACTATCACAATGCATTGCTTTGCTAGAATGGGATTTCGGTACCGAAACTCGCTCGCAATATCAATTTCGACAGGAACACGCGCCAATTTTTCAATGGCGTATTTAGCCACGAACCCTGAGTAAAAGCTCGTTCCACAAGCCACAATATAAACTTTTTCGATTTTAGCCAAGGTGGTCGTATCAACGCCAAGATCATCAAACTTGGTCGTGCAAGTGGCAAGATTTACGTGGGGCGCGAGAGCATGAGCCACCGCTCGAGGCTGCTCATTTATTTCTTTGAGCATATAGTGCGGGTAACCTTCTTTTTCGGCACGCTCGTTAGTCCAGTCAATTATTTCGACTTCTTTTTTTACTTTGTTGCCGTCAAAATCATAAAACTGAAACTCTTTGCCTTTAACCAAAAGAATCTCGTCATCCGCTAAATACATCGCATTCTTGGTGTAACTCACAATAGCCTGAATATCGCTGGCGATAATAAATTCTTTTTGATTTATTCCGCAAATAAGTGGCGGACCATTTTTAAAGGCCACCATCGTGTCGGGTTCACTTTCTGAAACTGCGAGAACGGCAAAGGCGCCTTGAATTTTCGGCAGAATGGCTTTGACTGCAGAAAAGAGGTCCAAGCCATTATTTACTTCCTTATTTAGTAGATGGGCAATAAGTTCCGAGTCCGTATCTGACTCAATTTTAATTCCCTCCTCTATAAGTTCCTGTCTGATCTGTAAATAATTTTCAATGATACCATTGTGAACAATGCTAACTTTACCAACTTTATGCGGATGAGCGTTTCGCTCTGAAGGCACGCCATGGGTAGCCCACCGGGTATGGCCAATCCCAGTATGACCATCAAAAGTCTCTGATTTTAATTTTTCTGCAAGATTTCCGAGTTTTCCGTGAGCCCTAACACGCTTGAATTGTCCCTGATGCAATATAGATACGCCGGCGCTATCGTAACCACGATACTCTAAACATTTTAACCCACTCAAAATAATTTCTTTAGGATCTTGGGGGCCAATGTAGCCTACAATTCCACACATGAAGACTACTCCTTTTCGACTTTCTCTAACTTGACATAATTTTCTTTGATAAACTGTTTGCCACGCGCAACCGCCAAGGCGCCCGCCGGTACATTTTTAGTAATTGTAGAACCCGACGCAATAACGGCGTTATCGCCAACTTCAACCGGAGCTATAAATTGAGAATCACTACCGACAAAAACATTTTTACCAATTTTAGTTTTATACTTTTTTCGATCGACAGCGTAGTTGCAAGTGATTGTGCCACAACCGATGTTAGTACCCTCTCCAATGTCGGCGTCGCCAAGATACGTAAGGTGCGAGGCTTTCGCATGATCGCCAATTTTTGTGTTTTTTATTTCAACAAAATTTCCGATATGAGCTTCGACGCCGATTTCTGTACCTGGTCGCAGACGAGCAAAGGGACCAATGACTGCTTTTGTTTTTACCAAACACTTTTCAAGGTAACTACCGGCCCGTAGTTGCACTTCATTCTCTATACGCGCATCGGTAACAATACAGTTGGGCTCAACCACGCAGTGAGAGCCAAGGACCGTCGTACCTCTTAAATATACATTGGGATACAGCACAGTGCCGCTTCCCACTTTAACTCCTTCGTCAACAAAAGTGCTTGCCTTGGACAGAATTATAACACCACCCGCCTGAAGGCTTTTTAACTTTCGAGCGTAGGCTAAGTGATTAGCGATTGAGAGCTCTTCTTGATCGTTAACGCCAAAAGCGACGTGCCCTTTACCTTCAAGAGTGCCCACCTTAAGGCCTGCCTCAATGCCAAGGGCAATAATATCGGTTAAATAAAATTCCTTCTTTGAATTGTTATCTTTTATTTGAGGTAAAAAGGTATTTAAAATTTCGGATTTAATGACGTACATTCCAGTATTAACTTCGTTAATCCTGAGTGTCTCACTCGATGCATCTTTGACTTCAACGATTGCCCTAATTGAGCCGCTTTGGCGAATAATTCTCCCCAGTGAGCCAGGACGTTTTAGTTTGGCGGTCACAACTGCGATATCAAAACCACTTGAGTTGAATTCTTCTAAAAAGACTCGCACATCTTCTGGAGTTAAAAGGGGATGATCACCATTGAGAATTAAAATATTTCCCGTCAAAGTTTCGGGTGAAGCCGCACGCACGGCATCAGCAGTTCCCAATTGTGATCTTTGTTCAAAACAGACGACCCCTATAGGCTCAATGACTTGCTTGACCAAGGCCGCGCCGATGCTGACCACCACGCGAACCTCTTCTGGCCCAGCCTTTTTTACAGCTTCCACGACTCTCAAGATCATGGGCAACCCGGCAACGGGATGAAGGACTTTAGGTAAAGTCGTATTCATTCGCGTTCCCTTGCCAGCAGCTAGTATTATAGAGGAAAATTGTTTTGTGCCCATCACAATAAGAATGCTTTTGGGTTTCAGAAAGGTCAAGCAAAGGTGAACAATTCAGGTGTGTGTTTTCATCCTCACTGGGCGACGAGTAGTATCGGTACAAACATACCACTTTATTTTTCACCCGATTTTGCTTGGACACCAAATGAGAAGCCCTTGTTACTAATAGGAGGTGTCCATGGCGATGAACCCGAAGGCGTCACGCTTGCTCAAAAAACACTCGCTTGGCTCACTGAAATTTATAGTTCAGGGCAACAAAGTAAAATAATTTCTCCTTGGATATTGATTCCTTGCATTAATGTTGATGGATTTAATCTCAACCAACGGGTCAATGCTCGAGGGGTAGATTTGAATCGAAATTTTCCGTCACGAGATTGGTCCGCGAAGTCTAAGCAACACCGATATTTTCCAGGCCAACATTCATCGTCTGAGGCAGAGACTCGAGCTCTGATTAAACTCATTACCCGTCAAAGTCCCAGACTAATCATTCACTGTCACTCGTGGAATCCTGGTATCATTGTCACAAGCAACGTCTCCATTAAAGAGGCGGAGGTTTTAGCACACGAAACTGGTTATCCATTGCAAAATGATATTGGCTACCCGACTCCAGGTAGCCTGGGCCAGTGGGCCTGGTTGGAACAAAAGATTCCTGTCATATGCATCGAAGAACAAGAGCACATTGATCAATCATTGGTTTGGCCGCGATTTGAACGTGCAATAATGCAAGTATTCGGAGCGGCAGCGTGAAGACCAGTTTGCAATCTTCTATTTTAGTAATTGGTCATCCTAAGCCAAACGAAATATCATTGGGAGTTGATGTAGTCTTAAATATGACGGCCGCGTCCGAAAAATGTAAAAAGCAAACGTACTCTGTCATTGCCTTTGATATATCGGTAACAAAAATTGACGAAATTAAAATGCTCGTCTCGCATATTGAAGAGCAAAAATATGAAACCCAATTTGTTGTCATTCGTAACCAGGCTAAGGCGGAAATTTTAACTTTGTTACTAGGATTCGCGCAGATATTTAGGATTGTCGAAACGACTGCTGAGGCTCAATTTGAAAAAGTCTTGACCGATGCCCAAGAACACTTCGCTCAAAGAGAACAACATCGTCAGCTTTTAAAACTTCTCAATGAACAAAACGAAAACCTATTGCACATATCCAAAGAACTTGAGGACCGCGTCGCCAAGCGCCAACAAAATATTCAAAGGGCGAGATTAAAGCTTGTGGCGACCAATCAGAAAAACGAATCTCTGCAAAGAACACTTATCGCACTTAGCCGCGCCAAATCCATTGGCGAAATGGAAAGTCTTGTGAGAGAGGCATTGACTCCTGCTATTCAGTTAGAGTGGACACGCATTACTTTAGGGCCCCAACGTCTCGCTCTAGACATGAGTCAAACTCACCTTGACTCCACCCACACAGCACCGCTATTTCAAGCGAGTGAGCAGATTGGCCAAATACATTTTGGCAGAAATAAAGAGCGGCCCTTTACTAATGATGAAACCGCGTTTATGGCCCAAGTAGCTGAAGCCCTTTCACTAGCCATTTTTAGACTGACACAGCTAAAACATTTAGAAAATCTTAAACAGCAATGGGAATCTACCTTTGATGCCATCAAAAAACCTTTATCACTCATCGACTTAAACTTTAACGTCCTTCGCTGCAATCGGGCCTTTGCCGAAAAGGCTCAGCAAACGCCAGCTAATGTGGTTAATAAAAAGTGTTTCAAAATTTTATTTGGCCGAAATATGCCTTGCAAAAACTGTAATCTCGGCGAAAGGTTTCGACTCTTCAAACAAAAGATGACGAATGAAGACAATGCGATTTTTGACGTCACCAGCCAACCCATCTCGCTTTCTACATTCAATCAATTGGCTTTTGTCAATATCTACCATGACATCACAGAAAGCCTTGCTCTGGAGTATAAAATTGTTTCATCTTCAAAAGAAGCCGAGCTGGGCCTCATTGGCAGCAGCATGGCCCACGAACTCAATAACCCCTTGGGCGGTATAATTTCGTTCATTCACATTATTAAAATGGACATGTCCCCCGCCGATACCTATTACGAGGATATCTTGGAAATGGAGAAGGCCGCCCAACGCTGTAAAGAAATCATTAATAACCTCCTCGATTTTTCACGTCTCCCGCCAGCCGCCGATACCCGAGTCTTAGACCTCAGAGAACTTATAAGTCAGGCCTTAAAAATTTTTGAGCTACGCACAAAATCTCGAGGAATCGAAGTAATGGCCAAGCTGCCACCTGATCCTCATAATATTCAAGGAAACTTTAACCTATTGATTCAGGCCTTGGGTCATTTGATTACTATGGGATTAAATGTAGTCATAGAACACCGAAGGCATAACAAAAATTTTCAACCTGAGATCTTGATTGAACTCGGTCAGCTTGCTGATTCCTATATTATAGATGTCACTACAAACACTCCTGCTTTACCAGAAGGTAGCGGCGACACGGGTCAAGCACTAACCATTGATTTGCAAGTCACAAGCCAAATCATCAAAGACCATTTTGGTCAACTTGATATTAGGGCTTTAGACCATTTTTTCCAGGCTAGGGTCAAGTTGCCACGTCCAGAAAACCAAGCTAAGAGCCAAGAAATTGACAGTCAAATTTGACACTCAAAATATACCTTTTATAATTAAGACTGTAGGGCTCATTTTATTACAAATTGGAGCTACCGATACCACGGAAGGAATCGAATGCAAAATCAGAGGATACTGATTGTCGACGACGAAAGCAGCCTGCGAACGTCACTCTTTAGAGTCTTAGATCGCAAAGGATTTCAAGTCATAACCGCCAACTGTAAAAAAGAAGCTGAAGCATTTTGCTTATCTCAGCAAGCTTTTGATTTTGCATTGATTGATTTAAACTTACCGGATGGCAATGGCTTTGACCTAGTTGAAAGGCTCAAAATACAGAATCCAAAAATAAAAATCGTCATAATAACTGGCTGTGGTTCTATCGATATGGCGGTAAAAGCCACAAAAGCAGGCGTTCAGGACTTCTTAACCAAACCCTTTGATATGGAAAAAATTCTGCTGGCCGTAGATCAAAACTTAAGTCTAACAAGCAATCTTCAAAAGAAACAAACGGGATATGGTCTCGACGCCATTATCGGCAGCAGTATTCAAATTCAAAACATTATCAAGTTTATAAAAACAGTAGCAGATTCTGATTCAACAATTTTGGTCAGTGGCGAGAGCGGTACAGGGAAAGAGTTAGTCGCTAAAGCCATTCACTATAATTCTAATCGGAGTCAACAGCCATTTGTGCCCGTAAACTGTGGGGCTATTCCTCGAGAGCTTTTAGAGAGCGAACTTTTTGGTCATGTCAAAGGCGCCTTTACTGGAGCCATCGCTAATCGAATGGGTCGATTTGAATTGGCTGGAGAAGGAACTATCTTCTTAGACGAAATAGGTGACATGAATCCCTCACTCCAAGTAAAACTTTTACGAGTACTCCAAGAAAAATCTTTTGAACCCGTGGGTGCCACCAAAACTGTTGTCGCGAAAGCGCGAGTAATTTCTGCAACCAATATTGACCTAGAGGCTGCTGTTGAGAGAGGTCAATTTCGCGAGGATTTATTTTATAGGTTAAATATAATTCCAATTCACGTCCCCTCTCTGCGCGAGCGTCCGTCAGACATTCCTTTGCTCATTCAACATTGCATAGAAAAATTCAACCGCACCAAAGGTAAGAACATTACGGGTGTCTCAAGTGAAGCCTTGCAGATTTTGACAAATTACGGTTGGCCTGGCAATGTGCGAGAACTCGAAAACCTCGTTGAACGCGTGACAATTTTAAAGGGTCAGGGCATTATCGAAATCCCTGATCTTCCCCAACGCTATTTAAAAGTACATTCTGAAAATACTGAGATAGTTGAAAACGAAAATCTTAATATTCCCGAAAAGGGCATGGATTTTAACACAGCCGTCGATTCGTATGAAAATTCACTTATTATGGGCGCGCTCGAAAAAACAGGCTGGAATCGCAATCAGGCAGCTATACTGCTGCGACTTAACCGCACCACCTTGGTTGAGAAAATCAAGAAAAAGGGTTTACGACCTCCCGACGAAGATATTGAGATCTGATTTTAAATCTCTCCTAGGTTACGTCTCAGAATGAATGACTAAAAACAAGACTAAAAATAAAACCGTTTAGACCACTGACAGTTGTAAATAGTGTCTACGCATCAGGATGACATCCCCTCCTGATTTCAACGGCTTAGGTTAGCCAATATTGGCAGCTAACTTGCTCTTATGAAGGCTACGGGGGCTGGGTGAATCTAAAGAGTTTAATCAATGCAGTAATAGCAGCGACCGTAGTGATGTCACCCTTTATTGGCAATGGTGCCATTCAACAAGATCTTTTCAGGCCGATGTTTAATCCCAACTACCAAATCATGGATAAATATGTCATCAACCAGGATTTTCAAACTCAGAATATATTAAAAAAAGAATTTATGAACAACAAAGACTACATATTAGTATCCAATCCACTAGATAATGACGCTTTGGTAACCTATCAACAAATGTTAAGAATCATGCCAATTTCACTTTATACTGGCGCATATGACTCAAATACTGAAATTAAAAAAATTGCAGGTAATGCATTTACTGTATTTATTGAAAGCGAAATCGCTCAAAGTTGGTCAATTGTACGCGTTGCCAATTTAGTTGATAAAAGTGCAAGCGCTGATGTAAGTCTCAATTCGGACCAGTCGATCAATGCCGACCTCAGTCTCTCGGCAACAGACACACTCGAGCACAAACTTAGCTTTCAGGTGTATGCACTACAAAGTGCTGTTAAATTTTCTTACTCAGGAGCTCTAAACGCCTCAATCATGGTTAACGAAAAAAACCATGAAACCACTATTGCCCTCTCAAAAAATTTAAATAATTCATCAACACTTTCGATTCAGAATTTTGAAAACACAACTGAATCGCGCCAAATAATTTCTTTAGCTATGTCGTTCTAACCGACTATTAAATCCCGAAATAAGAGTAAAATCTAAATCACCTTGGCGTAAACACTCAAGCTTGTCGTCAGTAATCTTTACCACTGTGCTGGCCGCACTGACGGCGAGAGGCTCCATCCAATCCACACATAAAACTTCACCTGGTAACCAACTAAGGTCTTCTCGCTTTAATGCAGCACTTTGGCCCGTAGGGTTTGCACTTGTGGTCGTGATGACACCGTTAAAGGTTCTAAAGAGCCCACGCACAAAAGGATGACTTGAGCAACGCAATCCCACATATCCCGTGTCTCCACTAATTACTGTTGGCACTGAAGCTTTGCACCTTAATACAAAAGTCACTGGCCCCGGCCAAAAAACTTCTAAAAATTTTTCGATTTTGGGAGTCACATGTGCCAGTTGTTTAGCTTGGTAATTGTCTTTGACCAAAACACTCATCGCTTTGGCTTCGTTACGTCCTTTAATTTCAAAAATTTTTTCTAAAGACTTAGGAAAGCGAATATCGGCTCCCAAACCCCAAACGGTTTCTGTGGGGTAAGCTAAAATTCCACCGCTCTCAAGATGAGTTTTAATTATGTCAAATTTCACTATTTTTCCAAAATATTTTTATTGAGTACCCTTTGCCCAATGTCAGTTCGTATTTGCAGACCTGGCCAAGAAACTTTATTCGCCTGGCTGTAGGCAAGCTCGATGGCCTCCATTAGTGTTGAACCAAGACCGACGGCATTTAATACTCGCCCGCCCTGAGTCACGTATTTGCCTTGAGCATCCTTTTTTGTACCCGCATGAAGAAAATAACTCGAATGAGTTTCATAAGAAATATTTCCCTCTATTGCAATATTTTTTTTGGGAGCCTCAGGATAGCCAGGTGCCGCCATCACCACGCAAGTACAAAACAAAGGACGCCACCTCATAGTGATCAATTCTCCATTGGCAAGTGCCATAAACACTTGTCCCCAATCCCCATATAGCAACGGCAATATGGCTTGGGCTTCTGGATCGCCAAAACGTACGTTAAACTCTAGGACCGAAGGACCTTCGGGGGTAATCATCATGCCGATATACAAAATTCCGCGATAATCCCAGTTTTTTTTTTGCATGAGTTCCATTATGGGAGACAAAATCAGCGATTGAATTTGTGTTTCAAGAGCAGCGTCTATTTTTAGAGGTGCCACTACACCCATGCCACCTGTATTGGGGCCCAAATCTCCGTCACTCAGTCTTTTATGATCTTGCGCGAGCGGCAAGGGGCGATAAGAAATACCATTAGTTAAAATTAAGTAACTTAATTCCCAACCGCTTTTAAATTCTTCAATAAAAGCCCTTTGGCCGGCCTCGCCCAATTCTTTTTTTACAAAGACACGGTGACCAGCCTCTGACAATTCAGCGATATCTTTACAAACAAAGACGCCTTTGCCGGCGGCCAAGCCATCAGCTTTAAATATATAGGGCGCACTAAATTTTTCGCTAGCTTTTAAAAGTTCATCTATGCTTTTTACTTCTTGATATTTAGCCGTGGGTACCCCAGCCTCGAGCATAAATTCTTTAGCAAAAATTTTACTGGCTTCTAATTGCGCCTGTTTTTTGTTTGGCCCCACTACTAAAATATTTCGGCGCCGGAGCTCGTCGGCCAAACCATTTGCGAGTGGAACCTCGGGACCAATCACTACAAGATCAATATGTGTATTTTTTATGAAGGCTACGACTGGTTCTACGCTCTGGCCATCCCAAGCGTGACATAAAGCATCGTGCGATATGCCATCACTTCCCGAAAAGGCATGAACTTCAGAAACCGAAGGACTTAATTTTAAGGCCTTGATCATTGCGTGTTCACGGCCGCCTTGGCCAATAACTAAAACTTTCATGTGCCTTAGTCATAACTTTAATTTACCTAGAGAGTCAAATGTGGCAGACTGGTTGAACTTATGGAAAAAGACACGTGGAAAAAGTAGTTATCGTTGCTGGAAAACGCACGCCCTTTGGATCTTTTGGTGGAAGCCTTAAAGAAGTTGGTGCAACTCAATTAGGTGTTGCCGCCTCATTGGGCACCTTGAAATCAATAGATTTTAAAGCCAGCGAAATTGAACATGTGATTTTTGGCAATGTCGTGCAGTCGGGGAGTGACGCTGCCTATGTACCGCGACATATTGGTTTACATGTGGGAGTCCCGATCACAGCTGGCGCACTGGGTGTTAATCGCCTTTGTGGGAGTGGCTTTCAGGCTATCATCAATGCCGCCCAAATGATTACGGGTGGCGATGCTAAAGTAGTGCTCGCGGGTGGTGTTGAACAAATGTCGCAGTTTCCTTATATCGTGCGGGGAGCACGCTGGGGAATTCGTATGGGTCCGAGCGAGCTCGAAGATTGTATGACTTCAGCATTGACCGATGCTTATTCTAAAACTTCAATGGCGATCACGGCAGAAAACTTGGCCGAAAAATATTCTATTTCGCGAGAAGCTTGTGACGAGCACTCTATTCGCTCGCAGACTCGCTTCCAAAATGCTCTTGATAAAAAATATATTGCGGATGAACTTGTGAGTGTAAAAATCGAAACCAAAAATGGTCCGCTAGATTTTTTGCATGACGAACATCCCCGCCCCGGAATTACACTTGAAAAAGTTCGCGGCATGAAGCCACTATTCAAAAAAAATGGTACGGTCACGGCGGCCACGGCCTCGGGCATTGTCGACGGCGCGGCCGCTTGTTTAATGATGAGTGAAAGTGAAGCTAAAAGGCGTGGGCTTAAGCCAATGTCCCGAATTGTTTCTTGGGCGGCAGTGGGCTGTGAGCCAAGCATTATGGGCATAGGGCCCGTGATGGCAATCAAAACGGCGCTTGCGCGCGCCGGTCTCACGCTAAAAGATATGGACCTTGTTGAGGTCAACGAAGCTTTTTCAGCCCAATATTTATCCGTCGAAAAAGAATTAGATTTAAATCCTGAAATCACCAATGTTAATGGTGGTGCCGTAGCGGTTGGTCATCCACTCGGGGCCTCAGGGACACGTATTATAAATTTATTAATGTATGAATTAGCTCGGCGCAAGGCCCACTACGCTGTGGGTTCGGCCTGTATCGGTGGCGGTCAAGGAATTGCGATTATAATTGAAAGACTTTAGTTAAGAATGGTAAAATCTAAGCTTCTCTCTAACCCGATCACTCGCATTCTAATTGTTTTTTCGGCACTATTTCTTTTAGATTATTTTTTTTTGAATGAAGTAATAGGTTGGTTTTTTCGTGCCTTATTCAAGGAGAGCACCGCACTTCGAGCCTATGTTTTCTTTGGCTGCTATTTGTCCCTAATACTCACAACAGCTATTTTGCTCCTTACTCCTTATCTAGCGATTCCGACTTTTTTGTTTTCACTCTTCTTTGTTGGTATTGGTGCCCTGTATTCAAATATAAACCGTGAGCCCTTCGGACTTCTAGATATTGAAACAGCTCTGCGATATTTTGACTTCGCCAGTCAAGCAGTAGAAACTTACTGGAGAACTGGCCTCAAAACAATTGCGCTGCCATTTCTTTTATATTCAATGCTCTTTATCTTAATTCGAAAAAAAGTTGAAAAGGTTTCGTTTCGTTGGTTGAGTCTCGCCTTATTGGGAGTTTTTGCTGGAACATTTTTGACTGTCCGTTCTGCCGGGTCTCATGTAAGAGCCTTTCCACGCTATTTACAGCCAGCGTTCATAGTTGGTTTGAATTTTTTTAATCGACCCTACATCGGCCCCAGAGATAAACTTTATATTGAGCCGACACAAAATGTACCACGAGCTCGCCATATTATTATGATCATGGATGAATCCGTGCGTGCAGACCTTATGAGTATAAATGGCTACAATGTTGAAACAACTCCTTTCCTTAAACAACAAGCGGGACTTCTATTAAACTTTGGCGTAGCGTCGAGTTTAAGTAATTCCAGCTCATCATCGAACTATGGCGTACTAACAGGAATGAAAATGCGGGACCTGCCAGACAAGAAGCAAAAATCTCGACGAATGCCGCTGATTTTTGATTACGCAAATTCACAAACTCCAACAAGAACTTTTTTGTGGGCCCAAACTAGTTTTGGTCCGCAAAAACAAAAGTTTGAGTTCAATGGAATTGATACTATTGATTTGTTGAGTGAAATGCCTTCAGTTCGTCCCTATCTTTACGACCGCATCGTGATAGATAAACTAGATGATATTACAAAAAAGGCTACTTATTCTTTTACTTGGGTAAACAAGAGAGGATCCCATTTTGATTATGATTCGACTTACCCGATTGAAAAAACCATTTTTAAGCCCACCTACAAAGAATCGAATGCCGATGACCAAGCCGCACTCTTAAATAGTTACTATAATTCTCTCCGCTGGGGAGTTGACCAGTTTTTTAAGGAGCTCTTTTTGCGTTTGAAAGATCGCGACATCATTGTGGTATATACTTCTGATCACGGGCAATCAATATTAGAAAATGGCATCCCTGGGACACACAATCGTACATATAATATTAGCTGGACCCAAGCTAGCGTACCGATCATGGTCATGGGATTTAATAGCGCCAACCGAAAACTTATAGAATCCTTGTATCTTCCAGAAAATAAAAATCGAACTTCAGCTGAACAGATTTTTCCGACACTTCTTTATCTATTGGGCTATTCTTTTAACGACATTCAAATGTTTTATGCGCCAAGCCTATTTGAGAAAATTCCTGAAGGTACGCGTGTGTTTCTTTCAGGCGATATGTGGGGATTTGGACCCGCTGTCAGCAATGTCTTCTTGCCCAAGAGCTTGACGGGGCCCAACGGTTCGCCATAATAGTAGATAAACTTTAACGGAGAAACCCATGAAACCCTATACCGCAATTGATTTTTACAACATCGACGAACTTCTCAGTGAGGAAGAAAAACAAATTCGCGACACAGTTCGCGATTTTGTTTCTAAAGAAATCATACCTATCATTGACGAAAATTTTATGAAGGACACTTTCCCGAAAAGTTTAATCCCTAAATTAGCTGAACTAGGTACTTTTGGTTCAACCATCCAGGGCTATGATTGCGCGGGTTTAAATTACACAAGCTATGGTTTAATTATGCAAGAGCTTGAGCGCGGCGATAGCGGCATTCGGAGTGTGGTGAGTGTGCAGGGCGCTTTATGTATGTTTCCAATTTTTTCTTACGCGTCTGAAGAACTTAAACAAAAATACCTTCCTAAAATGGCAAAGGGTGAACTTATCGGCTGCTTTGGCTTAACTGAACCCGATTTTGGTTCTAACCCAGGCGGGATGGTTACTCGCGCAAAAAAAGATGGAAACCATTATATTCTTAATGGTGCTAAATCTTGGATTACCAGCGGCGGCATTGCCGATCTCGCAATTGTATGGGCCAAAAATGACGAAGGTAAAATTTGCGGTTTTATTGTTGAGAAAGGTACAAAAGGGTTTACCACGCGAGACATTCACAAAAAATTTAGTTTACGTGCATCGGTGACCTCAGAACTTCATTTTCAAGACTGCCGGGTGCCAGCAACACATTTATTAAATGTGCAGGGACTGAAGGGGCCATTTTCTTGTCTTAACAATGCCCGCTTTGGAATTTCGTGGGGAGTGCTGGGTGCTGCCATGGCTTGCTTTGACGAGGCACTTCGTTATTCAAAGACTCGTATTCAGTTTGATAAACCGATTGCCAGCTTTCAGTTGGTGCAAGCTAAACTCGCTAACATGTTCACCGAAATCACCAAAGGGCAACTGCTAGCCCTACGTCTTGGCCGGCTAAAGGATGCGGGTAAAGCCATTCCCCAACAAATCTCTATGGCTAAAATGAATAATACGGCAATGGCGCTTAACATAGCTCGAGTCACGCGTGATATTTTGGGAGCATCAGGTATTACACATGAGTATCAATGCGGCCGCCACATTCTGAATCTAGAAAGCGTTAATACCTATGAAGGCACCGAAGACATCCATCGCCTTATCTTGGGTGAATATGTCACTGGAATACCCGCTTATAAATAAAGACTAGGTCTAGTTGTCTAATTAACCAAAAATATTTAGGCTTAAGCTATGAGAATAATTCTAATATCTACACTTTGTCTTATTTTTAGTTTCGAACAAGTTGGAATAGCGCAGATGCTTTCGGGCGGACTACCTGGTAGTCGAGGTGGCCAAGAGTTTTATGTTGGCAAAGACGAGGGTAAACCCCTCATCACAGTAAACATAATTAGCGGAGTCATGAATTCGGGTGTGTATCATGTGCCTATCGACACGACTCTCGCCCAACTTATCGCTTTTGCTGGAGGAGCTGAGACAAATGCTCAGCTTGATGAAATTACAATCAGAAGGCAGAAAACTAAAGAGCAGATTGAAATACTGCAAATCGATTTCAAAAAAATAGTTTCGAGCTCTGGCCCGATGCCTACACTTTATGACAAAGACATTGTAGATATTCCAGAGAGTCGAATTCTTGAGAAGTCAGCTCTGATTACTTCGATCGTTGGCGCTGTACTTGGAATAGTTTTAGCAGTTCAGGCAATTGAACGAGCTAACTGAACCTAGATTTGGGTTGTAGAGTGGTGCCTAAGTACTGAGTGAGCGCCGACGGGCGCATAACAAAGTAGAATTGCCAATAGCCCCATTCCTCCGTAAAAATACTCACCACCTAATCCCCCAACAAAGGCTGTCACAAGAGCCGCCTTTAATGGAATTGAAATTCCAATTTTTTTAGACTCTTCGCCATTGGCATGTCGCCACATCCTTGAGAAAATCAAAATCACAAGGCCTCCTCCAATAAGTCCTGTTTCCAAAAATATTTGAAGCCAGAAATTATGACTACCTGTCCACCAAAGACCCGTCATGCCACCTCTATGATGAAAACCCGTACCAAAAATGGGAGCATTGGGAAATTTAACAATCTCATTCATCCAAGTCATCACTCTTTCGCCGTCGCTAACTTGAATTTGAGAAGAATTGGCAGACTCACTAGGTGAAATAATTAACCTAGAAACCTCCAATCTGAATTCTTCGTTAAAAATAAAAAGACCCCCTAATGCAATTAAGCAAGCGAATATTCCCACAAGAACCCGAGCTCTTAATAATCCTCGGGCATAGGCAAGGTAAACAAAACCAGAGACTGCAGCAAGCCAGCCCCCTCGACCTTTGGTGAAAGAAAATCCAACTAAAATAATAATTAGACTAAACTTTACAGCCTGCCTCCACCGGGGAGCACCATAACCTACAACTAACAATCCGGTCAGAAAGATTATAAAAATAGCCAAAACATTGCTTACTAGATTTAAAGCTTTGTAATAAAAATCGATAGTCGCTTCGGTTTTTAGACTGGGGTGGCCGGGGGACAAAATTGTGGAGGCTCCCAGTATCAAACAGGCTCCCAAAATCATCCAATCAAAATCATTCCGAATTGATTCGAACTGCAGCTTTCTTGAAATTATAACGGGAATGGCAGCATACATTGCGAATTTTCCAATTTTTAACAAACTAAAACTCACGATGGCATTAGGCTTACTATATTGATAAGAAAAATAAATTAACAACACGCCAAGCACTGACCAAAAAACAAAAGCGAGTCCTGGCCTGAGAATATAATCCATATAAATATATTTTCGATTTTTTGTAGGATCAATAATCAAAAGGGCCAATATGGGAATTGCCATTATGTCGCCGGTCTCTAGAACTCCCAAGCCGGTATCAAAATACCCAAAGTTTGGAAGAAAAAGCGTCGGCAGTAAAAAAAGCCAAAGCCAATACGATTTCAAAAATCACCACTACTCATACACATAATTGTATAGCATGTTACTCGAGAAGGTAAACCTTGCGGGACCTAAGTCATACAGCAAACTTATTAAATCTTGCACTGACTTTCTGCATAACTACATTAGTTACCGAAAATGGAGTCAGCTTTACAGCAGAATGAGCCAATGCTACTCCCTCTACTATACCTCTTATCCCTTGCAGCAGAGTCATTAGGTTTCGCGAAGATTTTGTATATGATCCGATTAGCAGTCCTAATCGCACAAACGCTGTGAAAAAATGAAACCAAGACAAATGTCTCAAAATTATTGTGGTACGATTGCGGGCGAGGGACCATACATAATTGGGTACTTCGGGAACTCGACAACCACCTGTTGAGAAGGCCAAATGTATAAGTCTGGCATCTGGGCTAAAAATAATCACTTTTTCTAATCTCTTTACTCTTAAGCAAAAATCTGTTTCTTCGTAAAGCGCGGCTCCAATGCCCAGGCCCTCATCAAATCCGCCAACCCGCCTGATTATACCTTGCTTAACAGAAAAATTTCCCCCCGGTGCCTGCAGCACTTCTTGTCGAACCTTTGAGTTAAAATCTCGGTGTGGTGTGGCCGTCCAATAGTTAAATTTTCCGGTACGAGTAGGATTTTTATTTTCATGACGGTGGGCCTCATCTATGCCCCCGGCCACAAGCGCCACCCGAGGTGCCGCTAATTCAATGCAATGTTTCGTTACAAAGTCAGTTGGTATTTTTACATCATCATCTATAAAAATAATAAACTCATGGGAGCAAATTTGCCACCCAAAATTTCTGGCTCGCGGTAATCCTTTAAAATTTACTAAAAAATATTTTAGTGTTATATTTTGTTTATCATGGTTTTCAATAAATTTAATGACCTTGTCGGAGACTTGTTCAGACTGATCCACAATAACTATCTCTAGTCCACCGTGCTCTTGTTTCAATAGATCATCTAAAGTATCCATCAAACATGACTCACGATTTAGAGTGGGAATGACAATACTTACTGGCGGTAAACTCATGCTTTAAACAGCCTTCCTAAAGTCGGTTTTTGACGGGGGGTAAAGTTCCAACGTCGCCGAAATCACACGATCGAGAGAATAATTTTCTGTCACTAAAGTGCGCCCCACTAGGCCCATTGCCTCAAGTTTTTCTCGGCTATTAAGTAGAGTTTTTAGCGCATCTTTTAAAGGCGTAACTTCTCGGGCGGGCACAATAAGACCAGAAGCATTGGGAATAACCACGTCGCGACATCCGGGTTCGTCAGTCGTAACAATCGGTCGACCACAGGCTGCGGCTTCTAATAGAGCCAAAGAAAGTCCCTCACGGTATGAAGGCAAACACACGATGTGACTTGAACGATAAATTTTATTCATGTCCGATTGAAAACCCAACCACTCGACAAATCCTAGACTGATCCAGTTATTAATTTGTTGTTCAGAAATTTCAGCTCTACTATTTGAATCAATTGAACCCGCTAACACAAGTTTAAATTTTTCACCCTGTTGGTACAAACGTTTACAGGCGTCTACTAGTTCAAAAAGTCCTTTATCCTTAACCATTCGTGAAGGAAATAAAATTACTGTCAATCCTGGCGGTAGCGGACTAATCTGAAATTTATTGATGTCTACCCCCGAGCCTCGAATAACCACAGTCTTTGATTCTTTGACCCAACCTCTTTCTAAAAACAGCTTTTGATCTTCATAGTTTTGAAAAATCACTTTCAAATTGTCTTTTGAAAATGAAATTTTAAAAAGTAAGCCTATGAGCCTTCGTAAAGCGGCACCCACCACTCCCGATCTAGTAAACGAAAAGCCAAGTCCGGTAATAGTGTGAACAAAGTAAGAGTCGGGAAAAAAGATACCAATCAATGAGGAGTAGATTACCGGCTTCACTGATATCCCGTGTATGACATGCGGTCGCCACTTTTTAATTTTTATAAATAAATCGAATAGAGTCATTAGCTCTGAGAATGGATTAAGGCTTTTTCGGTTTAACCTTAACTCTTCTACCTCAAAACCATGCCTTGAAATCTCCATAATTTCAGGAGACTTTGGGGCAAAAACCACTACCCGATATCCCCGCTGCTGAGCTTTTTTAGCCAACTCTAGACGATGTGACAAAAAAAACGCGGGATTGTTCACAACATATGCTAGCGTCGAAGTGTTAGTCTGAGCCATATTGATATACTTTTCGGAATTTGCCATCATCTAGTAAATAGAAGAATAGTGACTCAAACTAAAAAACTCACTAAGCTGGACCTTAGACAATGAAAACGATAGTTCTTTTATCATTTGATTTCCCCCCACTATCAGGTGGCATTTCTCGCCTTTGCCATGAACTAGCAAAGCAATTGTCATTTACTTATCCCAATGGATTGATTGTACTTACTGAAAATTTTGCTGGATTATCTATTGACCCTAGCTGTGAAACCATCCGCACTTTGAGACTCACAAGTACCCGCCCAATTAAGGAGTGGAGAGCCTACAGATATTTACGCCAGTTGCCCGCATCGATAATAATTTGCGCGACCTGGTATCCTGAGGGACTGATCGCATTACTGAGTCGCAAGCATAAGGTCGTGATCTTAGCGCACGGAACCGAAATTTTACCTGCAAAGTCGAAAATAAAGCGTTTTTTTTGGAACATTTTTTCAAGATGGGTTTTGGCTAAATCTGATCTGGTAATTGCAAATAGTCGTTTTACCGCAACACTGGCAAAAGAAATTAGTCCGCAATGTACCGTTGAGGCTCTCCCATTGGCGGTAGATGTCCAGAGGTTTTTGCCGACAGATAAAAAACTCGCTAAAGCTCTGCTCAAACTTACTAATAAAGTTACTTTGTTTACCGTGGCAAGACTACATCGCTACAAAGGAGTCGAAACCATAATAGAGGCCATCTCTTTATTGACGTTGCAAGAAAAAGAAAAAATTCAGTACCTGGTGGCAGGCACTGGTCCGTACTTGAAGTCATTAGTTGAAAAAGTGAAAGTTCTTAAACTTGAGTCTCAAGTTAAATTTTTGGGCTCTTTAACAGATAATAAGTTAGTAGAATTTTATCAAGCCAGTGACTTATTTTTACTTTGTTCTTGGCAGGAGAAGTCCGAACAGAATGTCGAGGGCTTTGGCCTGGTATTTCTGGAGGCGCAAGCTTGTGGCACGCCGGTTGTTGGCACGAAATCAGGTGGCATTCCAGATGCTGTCGAACATGCTTGTGGTGGCTGGCTGATTCTAGAAAAGGACACCCAACAACTTTTACAATACCTAAAAAGATTTATTGCGAACCCGGATGAATTGACCTCTCAAGGATTGCTGGCAAGAGATCGTGTACTTAAAAACTTTACCTGGAAAACCTACCTCGAAAAATTTTTGTATCTGTGCGAAAAACATCTTATTCTGAAACAAAATAATCCTTAGTATTGACTCAAGAAAATGATTCTGGACCTTTTCTAGACTAGGCTTTGATCTAGGACACAAGCAAAGAAATTTACCAATTCCATTTTATTAGTGTTTGAGGATCGGTCCCCCCCTTTTTCAACTAAGTGCGTAGCTTTTATATACGCTAAATATAAAACCCCACTTAGGTCTAGCTAAGAAGTTGAGAAATATCGCCGATTTAGCATCTAAGGAGAGTTGTTTAATGATTGATCGAGGACGGGCAAGTCGCGCCTTAGCCCACAGCGGAATAGATGATGGAGACTATATATTCATCAATCCCCGCAAAATTATTAGAGTCCTTTTAGCAAATAAGAGATTTATCTTAATTTGTATTGTCGCTGCTATGGGTGTCTCTCAAGCTTACAACTTTTTCTTTAGCACGCCCTTATTTTTGTCTGAAGTGCGGTTAAGAATTGAAATCAAAAATGACCCAATCGGATTAACGCCACTAATCGATCGTTTTCAAGGTCACGACAAGTCCTATCAACAGGCAAATGCCCTCATAGAAGAAACTAAGTCTACGCAGTTTCTTAATACTCTCTTAAAGGAGTACATTAAAAAGCGCTATCCACTTACGCCTTTCATACCAAAGACTCGCCATAACGAAATTTTAAACTGGCTGTATGGATCTTTAAAAGCCGACCGTTCTTTTGAGAAAATCTACAAAAGACCGGAGTGGACTGAACTTGCGGGCTATCTGGGCGCCCCAATCATAGCTACTGCGAACTTCGACGCTAATATGATTATATTACAAGTTAAAACAAACTCGCCTTCTGCTTCGGCTAACCTAGCAAATGTTGCAGCCTATGTTTTAGAAAAACAAAATCTAGAGAAACTTAAAGAAAACGTCAGAAGACTAAAAGATTTTGTCGCAAATCAGACATCTGAGCGAAAACTAACCCTGGAGAAACTAGAGGCAAGTAGAGTTATTTTACAAAAACAAACTGAAGCCACCTCTACGATTAGTTTCAAAAAAGAAGAATACCTAAGATATACTGATGACCAAACGAAGCTTCAGGCACTAAAACGCCAGATAAAAACCGGCGATAATGTAATCTTACAAACACAGGAAGAGTTAAAAAAGATTAAAGAAAATCTCACTAACCCTAAAATGTCTAATTCGGATCTCTATCTGTCTCAATTACAGCATCGAATGGAACTCTTACAATATCAACGAGCTCTAGTTAGCGATCAAAGCTCCCCGGATTTTGACCAACAGAAAATCGAAATTCAAACAGAACTTGACGAAATCTCGGGCAACTATCAAAAGTTTTTAGAAGAGCGAGATAAAATGGGCGGAATTTCTTTTATTCAGCCCATGGAGTATTTAAAATCCCTTGAGCAGTCGCTAGTAAAGCTCAAAGGGGATCAAAAACGTTTTAAAAATGAAGAAATTAATCTGGCCAATTCAATTCAAATCCAAAAGCGAGAAATAGCAAAGCTACCCGACGTTTTACGAAAGTTTGAAGATTTACAGCGACAGATTCAAATCGGCAGCGACCTCTATCTTGGCCTCCAACAAAAACTTCAAGAAGTCGAGATAATGGAAGCTGGTATCACAAATGATTTACAAAAAATATCAACAGCCCTACCGTCCACCACGCCTATTGGATTATCAGCAAAAATTCGTTTTATTGTGGCTGCGCTTGCAGGCCTGCTCTTTGCATTAGCTCTGTTGGTGCTCAAGAACACTTTCATTCACACAGTCCGAAGCTTTAAAGAACTGCAAAATGAAGGAATTACTGTTATCGGAGAAGTTCCGATTGTGCCAGGCCTAGCCGCCCCTGTGACTTCGTTCCTTGGCAAGAGTCTTGACCGAGTCATAAATAGAAATATTGATAATATGTTCAGTCGATTCGGAAAAGTCGCACCCTCTGTATTTAGAAGGATTGATAGGATAGCACCGAAAGCTGTATCCCAACAGTTGAACAAATTAATGCCCCACATTGGTAAGTTGCAAAAAACTCTTGGCATGAATCATCTAAAAAAACCCAGCGAGCTCATTGTCATGGACAAGCCCAATTCGCAAGGGGCAGACATTTTTAGATACATGAGACTACGTCTAAGTTCATTTATGTCTACGACCTTTCCAGATAACAAAAATGGCAAGGTGGTTTTAGTAACTAGCCCCACCGAGGCCAATGGGAAAACTTTCATCTCAACTAACCTGGCTGCGTCCCTTGGCAAAGGCGAAGTAAAAACACTATTAATAGATCTAGATCTCAGGAATTCATCGGTAAACACAGTACTAAAAGAATTTAATCGTGCAAAGGGAATTGAGACTGCGGTAAAAACAAAAACTAAATTTGAAGACTATATTATATCTGTAACTAAATATTTTGACGTCCTGGTTTGTAATCCCGGAATCGAAAACCCTACCGAAGTGTTGGAGTCCCAGTCTCTAAGAGATTTTATTGAGGCGCAAAAGGCCAATTACGAATATATCTTTATTGACTCGCCCCCAGTGCTCGCCGCCTGTGACCCTGCGCTCATAGCGCCTCAAGTGGATGTTATCCTAATGGTCACTGCTTACGAAATTACTTTTAGAGAAGATGTCCAACTGGCAATCGAAGGACTTCAGGCCGGCAAGAAACACCCGATGGTAGGAGTGTTAAATCTTGTTGATAGCGGGTTTAACTATGGATACGGCTATGGCTACGGCTACCATAATAAAAAGGCAAGTTAATGAATAATGAAAATTTTTCGAGCGTTTGCAAAAACCTCGAGGATTCACCACGTCTTTGGCTAGTCACCGGCGTTGCCGGATTTATCGGTTCTCATCTACTCGAGGAACTATTAAAATTAAATCAAAAAGTAATCGGGCTAGACAACTTTATAACAGGATTTGAATCCAATTTAGACGAAGTTAAATCATTGGTTTCTGCCAAACAATGGAAAAATTTTAGTTTTTTCAAAGGCGACATTACCTCCATAGAAGACTGCAAAAAGGTCTTTGCTTTAAGACCTGAATTTGTCCTTCATCAGGCCGCGCTGGGATCTGTTCCTAGATCTATTGAAAATCCGATTGCGACAAATCATCACAATGTAACTGGATTTCTTAATGTCATTGAGTTTGCAAAAAATGTGAGAGTTAAGGGTTTTGTTTATGCCTCATCCAGTGCCGTATACGGCGATCACCCAGAGCTACCTAAAGTGGAAGAGCGCATCGGAAACTGCCTCTCTCCCTATGCCGTAAGCAAAAAAATAGATGAGCAATATGCAGACGTTTTTAATCTAAATTATGGTTTTCGTGCAATTGGGTTAAGGTACTTTAATGTTTTTGGTGCGAGACAGTCACCAAATGGGCCTTACGCAGCAGTGATACCCAAGTGGATTGATGCTTTGGCGGGAGAACAAACCGTACTAATTAATGGTGATGGCGAAACTAGTCGCGACTTTTGTTACGTAAAAAATGTAGTGCAGGCAAATATTTTGGCTGCCGCAGGTCAAACTAAAACAAATGCTCCCAAGATTTTTAATATCGCCTGTGGCGATCGAACAACTTTAAATGAATTATATAGAATTCTAAAAGACTTGTTAGTTTCAATTAATCCTAACGTTAAAAATGCCAAGGCCACTTACCAAGATTTTCGAGCAGGCGACGTAAAGCATTCCTTGGCTGACATTTCTAACGCGAAACAGTTTCTGGGCTATGAACCTAAAGTAAAAATTGGTGAGGGATTAAAAGAATGTTTTGCCTGGTATCTTTCAACACCAAAGGCACAAAAGTCGAGCTAGACCAAGATACTCACTCTAGAAACAATCCCAATTGGTCGATAAGTAAGTTGTATAATAAAGGGACACTATGCTGGGGCTACCTGTTTCTAAATATGTAATTTCGTTTGTTGTCGCCACCGCCACTAGCGCACTGGTCGTGCCACTCATTATTTATTTGTGTAGAAAATTTAAAATATTATCAAAAATAGATTTTCGCAGAAAAAACGACATCAGAACTCCACTTCTTGGAGGCTTAAGCATATTTATTGCCTTTATAGTGGCGGCTCTCTCCATCGATGCCTCCTTTGCCGGCAAACTTTTATTATGTGGTTTACCCATAGTAATTACGGGCATCATTGACGACATTTGGGAACTTCCCTCGCAGCCAAAATTTATCGCGCAAATTATTGCTGTAACTCTATGGTTGGGATTCACCCCCGATGACGGCTTAATGCTCGAGAAACTGGGCATGGCGAGAACTTTGGCGTTTATCTTGACCGGTTTTTGGATGGTCGGAATAATTAATGCCTTTAATTTTATTGACGGAATGGATGGAGAAGCAAGTCTGACTTCTACCATGATATTAATTACTTTAGTTTTACTTACAAAAAATACTGAGTCCTCCTACGCGGCTATGGCTTTAGCTGGCGCTTGTTTTGGGTTTGCTCTTTATAACCTGCCACCTGCTAAAATCTATTTGGGTGATAGTGGCAGCACATTCTTGGGATTCGCTACTAGCGCTTTGGCCGCGCATCTCGTGCCTCCCATGGCCAGTAAGGCCTACGTGCTTATTCCACTATTCTTATTTGCCTTTCCTGAAATCGATGCCTGCCTTGCGATTTTTAGAAGATTGCGCTCGGGAACATCAATTTTTAAAGGTGACCACGAGCACCTACATCACAAACTACAAAAATTAGGGTTTTCCGTTTCGAGATCTCTGATAGTTATAGGTGTGGCAATTATATACAGCTGTTTTACGGCTTGGTTTATTTCTGAACTTAGTGAGACCCATCTGATATTATCGGCAACGGTGATATCAACCATGGGTCTACTTGGAGTATTGGGTGCAGTTTATTACACTTATTTTAGACTCGCCAAACAGGTCTCTGTCTACAGTCGAACTCTTATGCACAAATATATCGAATTTACCAATAAACTCTATTTTGACCCCAGAAATTTTTTTGGCGTAAGTTTTGATCTCCTTCCTTACTACAAGGAAATCCAACAAAGGGGCCTACTTTCGGTGGATAACTTTGTGAATTCTTTTGCGGTATTTTTAACTGCGCTGTTTCCTGACGGAAACTTTAAACTAGTTGGTTCTTACACCATTGTAGCATTAGCGAAAAAAGGATTGGGTCAAAAGAAAAATGAAGCCGCCATTGCACTCGCCTTTCATGATCTGCTATCAAATTACAAGCTTATTAAGACCGGTGATAAAACTCCATCAGGACTTAACTTCTACTCTGACTCAAAGGATGCCGAGGCTTTCCATAAGTTAGCCACAATTGAGGCTTCGGGAGCCGTTGAAATTACCCAGCTTCCACGCGCCAGCTAATCATTGACCGATATGCAATAAATCATTAGTCTTAGCTCACATAATGACTAAGTTTGAAACCGAAATCTCAAAACGACGTACCTTTGCTATTATCTCTCACCCCGATGCCGGCAAAACTACAATTACTGAAAAAATTCTGTATAATTGCGGCGCCATTAATGTGGTCGGCGAAGTTCGTGGTAAGGCTGGCACAAAGGCAGCAACTTCTGACTGGATGAAAATGGAGCAAGAGAGAGGCGTGTCGATTACGTCTAGTGTTATGCAGTTTGACTATGAAGGTTTGAGATTTAACTTGCTCGATACTCCCGGCCACAAAGACTTCGGAGAAGACACCTATCGAACATTGATTGCCGCTGACTGCGCTACAATGTTGATTGATGCCGCAAAGGGAGTGGAGGCTCAAACAAGAAAACTTTATGAAGTCTGTCGAATGCGCAAAATGCCGATTTTTACTTTTGCTAATAAAATGGATCGCGAAGGTAAGAATCCGTTGGAGTTAATTGATGATGTGGAAAATACTCTACAAATGGCGTGTTACCCTATCATGTGGCCGATCGGCATGGGGGGGCTATTTAGAGGTCTTTACCACCGCCTCAGCAAAAAAATATACCTTTATGAAAAAGGTAAGGTCGAACCCAAGATTGTTTCAGTGACTGACTATGACGATAAAAAAATTGAAAAACTTGTTGGCACTGAACTCTTTGAGACCTTTGTCGAAGAACTCACCCTATTACAAGGAATCACCGGAGAGTTTGATCAGAATCTTTTTTTAAGTGGCAAGCTCAGCCCCATGACTTTTGGAAGTGCTAAAAATAATTGGGGTGTAGATTTGTTTTTATCTCTATTTACAAAATACTCTCCTCCCCCTCAGCCTCGCGAAACCTTGACCCATATTGTTTTGCCAGCCGACGAGCATTTTTCAGGTTTTGTTTTTAAAATTCAAGCCAATATGGACCGTAGGCACCGGGATCGCGTTTCTTTTATACGTGTGTGCTCGGGCCAATTTGAGCGCGGCATGAAGGTTACAAATCTGCGTAGCCAAAAGGAACTTCGTTTATCCTACGCCAATCAGTTTTTGGCACAGGAGCGAGAAACCGTTGATTTGGCCTATGCGGGAGACATAATCGGAATCAATGACTCTGGTAATCTTCAAATTGGCGATACACTTTCGACGGGAAAAATTTCACCTTTCCAGGATATTCCCCGGTTTTCTCCAGAGCATTTTGGTAGAGTCTTAGTAAAGGATGCACTTAAAAGAAAACAACTAGAAAAAGGCCTACAGCAATTAGTTGACGAAGGCGCCATACAGTTTTTTTATGACCCCCTTGTCGGGAAGCAAGATCCCGTACTAGGCGTAGTGGGGCTGCTGCAGTTTGACGTTTTATTATATCGATTAAAGGACGAATATGGGTTGGCGGTTCAGTTTGAGCGATTGCCTTATCAATTAGCCCGTTGGCCAAAAGATACCTTAGGCAAGGCTGTCACGGGTAGTATTAACGGTAACGTAAAAATTTACCACGACGTCCAAGAGAATCCAGTCCTACTGTTCAACGAAGAGTGGGACTTACGCTGGCTTCAAAAGCAGAATCCCGACATTGAATTTAGAATTACTAGTTAGTTTATAGAGCATACTTAAGTACTTCTAGCAGCTCTGATGAACCCAAAATATTTAAGTGCCCAGGATCCTTGTAATAAGTAATTCCATTTATTCCAATTTTACATTTATTATCTGAGCAAAGCGCTTTACGTGGATCAATAATATCTACACCAGTTTCTTTACTGAGATTAATAAGTGCCTCTCTCAGTGGCTTGCTAGAAATCTCCTTAAGCCGGTCGTAGTCAATTTCCTTCCCATAAATTAGGTTCTTTATTAAAATTTTCGAAACACCAACCTCATAGACAGGAAAAGGCAAAAATAAATTAACACGTTTTCCTTCGGACTTAAGTTTATTCACCAAGTCTTTCAACGAATTAATATAAAACGCAAGTGCGGCTGACTGATCCGCAAAATTTGTGCATTCTCCATTTAACTGGATTTTACAAAGGTGAACATCACTTTTTGAATCTATAAAATAGAAGGAGGACATAATCAGATTTACGGTTTTAATGTCGCTTGCCAAAGCTAATTTTAGAACTTCAGAACCAAAATTATTACAATAAAATCCTTTCTTTTTTCTATTCATACTAACAGTTGGAGGACACCCTGGGGAAGTTGCAAAGAGAAATTTTACCTCCCTATTAGTTTGAGCGACTTGTTCAACGGCCGGGTAAATTTGTTCGGCGTGCGAGTCACCCCAAAAAAGCACCGCTTTTTTATCCTCGCTTCCTAATTTACATATTGACAATGTTTTGTTGGCGTCTATTTCCGTTTGGTAGTTCCCGCAATCTTTGGGGTAACGCCACTGAGTGTTTGGATCCGGCGCCACTACCTGCTGAGGCAAATGAGAAAACCTTTCGGGCCAGCCATTAGAAAAATGAAGAAACAGTCCCACTAAAACTGAGGCCAGGCTTAGTCCACCCGCAAAAAGAAAGACATGGCTTTGGGTTTTTAATAAAAGTCGCCTTCTTACAGGTTGTTCAAGAAATGTGTACGTCGTCACAGACAGTAATGCCGAAAACAGTAGTAGTAGGATCGTTTCATTCTTCGTCAACTCATAAATATTCCAGTACCGTGCGAGTATTAGTACCGGCCAGTGCCAGAGGTAGAGGGAATAGGAAATTTTTCCGATGTACACAAGCGGCCTAAAACCTAATAATTTATTTACTGTTGTCGTTAGTCCGCCGGAACCACAGTAAATTATTAGCGCTGTGCCAAGACAAGGCGCCAGCGCAGCCAGGCCTGGAAAAGGAGTTTCCGCGTCATAGCTAAATATACTTAACGACAATAATCCAATACCTAAAACAGACAAGAAATCTCTGGACATGCCCTTTATTTGAGGGAGTCTTCCGACAGCCAACAACGACCCCAATAATATCTCCCAGGCTCTATTTGGCGCCAGATAAAATGCACTTACAGGATCTCGATTCACGAGATAAATGCTCAATGCAAACGAGCATAGGGTAAGGAGTACTAAAGAATGAGAAACATAACGACCAACAAACTTGCGAATTAAGAGCAAAGCGATCGGAAAGAAAACATAAAATTGCTCCTCCACTGAAAGTGACCATGTATGAAGGAGTGGATTATCTTCAGCAAGATTTGCGAAATAATCTGTCTTTTTCCAAAATAAAATATTTGACCCAAAAAATGCTGAAGCCACCATTGTTTGACCTAGGAATTTAAAACTTGATGGCAGAAAAATAAAGTAGGAGGCGGCGAATGTAGCAAACGTGACCAAGAGAAAAATGGGCAGTATTCGACGAATTCGCCGTTCGTAAAAGGAACGGATTGAGAAATGCCCGGATTCTTGCTCGTTAAATATAATTGAAGTAATCAGGAATCCTGAAATAACAAAGAACACGTCCACGCCAACAAATCCGCCGGAAAATAAAGAAAAGTTAGCGTGAAAAAAAAGTACGGGAAGTACAGCAACGGCCCTCAGACCATCAATATCTGATCTATACTTCATGAACCTGTCCTACTAATCCTCTAATACCTAAGGCCCAAGTATAGGGAAGGATAGAGCATTGAGCGTGTGTTCTTTTCAGCAACAAAAGTAACGTTGTCTGTTGAACTTTGATCGTAGTTCGACACATAGTAATTCACACGCACACCAAAATAGACTTTGTGAAACAAAAGGGGCGTGTAACCAAAATCAATTTTATAGCTGGAGCCGCGCCAATATTCCGTGTTAGTTCCCACCACAAGTTTGCCGCGGGCGTCTACATTGTAATCTACCCCTAGCCCCCAGTTTTTAATTCTGTCTAGAAAAACGAAAAGCCTTAGTCCAAGGTCGTTACTTGTCCATTTAGTCGTTACGCCACCAGCTTCGTCAGTAAAATTGCCAGACAAGAAAGACAGACCAATCAAAAACCATTCATCTTGAACTAATCCAAGTCCAATTGAGGCATCGGCCATCATCTTGCTGCTGGTCATATCGGCCGTCTGTGCGAGCTTGTCGGTAAAATACAGACCGTTCACATCCACTACAAAGGCATTTGCGTTAAAAGAGGCAAAAAATAACGACACTAATAAAAAAATAGTTTTTGTTTTCATACTTAGAAGTATGGCACTGAAGACCAATCTTGGTCAATTATCGAGCTGGCAAGCGTCCAGACTATTGTCTAGACAAACGGACCAAATTTAACTCTGCTGTAAATCTTTTCATCATTCTATCTACTTCGACAAGAGACCGTTGCATATGTTGCAACCTAGTTTCTAAACTTGCTACCGTATTTCTCGTCGAATCAAGATTAGCCTCTACCCTCGTCTCTGATATTCTTCTTTCACATAGCCTAGATTGCACAAGGGCCATTTTTTCTGCCACCTCTGATTGTGTGGAATGCACTAAAGCTTGCATATGAGAAATAATTGGCGGTACACGGTCTACCTTTGCTGTCAAAGTTTTGCTTAATTGTTCCAATTTGGCCTCTAAACTCTGAACTCGAGTGGCCACACCCTCAATACATGATTCGAAACTATTTACCCTCCTCAAAAGATCTGTTTCATCAGTAAATTTGCCAAATGGCTCATGTATTGGTTTTTTGAAAAAAATATCAGGATTTAATTCTCGGCTCATTTTTAATTCTCTCCTTGAAGAAGTACCTTTTCGCTAGACACTAAAACCAATCGTTTATATTGTCTATCAAATGGCAACAATTCATCATTTTACTCAGTTTCTATTTAGCCTCGATCCGCAGACTAATGCAGCGCGACTTTCGTTGTTTAATTTCTTGCGAAATTTTTTTGATGGCGCTTCAGAGTTAAACGAAGAAATAATTAATCGATTCATTCGTCGTTCTCTCTCTTATCAATATTGGCAAGAACGAAAGAAAGAGTTGTCTCACGAAATATTTTTTATAACCGACAGCTTTAACACTCGAATAAGATCACAGGGCAAACAATTATTGCTTAATCTTAAGAAAATTGCGCCCTGTGAAGACTTTCAGTTGGTAAAACTTGAGGGCGAAAAACAGTCCTTAAAAATACTAGAAAACCATTTTTTAGAGACTGGTAAGTCAGCCGATGGCGAACTATCGATAATTGTCTGTGATCCAAATCTGACCTTAGTTTTACATCGCTTGGGAGATCAAGGATTGAGGGTTAATCCGATTGAAAATCTATTTTATATTTATGAAGGCTTACTCAAGCCGTTGAATGACGATCTCCACCTAGATTACGACCCTAAGCTCGAATTAAAGCGGGACTGCCTTCAACAAATTGGGCTTACAAACTCCCTAATTGCACGTTTTACAATTTCAGGACCGGCTCCCCTCGCTCATGGATCGCTAATGAGGGATTATTCATTTCAAAAGTATGAAATGATGACCGGCATTCCCTTAGTAAATACCCGTGTCTGGCCAGCAATTAAACGCCTGGAACAGTATTATATAGACCCAAAATCTGAATATCCTAGTGACAAAACCCCGCCTCCTCTGATAGATGAGCTAATCAGTAATCAGACCCCTGTTCTTTAGGTAAATGTATAGGTAATAGTAGGTAATAGAATGAGACTAAATAAATATATTTCCTCTTGTGGTGTTACTAGCCGCCGCAAGGCCGACCGCATGATTGAATCCGGGTACGTTACTGTTAACGGCAAAAAAGTTTACGAATTGGGTACCCAAGTTCTCCCTAAAAAAGACAACGTTGCTATTCAAGGTAAACCAATAGAAATGGAAGATCTAAAAGTTTACATAATGTTTTATAAGCCTAAATATGTCTTAACGACTTTGAGTGATCCTGAAGGCCGTCCAACGATTAGTGACTATCTCAATCAAAAAAAGATTGATCTGAGGGTGTTTCCTATCGGCCGGCTTGACTGGGCTAGCGAAGGTTTATTGATTCTTACAAATGACGGTGAATACGCCCAGAGTGTGGCGCATCCAAAGGCTGAGATTCCACGAACTTATTTGGTAAAACTCGACAAGGAACCCGAAGCCAATCACCTCGAGAAATTGCTCCGTGGCGTGACGATTCCCGGTGGCAGAGTTAAAGCCGCTAATGTTGAAAAGATTATTTATGGTGGCAAAGAAAAGCCTTGGTACAAAATTGTCATTACTGAGGGCAAAAATCGCCAAGTCAGGAAGATGTTCGAAAAAGTTGGTTTTGACGTTTTAAAGCTTAAACGTGTTGCTATTGGCGACCTTAAAATCGGCAGCATGAATCCTGGCGACATGACTGGAATTACCTTAAAAAAGGCGCAAAGTGTCTTCCGAAGAGACGAGTTTACTATTAGGACAAATGTAAAGCGTGGGCCCAATGTTGGCGATAAAAATCTCAACTTGAGACACTAAAAACCTCTCACTATTTTCCCTAGACTAATAGATTAAGTCCCTAGACTTAAGCCCAGGTGTTTTTGAGCCGATATAATGTAATCGAGCTCACAAACAAAGGACGTCTAATATTGAGAATTTGGATACTTGTTTCCATTATCGCGCTTCTGACCACATCATGTAAGAAAGACAGCCAAGAAACATCAGACAATAGCTCTGAAAATCAAAATTCAGTTTTGGTGTTAAGTGGTCCTTCGCTATTAATTGCCGATGAGTCAAGTACCGTAACTTACACTCTAGCCCATCATAACTCTAAAGAAGTAAATCTCGAAATCGCCGATGTAGTACAAAACCTGACGGGCACTGCAGCTTGCGCACAAGAACTCTCTGGTAGCGGCACTAAGTCCACAACCATTACTTTAACCTCATGCAAAGGTGTTGGCACAGTTGGAATTACCATAATGGGTAAAAAAGCAGAAATCATTGCGGGCCCAAGTCGCACATTTGATGTCGACAACTGTACACCTGCACCCGAGCAGATATTCTTTGCTTCTCAGTTAAGTTTAAACGGAACTTTTAATGTTCCCTCGCCCAATGCAACTTGGAATATCTGGAGCATAACCAGCGATGGTAATATATTAAAACCTGTAACAACATTTACACGAGGGCAGACAAGTCGTATTCCGCGTGGCTCTATCAACGGAAGATATCTCTTTTTCTACACTATGGCTAACCTTATGGGTAACGATACCGATGATTTATCACTGTCAGCAAATATTTGGATGATAGATAGAAGATACGACCAAGACTTTACCCTTTTGACTCAAAACTCCAAGGCAAAAGGTTTAGATTCATACAGTGGCGCTCGCTTTGACAGTAAATCAAAAATATTTTTTGATTCGTTCATGGATGTCAGCGGAGAGTGGGACGGAACGCCTTCGCTTTCACCAAACCTATTCATGTTAGATGAACCAGGAAAGAACCCAATCGCCATAACCCAAAACACAAAAGATGACTACGATTCACATTTTGACAAAATGTCTCCACAAGGGGACAAAATCGCGTTTTTATCCCGAGGTGACCTCACCGGCATACCGGACGGCAAGGCCGCAGGTCCCTTAAACCTTTGGATCCTTAACACTGAAACCAACGAAAAAAAGCCACTCACAAGAAACGCTATAGTGGGTCTAGAAACTCGCGGCTCCAGTTTTTTTCCTGACGGTAAGAAACTGGTTTTTATTTCTGGCACTTCGCTTACAGGTAAATGGAACGGGCCTAAATCTCAGAAACTTAATGTTTGGACAATTAACACTGATGGCACGGGCCTAAAGAATCTTACTGCACTCATAAATACTGCGGTTTACAGTGTTTCTGTTACGCCAGACGGAAAAAAGATTGTTTTTCGGTCCGATATGGCGCTCGATGGGTCCGACAAAGCTATGGCTCTTACTAATATCTGGATGATGGACTCTGACGGCAGCAACAAGGTTCCAATAACAAAAAATACAAAGGCCGGTCACCACAGTTTACCACCAGAAATTTCGCCAGATGGTAAGCGGATTTCTTTTTTCTCTAACACTAATCTGTCGGGTGTATGGAATGGCGCTCCGGAGGCTTCTTACAATCTTTGGCTAGCCAATATAGACGGTACTGGGCTAATCCCCATAACTCGCAACTCCAATCCAGCAATGGATCCTTATTCGTCAACTCCCCACACCTGGTCCGCGGCTGGGGCAAACTGCAAATAAAAATCAAATAGCCGTTCGGTACCTAATCAGCAAACGATTTAATCCAGTAATAAAAAGCAATGTATGAATGATAGATTTACCTACACATTGAAGCGTATGAATCAGAGCGCTGACTGGGTAGGTAGAATAATACTTTCGGAGAATTAGAATTGTCATCAAATTACTCTTAACGAGTTTCCACCAATTAAGAGTCGCAAACTCCGTATAACAATACCCCACGTCCCGAGAAATACCAAAAGGGTGCTTTAGTAATATTTTTAAAAGATAGTCAAAGTCCTCGACAATTCGTAAAGTCGAATCAAACGAAAAGCGTTTCGCTACTTCCATTCGGATCATAGAAGGGGCATGAGGGATTGGGAGACGCCATACGCCTTTAAGAGGGGCTCTGATATCTAGTGATCTAGACTTTGTAAAATGTCTGAGTCCAACGAGCTCGTCATTGCTACCTACTATGGCCATGGAACACGCTACTAGGGACAAATCCGATCTTCGCTCTAGATGATTAATCTGGAACTCGATTTTACTAGGTAAAATCCAATCATCAGAATCCACCATGCAAAGGTACTTACCCTTTGCCTCTTCTAGTCCCCTCTGTCGCACAAATCCTCTGCCACTGTTTTTTGGCAACTCAATATACCTAAACCGTGAATCTGAAAATGCTCCCATGATTTCGCTAGCCTTATGTATTGAACCATCATCGATCACTATGCATTCCCAGTTTTTATAGGTCTGAGTGTGAACAGAAGCCAGAGCACGCGGCAGCGTTGAATTGGAGTTGTAACAAGGAATAATAATGCTAACAAGTGGCTCACCCATTTATCTTAATAATTCTATAAGAGAATACTTACATATTCACTAACATTTTTTTGCACCTGTAATCGTTTAATTTGATAGAAAATTCTCGAGAAGGCATATACATTAATTCATTGCATGGGAATTTATGAAAAAACAACAAGAAAAGGTAGTTGAGTTTTATAACTCAATCGCGAAAAATTATAAGTCCAGGTACGATAAGAACAACCCCTTCTTTCAGTATTTCTTTATCGGAAGAATGATCGAAGCTACAAGAAACGAGAATTTTGAAGGAAAATCGATTCTCGATATAGGTGCTGGCCCAGGAAATCTTTACGATTTTATTAAAAAAGAAACAAAAGAGTTTGAGTATTTTGGCACGGACATTACAGAAGGAATGTTGGAACACAGTTCAATTCCCGCAGAAAGAAGATTTGTAGGGCATTGTTATGATCTAAAGCTTCCCCTAAAAGAGTATGACTATATTTTTCTTTTGGGTGTTACCACCTATATGCCACCTGATGAATTGCAGAAAACTATTAGTTTTGTTGAGCGCCATCTAAGCCTGAAGGGAAAAGCAATAATAACATTTACGAATAGGGGGAGCATAGATTATTTCACAAGATTCGTGTTGGGATTTTTTATTAGACCACTAGGTTTAAAAAACAGTGTTTTAGGACAAAATATGGCTATATATTCATATACTAAAAAGCAAATCGTAAAAATACTTTCTCCAAAATTTAAAATTGAGCGAATTTCACATCTCAACCAAACGGTATTTCCCTTTAACAGAGCGTTCAAAAATTTTTCTATTATTGTAGCAAAAGTAGCGAGAAAACACTTTAGTGAGTTTTTTATAGGGCCATTGAGTAGCGACATTCTCATCGTATTTAAGAAATAAATCTATTAGAAAGACCTAAATACCTATTCACCGGAAAACAAAATCAACTAAAACGATATCTGGTTTATATTGGCAATAGTCTTTGGCTTCGCTAGCAGTATCAAATGTCCATATGATTGTCTTTAGCTTGAGGATCTTATTAATCCACACTTGAAACTCATTGGTGGTTCTAAAGTTCGTGCTCCAAAGACTTAGTCCGAGTGCCCAGTTCGCAATAACGCCCTGTGATTCACAGCCGGATTTTATATTTAGCTCTCGCTCGATTTGACGAATCAAACGGCACGACAGCCCAATGACGTTGAATTTTTCTTTATCATCTAAAAAACTAAGCTGCTTAAAAAGATCGAATGCTGCTTCCCTGGCAACGTTTACCTCTTTGATGTCGACAATAATAACGTCAAAAGATCTGGAATATAAATTCAAAAACTCCTGAAGAGTCAAAATCTGAGGATGGTGCAGTAAAATTAATTTCGGGTTATTAATTTCTTCAAGTGTGAAATTATCATGCATAAGATATATGTTATTACTGACTATGTTAACGTCAATCTCGATAGCCCTAACTTTACTTTGAATCGCGGCTTCAATGGCAGTTCGTGATGAGTCTTGGTACATATTGATGTTAGCAAACCCACGATGGGCGGCAACTTGGCTATTACAACCCACGGGAGACTGACTCGGGTGTAACATAGAACTTACCCAAGAACCCACATGCCTCTCAAATAAAGTAAGAGGAAAAACAAAAGCGTTAAAATTTAAAACAGCAATGGCGCACAAGAAAATGAGGACCACAATGCTTAGATGAAAAAATCTAATCATTCTTTTTCTGTTCATTCTTAAGTGCGGTCCAATAGAAGTTCGTTAACCACTGTTCAGATTTTTCGCAAGAGGCAAATTCGCACTTATCCGTCATCGGATCGCCCCACTTACGAGAGAATTGGTATTTTCCTTGATCTACATTATAAAGAACGAGGCCCTCCTTTTTTGAAAGGATCTGCACCAAAAAATCAAATGTTCTATAAAATAAAAATACGGGTTTTTCAGTTTTTAAATTATGACCAACCAGGTACTTTCCTGGGGAATTGGTTAATTCTAAAATCGCTCCGCTGAGATCCATATGACTGGTCGGAAAATCCACGACCGTCGGTTCTCTTGTATCCTTATTCTGGTCGAATACCAATAGCGGGACATGAAAAGTACTTTTAGTGAGCTGGCCAGTTTGACTGGACTTTTGAAACAGCAAGCCATGATCACCTGTTACGATTACTACAGTGTTGTTTAGGAGCCCATCAGACTTAAGCCTTTCAAAAAAATTCTTTAATACTAAGTCTTGGTAAGCAAATGCGTTCAGATAGGGATTACTATTTTTTTGAATTTCCCTCCCTGACGGAACCCAATAAGGATGGTGAGAATTTATAGGAATTATAATAGAAGCAAATGGTTGGTGGGACGGGGCCCAATCGGCGAACGCATTGTAAGTGGCTTCATCGTCTATACCCCAAGAATTTCCCTCATAAATCTTTTCATTTGCCTTCGTCCGGTCCCAAATAAAATTTACTCCCTGGCTCTTAAAGAACTTTCCCATATTGTCATACTTAAGATCTCCTGAATAAAAAATGGCCGTTGAATAACCATTGGCTGAAACTGGTCCCAGCCACCCCTGACACTTTCCGTCCGGAAAAATCCGAAACTCTATAACACTACTAAGCATGGGAGGATAGCCGCAGACAGCAGAATACAAGGATTTCGAAGAAAATGGCCACGGCGTAAAATGTTCTTTATAGAACGTGCTAAATTTAGATTTTGTGAGTTGTGAAAAAAAAGGCATTATTTTTGAAAACTCTTCTTCGTCCAAACCCAGATTAAAACTGGCTGTTTCCAACATAATTAGTACGACATTTTTTTTTGGAAGGTTACTCGAAACTGGCAAATGCTCCTGGTATTCAAGTAGAGCGGGCACGTGTTTTAGCTCGAGCTCCACTTGTTCTAATTTTGTAGGATACTCCGAACCAATTCTTTGAAAGGCCTGAAAAAAGGAGTTATAGGTGCTAATTTGATATTTCTTATCTGCAGAAACAGCCGCAACTCCGACTCCCAATATCAGCAAACAAAGGGGATAGAAAAGCACTTTCAATTTGTCTTTAATTAAAGATAGTCCACCGATCAATGTAAAGTATCCTGCAAACAATCCAAACAGTAACCATAACAACCTGCCACTTGATTGGTCCGAAATAGACGTACGCAAATCTAAGACATTGCTAACTTGAGAAATAAGATCCAAAGTAAGCGGATTCTCCATTTTAATATAAAATAAAACTGAAATGATATTTAGAAGAACCAACAGCAATGTTACAAGTAGCGCCAACCAAGGCTTGAAAACAATATAAAAAAGAATCGATGCTATACCGATGATAAATATGTCTTCGCTCGGAGCGACTAAATAATATTTAAATTCTTTAGGAATCAAAAGAATTGCGGCAACCAGGCGAGAGCGTACAACGTATAGAATTGGTAAGGTACTGAGAAAAATAGCCGGCCAATAGACCTGGGCCCGTAGAAGCCTTTTCTTGAGACTCATGGTGCCAGGCTCCTTCTGAAACTAATTAAAGTCAAATATTACCTTCAGAGACAGTTTGCCCGACTAAAAGCTAGTGTTTGCAAAAATTAATAAAAATCGTGGTCTTGATACTAAGAGTTTAAAGTAAACTAGTGGAGCGCGATTTACTTGGGCTGGAGTTAGATATGTATCGTGAAAGTGTCGTCAAAAGAATTGTCAGTGGCATGCGAGTTTTAGATTGTGGAGGCGTTGACCATTGGGCCTTTGAACAAAAGTCAGCCAGTGGCGAGTGGCTACATGATATAATTTGTACTCACGCAACAAGTTGTTTAGGCGTAGATATTCTCGACGATAACGTTCGTCGGATAAATGATATTGGCAAATATCGCTTTGAAGCCAAAAACGTAGAATCCATGGATTTTTCAGCAGAGTTTGATGTCGTCGTTGCGGGAGAAATAATTGAACATATTTATAATGCCGGTTTATTTTTGGACTCCTGTTGGAGGGCATTAAAACCAGACGGCAAACTCCTAATTACGACTCCAAACGCTTACTCACTTTCAGCGATGTTAAGTGCAATATTCTTTAGAAAAGAAATGTGTCATCCAGAACACACCTGCTATTATTCGCGACAGACTTTACGATACATTGTTTCAAGGCATGGTTTCGAAATTGAAGAACTGCACGTGCTTCCGAGACGTTCAAATTTTAAGCTGATAGAATGGATGCGAGGGCTATTGTCTTCTGCCTCACCTCTAGTTGCCGACACCCTAGTTTTAGTCGCTAAAAAACTACCGCAGCAAAACAAATATACTGGTAAATGGTAAACTAAGACTTGAGAACTTCTAAAAAGGTTTTTTGAAGATCTTGACCCAATCGATTCTCTGAGAATTTTTCTAATGCTCGGGCTCTGGCTCCAGCTCCAAGTTGGGATCGAACCTCCGGATGATCGACAAGATATAGAATATCTTTGGCCATAATCTCACCGGCATTTTTTTTATGAAGACCATTCTCTCCCACTATATGAGTAAGAAAACCTGATTTTAAATGATCAATAATCTCTGGAATGCCTCCCTTTGGAGTAAATGATGCAAGGACGGCAACTCCTGACGATACTCCTTCAAGAACGGTGAACGGCATATTTTCCCACGATGATGGAATCATCGAAACATCGGAACTCGCAATGATTTCGGCTAGCTCATCTCCTGATTTAAAGCCTAAAAAATGTACGTTCGAGTAGGAATTGCATCTGGTGCGATTGACCTCTCTGATGTTACCAACAATTATAAAGTCTATTTTTTGCCGCTGGCCCGTGTTGTTAATTAACTCAATGGCATCAATAAGCTGGGAAACTCCTTTTCGGGGCTCGTTGTCGCGACCCACGTGAAGAATTTTTACCGAATCTTTAGACAGTCCAAGACGAGCCCATAACTCAGGATTTTTCTTGTCGGGAGAAAATTTAGCGCCATCAATTGCATGATAAATTGTTTTAACGAATTCTTTATACCCTTCGCCCAATGTATTAATGACATGGTTACGGCGACTGGCCGAGGCTTCAAGCCAAAGATCAAAAAGAATATTTTTTTCCATCCACCCAGGAGTATCTGTGTTGCGAATGGGAAGATTCGTGACATTCGGGCCGACAACAATTTTTTTTCTTAAGATTTTTGCTACCAAAGCTGCTAGGAGCGCTGATTTTAAGCCCGCTGGCACATAGATGAGATCGACACCAATAGCATGCTTAAAAAGTAAAAGTAGATTGTAAAAAAATTTAATGGGCTTTGCAGGCTCAAATCCCAGTACTAGTTTAAATTTTTTCTCTTTCATATAGGGTTCATTGGGATCCACTCGACCAACCAACAAGGTCATCTGAATATCTTTTAAGCGATTCAAAGCATTAAGTGAGCCCACGACGTTTCTGTGTGGTCCTGAAATCCCAAAGGCATGATCAACTACAAAAAGTAACCTCAATGGAGACATTCGTAATTTTGTCTCGAGCCATCGCAATCTGTCAAAGACCTTCTAAGAATCAATGTGGGCTTTAAAAAAAAGACAAATTTCTCTACTCGACACGGGAAACACTTTATATTTAAATGGTATTAGGTCTAGGATACTAATTGTTCATTCTTGATGAGGTAATAATGAGTCGCTTCACCGATCATTCAAATGCTATTTACTCAAAAACCCAAAAAGATTGCTCTGATTTTTCAGCCCGACCCGCAGTAAAAACAGCTCAGCAAAAAATAATATCCGTGATACGCGACGGAAAATTACTGGGAGAACACAAGACATTTTTAGATGTTGGATGCGGAGCGGGGCAGTTTGTGGCACTAGTTAAAAAAGAACTCAACGCCGAGGCTACAGGAGTTACCCTAAGTAAAGATGAAATCCAAACTGCCCAAAAGAATAGTGTTTCTCTTATTTATTCAGATATGCACGACATAAATTCAAGCGATGGCTCCTTTCAAGTTGTATATGCAGGCCATGTCATTGAGCACAGTGTCGCTCCACTCGTGGCTTTGTTTGAGTGGCGACGTGTTTTAGCCCAAAATGGCTATTTACTTATTTGGAGTCCCGTTGGACGGGATTTTAAAGGATTTGATGACGGTACCGTCGTCTATGGATGCTCCGACCATTTGTTAACTCCTACTGAATGGCAATACAAATGGATGTTTCATCTGGCTGAGTTTGATTTGGTAGCTGAATATGACCTTCCCTACCAATCATGGGGAAGGAAGGCAAAACTGAAAAGAGCTCTTACTCGTTTTGCCGGCAAGATACTGTCCGTGTTAAGACTGAGTATAGCCCCCAGATACACTCCTGGCACTGCGGCACTTTTTGTTTTAAAAAAAAGGCCTTAAACCGTCTCAAAACGATACATAGATTTGAGCCTTAAGTCCTGGAAAAATCCAGCCGATTAGACCATACGAATGTCGGAGGTCACCATGTACAGTCCAGATCAAGTATTAAGCGTTTACGAATTCCTGTTGCATACTCCTGAAGGAGCACTGAGAAAGATGCTAAAAGACGAAAAGACAACAGATGTGCATATCAATCTTCTTTTAAAGATAGTTAAAGGTGCCACCAAAGATCAATTTATCGAGCACTTTACTAAAGCTACATTTCCGGTAATTAAATTTAATGCCAACGACCTAAAAATTAAAGAAACCTTTTGGGTAAACTGTTGCGGAAGTTTAGAGTCCATAGGACTGTTGAGCAAAAAGAAAGTAGCTGCTTAACAACCTCTATTTGCCGAGCGGTTCAGCTTCTAAGGGCTGGCTATTTGAGGGCATCGGTTTTATCAATTGCTCCTTTTTTTTCATTCTTGCACGTTCTTTAATATAGTCGTTATATGATTTTAAAAGCTGGTTGAATTCGGAAGTTTTAGACCTAGCCGAGAACTCAAAATCCTTTTGTTTTGTTCTCATTTGTTCCTCAAAAGACATTCGCTTTTCTCGACTATCTGCAAAAGTTGCCTCGCGCTTTTGAGACTGTAATTCGCTAAAATATCGACGCTCGTCAGAACTTTTTTTTGACCGATTAAATCCATCGCGATCACTTTTTTGTTCCTGCAAAAACTTTTCTCGCGAGATTTTTTCAATACGAGTAAATTCATCACGCTCGGTCTTCAATCCGCGCTGAAATTCGTTTCTTTTTTTTTGCATAATACGATTAAATCTGTTGCTGATCTCATATGACGGAAGAATATTCTCACTGGTGTTAGGATTCAATGAGTTCAGCAAGAGAGCAAGTTCGTCGTTTTCCTTTTTTATTTCGCTAGGTAAATCTTTGCGAAGCTCATCCAGTCTAGAGCGGTCCTCAGATAAACTAACTTCGTTATCTTTGCCTTCATAGTCATTAGTACCGGGACTGGTAGCACAGGCACCTATCCCGAAAGCGAGTCCGGCCCACAAGATAGACGAAATTTTGACATGCGACTTAAGCTCAATCTTCATTCATTTAGCTTAGATTTCCTTCATTAAAATGACAAGGTCTAATAAAATAATAGTCATGTGGATTCATAAGCTGCCACCCAAAAGAGAGTCTGGCCATTTCCATCAACGTCGAAGTGTTTACTTGAAAAGGCAGTTTCAGTCTAAGTATTCACTTTACTTAATGGGATCACTCCTTGCCGCACTTTTAGTCGCAGGAATACCGGTCTATTATTTCCTAAATCAAAATTACCGCATTTTTACAGAGCTTGCCATCAATCAAGCTCCTGAGCTTATTCAAACGCTCGAAATGGAGCAATCCTGGCTGGTCAGAGTATTAGTGCTAACCCTTTTATTCTCGCTCCTCTTCTTTTTTTACTTCGGATTAAAGTGGACCTCGCGAATTGTCGGACCGCTGCTGGTGCTACAAAGTCACATGCAAAAAACGTCAAGAGGAGACTTTAATTCGCCTCAATTAAAAGTTAGAGAAAACGATGAATTTCAAGACTTGATTGCGACCTATAACTATTTCTATTTGCTCTTAAGGCAAAAGACAATTGCTGATTTAGAAAAGCTAAAACGGATTGAGCCTAACCCCAGCGATCGATTGGCACATATTCTTTGGTCGGAATTAGTAAATGAGCGTTTAATTCAATTACAGAAATCCGCGATAAATGAGACTGCTAAAACTGTTACGAACCAAGTCAGCCGAGTATCTTAGTGAAGTCATTACTTCAAAAATTTAAAAGAATCTCTGGGTTTATTTCCCCCCCTGTTCTGAAATCATACCTTTTTGCTCTGGCTCTCACTATGGTCGTGGTGGTCTGCGAGATTATTTTTCCTTTCACTCTCCAGGCCTTAATATTCAGTGCTGGGATTGCACCTGGGTCAATGACATTAACCAATGGATTTTTTGGACTTAATACCACAACCATTGTTATTGCTCTAACTGGTGTTTCGCTCATAAAAGCTCTCGCTCAAGGAATTACACTCTACCTTAGCTGTTCAATTACCCAGAGCTTTAGAGCGCACATTAGAGCAAAGTTGACGGAGTGGCTGTTAAGTGGAAAGCGAATTTCGCAGGGCAGTTTTCTATCCTTTTACGGTGAGCTAACTAATAAGGTGGGCGAAATGTTATTGGACCTTCAAGGTGCAATCACTAATACACTGCTATCGTTGGCATTTTTTTTGGTTCTCCTCAAGCTTTCGCCAATCCTAACACTCGGAGCAGTAATAGGACTGGGCCTCGTTGTACTTCCTCTCAGAAAATCTACAGACCTCATTAAACATCACGGAGACCAAATTAATAACCTTTGGGAAAATCTAAATAAAAATCTTATTTTGATTTTTAAAAATGTCTTTTTTTTGAGAATCTATGGATTAGAAAAAGATATTAGTAATTCGTCAAACAAGAATCTCAAAGACTTTTTAGGAAGCTACCTTAAATTTGTCACGTTTCAAGCGGTAAATACTTTTCTGCCCCAGGTGATCGGTATTTTAGTTCTAGTTATAATTTGTCTTTCCGCTAAGAAATTTCATTTATTAGAAACCGAGTTAATCATTCCTTATTTATATCTATTTTTTCGCTTTTCCCAAAATTTTTCTAGTTTTATGGGACTATTCTCGAGCATTTCATTTCGCCTTAAACCCGCGCGGCAGCTCTATGGATGGTGGCTAAATCATGATCCTCTTTCCCAAGATACTAAAACTTTAATTAGCTCTCCGTCGAACACTAATAGTTCAGTTGATCGATCGCCATTTGGATGGAAAGTCAGCAATGTTACTTTTCAATACTCAGATACTCAGCACACGGTATTTCAAAACTTTTCCGCTCAGATAAACCCTGGTGAAATCACTGTTATTACCGGCAAGTCCGGAAGAGGAAAGTCTACGCTCATTAATTTACTCGTAGGCGAAGAAACTCAACAAGCGGGGTCTGTCTTTGTCACCTATTCTGAAGGTGGCCGTGCAAAGAATAGTAAGGTTTTAGACTCAAAATCTTGGATTCAGAATCGCCTCGGCTACGTCAGTTCCGAGAACTATCTGTTTTCTGGAACAATTATTGATAATCTTCTTTTTGGATTAAAGTCCAAACCTACGCCTGAGGAGATCAACAGTGCACTATCCAGATCTCATTGCGATTTCCTAGTTGATGGTATGAAAAATTTGAATAATTTGCTTGGCGACCATGGTGATGGATTGTCTATTGGTCAAAGACAACGCCTCTGTCTAGCGCGAGCTTTGCTAAGAAAACCGGCGGCCCTTATCCTGGATGAAGCGACATCAAATCTCGATGTTGAAAGCCAAGCAAAATTTATGGAGACCCTAAAATCACTAAAAGGTAGTCTAACTGTTGTCATCATTACTCATCGACTCGAACTCTTAGAGCTTGCCGACCAACACATAGATTTAGAGTCTAGTGCGGCTATTTCAGCCTAAGGTTGCATAAGATTTCTTTTGAGAATACTTAAATCTCGATACATTTTTCGACCCGAAAAAAAAGTTTGGCGATATATAGCAGAGCTTTTCCAGACTTTGAAAAATGGTATTATCTGGGTATTAATTAAGTTTGTCCAAGCCAATGCAAGGCTTTCTTCGCTAGTTTCTTTCGCTCTTTCTTTTCCGTTTTTTATCATTTGATGATAAAAATCTCGGTGTGTTTTTAAAAACTTAAGGTGCGCAATTACTGCGTTAAGATCGTTAGCAACCAGAAAATCAAGTTTTGACTTCATTTCGAACTGGTAGGCAGAGTTTGTGTCAACGATTGCTGGTACGCCTGCATGCCAGGCATTATACAGCTTTGTTGCTGGTTTGGGTGTGAGTTCATTGTTACTGAATGATCTCACGGCAATCAGACAATCCATTTTGGAATAGTCATTCCACTCTCCAGGATAATTTCTTTCAAGCCAGTTGAGTTGGAGACCACGTAATGCTACTTTCCACTCCTCCAGTCCAAAATGTCTGTCACTGTTTTCTTTTACTCCAAAATAACCAACGTTTTGAAATACATCATCACGAGAAATATCTCTAGGCACGAGTCCTGGTTGTGGCCAATGTCGCACAAAGTAATCTAGACCGAGCGGAGAAAGCCATCTTTGGTTCCATGCACTACCAAATTTGCTCTCTTTGGGATTCTGCACTAGATGTATTTGAGCAAGTGGATGGCGATCCCTATCGGCCTGTACACAAACAAACAATTGACTTGATGAAGGCGCTAGATCAATCGGTAAATGGTCACGATGTGCGAATATTATGCCCTCACTTGGTATAACTGAAGTCAATATTACGCTTTGATCTCTGACTTTTAACACTAAGTAAGTCTGCAAAATCCAAGCAAATTCGCCGCTCAAAAAATTAGGAAAGAGATCAGTGCGATTTTGGGGGAAGGAATCGGAGAATGTTTTTTTATCTAAGTAAAAGTAAATCAATTGACCGATCTCCAAGTTCAAACAAGTTTTTCAAAGATCTCAACAAATGATTTCGTCATCGCTGACGCCCAATAACGTTCGCACTCTTTGTCATTTATCTTCGACTTGTCTTGGTCAACCGTAAAAAATCGAACAAGAGTTTCAATCTGTGCGCTTTGATCTCCATCCAAAAATATTCCCAAGCCGCATTTTGTAAGCTCAGAGCGAGCTTCGCTGGGGTCTGGCACCATTGCAATTACGGACTTTTTTAGTCCAATAAAATCTACCATTTTGGCAAAGTTGGCCCACCAAAACGCAGTCCTCCCCGGGATCAATACAACAGCTTTTGCGCCTTTTATATACTGATAAAGAACTGATTGGGAAACATGGTCCCTAAACATCACTGAATTATTTAAGTTAAATTTTTCGATGCTCTCTTCAGTCCATAATCTGTTGATTTCCTCATGCCCAACAATCAGAAACTTTAAGCCGGTACTTTTAATTTCAGGTCTTGCTAACACCTGACTGAGAATTTTAAAAAAATGATCACCATATTCCTTTAGATATTCTCCACAAAAAAGTATATAAGGCGAATCCAGAGCTTCTACGCTGGCCTGGGACTCAAATAATTTCTCGTCGACACCGGTAGGAATAAAAACCGTTTTATTTGACCGATACAAATCGTAAAAGATATTTCGATAGCTGGCTGCCAGACCTGTTACAACATCGGCATTCCGATGAGTCATCCGCTCAATCTCTCGTTGAAGCATAAACACTTCGTCAATTTGAGAGCATGTTGTTTGTGAATAGGTCGCAGGATCTCTAAAGTCCGCCACCCAAGCACAATCGCTCTTTTGCTTTAGTTCATTGCCTATAACGTTGCAGGTATAAGGTAAACAAGTGGTGTAAATTACTCTAATATTATTTTTTCGAATTAAATCGAGTCCCTTTCTAATGGCCGGACGACACCAAGTCCAATACGGATCGGGTACCCATAACCAGTGAGCCAGCAAGTAATGATAAATCTTTTCAACTATTCCCTTCTTTTTGATACTATCCATAGAAAGGTGCGTTCGCGCGGATTTCTTGATTTGAAGGTAAGATCGATCTTTACCTCCCAACCACATTCTCAAACCTCTAAGACTTGGCTCAACGTATTTTACTCGATGAATTTCTACTTCCTTGGGAAGTTCTTCTATTAAATTCGGATCTTCATTGTAGTTATAATTTCGATCTACCGTTAAGACTATTGGCTTCCAACCATATTCACATAAATATTTTGCCAATTTGTGAACTCTAAAAACTGCAGCGTGACTTTGCGGCGCAAAAAACGGCGTTACTAATAATACAGTTTTACGGTCTGTTGGATTCATTATCCGTCCAGTTTAACCCAATCCTATACATAGTCGAGTACAAATGATCTACGTAGTCTTCAATAGCAAATCGACTGAGAGCCTGAGCTTTAGCTTTTTGACCCAAGCTAATTGCGTACTGACGATCAGTAATCAAGAGGCTCATTTTTTGAGCCAGGGCCTTACTATCCAAAGCTTCATAGGTAAACCCCGTCCTGTCGGGTTCGACAATCTCAACTGGCCCACCAACATTTGGCACAATAACAGGTAAACTGCAAAGCATGGCCTCGACAATTACCATACCAAAGGGCTCGAATGGAGCCGCATGACAGAAAGCATTGCAGGCTGCCATCACACGCTCGACATCCGAGCGCATTCCCAGAAATCGAACACTCGATTCAATCTGATTGGCTTTTACATGAGCTTCTAACTCCGGACGTAATGGGCCATCACCACATATCACAAGGACACCTTCTTGATTGAATTTATTTTTTAGTTCTACGAGCGCATCGATTATTATATCAAACCGCTTATTTACGCCTTTTCCCATGCTACCCGCTGCACAGAACAAGAATGTGTGGGGCGTAGCCCCCAAAGCCGTGCGATCCAAGGCTAGGGCGTTAGCAAATCGATCTGCTTTGATTCCAATATGCATCACCTTAGTTTTGAATTTAAACACTTTATGAGTCGAAATATACCATTTCTGTAAACTATAACTGCATAAAATTATTTTGCTGGCAAAAAACTGCAGAGTAAAATTTGTGACCTTCCAAAAAATTCCAGTTAAGTAAATATCTCCGTGCTCAAATGCAAATCTGTTCGGGATTCTTAGCAACCAGGCAATCGGTAGGACAAATAGTCTACTCCAGCTTAAATGAACCTCCACATGTGACGGCTTATGGGATTTTATTAATTTGAATAATTCTAGAAAAATAAAGAGAAACTTTTTTTTTGATACACGCTTTTCAAAATTGAAAACTGTGACCTCGATGCCAAGTTTTTTTAACTCGTTTTCGATGCCACCACCGCCAAAAAGAGAAACCACGTGATGCCTGCCAGAATATTTTTTTTTTGCCTGCTCGATCATCGAAACTAAATGAGTCTGGGCGCCGCCGATTTTGAGTTCATCTATAAAGTGGAGAATCAGCGGACTGTCCAAACGGTTATCCTATTTAGATTTCTGAAACCAGTGCCACGCATGGCCTATAGTTTCGTCAAGATTTGTATACTTGGGAGTCCAGCCAAGCACGGATTTGGACTTGTCAGGTGAAGCAACTAGCCGCGGGGGGTCTCCTGGCCGACGCGATCCATACTCAATTAAAACTCTTTGACCAGAAACTTTCTCAACGCACTTTATAACTTCCAAGACAGAATTACCCTTGCCTGTACCCAAATTAATTCCAGTGGTTCGACCGCCCTTATCTAAATAATTTAATGCTAAATAGTGAGCTTCGGCCAAGTCAGAGACATGAATATAATCTCGAACGCATGTTCCGTCATCCGTGTCGTAATCTTTACCAAATACAGTTATCGGCTTTCCATCTCTTAGCGCCATAAAAATAAGGGGAATTAAATGTGTTTCAGGATTGTGATTTTCTCCTAGTTCCCCCTCTGGATCAGCGCCCGCAGCATTAAAGTAACGCAAATGAACGCCTTGAAATCCAAAGGCACTTGAATAGTCTTCAATAGCTCGCTCCATGACAAACTTTGTAAAACCATAAGTGTTTATGGGCAACTTTGCCTCATCTTCAGTTATCGGCACTTTATTTGGAACTCCATAAACGGCCGCGCTACTCGAAAAAATTATTTTTTTACAGTTAGTTTTTCTCATGGCTTCGAGAAGACTTAGCGTGCCGGAAACATTGTTTTCGTAGTATTTCTGAGGCTCTTTAGCCGATTCTCCTACATTGGTAAAAGCCGCAAAATGAAAAACTACTGACGGATTGGTTTTTTTAAAGGCGGCAAGTAATTCGGAGTGATTATTGATATCTATTTTTAAGTGAGAGCCCCACTTACACGCACTTTTGTGACCGTTAACAAGATTATCAATAACGGTGACCTCAGATTGCCGCTTTGAAAGGTGCTTGCAAAGATGAGAACCGATATATCCTGCACCGCCGGTTACTACTATTTTATGTTCGACCAATCTGTCTCCTCGCTACGACAATCTGTCTTTGAATTTTAGCTAACTCTGGGCGATTAAGCAAAAGCTTGCTTATTCAACTTAACCCCAACCTTTGGCTAGCTTTTCGCCTACACCCTTGTTAGGTAACTGCTTTTCTTCTGTTGGCAGCTATGTAACAATTTTACGAATGGAGACAAATAAAACATTAAATGCCACACCCGTAATCCCACAGATGGTTCGCTGGTTTATTAATAACGTGAGCTTCAAGTGGGGAAATCGAATTCTCAATCGCTTACCTAAAAACATCAGAGCTACACGCGCTAAAGTAAACTACCGAGATGCCATATTTAACGTAAACACAGGCGAAGAAATCGGCCGTCGCCTTTTTTATCATGGCACCTATGAACCCCTGCAAGAGGCTGCGTTTTTATCACTCATTCAGATGGGAACAAAAATCTTCGACATTGGGGCAAATTTGGGAATTTACTCGATTTTGGCGGCTAAAGCTGGCGCTCAAGTTCACTCATTTGAGCCGTCTCGAAGAGTCCACCAGTACCTGGCAGAAAATGTAAAAGCAAATGGATTGTCCTCAGTAATCACACTTCACCAACTCGCCGTCACAGATAGCCCTAAGCAATTATCCTTTTTTGAAGGACGTGAAGGAAACTGGGGCGTGGGCAAAGTTTTTAAATTTGGAACTTCCCAAGAAAATCTTGAAACCTATATTGTAAATGCAGACTCTTTACCAAATTTAGTTCGAAAGTTTGGCCAACCTGACCTCATAAAAATAGATATTGAGGGCGCGGAGTGGCTTGTTATTCAAGGTGCTAAGGAAATTCTAATGAAAGCCGAGGCGCCCAATCTTCTGCTAGAAATCCATCCTGGAGAAATTGTCACTCTAGGGGGAAGTGCCGAATCACTTGTTCGGCAAATTATTGACTATGGTTATCAGCAATACAACGTTACCGACGTCATTGGAAAAAACAATCACCTCTGGCACCTTTTTTCGAAAGCAAATATTTCAAATAAACATTTTACGCGCGCGCAATAGCCCTTACCTTCCCCTTTTCATCCTTGTAGCTATTTCGCGATTGATATCGCGGGTTTTAATACTTTCCCGTTTGTCTTCATGTTTTTTTCCTTTTGCGATTACGATCTCTACCTTTACCATACCTTTTTTAAAATAAATTCGGTAAGGAATACAGGTCAAACTTTTTTCTTCAACTTGTCTTTGGATTTTATCTAGCTCAATCCGATTAAGTAATAGCTTTCTTTTTCTCTCAGGTTCATGGTTGTTGTAACTACTTGCTTTGTGAACAGCAATATGGGCATTTTGCAAAAAGGCCTCATGACCCACAAAAGAAACATAGGCGTCTTTGAGTTGAACCTGACCATCACGAAGTGATTTGACCTCACTGCCACGCAAAGCAATACCGGCCTCATAGCTATCCAAAAAGCTATAGTCAAATTTAGCTTTTTTATTTATGGCGATAAGTTTTTCGCCAGATCCCTTTGGAGCCGCAGCTTTTGGAGCCGATCCCTTTGCACCCACCACGCAATTAACCCCTTACTCCATCAAGTTTTTTAAATAGCTCAATAAACTCTTGGGCATCTAACTCCTCAGCCCGCACCTTAGATGAGTGCCCTAAAGATGCAATGCCCGATAGTATTCTATCAGCGGAATCTCGCCCCGCGACAACAGCAGCTAAATTATTACACATGTACTTTCGTCGCTGCGCAAAGGCTGCCTTAACAAACTTCAAAAATCGCGCTCCGTCTACACCCGCAATAACTTTTCTACGAAAAAGCAAAACCCGCCCTGCGACTCGAGGGGGCGGAAAAAAAGAAGACGGATTGGCATCTGAGATTTTTTCTGACGTCCACGCCGACTGAGAAATCACACTCAGCAGACCATAATCACTTGTGCGTTTTTTTGCCTGAATTCTCTGTCCCACTTCTTTTTGAAACATTAAAACCATTTCTTTAATCGGCGTTACTGTCGTCGATAGATCTACCAACAAGGTTGAAGAAATTTCGAATGGTAAGTTACTCACCAGAGTAATCAATGCACCCTGGGATACCTTTGACCAATCCACTTTGAGCGCGTCGTTATCGATCACATTAAACTTTTGCTTTCGCCAATAACCTACTAAATCGCGGTCAAGCTCGACCAAAATAAGGGGACACTTGAACTCACCGAGCGGGCGCGTGAGAGAACCTAAGCCCGGGCCAATTTCGACTAAAAACTCTGGATTCAAAAGACCTACGGTTTTAATAATTTTTTCGACGACAGCCTCATTAATTAAATAACTCTGGCCAAAAGATTTTTTTGGTTTCGTTTCAATTTCGGCCATTAGGGCCTTCATGTCTGCAATATTCTTTAGCAAAAATCCCCCTCGAAAGACCTGGCACTAGGACCCAAGGATTGCGGCGAGGCTAGACCTAAGGCAAGTCGTCTCATTCCAACATAACCAATCATTGCAGCGTTATCCGTGCAATAACGCATTGGGGGCAACACCAACAATAAGCCCGCAGCATCGGCCCATTCCTTTGCCTTAAAGCGAAGTCGCGAGTTGGCACTCACTCCGCCACTAATGATCACTTGCTTCAATTTTGTTTTTTCTTGCGCAAATTTGAGCTTGTTAATTAGTTGATCTACAATGGCTTCTTGAAAACTGGCGCATAAATCGTTGAGCCTTAGGTCGCGCTCTTTCTCGGGCATCTTGTTAAGAAAATCTTGCGCAAAAGTTTTTAGACCAGAGAAACTAAAATTGAGATTACCTTTTTGCGTTAGTGCACGTGGAAAGTTAAAAGCATCGACATGCCCCGACTTTGCTGCCGTGTCAACTTTGGCACCGCCAGGAAAACCTAATCCCACCTTAATTGCAAACTTATCAAAGGCCTCTCCGGCTGCATCGTCAAGAGTCGCACCTATCGCCTTATATTTACCGAATTCAAGGGCTTCGTATATCGTAGTGTGTCCACCACTCACAACTAGACCTAAGAACGGGAAGCCAAACCCTTCGGGCGGCGATGTTTTAGCATCTCGTAAAAAAGGTGCGAGCAGATGTCCTTCGAGATGATTTACTCCGACAAAGGGAATTTTATTTACCAGCGCCAACATTTTAGCAGTCATAACTCCCACCAACAACGATCCTAATAGGCCTGGCCGACTAGTCACAGCGATTCCGCTTATATTGGCCCAATTTTTACCACTCTCACGAAAAACATTTTCGACCAATGGTAAAACAGCAATCGTGTGATTGCGACTCGCAATTTCGGGCACAATACCACCAAAAACTCGGTGCTTGTCATCTTGACTGGCCGAGAACTGCGCCAATACAAAACCCGTATTGTCTACCAGCGCGATGGACGTATCATCACAACTGGTCTCAATAGCGAGAATAAGATTTTTATTATTCATTAGTAAAATCCTATTTGATGGATTTTAGCTGCGCTTGAGCTTTCTTAGAAAACGGAGAATTCGGAAAGCGATTTGAGACTTCTTCGTAAAACGATTTTGCTTGATTCGCCTTACCCAATTGTTGAAAGGCATAACCGATTTTATAAGTGGCCTCAGAATAATATTTGCCATTTGGGTTTTGGTCTCGGTAGTCCATGTAACTTATGACTGCCTCACCCCAGGCTTTTTTATTATAATGCTCTTCGCCAGTCGTGTACGGTCCCTTACTCGAGGTTTTAGTGGGCGCACTATCGCCTGAGCTAGACTTAGAAGTTTTTTTCTCTGTCATTTTTTCTTGCGCTGCTATTTGACTTCTTAAGTCTTGCATCTCTGTAATCATTGCATCCATTTTTTGATTCAGGTTTAATGACGCTTCTTCGAGAGTTTTAAGCCGAACACTGTATTCACCAATTCGCTGATCATTTATTTTACTTTGCCCAAGCATGTTGCGATCAAGACTTGTCATGCGAGCCTCAAGAGTCTCGATTCGACCATTATAGCGCAATGTCTCTGTTTGCAGCTCCTGCAAACGAGATTGCGAGTCGGCCCGATTTTCTTGAAGATTTTTTACTTGATCTTGAAATACCTTTTTTTCTTCTTGCTGTTGCACTTGATTGCGTGTTTGCAAACAGCCACCCAAAGAAAAGACAGAACCTATAACCAAGGCTACAAATGTCCATGAAGCAACTTTCGTCATCATCAAAACACCTCTCCGGATCGTAGTCGTTTAAGCCGAGCAGAGTTCTCTGCTTTTTCAGCGTAAACTCTAGCTTTTATAAAAAATGCCTTGGCCTCGGAGAAATGTTTTTCTTCGAAGCCGTCTTGTGCCAGCTTATAGGAAGTGAGACATTTATTCCAATACCCCGTCGCAAACTTGCTTGCACCCGCATTTTTTGCAGACTCTATAGCAATTGAAGCCAATGCGTAGTCTTCATGAGGGGGAGCACCTACGCACCCTAAATTTAAGACAACAAAAAAAAATAATACTAAATTAGTTCGGCAGCGGAACAAAGTTAGCTCGGCGATTTTTGGCGAATGCGGAATCATTATCGCCTTTGTCGAGAGGTTTCTCTTTTCCGTAGCTAATAATTCTTAGTCGACTTCCGTCAACGCCCAAACCCGCCAGAAAGTCTTTGGTGACCTTCGCTCGGCGCTCGCCTAAGGCAAAATTATATTCTACAGATCCGCGCTCATCACAATGACCTTCAATTTGAATAACAGAATTAGGATTTTTTTTGATCCAGTCTGCGTTCTTGCTCAAAAGTTCCTTACCCTGTTTTGTTATATTAGATTGATCGTAATCGAATGTGATTGTGTAAAGCCCACCTACACCGGCGTCACTTCCACCAGGGTTAAAATCCATATTCTGTTTAGAAACACTGGGGTCTTCTAAACCAGCTCCGCCTGCACCAGCTCCCGCTTCATCGGCGTTTTTGGGTTTTGAGGAACAGCTATTAACTAGTACGCCCACAAATAAAACTAAAAGTGCTTTTTTAAACATTGTTAGACTCCTTATTTTTATCAACAATTTATTGTTAACTTGCATTGGGGCTATGTCAAATAGTTGATTTCAACAATTTATTTTGAATTTTTTTAGAAACATGCTGCAATATGAAAATGAAAAAAACCCATATAAGTCTATTTTTAGCCTTAGCCCTATTATTTTTCTTAAATATTATTAGTTGTTCTTTGGGAGCTCTAGCCTATTTTGACCCTAAAATTGATTGGAAGGTCACAAAAACTAAGCATTTTGACATCATTTATGATGCAAACCAACAAGAGCTGTCTAATCTTTATGCAAATTATGCCGAATCCGCACTTCAGATTCTGCGTCCAATTTTTAAGGACGTACCCGATAAAATTATTCTCATTATCAATGATCAAACTGACCAGGCAAATGGCGCAGCCACCAGAATTCCCTATCCTCATATTATTGCTCACCCCGTTTTGCCTGATAACAGAGAAACTATTGGCGAATACGGTAACTGGGGATTTGAATTGGTTCTTCACGAACTCACCCACATTTTAACATTTGAGCCAGTGGGGGGTATTTTTAAAGGATTGCGCTACGTATTTGGCTCTATCAGCAGTCCCAATTTATTATTACCACGCTGGTACCACGAAGGTTTAGCCGTAAAGATGGAGTCCGATCTCACCTCTCATGGTCGACTGCGTTCTCCCCAGCTTGATGCAGAAATTCGTGCGCTGGTCGAAGAAGACGTCCTCGAATTGGAAAACATTGCTAGCGCCAATGAAACAGGAATTATTGAGTGGCCATTTGGTCAAAGACCCTATCTTTTTGGCTCGCTTTTATGGCACAAGATGGTGCAAGAAAAGGGCCTCGACATTGTTTCAAAACTCAACCAACGTTATGGGCGTAGGGTTCCCTTTCTGCTGGAGTCTCCCTTCAAAGAACATTTTGACTCCTATTACAATGATCTTTTACTTGTCGCCTTTGATGATGTCGAAGAAATCGCAAAATCCCAAATTGAAAAAATAAAAAAGGGAAATACTCTGAAGGCCGAAGAGTTAGACACCGAAGGTCTTGTGTCGCACTTTCCAGTGCTGAGTCCTAAGGGTGATCATTTAGCTTTTTTGACTCGTGGGCATAACTGGAATAGCGAGATAGTGATTCTGAATCGCCAAAAAAATAAAAATTCAAAAAAAGAAGATAGCCATGACGCTGAGTTTTCGATCGTAGACCCATTAGGTTCAGGTAAAGATCGAGAAGGTGTAGTCGATCGCTTAGAGTGGCACCCGTCAGGTAACAAAATAATCTACGACAAGTCAGGTTCTGAATTTAACCGATATTATATTTATTCTGACCTTTATGAACGTGATTTGAGTGATTTTAAAAAAGAAAAACGCCTTACTGAAGGCATGCGCGCCAAAGAAGCCGCTTATTCGCTTGACGGAAAATCGATCGTCTATGTGCAAATTTCTCCGGGCAGTACGGCGATAGGCCACTTAGATAGTTCAGGAAAAAACAAAACTATTCTCTATGCGCCGCCCCTGCAGTACCGTGTTTCACAGCCTTCGTTTCTCAGCGAGCACCTCATTGTTTTTTCTGAACGAAATACTGAGGGCAAAGAAGTCTTAATCACCTTTGATTTAAGATCCAAAAAAAGTGTTAAAATTCTAGAGAACTACTCGCCGGCTTACTCACCGCGCCCCACCCATTTGGGAGTCATGTTTGTTTCTTCGACATCAGGAGTGCCCAATCTTTATTTGGCCAGTCGTGATTTGAAATCGGCTCGCCCGATTACCAACGTCACCACAGGTATCGTAAATGGGGATGTTGATCGTCGTTCGGATTTGCTCTATTTAGAAATGATGACGGGGCATGGTCCCCAAATTATGGTTTCTGAAAATGGCACTGCTGAAAAAGTCAATCCACCGAAAATTGAGCGTATCAACACCCTGCCGCCGCCGCCAAAAGTAAATCTCAATGAAAAACTTGAAGCAACCACCAAAAACTATTCGGCATTTCCTTATATCTTGCCACGCTTTTGGATCCCGATGGTGTCTTTTCTGCAAGGAGGTGGCGTAATTTATGAGGCCACAACTTTTCACTTCGATCCACTTCAAAAGCACAGCTATTCGTTGTTAGGTACCTATAATTCGCTGACCTCACTGGGCGGGGGTTATTTTACCTACACCAATCAACAGACGATTTTTCCGACGACGGTTTATGCGTCACGATTTAACGATTATTTTGTGGGCCTTGACGAATCTCGCACAAATGAAACAGCGGGAATTCTGCTAGGTTCCAATCTCTATAAAACATCTAAGGCCTGGAAGATGGGACTCGGATGGACCTACAGCAAACGTGAGGTTTTAGATATCACCTTCTATCGTGTCGGCCCGAGTGTAGGCTTTGGCTATGATAGTACGTCACAAAAGGGTCACGAGATTTCTCCAGAAAAGGGGCAGAAAGCGTCACTGGGCTATACACATTACCTTTCGCCGAAATTAGGCGATGGCCGACTTGATTATGAACAATATGATGGTGAATACAGCTTGTTTTTTTCTAAATGGTTGCCCGAGCGGCAAGTCGTTTACTTTCACACCAAAGGAACCTGGGGAAATTTTGACAGCCCCTTGTTAGTGGGCTCCACCACCAGTAGCGCAGCTTTTCAAACGACGCTCATTACAGGTGATTTTTTAATGCGTGGTTATCCATCGGGATCCTTTTTAGGAACAAAAATGTGGGGCGGAAACATTGAGTATCGCTTTCCCGTTTCAACTATTAACCGCGGCGCCGATACAACGCCTTTTTTTGCTAAGCGAACACACGGTCGAGTTTTTGTCGATGGTATTGCCACCAAAGGCCTCTATTATAATTTTACCGAAGAAAGCTATAAAACTAGCAAAATGAAAGATTGGTACTTTTCGGTCGGTGGTGAGCTTCATTTAGAAACTACACTTGGTTATGCACTGCCAATAACCTTCTATGCGGGCTTATATTATGGACTTTATACGCCTGTTTCGGGTGGAGATGTGGCTCCATTTATCGGAATAGCACTGTAGTCTTGACATATGCCATGGGGTCTAGCCAATAATGGAGTATGGAGGGTCACCTATGGAAAAATTAGATTGGGTGCGCGAATTGGTTCAGGCTGAGCAGCAAATGGAAGAAAGCGGCGTTGTCGATTTTAATTCCGTCCACAGCGATGAATTAAACCTCAAAGATGAAACAGTTTCTTTTTTAAAAGACCTGAAAAATGTTTTTATAGAATATGTATCTGAGTTCAACCAACTTAAAGGTAGCCAAATTGGTCGTGTAAAAATTTATGGTATCTCACAAACCGACGCCGACTTTATGCTTTTTAGAAATGGCTTTAAACTCATATTTACCATGCGTGAACCCGGACGCGTTGCAATTATTTTTTCGTTTTTGGCGACTTCGTTTTTAGGCTTAAACAAAGCTTCTGAAACCCCTGCCACCACCCTACAAGAAGAAATGTTGGAAGCTCAAGTTGGGGCGTTTTTAAAAGTCAGCTGGTCGTATCAGGGCCAGCCATTTAACACAGACAACATGGTTCGCTACTACCTGACTCGATTCATCAAAGAATCGGCTAGATAAAAAAACACGGACTAAGATTTCAAAGTTTCGTAACGCCTTTTGGCGTAGAAAACTAGACTTGTGTTTATACCTAATTTACCCGATAAAATAGGTATATGTACGAGAGACTTCTTAACCCATTAAAAACGCGAAGTTTTTTTCTGTTCGGACCTCGGGGAGTTGGTAAATCCACTCTTCTGAAAGGTTTTTTTCAAACCAGCGAAATTGGTCTGTGGTTGGACTTGCTGGACGAAGAATTAAATCGGCGATTACTTCTGCATCCAAAAGAAATTGAGGCAGCAACAAAAACGCTAAAAAAAGGCTCCTGGGTTGTTATTGATGAAGTACAAAAAGCACCTGGTCTTCTTAATTACGTGCAAAGGCTAATAGAATCACAGGGCCTCAAGTTCGCCCTTACTGGTTCGAGTGCACGTAAACTAAAACGGGAATCAGCAAATCTTCTTGGCGGACGCGCACATGCGTACAGCCTTATGACATTAAGTTGCAATGAGCTTGGTGATGACTTTGAATTAAAGAAAGCTCTTGAATTCGGACTCTTACCTACAATCTGGACCGATCAGGTCATAGAATCACAAAAAGATTATTTGCGTGGGTATGTGAATAACTACATTCGACAGGAAATAAAAGAGGAGCAGGTTGTACGAAAGCTAGAGCCCTTCTTATATTTTCTAGAAGCAGCGGCACAAATGAACACTGAGCCGATTAACTTTACTAAAATGGCGCGTGATGCGGGCGTAGACAATAAAGCAATTGAACGTTATTACGAAATTTTAGTGGACACATGGCTTGGCTTTTTTCTGTTACCCTACGATAGATCGATTCGTAAACAGCAATTGCAAAGAAGCAAATTTTATTTTTTTGACAACGGAGTTTGTCGAACTCTGGCGCAGACCTTGAACGTTCCGCTCTTCACCTCTACCTCAGATTTTGGCAAGGCATTCGAACATTTTATTGTGCTCGAAATTCACAAACAAAATATTTACCTCAAGAAGGATTTTCGTTTAAGCTACTTGCGTACAAAAGATGACCTTGAGATCGATCTTGTGATCAAAACTCCACGTGGTAAAATTCTATTAGTTGAAATAAAAAGCACGACAAGTGTCGATACACAAAGTATGGCTTCAAAGGTCAGGCTCAAAAAAGATTTAAAAGCTGAGGCGTTATGGATCTTCTCACAGGACCCCGTCCGCCGTGATTACGAAGAATTCACTGTTTGGCCATGGCAAGAGGGCTTAAGACAACTTGCTAAAATGCTTTAAAATCTCTTGTCAAATACGATCATGAGTTTACCTATCAAATAACGAATGGCACCGCCTCGACTTTTGTAAACTAGAATATCACTAACGGTACCGGTCTCATGGTCAAAAACAAAAATTAGATCCCACTTAGTTTGACCATCAGTATAAACTTCATATGTTAAGTTAGTATCATAGTTGTAATATTCTCCCGTTGGTGACCCCAGATCACTCCTAACTTGATCTCCCGTTTTTCCAATAAAATACTTTTTGCTAATCAAATCAGCGACAAAAACCGCCTTGTCATTTGCTGCTGCCTCACGGAACTGATGAGCAATAAAAGGAGAGTTCCCCCAATACAATTGAGCCTCCCAGCCAAACATGTATCTATCAAACCGATATGCCATAAACCCCACGAGAGCTAAAAACACAGGTGTTAACGTAATAATAGTAAACAGCCTCATCGCTCTAGTAAGACGAATCATCTGGAATTTTACCTGAAGGTCGGAGTACAACTAAATCTTTATTTTTAAGACTTTTAAGAGCTAAAAGATAGAGTTCATCGGCAGTAAATTTATCCCCCAGGCTTAATGCAGCCTCAACACCTTTTTTATTATTAAACAGATCCATTTGTTGGCTTGGCGATAGGACTTCCTGCTCGCTTTCATGAGCATCTAAATAACGTTCAGCAAGTGTCTGTCCTAAACCATTAGTTAAAAAACCCGCCCATACAAAATGGCGAAAGGCATCGGCCTCACCGTCTACGCTTCCCTTTTCAAAAAGGCGACCCATGGCGTAGTCGCTTCGGAACTGGTACCAAGCCACAAGAAGGGACTCATAAGGATACTTTCGTACTAACGACTGTTCCCGGGGTTTCAATTTTGGATACAGAGTACCCAAGCGACCTAAAGTTGTTTTAAAAAATTCATTGAGTCTCTTAGCGTAGTAATCCACATCGCCGATTACAGATGCCAATGCGATACGCTGAACATCCGGTCTTAATGGTTTTAGATAGTAATCACTTAGATCGATTGTTTGCGTGGCATCTGACGGATTGTAAATACTAAGCATTTGTGTCTCGAAACCTTTGCTACTGCTTCTAACAATTAAATTCTTTTCTGGCACCTTAGAGAAAAGATTCTCGCTCGGCAATACATGAGTCGATCGTATACCTTCTATGTTATTTTTGAACTGGGAAAAGTCATAGTATTTGCCTTTAATAAGTTCAAAAGCGCCTTCCAAGTCCGATCCACTTACTTTATTGAGTATTGAAATTCCAGCGTCTAATACTTTTTAAACTGATACCCTTTAGTGGTATGGATCCTCTCTCACGCGTCGAAAAGTTCAGTAAACTCAGCGACTTCTCGGACTCCTTGTGGTCCAAATACACGTAAGTGTATTTGGAGAGCAACGAGAGGACATAAGCTCTTTAAATTTGTGAGTTTTTCGAGGCGCTAGATCTAAGCCATACCCAACAAAGGGTATCAGTTTACGCTCTTTAAACTTCGATGTTAATATTAATTTCGCTATCTAAGGTAGCGACTTTAAATTGTAGGGGCCTAACAGAACTAACCACCCACAAAACTTCGTCCCCAATTTTATAAGAATGATTTGAAAGATTTTTAATTCGCGCCAGATCACCAGAAAAATTAGCCACAACCTCTCCGTCACAGGGTATTTCAATAATACGCGCCAGGATTTTTTGCCCGAGTTTTAAAAACGGCAGGATATGTTTCATTTGGGCGCAGCCTGCCCCAGCGCCTCGCGATATCGATTGCCAAGCGACTCGAGTTCTTTACCTTCTTCGGGATCGACTTTGACAGCTGGGGGCTGGGCCCAGGCGGGCAATTGCGCCTCGTTAAATACCAAATTGTCTTTGTTCACTTTACTAATAAATGAAATCTCGGCAAGGGGTAGATCAATTTTATGTGAAATTTCGTGTGCAGAAAGTCCTTGGTTGGCCAATTTTGCCGCTGCAACATATTTTTGTGTACGTTGCCTTTCGATTATTTCATCATGCGGAATTTTATCTTGAAATATTTCAGCAACTGTCAAACTTTTCTGAATGGATTGTTCGATAAGCTGTACTTGCTTTTCACTTTCACTCACTGACTTATTGAGATCCCGACACTTGCGATCGAGAAGCGCCGAAAGTTGGCTCACTTGCGTGTCGGTTTTGTCAGAAAGATCTTCGAGCACCGCAATTTTGCTTTGTAAAAGCTGTAGTCCACGACTGAGCCTGGGATCTTCTTTGGGCGGACGGCTAAATTTCATCCACAGAAGCCATAGGCCCAAAGCAAAACCCACATCGATAGCTACCTGTAATATCGTCAGCATGTTGCAGCGCCCCTTTCTTAAATTATACCCAGTTAGAACGGCGCTCGCAACAAGACTAAAGTCTTACTTCTTTATCTCCTGTCTGAGTTCCATAGCTTGTGAGTTTGCGAAATCAGCATTAAAAATTCGCTTAGCAGTTAAAGTCACGATGACTTCATTGCCATCTTCGAGATCGTCCACCTCGACATCAGGAAGCTGTGCAAGCTTTAAGGTAAATTCATTCTGGCCTTTGACAATAACGTTTTCAGGAATGACCCCCTCAAAAAGAGTTTTATTCCAAATGATGGGGCGCACTTTTTCAAACTTAACATGAAATTGAGTTGTCAGCATATCTGAGACTTGCCCTTCATCACTAACACGCGCCTCAAACGTAGATTCTACACCCGCAACTGATAGCTTTAATTTTTGCGCCTCTTCGGACCACATCACTTTGTTAAATGTCTCTCTATAAACATTACTGGAATAATCAATTTGTGACTCATACCAAAGACCGCGACTCGCGCGAGAATAAACTTGTTGTGAATTGGCAGTTAAATACATTTTGGCTTCGCCAAACAAAGAAAGGGAGCGCGGCGAATTCCAAGCAAAAGTATACTTATAGTTTTTACCGCTAATAAATTCGTTGTAGGAATTACTGATGACAGAACCAGCTGCAAATAACTGCTGTGCTCCGGATTTTTGTTGCCAAAGATTAACACTTAAAATGGGCTCGCTGCCTAAAAGATCCTTAAAAGAAATCGCTGCCTCTCGGCTTTCGGGTGGAAGAGGATTAAGACTAGGTATTAAAGTGAGTGCGCCCCAAGCACCATCGGAACCGTTGCTGCCAATAACCCTACCATTAGATCCGCTATCACCATCGCGACAAGAATAATAGGTGTCGGTACACTTTCCGTCATTGGTACACTTTCGCACTTTCCACTGAGAGAGCGAACAGTGACAACCTCTGCCGCCATGACCAGCGCGACCACTACGACCGCCTTGCCCTCCATCAGAAATTACCGAAATACGCGAAATATTTTTTATGTCGTCAGTATAAATGATGACATTCCCACCATGGCCGCCGCCACCCCCTTGACCGGCATCTCCGCCAGAGCCGCCGTGGGCACCCGTTAAATTGTATTCGACATTATAGGGTTGATTGCAGGAACTTGCATCTTGCCCGTCTTCGGCATCCCGACCGTCTTCACCGCTTTGACCACTCAAATTTAAATTTAATACCTGCCCAGTTGCTTGAATTGTTGCCATTTGGCCATCGCGACCATCACGACCACCACTTCCCGAGCTGCCGCTTCGTCCTGAACTCCCAAAATGCGAAGCATAAAGATCCAGTGTTAGGAATAAAAGTGCGGCAAAAATAAATTTCGGTAGTGTCATAGTGTCCCTCGTTTTAGTAAAAAGTTATTATTTTTTAGTCCAAACTACTTTCTTGCAACGTCGATGCCAGCACAAAATCGCACCATCCGAACTACCGCTTCCTCTAATTTTTTTTCATTCAAGGCGTAGCTGACGCGAATGTATCCCTCTAGACCAAAGGATAGCCCATCAACCGTCGCTACTAAAAAATCTTCTAAAAGTATTTTTACAAAGTCCTGAGAGCCTGAAATTTCTTTACCCTGCCATTTTTTACCTATGAACTTTCTGATATCCAGCCAAAAATAAAAAGCTCCGGAAGGTATAGAAAAATCAAGGCCTTCAATTGAACGAAGTTTTTCGGCAAAAAAATCGCGACGCTTTTTTAATTTGACTACAGCGTGCTGAATTTCTTGGTCGGCGTTTTTAATTCCTTCTAGGGCCGCCACCTGCGAAATCGATGCAGCACAACTGACCGTCTGGCTTTGATAAACATTCATGCCCGCGATCCACCACTTAGGACCCAAAGCCCAGCCTACACGCCAACCCGTCATAGAGTAGGACTTTGAAACACCGCTGACCACCAATACGCGGTCTCTCAGGCGTGGCTCCACTTGCAAAATGTGCGGTGCCACATTGGCCTCAAAATAAAGACGATTGTAAATATCATCGGTCAGCACAAACACGTGCGGATTTTTTAGAAGCACTTGAGCCAACTCTCGAAGCTCGTCTTCAGAGTAAGTCTCGCCGGTAGGATTACTAGGTGAATTGATAATCAAAACTTTAGTTTTTCGCGAGATTGATTCTTCAAGGTGCTTGGCAGTTAATTTAAATCCACTTTTTTTTTCGCAAACAATGATTTTGGATTTACCCTCGCACAGCTGCACCATGTCGGGGTAGCTTACCCAATAGGGCGCTGGAATTAGTATTTCGTCGCCCGGATTACAAACTGATTGAAGCGCGCTAAAAATAATAAACTTACCGCCAGTGGAGACTGTCGCTTCGCTCAGCTCATATTTAACACCCGTCTCTATGAGCGTTTGATTAATAATAGCTTGTCGCAATTCAGGATAGCCTTCGGTCGGAGCATATTTTGTTTTACCCATCTCAATGGCTTGCACTCCACCCACTTTAGCTGCAGGAAATGTATCCCAATCGGGCTCTCCAACGGTTAAGGAAATTACGTCCTTGCCTTCTGCGGCCATGGCCTTAGCTTTCGCTGAAAGCGCTAAAGTCGGAGAGGGTCTTAGAGATTTAATTCTGTCGGATAACATGTAGTTTTTCTTTCAAGGCCTGAGATACATTGGGCGGCACAAAGGCTTTTAAATCTCCACCAAATTGGGCAATTTCTTTGATTGCCGAAGAGGCAATAAACTGAAACTCAGCATTTGGAAATAAAACCAAAGTTTCAATATCAGGGGCCAGACGTTTATTCATCTGTGCTATGACAATTTCATTTTCAAAGTCATTGGCAGAGCGTACCCCGCGGACCATCACTTGGGCATGGACTTTTTTTAAAAACTCGGTTGTGAGTCCCACGTGAGTTTGCACTTCCACATTTTTAATATGTGTCAGGGCTTTTTCGATGAGAGTCCGCCGCTCAGCGGCCGAAAAAATATAGGTTTTTTTACTAGAATGCGAGACCAGCACAATGAGTTTATCAAAAACTTTTGAAACACGTTGGATGATATCCAAATGTCCAAGGGTTAGGGGATCAAAACTACCAGGGTATACAGCAAGACTCACATTTAACTCCGAAATACAGATAAGACCTTATCACCATAGTTTCGCTGTGTTTGTCCAATTAAATTACCATATTTAGTCTCAATGCGCTCTTTTTTTGCAGTCTCTAATGCCACTACTGTGTCGATCTTGATGGCCTTGCTCTCACAGAGCGCTAACATCACATCGTGCCCTATGGCCTTCGTGAATGGTGGGTCTATTAGAATGACCTCGAAAGGTTCTCCGCTATAGTCTTTTAGAAAAGCAAAGACATCCATTCCAAGAATTGTTACTTGGCCAGTGATCTCAAATAATTTTAAATTCTCGCGTATAATAGTAAGCGACTTTTTATGGATTTCGACAAAGGTTACCTGCTCTGCGCCGCGAGATAGTGCTTCGATACCCAAATTACCGGTGCCCGAAAATAAATCTAACACTTTTGCCTCAGGTAAATCTGCGGCAATAATATTAAAAAGACTCTCTTTGACTCGATCTGTTGTGGGCCGAATATGACTTGCCGAAAATGAGGATAGTCTTCGACCTTTAAATTTTCCGCTGATGATTCTCATACAAGCTCTTTTGCCCTCTTCACGACCGCGAATATATCATCAAATGGTTTTTCGATAAAGTCGTCAGCTCCAACCTGTTTAGCGGTCTCTTGGCTTTGCTCTCCCGTAAAGGCCGACATCATGACCACTTTGCCGGTTTTTCGATTGCCTAACTCGATAAGAACTTCTGGGCCTGTCAGCTTAGGCATAATAATATCTAAAAAGGTTAAGTCAGGTGAAACTTTTAACCAAGCGTCTAGACCCTGTTGCCCATCCACGGCCAGAACGACCGTGTCGCCAAGGCTTTCCAAAACACGTTTTAGTGTGTATCGGACCAAAGGTTCGTCATCGACAATGAGAACCTTCATTTTTCAAAACCGACAATGGGTAAAGTGATGGTGAAGGTAGTTCCTACATTGACTTGGCTCACCACTGAAATTTTACCCCCATAGCGCTCTATAACATTTTTACTCATGCTCAGACCAATGCCTGTACCCTGTTCGGCACCTTTTGTAGTAAAGAAGGGTTCAAATATTTGATTCTGATCGGATTCGGCAATTCCATGCCCCGTATCCTGCACCGTCAACTGGGCCCAAGCTTTATCGTCGTGAAAACTTTTTGAAGTTGATATTGTTAGTTGGCCAGGCTGCCTCATGGCTTGACAAGCATTGAGCAAAAGATTGAATACAACTTGCTGCACAAGGTGACTTTCGACTTTAACGATTAAGTCTTCTTTGCAAAGCTCTACGAAATTGCGATGGTCACGCATACCTGACTGTAATAAAGGTAACGTCTTACTAACAATTTCGTTCAGAGAAAACTCTCCGACGTTACTAATTTCAAATGGCTGAGAAAACTCTAAAAGGTTTTTGATAGTTTTTTGTGAGCGCTCTGCGGCATTTTCAATTTCTTTAAGGTCACTAGACAGTTGCGTTTTCTGGGCTAGCGTTTTCTGGGCTGTAGACGAAACATCGTGGATTAAAAACTGGGCCAAGGATCTTATTCCCGTTAAGGGGTTATTTAGTTCGTGGGCAATATTAGCCGCAAGGGCTCCAACGGCAACCATTTTTTCGTTTTGCACCAGTCGCGAAAATAATTTTCGCTCAATGGTAACATCCACATAATGATTAATTACATTCGTGATACCGCCACCGGGCGAAACCTCGATGGGGTAGGAATGAACTTCATAGATTTTATCTTTAGCCCTAATTCGACTCACACTTGAATTTCCTGAAGACAGTGATTTTATCACCGGACAGCCAGGACAAATATCATCTCGGCTCGCCAAATTTTTATGACATTTTCCCGACACGCGGCTCTGGGTAAAAGATTTATTATGTCGCACCAAATTGTAGTCAAAATCGATAATGGCGACGGGGTCTTGAATGCTATCAAAAGTCTGCTCCCACTGCTTCGAGGCAAATCGTGTCTGCTGCTCCAACAGGATGCGATCTAGTGACAGCATGATCGGCTGAATTCGTTGGAATAAAAAATCTAAAAATGTTGCCAAACTCGCGCCCGAGAATAAATACTCAAAATAAATTACGGTTGGAATGCGTGTTTTACCGAGAGGGACCGCCACCACATTAGCAAAAGGCCTTGAAAAAATATTTGCCAAATAATGTTGATCCTCCTTAAAGCCCGCTCTCATTTCCTGAAGCTCAGGCCAAATATGAGAAGTTTCGACCTCGATAAGATCTTTACCCCTAAATGTTACCAAACGCTTGACCCCGGCAGGAGTGGTGTAAGCGAGCACGGGAGGACTGACACCATGAATTTTTCTGACCTCAACCCCAATAACTCCCAACCAATCATCGATGATATTTGCCAATGAAAGATTCTTAATAAAACCTAAGAGTCCGCGCATAATTTTTGACTGCTGTGCGTCTTGTTCGCGCGAGCTTTCGACGCTGCGAGTTCGCTCTTCGACAAGAAATTCTAGGTTGTGCGTAAGCTCTTCGAGTTTTTTATTTTGCAAACTGATTTCTTGTAGAATTTTAGTTTGCGACTTTGTTTTGCGACTGTGATTGGCCGCACCCAAAACTAATTCCTTAAAGACATTCGACTCTAAGCCAGTATCGACAACTCGGTAAATACCTACTTCGTTAACCAGGCTAACTAATTCGCCCTCATTGGTAGCGCTTGAAAATATTACGCGGGCGGCTGAGGGCATATGACGTTTGGCAAAAAGCAAAAAGTCTGAACTGTCTTTGAACTTAAAAGACTTATCAACCACAACTACTTCGACTTCTTGGTTTTTTAAAAAGAGCTGGCCAGACTCAAAGTTTGACTCAGTACGAAGATCGACATCAACGCCAGCTAAAGATTGCCTTAACTGTTCAATCCCTTTGTCATTTTGACTGATCCACAGCACCTTCGCCGGAGAACTGTTCACGGTTGTTTAACTCCAGTTTTTGAAGATTATCTTTTGCCCAAGCTAGCCAAGTGTCAAATAAATTATGTAGTTCGTATTCTACCAGGTCGGCAACCAGCACGTAATCTTTTCTTTCGTAGGCCTTCATGATTTCACGAATCAAAGTCGCAAAGTGCTCCTCAACAAACACACTCTCGGAAATATCTTTAGAGGAGCGCTTAAGTTCAATAAGTGAGTTGATGTAGTAGCGACAAGAGTCTAACATTGTGATAAAACTTTTTTGGCCTTTTTCGAGATCGCCCGATTGAAAATATTTTGCAGTTTCAAGTAGAACACTTTTAATGTTAGGAATCCACAGCACGTAGTTTTTTAGCAAACCCAAAACGAGTTCATCAAGTGTACCATAGACAATTTCAAGTTCATTAATGTCTTCCCGGTTTGTGCTCGCGAACTTGATCTCATCGTCTTCGCCAATACCCATACCATTCACATTGATACGGCAAACATATTCCCCAGATGGACGCCCACTTTTTTCTACGTCTTCAATTATTTCTTTGAGATTGTTACACTGCTCAAACCGGCTTTCGATCTCATTTTTTTCAAATCTGACGGTTTTCATCAAATACCCCTTCCTTGGAATTTTTTACTGGACCCAGATATAATGATAATACATGATCGAGACCCTGACAAATCTTAAGCGTTTTCTGAGCTAGGTCCCCTACCTTTCCCGGTATTATTCGAATTTTCTCAGTCTCATACCACCGAATTAACGGAGAAAGTTCAGGACAAAGGTTTTTAATGCGCGCGATTAAGTCTTCGCTGCGATCAATTATCGCCGCATGCAGTTGGCTTTCTTTACTCTTTATAATCATCTCGATCTGCTCACCAATGACTGATAGGACTTCTCTGAGTTGGATCATACCCATTAACATTCGCTCACTTGGGGCGCTGGGCAATTCCCCACCCATGTAAACAGCCTGGATCAATTGCCAAGGTAAAGAAAAACCTTTCGAATTAAGTTGAAGGAAGGAGGGAACATCAAATACACTTTCGGCTTCGCAACAAAACGCCTTTTCTCCATGAATCATGTTTAGGCTCTCTAATACAACGTCAGTCGGACTAATTTCGTGCATTGATTTAGCGTAAAGTATGCGACTGCCTCTTGAACGTGGACCTGTTTCCCAAAAGTTAACTGCCGCTGAACTTAAATTAAGGCATTTGGTATCCACCAAATTGGCTACGTTCATAAGGGCACTGTCGGCAGCAACTATTAGCCGCGCCTGTTTTACAAGATCGAACAAGTCCGAAAAGCTTGTGCGACCAACCAAATTAATCAGGCGCGATGAACTAGAAACCGTTTCAATTTTTTCAGCAATGGACAATTCCCCTTTTGTACCTATAAGCCCAATATTCAAATCACTGGAATTTAGAAACCCCTTGATAACCTCGATCCACTGCTGACTCTGAAACGTCTTATTTTTTTGGCTTGCACCAATGTGAATGAGAATTGAATTCAGAGGTAAATTAAATCTGTTTTTAGGAGGCACCTGACAGCTAAAATCTTCAGGCATGAGATTTATTCCTGCCACTTGCGCAAACATATCACAAATGTGGACACGGTTGTTTCTGCCAAGTCCTACTTGAGCATAAAAATAAGCACTGGCATCATCGGGAATATTCAGAAAACCATCAGAATGCCGCGTGTAGCCTGAGGTAAGCTTAGCTTCAGGATCCAAAATACTACACAAAAAACTCGACAGAGGGGAAAAACTTAAATTTATAATTCTGTCAAACCTATAGGATTTTAAATCTCTCGTCAGCTCGTTAACATATTTCGTCGAGTCCTCGATTTTAATAGGAAAGGCCAGTAAAGGATTTAGTACTTCTTTAGCATTAAACCGCCAGACCGCGGTGGCATCTTCAAGCGCGGTTGCTGCATCCTGAAATGTCGATCGTACGAGTACGTGAATCTCGGCATTCGGAAAGTTCCGGCGCAGTGCTTTTACGGGCGGCACAGTCTGTAGAATATCACCGAAGCGTGCGAGTTGCGTTACCAGTATTTTCATAGTTGATTTGTTCCTTCGCGAGTTCTTTTATAATGCCTAAAATTCTTAGTTCGTCACCAAAACTACCTTGTAAGGCTTTTTCGGCAAATATCTTTTCTAGCTGGCGGCTAAGATCGCGCCAGTCATTAGCGCCTTCACGAGGGTCTACAGCCACTTTGGGATCTGATGTTTTCAAGATTTGTTCCTCTCTCACCAATTTTTACGGCCCGCCACAAATGCCCGGGCGTAAATATCGTCTTGTACATTTCAAATTTCGCTTTAGCGTTTTTAAATATTTCATTTTTTGTCAGCCACAGAGCGACGATTTCTCCCACTAAGTTGGCTCGAATATCCATAGCGCAATAGTGCTGATCGCGCGAACAGGGCAACCGGTGATGACAGGGGGCACAAGCCTGGCGAGAAGTAACTATCACACAGTCAGCTAAATACGCACCCGTAAAATTAAAATCACTACTACCGATCGCAACTTCAAGAATTTTAACACGAGCTGCTGTCGCCAGGTGCTTTATGGCAGTATCACCCGTTATCATCAAACGAGATCGCTTGATGATGCTAAAGGCACATTCGAGATCACAAATGGCGAGCCGCACAGGTATTCCCATTCTGAGCATTTCCTCATGAGCAGACTTTAGTTCGTCCTCCTCAAATCTTGAGCCCAACCACACAAATTTTTGATTCTGGACTTTGTCTGCAAGCTCAATTGTCAGTTCCGCAAAGTTATTTACGCCCCAATTTTTTTTGGGGTCGCTTGTCAAAGGTTGAATTACTATGAATCCCGTATCATTTCCAAGAATTTGTTGTGCGGCGTAGTCGCCTCGATCTGTTGATTTTAGTTTAAGCTGAGACTCGTAAGAGCGATCGTCAACTGCCTGGCCCAACAAATCTGCGTAATGCATGCCAACTTTTTTTGGCTCCAGATTCAGTTTTTTAAACCAGTCGTTGGTGAGCTCGAGTTTGCCATCAAGATCTGATACCATTCCCCACTTGTCTTTTGCCCGCAAAAGAGAAATCAAAAATGCCGAAAGAAAGTTTTGCGTGAGATTAACTACTAAATCAAATTTCTCTTCGTTAATTTTTTCGGCGAGGCTGCCGATTCGGTAATAGGCCTCCAAATAAGAGGACGAATAACAACCTAAACTGTTTTGAATTTCGATGCGATCGAAACCCCAAACTCTATCTACATCAACTAACATGGGTTCTAAAATTTTATTCTGACTATTTATAAGTAGATGAACTTCGGACTTCGGAAATTTTTTCTTGAGACGCCCAATGGCGGCGGTCGCCATAACCACGTCGCCCAGTCGCAAAAGGCTCACCACCATAATCTTCATCGCACAAGCTCCCTACAAATGCGCGTCATGGCACCAAAGTTTCCAAGCTTCAGTTGATCGACCGCCATTACTCGAGCCACATCTTTAATTGAAAGTGGTCCGTCAAGAGCGCCAAGGGATTTTTCAAGTTTAACGGCGTGAGCGCTCAACTCGGGGTTTATCTTCATGAGAAACCTTAAGCTCGCCGGGGTTCGCCCCAATATAATCATCTCAAGATTTGAAAGCGCCGTTCTCTCGACTTGAAAGCTCGCCGGATGCCTAAGTACAGAATAGAGTTCGCTTAACCTCGTCCGTAATTCTGGCGACGCCATAATAGCGTCTTGATTCATCACATTGAGAATCTTGACTCTCTTGCCCTGCGTGGGGCCCTCGAGCTTAACCCATTTGATGACGTTTAAATCGGGCTCAAGAACAATTATTTTATTGAGTGGAAATTTCAACGATGCCCAATGGGTGTGGTAACCGCAACCCAAACCTAAAACAATAGTAACGTCAAATTTTTCGAAGGCTAAAGAATTTTTGCTAACCCAGGCCTCGGCCTCGCGTAGCGGGTTGTTTGCGGAGGCCAGCCTAATTCCATTCTTCAAAAAAATGGCCGCGCCTGTCGAGGCATGCAGTGTTTCTAAATTCATCTTTTAAACCTTAGTAAGCTCTAGTTCAATTAAGTTGAAAACCTGTTGGGCTTCGCGATTGGTGCTTTGATTTTTTAGTAAGGGTAGAATAGTTTCTCGCGCCTGTAGGTAATCTCCCTGGCAGTAAAGTATTTTACTCAATGCCAAACGCATTTCCGTGGAATCATTGACATTAGCTAAATAGTTTTTTAAAAAATTTGCGGAACTCCCGAGTCGACCGTCAGATACTCCCCACTCAATCGAAAGAGCAAGTGCTGTTTCATTGCCTGGATTTTCATCCAATGCCCTATGAAGATCGGCCCAACTTAACTCGTGATCGTTAAACTCGCGATGGACCAGCGCTAATCCTACCCAGGCTTTGTCATTTTTAGAATTAATTTCAATCGCTTGGCGAAATCTTTCTACCGCTTTGGCCAAATTCTTTCTTTGAATTTCAAGAATTCCATAATTCACAAAAAGGATATCGGATTTACTATCAATAGTGTGAGCCTTATTAAAATTCTCCTCTGCACCATCAAAATCAGAAGTCGTCAGCGCGATATTGCCGAGATTTTTATAAGTATCGAATAAAATCTCTAAATTATAGTGATAGGTCGTTAGTATTTGCTGATAGATTTCTGTGGCGGCCTTATAATTACCTTTTGTAAAATTATCTCTAGCCTGAGCGTTTAGCGCTTCTATAGACAGAGAATTTTTTTGAGACTCTATTGTAAACTCTTGGTCAAACTCGCTGAGCATGCGATTGAGATCTGACTTTACTCCCGGTCTTGGACGCTGCGCTTTTGGTTCTTCGAATGTGTTCTTAACGTCGTCGATTAATAAAAATTCAATTTCAGGATCATTATTTTCTATCGACTCAAGTCCAGTCATGACACACCCCTTTTGCTTCAATACAAGTATTGAGCAATGAATATGCCAGCTGTTCAGCTGTGGTTAGATTTGTAAAGAGCTTTTAATCGCCAATTTTTTGACGAATTTAAACGCTGCGCTGTCAAATTAGGCACGGACTTACTTTAAACCTTTTCGTTAAGTTTACTTTTACCTTCAACGCCAGGCTTTTCGTAGGTCTCCATGAGTTTACGAGATGTCTGGACGGCTTTAAGCTCAGCTATGATTCCCGACTTTTCTTTTTCGATACAAGTAATGATACACAAATCTTGGTCGACGATTTTTTTGACCAGCAAATCCTTTCGATCCAACAGATTTGTCACCTTAATTTTGTTCTCTTTGCTGGCCGTACCGTCTATGGTGCGACAGAAGTGTTCTATTTGTTCGTCAAGACGACTCATCAGTTTCAGCAAATTCTCTCGACAGTCGTAAAACGACTCTAGATTACCAAAGTCGCGGGCCTCTATATTCAATAGTTCGGCCTCATTGATAGTCGTAAATTTTTCTAGAAACATATTTTTTCTCTCTAATAAATCTAAAATCATTTCCATATGACCTTCCTATGCTTTCTGTTGTGATTGTTTGGCTTCGTCTTTTTTGAGCTTTTCTATGGCGCCCGTCCAGCCCTCATGCAATGTCTCTAATATCTTGATCGCATTTCGAAGTGGGCCTGGATCTCCACTGATATTAGATTTTGTTAACTGATCTAATATGAACATGTAAAGTTGTTCCAGATTTTTGGCTATGTCGCCACCCACTGAATGATCGAGCGTATTAGCAAGCTCCATGACGATGTCATAAGTCTTGCCAATATTGAGTCCCCGTTCTGCGATCTGCTTTTGTTCACAAGCAACCGCTGCTTTCTTTGCGAACTTGATGGCGCCCTCATACATCATGAGAAGCAGTTTTTCACGACTCGCGCTCGTGACTGCGGTCGCCTTATATTTTTGATATGGATTCGACATAGCTCCCTATTCCTCCCACTATCCGCTCATCCCGCCCAAGCTGGCTCCGCCGATGAGGCTTCCGCCACCAAGAGCGCCTAATGAGGCTCCCTGAGACTTAAGTTTAGACATTGTTTCTTCTAACCTCGAAAATTGCTTTTTAAGTGCTTCTTCTTTTTTTTCTAGTTGTTTTTCTTTTCTAGCTATTTGATCCTCAGCCGCACTAATGTTGTGCTGAAGTCCTTTTTTTCTGTTAGCGATAGGGCCAAAAGATGCATTAAGGATCGCACCCAGTTCTCTCTTCACCATTTGAATAAATCCCGTGCTGTATCCATCGCCCGAAAAAAATGCCTGTACTGCTGCCGAATTCCTCGCAAGGGAGTTCCGAAATTTGTCTTTGTCAAAATCAAGGGTGCCCGCTCTTGTGAAAACAATACCTAGCTGATTAAGTCTTTTAATATCGCCTTTTGTTCCCAGTACCGGGTCTTGAACAATTCGATGCATACGGGATTCAACACTTCTTAAAATGCTATCTCCCCCCAAAGTCTTGCTAGTGTCTGTCGTTTTATCCATTTTATTCTGTGTCTGAACAAAGCCCATCACTTCATTCATGGCTTTCACAAACCCTTCGACTTTGCCGCTTACCGCCTCTTGATTTTCTTTCACTCCTACGCTCACGTTCTTTCCGGGATCGGCGCCTTTTATTTCTAGTGTAACTCCTGGAATAATATCTTCGACCTTGGTATCTGAGATCTCCATTTCGAACCCATCGATTTTGATAACTCCATTTTTGGCTTGCTTTGAGTCTTCAAAGAAAAAATCCTGATCGCCATCGAGAAAGTAAAGCTTGGGATATTCGATCTGATTGTCTTCACCCACGTGATTCGATGCCAACACCAACTTGTAGGGGTAGTCTTTGTCTTTTCTATCATTTATGATAGTTGCCTTTATGCCGACGCCCGCTTGATTAATTTTTGCAGCGACACCTTGTAGAGTATTGTTGGTGCCATCAATATAGACTTCCTTATCGCCGTCAGCAGTTACAAACGACAGGTATCCGACCCCAACTTCTGATTGATCCTTATCCGGAAAGCCATTGGTGATCGCCGATGCCTTTTGTGGCATTTCGACAACTTCTATATTCCAGTTTCCTACAGACGTTTTTGTAGGATCAACGATGCCAGTGACAACAGCTGGATTGCTGCTATTGAGTTCGTAGTCGGTGAATCCCCGGGTTCCTGCCAACTCGCCAAGCGTACCTGTGATACCGCCAACCTTAGCTTCAAGATCTTGAATCAATTTTAATTTTATTTCTGTTTTACCTTTTTTTAGTTCGAGGTTTTGAATGGGCATGCGTTCAGCTTCCATGATTTTTTCAATCAAGTTTGGCGGTAATCCCGTGTTAATACCCTGGAAGCTAATATTTGCCAAAGTTCCTCCATGAACCCACTATGAATATCTTCGCAGAGAAAAAACTAAATCTGTGAGTCAATAAAATGATAATAGTGCTTTTGCCTAGGGTTAGAATTTTGACAGAATGGTGACCAAAGGCTAAAGGGCTTTGTTAAAAATTCGGCCTTTTTTAATTTCCTTATCGGAGTCCTTCAAAATGTGCCAAAGGTCTTTGGCGGCAACACGTCTCACGACTTTTCCGGTGGGGTCCTCTATCAAGACAAAATGCTTGCCATTGATAAGTTTTAAATTTACCTGAAGATTATTGTCTTTTACGCCGGGATGAGCTTTTAGAGTTTCTACGACCTTATTTAACTCTTCTTCACTCAATTCTCTGGGACCTTCTTCCGGTCCTCTGTTTATCTGGCCGTTGGCATCACGTTCAGCACTCGCATCAGACTTAATTTCGGCCTTCTTTTCAGTGTCAGCCCGAGTCGTTGCTAATGTATTGTTAATAATGTTGTTAATTGAGCGTATATCCATTTCATAATCACAATCGGAAGTCTCAATTAAAAACAAAAGGCCGGATCTTCGAGACTAGAAAAAAATAAAAAAAAGCTGGGTAGTCCCCTCGACTGAACTACCCAGCATGCCATTACTAGACTAATTGACGTACCACTCTTTATTTATAAATTAAGAACCAGTGATCAACCCAATAATTTCAATGCGACGGTAGGAAACTGATTAGCCTGTGCCAATACAGAAGCTGTCGCATTAAGTAAAATGCTCCCTTTAGTTAATTCTGCAGTTGAAGCAGCTATGTCAGTATCTCTGATCCGAGAATTTGCTGCTGACAAGTTTTCAACTCCAACCCCTAAATTATCATCGGTTGAGATTAGGCGATTTTGAATGGCGCCCAAATTTGCGCGAAAACCATTTACCTTAACTTGCGCGCTTTCAATTGTATCAAGGGCTGACCGAGCACCTTCTGCACTCGAAAAATCAAAGTCGTCTATCCCCAATGCGGTGGCAGTTGCTTCAGTTTCGCCGGCATCAAATTTAATGCGGTCAACAAAATCGTCATTATTAATGTCTACTTGAAATGCAAATTCTTTTCCGGATCCATTGAGTACATGAATATCCCCAAATCGCGTTGACTGAGCAATGCGTTCAACTTCAGCCTTTAGTTGGACTACCTCTTTGTTTACAAATGCCCGCTCTTGGTCGCCAAGATTGTCCGATGCTGCCTGCACTCCTAACTCTCGCAGTCTTGTGATAATATTGCTGATCTCATTGAGTCCGCCCTCAGCAATTTGCACAACTGACATAGCGTCGTTAGCATTTCTTTGGGCCTGTTTGTATCCACGAATACGTGATTTTAGATTTTCACTAATTGACAGCCCGGCTGCATCGTCCGCAGCTTTTGTGATTCGGCTTCCTGATGCTAGTTGAGCATAACTTCGCTCAACTGTTCTTTGGCTTCCTGAGAAAGCTCGTTGGGCATTTATTGACGCTATATTGGTACTCACTGTTAATGGCATATTTCTCTCCTGGTGTTAGACCGTCGAGGTCTGGTTTAGCTTGCACCAACTCTTTCGGCCGGGTCGGGCCCCACTGAAGTCACGTCGTGCAAATCTCAACTGAAGTCTTGGAGAAAATAGGCAAAGGTCGTGAAAACTACGACCAAAATAGGGATTTTTCTAAACTTATGTCTAGACTGTTTTTTAGTAGGGGTAGACTAAACGCGATCAGCCTTTAGCTTGTACCGACTCAAGGACCGTCTCGTCCTGAAAAGGTACCCCAGAGGTTTTATCCTCTGGGTAGGTAAGTACCAGAAGGGAGGATCCCCTTCAAAAACTTAACTTAGCAACTTCAATCCTATTGCAGGAAATTGATTTGCCTGTGCAAGGACTGCTACGGTTGCATTTAGTAATATATTATTCTTCGTTAATTCAGCTGAAGACGCGGCGACATCAGTATCTCGAATGCGAGAGTTAGCTGCCGATAAGTTCTCAATAGCTACGCCAATGTTATCAGATGTTGAAATCATACGATTCTGAATAGCTCCCAAGTTGGCACGAAAGCCGTTAACTTTAGCGAGTCCTTTTTCAATCGTATCGAGCGCCGAGCGTGCGCCTTCTATGTCTTTAAAATCAAAACCAGAAATACCTAGTGAACTTGCGGTAGCTTCGGTTTCACTCGCATCAAAGCTAATCCTATCAACGTCATCGTTGTTTCCAATATCTACTTGGAATGAAAAAAGACTGCCTGAGCCGTCGATCATTTTAACATCACCAAATCTAGTAGATTTAGCAATACGGTCAACCTCTGCAACTAAGTGTTGAACCTCTTTGTCTACAAATCCGCGCTCAGTATCTCCAATATTATCTGAAGCAGCTTGCACCCCGAGTTCTCTCAAGCGTGTCATGATGTTACTAATCTCGTTTAATCCACCTTCAGCGATTTGTACAACTGACATTGCGTCGTTGGCATTTCGTTGGGCTTGAGTATACCCGCGTATTCGCGATTTCAAGTTCTCGCTAATAGATAAACCAGCAGCGTCATCCGCTGCTTTGGTAATGCGGCTACCAGAAGCCAGCTGAGCATAGCTCTTGCCAACTTCTCTTTGGCTAGTTGCCATAAATCTCTGTGCATTGATCGATGCAACGTTCGTGTTAATCAGTAAAGGCATATATCCTCCCTTTTGTTGTGAAGGCTCTGCCTTCTGCCACATGCCAGGAATACCTACTACCTGACCTTTAGCCCCGCGTCCTTACGGTTGTTGTTGTTTTTTTCTTCTACAAACCCCAAGACCTTTCTTTCGAGTCGAGTCTTGTTGCTTGTTACAACCAACATTTCGGCCAGGTCTGCAAGGACATAAGTCTCGTCTACTGGTTCTGGACTAATGTCATAGGATTTCTAGACTTACGTGCAGAAAACTAGGCCAATTTCCAGACAGAGGTCTGGCATCTTCAAGACTATAGTTTTGATATGCAGAAAGTCGTGCACGACCTTATTTTAGCAGACTTTAATCTAACTCGACATTGGCTCTATCTAGGTTTTTATATATATGGAGGAGTTTCCAGTAAACTATTGGGGCTGCAGATTGTTTTTCCGATAAATATTTTGAGGAAATATCATTGGGGAAAAAAAAGAAGTTCGAGACGAGTGAGATTTTAATCCGCTTGATGGCAGAGAGAAATATAGATCCGTCTATTGCTCCTGATGGTGGTTCGTGGACTCTCTTTATTGCCGATCTAACCGAATATTTAAGTGATCTCGAACGCGACCGTGATTTGTTAGAAAAATCACTCGAAGTCTCTACAATAGCTGTGGATGAGCGTTGGCATCACCAAGGAGTTTTAGAAAAAGATCTCCTAGAAACCGAAGCCGAACTCCGCGCCCTCTATGATGCCTCTCCGCTAGGAATGTTTGTCTGCGACAACAAAGCCAACATTAGCTATGTCAATCGTACCTTTCGAGAAATAACCGGCTATAATCCGCAGTCGTCATTCGAAAAAGAATGGACTGACTATGTCCACCCTGAAGATCAGAAACACTTTAAAGCCCAATGGAAAGTATTAAAAAACAAACCAGATACGCCAATTGATTGTGAAATTCGTTTTTTAAATTTAGAAAATGATGAGTTGATTTGGATCAATTTGCGAATTTCGGCAATTTATATCGAAAAAAATCTCATAGGATTTTTAGGAACAGTCGACAATATTTCTGAACGAAAAAAAGCCGAATCGCTACTGTTAGGAGAAAAACAGGTATTAGAGATGATCGCACGCAATCTGCCCCTGAAGTATACCCTTGCCGGACTCCTGCAAATGATCGAATCTCAAATTATAGAAGTCAAAACAGCAATCTTTTTGATAGACGAGAACAGAAGCCTGACCTTTGCTGCATCGCCCAGTATGCCACAAGATTTGATGCTTGAAGTTGGCAAAATAAAAATTCCCTTTATTTCAAACTTCTTTCAAACTTTTAAAACATCGGGCCAAAAATTTATTATGCAAGATATTACCGAACAACAAAATTGGGCTGAGTATCTAAAAAAAATCAAACCTCTGAAGTTTAATTCTATCTGGGCCTCTCCACTTTTAGGCTCTCAACGCGAAGTTGTTGGCTTGATTGCTCTTCATCTCCCACCTGGAAAGTCGCCCCAGGACCGCCACAGTGATATTATAGAATCTTTTGCCGACTTGATATCCATTACGATTGAAAGAAAAATATTTCAGGACAACCTTGAACGTGAACAATTGAGATTAATTTCATCGTCAAAAATGGCAAGCCTAGGAGAAATGGCCGGTGGCATTTCTCATGAAATTATGAATCCATTGACCATTATTGATGGCTTTGCCTCGCGCATTGAGCGCATGGCCTCATCCCAAAATATTCAAGCTGATAACTTGCTTCACCATACCGAAAAAATTCGCAGCACTGTAACCCGAATCACAAAAATTATTTCAAGCCTCAAAGCATTTGCGAGGGAAGGCGACCGCGACGACTTTGAATGTCAGTCAGTAAAAAAATTAATCGGCGATACGCTTGAGTTTTGCCATCAAAAAATCAAACATCGTGGCATTAGTCTGATTATAAAGGATTTTGATCAGTCCCTAGAGATTGACTGTCGACCGGTGCAGATTTCCCAAGTACTGCTCAATTTACTTAATAATGCGACAGACGCTATAGAACATCTCGCAGAAAAGTGGATACTACTTGAAGTTCGCGATGAAACTGATCGCCTGATAATCAGAGTCACTGACAGCGGACAAGACCTTCCCGCCGACGTTGCCGAAAAAGTAATGAAGCCCTTTTTTACCACAAAACCAGTGGGCAAAGGCACGGGCCTTGGCTTAAGTGTCTCTAAATCATTGATCGAGGGTCATAACGGCACTCTAAGAATCGACCACGACATAAAAAACACATGCTTTGTAATTGATTTGCCAAAAATTCAGAACCGGGAAAAAAAGGCGGCATAAAAAAAACCCCGAGGAATTTCTATTCCCCAGGGCGGGCATTCTAGTAGTTGTGGTTGTCGGACTGTGGGTCTTCTACCGAATCTCCCTTAGATCTGTAAAGTAGAGAGCGCCGGTTAAGTCACCGGCATGCTCCTAAAAACCCTAAATAAAATTATCGAATTAAATGTTACGCTAAAAGTCTTAGCGCCGAAGCTCCTCGTTGATTAGCTTGCGCCAATACCGCGATAGAAGCCTGTTGCAGAATCGAAGATGAAGCGAGTTCCGCTGATTCATGCGCTATGTCTGCATCACGAAGTCGTGAATTAGCAGCACTTAAGTTTTCGTATTGAATATCCAAGTTACTGACAGTTACACCCATTCGGCTCGAAACCGCGCCAAAATCTGCACGCATCTTACCTAATTTAATAAGGGCATCGTCCACTGTTTGTAGGGAATCACGAGCAGACTCCTTATCACTAAGGGATATGTCGTCATAACCGATGGCACCCCCGGTAGCGTCAGCATTAAATTTGTAACTGACGACGTTATCTTTATCACCAAAGGGACCGACGTGGAACTCTAGTTCTTCGCCAGAACCATCAAGCAATTTCATATTTCCGAATCGTGTGGTCTTAGCTATGCGCTCAGACTCTTCAAGTAATTGCATCGACTCTTGGTTGAGAAACTGTCTCTCAACTTCACCGATGTTGTCAGAAGCAGCTTGTACTCCCAACTCTCGGATTCGAATCATGATGTTATTGATTTCGCTTAATCCGCCGTCACTCACTTCAATTAATGACTGAGCGTTGTAGGCGTTATTACGTGCCATTGCTATACCGCGAATCTGACCTTTTAAGTTTTCAGATATCGCTAATCCTGCTGCATCATCTGCAGCTTTAGTAATGCGGCTACCAGAAGAAAGAGCTGCCATGGCATGCTCGTTTCTTGATTGTTGTTTGTCGAGTTGTCGTTGAGCGTTGATCGACGCAACGTTTGTTGAAATTCTTAGACCCATACTGTCTCCCCACAAAAGACTTCATCCATGATGAATAGTCTCAGCCCCGACTCTGGTCGAGTTTGAGCGCCATTCTGGCGTTGTTAATAATCAAAACTAACTTTTGTTGGAATTTGGACCGAAGAATTAATTACGACATTAGTTCTTTAGTCTCTTGGAGGGATCCTTTAAGTGACTGCTGAAAGGGTTCCTTCAAGCGGCTCCAACGTTTACAAAGAACTAATCGACGTTAGTCTAGGAAACTTTAGCCTTAGGTCTAGCAATTCTAAAACGCGAAGCGTCTAGTTGCGGAAGTTACTCACGATAAATTTTAAAGTTTTTTTTAGAAAACGGCTCGAATAAAGCCTAAAGGTGTTTGAAGGGACCGAATAGTCCCCGAAATAATGCGGCGCATTTCTACATTATGAGACGTAAAGCTTTCTGTGGAAGCGAGTTTGCTTGAGCTAAAACCGCCACGCCCATCTCTTGTAATATTTGAGCTTGAGCGAGCTCTGAAGTTTCATGCGCAATATCGGCGTCAATAATTCGCGAACGCGCCGCTTGGTTGTTCTCCACTTGTTGATCAAGGTTGTTGATTGCAAATTGAAAACGACTTTGCAGAGCACCAAAGCCAGCGCGCACACCCGCTAGCTTTTGTATTCCATTATCTAAATCTGGTAATATCTCAGAGGCTTCGTCTTTATCTGCGATGCTAAGTCCAGAGAGGTTCATGGCATCTCCAGAAGTATCTGCATCTAGCGATAGCCCAATGATGTTACTCTCGTCAGAGTCAGCACCGACGTGGAACTCAAACCTTTGCCCTGATCCCTCAAGCAGTTTTGCGCTGCCAAATGTTGTGGATTTTGCAATACGATCAGACTCTTCAGTGAGAAGTTGAAACTCCTGATCTAAAAAACCCCGTTCCGCATCAGAAATACCATCACTCGCAGCTTGCACAGCAAGTTCACGCAACCTAATCATAATATTATTTTGCTCGGAAAGGCCGCCTTCAGCGACCTGGATTAGAGAAGTTCCATGCTCGGCGTTTTGACGAGCCCTCGTAAGACCCACCACTCGACCCTTAAGATTTTCGGCAATCGCAAAACCCGCAGCATCATCCGAAGCAGTGACAATTCTCTGTCCTGATGCGAGTGCTTGAATAGCGTGGTTCACACGCTCGTCAGTTTTTCCCAACTTACGTTGGACATAAAGCGACGCAACGTTTGTACCAATACGAATAGGCATGTCAGAGCTCCCCTGTTTTGTGCCGCACTTAGAGCCGCCTTATTGGCGACCCAAAGTGAGGCAGCGAAAGATCAAGAAAACCCACAATCCGATAACCCTTTCAACAGTCACCAAACTATTCGGTGCGCTGCACTATAACTTTAGTCATATTTTTATATATTGCGTTAAGCTTATGAATTGGTTTTATAATTTTATGATGTTTTGCGTTAATTTGAATTTTTATCAGACGCTTTTGATAGGATCTTTAGGTGGGCCGTCTCGTTTTATGTCGAACAAGTCAAGTTATACCTTCACTTGTTCGAGAGTGGGTCAAGAGACAGGTGTTTCGCATTTTCCTGTGGGAAGAGAGATCTTAATAGTCAGTTCAAAAGTGGACACTCGCTAGCTTGGTAAGGTTAGTCACGTGATCAAAAAATCTCTTGATTTGATGTGCGATATACCGTACATTAAAAAATGTGAAGAAATTTGAGGTTCTCAAAACGATTGAGTTCGAGGAATGGTTGGCAACTCAACCGCCGAAGACCAAGGTGATTATTAAAGCTCGACTTGATCTAATTGCAATCGGTCACTTTGGTGACCACAAACGTTTTGAGGGGCTTATTGAGTTAAGATGGTTAAACGGCAATCGTGTCTACTCATTTTTGTGGGGACACTCGATAGTGGTCGCTCTTTATGGAGGTAATAAAATGCGCAAAACAGGGACATCAGGAAAGCGAAGAAAATTAGGGACGAAATCCTTGAAGGTACACGAACCCTTCGCAAGTAAAGAATTAAAAAACCCTCACCTTGTTGCGGAAACCCTACTTGAATGCATCAAGACTGGGGACGTAGAATCATTTCGTGAGGTTCTTATAGCCCATTTGATGACTGTCAATAAGGTTGAAATTGCAAAGAAGGCTGGTATTGGTCGCCGAACACTTTATGATTTGATTGACCCTAAGAAGGAATTTAATCCTGAACTTTCAACTATCTCTGCAGTTATTCGCGCTTTAGCGGCATGAACTAAATATGAAAATTAATTTAAAACATAAATTGTCATGCCATTGTGGTTCGATTGAGATCGAACTCACTTTACCAAACGGATTAGAAAAACCACGGCGATGTGATTGTTCGATGTGCCGCCGGCGAGGAGCAATTGTTGCTTCGGTCACCTTAGATCGGCTTAAGATTATTAAGGGACACGAAAAAATTTTCCTTTATCAATTTGGTACTAAGACGGCAAAGCACTACTTTTGTTCAGTATGTGGAATCTACACTCACCATCAGCGCCGCTCAAATCCCACCGAGTTTGGGTTTAATGTTGGTTGTCTTGACGGAGTTAACCCATACGAATTGAAAGACGTTCCCGTTATGGACGGCGTGAATCACCCGGCAGATCGAGAGCGGCCTTAAGAGCATCCACAATCACTGGTTTCATTGACACTATTTAATTCGAAATACGCTGACTTCGCGAGCAAAGGCCTGCGCAGATCTTAAAAAGTTAAAAAGTAAAACGGACGTCGCAACGAGCGAGTATTGTCCAATTGACATCAAGGACACGATTGCCAAGTTGGTCGTCTAAAAAGTTTCGAAATTCCAGCTTGGGCGTTACGATCATTACACCGTACATCATCGGGGCGTAGGCACCTAAAATAAAATTGCTACCCCCATCTGTAGGAGTAGGATTTGTTTGATTGGGACTCTTAAACTCTTTTTGCGACTCCGAAGTAAAACCCACATATGTACCAAAGTTCCAACTGGTTGACATTTTTTCGTAGAACACATTAAGAGCTAACACATGACCGCCTGAAAGCGTCTTTTTAGTGCTTTGAACCGTGGGGGATTGAAAATCTATGGTGCGATCGCCTTTGTATTCATAAGAGATATCCAAGCCGGCAAAACCTGAAGTAAATTTTTTCGAATAACCCAAATAAGGTCTGTAAGATGGTCCGCCCGAAAAAGCATTTGTGTTTCCTTGACCGTCATCCGTGCCATCGCCAGGACTAAACCCAATTCTCAGACCATAGTGAATACTGCCACTCGAAAAAGCCCAGTTACCTTTGGTGTAAAGCACTACATCTTCAATTCCATTTTTACTTCCAACATCTTCTTTGGTGGAACTCATATAATAAGACAACCGTCCGCCAAGTGAAATGCTTTCTAGAAGTCCAAATTCGGTCTCTACGCCTGCTCTAAAAATTTGGTCACTAACTGAGTACTGCTGTCCTCCCGGTGTTCCATTAACAAGTGTACCTTCGTTTTTAGAAAAGGCGGCCTCGATAAATGGATTGGCTAAAAGCTGGTCTGACTTTGCCTGCCAATAATATTGCGGAAGCGGAGCCTCACTCACGGACTCAATCGGTGCTGATCTTGCTTTAGCTTTTGGCGTGACGTATTCATCAGTGGGTTTAGCGCCGCTCTTGCTATCGCTTTTGGGAATATCGATCAACAATTCTTCTTTGGCCGAACGACCTTTTTTTTGATCTTTTTTCTTAGTTTGCGCATTGGCTTCGCTTAAGCCTAACGCTAAAATTAACCCACCTGAAACAGCAATTAATGTGACTCGTCTCATTAGTAAAAATTTTCTCGTAAGGTGGCGGCTTTGTCCACAGATTCTCTTTAGAAATTATAAGTTTAGACATGCCTGTCTAGATTTTGCCCGACGTTTTGCCCGCCAGTCCCATGGAGCGCTAACATTTTTTGATAAATCTCGATAAATTTTCGCCTTTGGGTTTGGTCGCGGTAACCATAAATTTTTGCAATAACACGACCAAGGCCTTGTTTGACCTCCCGCTCGGATTCATCGCCCACTAAATTGTTTTCTTTTTGGTTGGGTAGCACGGCACGAATAAAAACCGGCTTGGGTTTATCGAAGGGTATAGTGCTCGCTTCAAACGAGTCTATCGGAGATGTCGGAACAGCCGACATAATTTTCACCTATCACCTCAATTCTCACTAACGTACTACTTAGGTCTAGGTAAGATTATAAATGACAAGAGACAGAATGCCCATTTTATCTCACAACAAGCATTTAATTGTATCAATGTGATACTTATTTTAAAAAAGAGATTTTAGATCGCTGTTAGATTTGATTTTTAAAACGCGTTTGTCGATTTTGGCTTTGGCTTCTGACTCTAATAGCGAGCGGGCTTCGGCCCGCAGGCGTGAGGGTTTTGTTCGCTCACTTATTAAATTTATTTCTGATTTTTTTTGAATCATAGTTTCCACCAAATCGGCAACCCCTTTACTTTCTGTCGCCACAGTTGAAAAAACTTTTACCTTTTTAGGTGACATTGATAACTCAAAGGATTGCTTTAGCTCACTCACCATTGTGTCCGCACCAGGACGATCTGACTTATTCACGACAAAAAGATCGGCGATTTCGAGCAAACCTGCCTTAAGTGCTTGAATGGAATCTCCCGATTCAGGAACCAAAACGATTGTCACCAGATCGGCCACATTCATAATTTCAAGTTCAGTTTGTCCAACACCGACAGTTTCAACTATTACTACATCAAAACCAAAGTGGTCGTACGCTCTTAACATTAAATAAACGGCAGCGCTGAGGCCACCGTGAAATCCTCGCGAGGCCACAGAGCGTATAAATACCTTGTCATCATTGAAGTGAGCGTGGGCACGAATGCGGTCTCCTAGTATTGCGCCCTGAGTGAAGGGGCTCGACGGATCAACTGCGATCACACCCACAGACATGTTACGAATGCGAAATTCGCTGATTAGCGCTGACAATAACGTCGATTTACCCGCTCCCGGCGGGCCTGTAAGGCCTATTCGGAATGAATGCTTTTTAGGTGTTAAAAGCTCTTTAGCCTTAAGAGACTTCACTCCCACACGGTCAATATGACTTAGAAGTTTTGCCAAATCCTCATGAGTTTTAGTGAGAGTTACTTTTTTAATTAGGCTGCTCAGAGTGTCACTGGTCATGTCAATTCAGTGTATATTTTAAGTATATGAAAATACAGCATTTTTCCACCTGCGGCCACCCATCGCATGAAAAAGAGACATGGCATCTGCCGCCTTCCAATGGCTCCTAAAAATTATCAGTTATTTTATATAGTTATGGCCTCCCATTTGGCATGGCACCTGCTCTTATTAGGATCAAGAAAGTAGATTTAAAGGAAAAATATGGAACAAAGGCGAATACTACAAATAGCATTTATCTTTTTTGCCTGTGGCTTAAGTATCGAATTACTTAAGACACTAGGTAAAAGTAGCCCGCTTAATATGAAGCCGGCGACAGTAGGTATTAAGCTTGATGACTACGAAGTTCAATTGGGTACCGAGGACGTAACCCTTGAAATGCCAGTATTAAAATTAGCAAATAGTTTTTCTGGTTACCAAAAAATCAATGGCATAAAACTAGTTGAGGGAAAGAAAGCAGAAGGCAAAAAAGACGCCAAAAAGGACGAACTAAAGAAGCCAGACGAAAATAAGCTAGCCAAAAAGAAAAAGAAGAAAAAGAAGAAAAAAATAGACAGCTTTGAGCCCGAAGACGACACCATCGCAAAAAAGAACAAAGACAAAAAGGACGAATTTAGTGGTTCAAATGGTCCCAGTAGCTATTTTACGCTTAATGATACGATCGCACCTAACCCACAAGATAAAAATAAAAACCTTCCTAAAACTTTGCAGGAATGGGAGAATCTCTTACTCAAAGACCCTTCCTTTGAAGAGGCTAAAAAATTCATAGATCTTTACCGTAGTCGCGAGGTAAGCGCCGAGGTTTTTTACTCTATCGCCAAGAAAATGCTAGAGGACCAAAGACCTCAGATGCGCCACTTGGGACTATCTTTAATTGATTCCTCCCCCGGAGCTATGAGTTTTGCAGTGCTTTCTGAGGCTTATTATCAGGAACCAAATAACAGTGCATTTCGCTCAAAGATGGAGCGCCAACTTGTCAGTTATGGTCGCCCTGAAAGTTTTAATCTTTTGGTGCAAGGTCTTTCTCCTGAAAAAAGCCTGGCCGTCAATTTTACTTCGGTTACGGTTTTAAGCCGTGCCATCGAACGCTATAAAGTAGACCAAGCAAGAGTCGCAGCAAATGCAAGTGGAAGTAATTTACCTGCACCCGCTGCAACTCCAATAACGCCCAGCCCTACTTCGAATCCCGCAGCCACGGTCCGTCCCACTCGTACCCAATCTTTGTTTTCAAGATTTCAGTCACCACTAAAAGCTTTGGTAGCGGAAAACGACCCTAATCTAGCCCCCTCAGCTGCCCAAGTTTTGAGTCAGATTCTCGCACTATTAAACTCATAGACAAGTATCTGAATCCAGATAATCATAATTTTTATGCCTCAATTTCTACTTTTCATTTTACTTTTTTTTAGTCAGACTTTATTTGCCGAAATCAAAATCCCCGTAAATCTTTCGCAATTGGACCGTTTGGAGACTTTACGAATCTTGGGCATGGGCACGTCGAGCAAAATCCTATCTGAACCCTACCCCTTAGGAGGTTATTCGGGACTCGAGTTAGGTGTTAGCATTGAGTTTTTAGATCTGACCGATCTTTCTAGCCTAGGAGCCACCATCCCAGACAAGCAAGAAAACACGACTTACCCAAAACTTTCGTTGGGCAAGGGCCTTTATAACAACATAGACATGTTTTTCAACTTTACTCCTTACAGCAAAAACTCTGGTCTTTCGCAGTACGGAGGAATGATCCGCTGGGGATTTTATCAATCGCCCTACGTGCCCACCTGTCTGTCACTTTTAGTTCATGGCAATGCTACCAATGTTTCACAGAATATTTTTTCGCAGTCATTTGGTGTGGACCTCGTCGCCGGCTTTACTTTAAATTATGTGTCTGTTTATTTTGGGGGTGGACAGATTGAAAGCCGCGGCCAATTTGTGGGAATAAACTCCTCGAACAATATAGAAACAGAGCATACAAGTTCTGTTCATACATTGATGGGTACAATACTAACTTTAGACAAAGTATTTGTGGCCATTGAGCTCGATCGTTACTCTGATGCTATGATATCAGCTAAAATTGGAATCCGAAATTGATCCAATAAACTCAGGCCACTTTTGTAGCGAAGAAATGTAAAAACGGGAGTGTGCAAATCCTCCCCCTTTTTATAGGGGTCAAAATCGATGTTAATTTTTTCGTTAAAATTCTCCATACTATCTGGAATCTCTATAACCAGTTTGTGCACTCTCGCTTCGTTTATGTCGGTAATGAGAATTTTCACCTGGTACCATACAGCAGACGTGTAAACCGCTTTTGCAAGTGTAACATCCATGGAATATGGTTTGCCGCCACGCTCTGCATGCTGCGACCAATTTCCGCTATACATATGTGGATCGGATCCGCCAATATCTTTGAGTTCGATGGAATAATCCAATGGTACTCGAGGATAAGGAAAATCCTCACACTCGTCAGCTGGGGTATCTGGAGGGCAGACAAAGATTTGCAAAGAAGACCTAAAGTAATGAGTCTCCAGTGCCTGCGCAAAGTTAGAAAAAAATACCGTTACAAAAATGCCAATTATTAATTTTTTCATTCGAAATCCCTTTCTAAAACAGTTTTTCTGCCTTCTTCGCGCGCCTTATCGATAGCATCGTTGCAAATCCGGCGGACTTTCTCGGACAAAATATCCATTATTTTATCCGACGTATTCATATCAGCTCGTTCCTTAATATAAGATTTTACCTTTGTAACAACTACCAGGGGTTCATGAATGGGACGCATACTCGCAATTTGGCTTGCGCCCGCTACTACCCGCCGGGGGGCCTTTCGTTCCTCAGCCCACGAATCTTTATGTTTCATAATCGGCACATGGGCATCCCAACAGGCCACACTACAAAATACAAAACCCGTGCGCGTTTGATTACAAGTGGTTACGTTACAGACAAAATAAGCTTCACCGAATCCGATGTTTTTTTTACAGGTGTTGCATTTTTTCCAAAAATTATTTCCATTTTCAATCAAAGTTTTCTCACTTTTTCTATAATGGCGGATGACGACTTGCCTTCGACAAACGGAAGGGACTTAATTAACCCTCCACGAGACTTTACGAAGTCAGCCCCTACTATCTTATCGACAGGCCAGTCTCCACCTTTAACTAAGATATCAGGTTCTAGTTTTTTGATCAGGTCTTTGGGTGTGTCCTCGCCAAAGACCACGACATAGTCCACACTGACAAGCGCCGCTAGAATCTTGGCGCGATCTTCTTCGCATTGAATCGGACGTGTGGGTCCCTTTAAGGATTTAACACTTTCGTCAGAGTTGATGCCGACGACCAGGATATCGCCCAAGGCCTTTGCTGCATCAAGATAAGTGACATGTCCTGCATGAAGAATATCAAAACAACCATTGGTAAAAATAACTTTTTTATTTTTTCTCTTTTGAGTTAGGGCTATTTGTAGGTCTTGGAGATTTAATACTTGTCCCACGATAATTAATTATTTCGATAGAGCCTAAGGCCTGAAACTCTAGACGCTAGATCGTTGCCTAGGAGCAATGATAAAAAGGGCAAAAGAATAACTCCAGTAAAAGTCACAAATAGAGATCGGGCCAAGACCTTTAAGGGATAGCGGTCGTCCTGCTGATCACTCGGCGTTCCCAATTGAATATCAAATGCCCATTCACCAAGAGTTTGGCCGCAAAAGGTTCTGGCGATCACAATATAAAGTTGCGAGATGGCTACATATAGCACCACCAGACTCACTTGATTGGTTAAATATATACTGGTCGCACGCACGATGCTCAAAATGTCGATGCGGGTTACAAAAACGAGCGCAATTAAAAAAATCAAAGAGATGGCAAAAGAAAAAATGGCATCAAACATCATTGCCGGAAAACTAGCGGCCACAACCGGGTAAGTAATCTTAGGTTTGGGCTTTTCTAAAATTACCGAATTAAGCTGGCTCTTAAATTGGCTGCGAATAGCGTCAGACACAGTTTTTTCAGGGGTGATGCCCATAAGTTCTTTTTCAATAAGGCTTTTTGGAACTGTGGGCATATCATAACCCATTTGGGTTTTTGCAATTCGACTTTCTTCAATTTCTTTTTTTATATTTTGAGCTCTTTTGTTGAAACCTAATCCCTCAGTCAGCGGCTTGAACTCAAACTCATCTATAAAATCCATTTTGGCTCCTACTGCATAAGATTACATTCGTACTTTATGATGCTAACTAAAGCTAAGCAAGCCGTTTCCACCCGCAGAACTTGTTCTCCGAGAGTTATCGGTTCTAAACCGCTAGCTTTAAAAACTTCCACTTCTTGTTTTGAAAATCCGCCTTCACTGCCTACAAAAAGCCACACATTTTTGAGGGCTTTGTTGTTACTTGAGGTCAAAACCTGTTTGACATTGCGCTCGCAATGCCCCTCAAAAGCAAATAGACCCATGGCAGCATCAGATTGGTTAAATCCTTTGATAATTTCTTCAAGTTTTATGGGTTCTGGAGTCGCCATCAGTTCAGAGCGCCCACATTGCTGCGTGGCCATTTTAACTATTTTTTCCCAACGTTTTTGTTTTCCGTTGAGCGCGTCATTCGGCTTTCGAAAGTAACTGTGTTCAGAGAAAAATGGCAACAAAGTAGAAACGCCGAGTTCCACCGATTTTTCCAAAATAGTTTCAAATGTCTGTAATTTTGGCAAAGATATGGCTAAACTAATATGGGGAAGCGCTAGCGAGGAGATTTCTCGCTTGCTTAATACAGTGGCTTTTGCTTCTCTTTTTTTTAGTTCAACGATCTCAACCAACAAGGCAACGTCGCCTTGGCCCAAAATTTCAAATCGATCTTTCATGCCTTGGCGACATACTCCACAAATATGATGAAAGCTCTCACCCTGGATTACTACGAAATCTTCTTTGATATCTTGGGGCTCAAGCCAATAGCGACGCATAAAAACTAACCCAATCCCCTTTGGTTCTTGTTGCGATAAGCTTTAGACCGGTGTGGGCAAAAAAATTTTCACAAAACTCTTTTTCTTCTTCTTTCAGAACGCCGGTAAGGATGATTCCTCCGCCCGGCTCAATGGCCCTAATTAGGCTCGGTTTCAAATCTAAGAGTACTCCACTCACTATGTTCGCGACCACTAAATCAAATTTCTCACTAATTTTTTCGATGGGTCTAGCTGAAAATACAATATTTTCAAAATAATTAAGGGCGATGTTTTCGCGCGAAACTCTTAGGCACTCAGGATCAATATCAATTCCCAATACCTTTTCCGCTCCGAGCGAGCTAGCAAGCATGGCCAAAACCCCAGTGCCAGTGCCCACATCTAGAACCGATTTAGGATGTTTTTGCGAACGGTATACACATAGTATGAGTTCGGCTGCCATTTGTGTCGTTTCGTGAGTCCCTGTGCCAAAAGCCATTCCCGGATCTATGCGAAAAAAGCGTCGGGCCACCTTCGGCGCCTCATGCCAACTCGGCACGATCCAGTAAGGATCAGCGAATAAAAACGGTTTAAAATTTTCTTTCCAGTTGGCTAACCAATCTTGGGTTTCGAGTTCAGAAATTGAGGCTTGCACATGCGGAAAGCCTTGTTGCAATTTTAAGAAAAAGTCTTCGTTAGGACGGGAACTAAAATAGACCACCATCTGCTTTGAATGATCTTCGAGAATGGTCGGCCGATATTTTAGTGACTTTTGCTCAAAGGGGACATCCTCTGACGTTCCTAAGCATCCCATTGCAAAGCAAAAGGCCGATAGCAAGTCCTTTTCACGACTGTAAACGGGATTTAAATTTATTTCACAATAGGTCTTCACTACAGACTGGGTTTACCAACTGTGGTAGCGACTGGCAAGCCAGAAGGTTTAGCTTCTTCTCTTAATTCAGCCTTGAGTTCAATCTTTTGATCGACCTTAGGGTCTTCTTGTGGCTCTTCACGCTTGGCTTTTTTACCGGGAACGAGTGCCGATCCCATATCGAGGAAATCTCCAACCATGATGCCCTCAAACTCCAGAATAGGTAGCCCCACTCGGTCAATGGAACTATAGAGGCGTCCCACGCTAAACTCATTCTCGACATGAATGATTTGAATTCGGGCAACGGGATTGGTCAGTAATCCTTGCGATTTATTTTTTAAGGTGTCGTGAACCGGGAGGTTTCTGACCACAGTAATGACCATCCCCTTTTGTAGACCCTGTTGAGATCCACCGGTGACATAGTAATCTTTATAGACAATATCTTCAGACGTTAACGGAATGTTTTTTTGCACTTCAAATACTGAAACTTCGCTAGCGCCAGCGGATGTCCCCGCAGGTAATTGCAGAACAATCACGAGGCTCAGTGAAAAAAATCCTTTTAAATATAACGACATGACAGACCCCCTCTTTCCTTGGTCTATCACCTTCCTGGTAATTTCTTGTCCAATCCTTGGTAACAATTTCTCGGTTGTCCCTACCTGAGACTTTATCTCAAAATCTAAAACTGGCCGTAGGCCCGAAGTTTAATTTTCGATAGTTCCTAACCGGAATTTGAACACGCAGTGTTTTACCATTTCTTTCGATCTCAAGGTCTACTCTGGCGCTTTGGCCTAACTGAGCCACCCGTTGACCTAAATCCCAAGCTGAAAGGATGACCCTTCCGTTCAGCGTTTTAATCACATCCCCAACCTTTAGCCCCAGGTGGGAGATTTGCTGGCGACTTAGTCCGCTATCAAAATCGATTACTTTCGGACTTCCACCAGCATCAAAAACATGTAGGCCCAGGTCGGGGGAGTTAGACACCGAAAAGTTAAGACCCCTCATCCTCAACATTTCTCCCATATCTAATTCTTTAGTGGACAACAAATTCTTGACAAAAAAATCTTTTACTTCTCGGCCCATGACCTCATAAATTGTGGAAAAAATTATTTCTAACGAAATTTCACGATTATTAATTCCATGCCGATTCCAAAGCAAACTTAAGACGTCCTTAAAGGTCTTTTTTGACCCTAGTTCTAGGGCCATGCCATCCATTGCCATCGCCAACAAAGTCGTCTTGCGATAAATGATATCTTCTTTTTGTACTTTCCGTAACGAACTCGAAGTGTCTTCCCACAGACTTTTACTCGCATCTAGAATTGATACTGATCTCACTGCATCTTGGTTCCAATAGGATTTTTCAATCAAAAATCGAAAAACTTTATTGACGGAACTTTCAGATAACACGCCGGAATCCAATAGGCTCTTATAGGCCATATAATCGGTGGTACCCTCATAGAACCAAGCCATATTATCTTCGCCCCCATCGAACTCCCAATCAAAACTGTGAAAAAATTCATGTGCAGCCACATAGAGTGCACGCTCCAAAAATTCTTCTTTGCTTAAATTTCGCATTACCAAAGAATAAGTAGAGTCATGTAAACTCTCACCGCCACCTGACCAGCCGGTTATTTCAATTTCTTCGGGGTAAGTATCCACCACCATACTTAAATGTTTGCGATTGTGAGCGCCCATTGACTTTAGCTGCCAGCTTATAGGAGCTTCCATCGCCTTGAAAAAATCATTGAAGCCCATCTCCCAATCGCCACCTCTAAGCACCTCAAGTCTCACGCCCGAAATCATTGCTTCTTTTCTTTCCCAATTTCCGACTGCGTAAACGTTGTTATTAATTGCTTCTTTTCTTTCACTAGCTTCAATTTCCTCGCCAATACCACAGATGTTATCTTCTACTTGTACTGAGGGGCAAAAAACCTTCCAGCCCTCGGGTAATTCAAAGCGAATCTGAATATTTTCAAAATCACTAGGCAATTGAGCAATCTGAACAAACGTTTGCATACCTTTTATCGCCGCATGATCTTTTTGAATAATATTAAAAGCAGAGCTTAATTTCCAATATTCCTTGTAGTCGGGAGGACTAACTACGTATTTTATTTCGAGGGTGCCGGGCTCGATCTCGAGAGCTTCGTATGTCACGCTGGGAACTTTACCTGAAGCGGCAAAAAGATTTACCTTCCGCGACTTGCCGTTGGTTTTGACATCTACCTGAGAAATTAATTTTGAAAGATCTTCAGCTGTCCCAAAATTAGTGGGCATCATAAATTTGATTTTTGAGTCTCGCCATCCTTCGATCACGATCCTGACGTTCACGCGCCTTTCTGGAAAAGCTGAAACACCAACGACATACTCAATGTTGAAAGCCTGACTGGCCAAAGAAAAAACCAAGGAAAAGCCCAAAGAAAAGAATGATGGTAGGCTTGCGGTAATTTTCAAAAAATCCTCCATTCCCTAACTTAACAGAATTAACGCGCCACTCCAATAAATTGGGAGGGCCGAATTTTTCGTGTATAATTTTCAAACTAAGAGATGCGTTCTGACACCATGTTTTTGTCATTTGCTAACTAGTTGCCACTAAAGGTTAAAATCGGTACTGATAATTTTTTTTTATTCACTGCATCAAGTATGCTAATTATATATATATTTCAATTTTTAGAGAGAATTAATAGGCATCCTAGAGGTTCGGCACGAATATTCCATAGTACTTCAGCGAGAACCAAAAAAGGGACATTAAGTTACCATTAAAATTTAGAGGGGGGAAAATGAGATATTTATTAGTTTTATGCTTTTTAGTCGCTGGAGTTTTCGGTCAAGCCGAAGACATTGCCATAAGCTTGGATTCATTGAGGCCTGCCGAAGAGATCGATTTAGAGCTTGAAGCAATTGATGAAGAAAATTTAGAAGAAAACTCAGAAGAGGATTCAGAAGTAGGTTTATCGATAAGCACCTTTGATCGACGACGTCCACCGCCACCACCACGTCGGTATCCACGGCCTACTCCGTATCCACGACCTATCCCATATCCGCGGCCTACGCCTTATCCACGGCCTATGCCCTATCCGCAACCTGCACCTTACCCACGTCCCGTGCCTTATCCGCGACCCAGCGCCACTGTTGTTTGTCATGCGACCGACGATTACGGGCGAATCTACACGGCAACGGCATATTATGCGAGCGATGCTCAAAGGTATGCAATGAATGAGTGCCTAAGCCACTCTTACTATTGTTATGAGAGAGGCTGTAACTACTACTAAGTCGGTGCAGCTAGTGCGGAATGTAAATAATGTAAGTATAGAGGGCGAGTGTTAACCACTCGCCTTTTTTTATTAAGGGACTATAAGCTTGCAACAGGTAATCGTACTGCGACACCTGTGTCCATGGCTTTACTTTTAATTGCCTGAGGCGGCGTTTGAACCACTCGTTGTTGAAGCGCCGCAAATATTGGTTCACGAATCGCCAAACTATTATCTTGTAAAACACACTGGCGGCCGAATCGCTTTTTACTATTAATAATGACAGGTGCTTTAAGATTGGCGGTCATTTGTCTGGGATCATTGGGAATAGTGATTATACAAAACGTGTGAAATTTTTCGCCAGCAACCATTTGTAATGCATCATAGTCTCGACGATTAAACTGTATATTATATTTAGCAGCTAAAAATAGTTCGGGTTCTAAAACAGGAAATGCAATTGCAGGTGATTCACAACTCTGTAGCCAAGCAAAAATCTCATCGGTGGGATCGTCTAATAAAACAAATTTGCGTAAAGAGGCAAAACCAAGAATTCCTTCAGAAAACTCAATTATGTCTTCTGAATTAAGCTCTACTGTTCCAAACCGTGAAGTTTGAATCTGCATTTATTCTCTCCCTCTAAAGCCAATTTAAAGTCCCACTAACTATTGACACGCTTAATCTTTAGATCAGTTAGTCCAACATCTGTCTTTAAGCTTGAACTCAGGGCTTAGGTCAGGTCAACGATATTTTGAAATTTAGATTTAAGATCAGTTAGATTCTTTTTTGAGCAACTGATTTACAGCCCGCGTCCTGTCGGATGGCGCGTTAACAGACTCTTGGTTTTGAGCCTGAATTGCTACATACACTTCTTCACGATGGATCTTCGTGTCTTTTGGGGCCTCTATGCCTAGGCGGACTTGCTTACCTTTGATCTGTACCACTCGGATTTTAATATGGTCATCGATGGCAATGCTTTCACCGAGTTTTCTTGTAAGGACCAGCATAGCATCTCCTTCGCTTCTGGTTTAGACACACGTCTCAAATATTAAATGCTTAACCACTTAACGGACATCTTGTAAAAGAGCTTTAGCTATTATTTCTACCTAAGAAAGTCAAGTAGACTTGGCTGCATCATCTTGTTGGAAGTCGCAAGTGTGGCCTTTAGTGTGGTTTCGTTCTTATTTACATCTGAGACTGATTTAAAGGCATCTTCATCTTCCAGTTGAGAAATTGACGATTTTGTTTCAACTTTCACTTTGCCTAAAGATTCTGTCGCAGAATTTAAGTTCATTAGCCTAGACCCTAGCTCTGATCTAATTAGCGTGACTTGATTGTGAGCATCGTCAATTTCATCCAGTGTGATTTGTAGTGAGAGTTTATCATCGGCTTCAAGCGATAATTCAATTTTTCGTAAGAGTCCAAATAAATTAATTCCCTGTTTGTTGGGGTTGGGTCCCGGCCCACCACGTGGAGAAGAGGCGGCGAATTTAATGTCCTCTTCAACACTCGCAGGCCCCCGTTGATTGGCACCACTCCCAGTGGACTCGTGACTTTGTGGGACTTCGGACTCTAATGTTGTTCCTGGCTTTGTGCCAGGGCGAGGTTCGGGTTGGGGCTGTACTAAGCTGCCAATGTCTTTTCCTAAAAATATTCGGCTGCCAGGCATGTTAACGGCCACAAAGGCTTCTCGGTCAATAGGGACACGCACTTCTCCGTCGTCACCCTTATAATTTCCTTTGTAATCAAAGGGGGCCTCCACCGTGCCAAAGCCACCAAAAATAAATTTTCCCGCAAGCTTTCTATTTCCCACTTGAACAATCTGCTCATAGAGCTGCTTAACTTCGCGTGCAAGCGTGCGCCGCGTGTCTGTGTTGGTGCTAGCATCGTTGACTGCGCCTAAAACCAATTCTTTCACTCGCAAAAAAACGTCTCCCAGTTCACCCAGCGATTGCTCTGAGAATTCCAGATAAGATTTAGCGTGAGTAAGCACTTTTCCAAACTGAGTGTTATTCTGATCTTCTGTTTTATAAGATAAAACTCGAGCAGCCGACATCGGGTCATCCGAAGGTTTATTAACCCTTTTTTGCGATGAGGCTTTAGCCAAAGCATCATTAAGACCTGTACGACTCTTATGAAGTGAATCATTAATTTGGCCATAAACCATTTTATCAGAAACGCGCATTTCCTAAATCCTCTTATCTCTTCATTGCCAGTATCGTGTCAAACATCTCATCAGCTGTCTGAATTAATTTCGCCGAAGCATCAAATGTTTTTTGAAACTCAATCATCTTTGTCGCTTCTTCGTCGAGACTGACTCCACTGACACTGTCGCGAATGTTTTCTAATTGAGCGTGAATGTTCTTCTGTGATTCCGCGCTACGATTAGCTTTTTCAGTGGCAATTCCCACTTTTCCCACAATAGAATTATAAAACTCATCATAAGTGGTAGTCCCCTGCTCCATGACTCTCTGTTGTTGCAGTTCACCGATCATATTGGCAATTCGATTATCTCCGGGAGCATTCGGCATTATTCCAGCTACAATACGTCCCGGATCTTTAGCTACGGCAGCATCGAGACCCATATTTTGGGCCGCTTCTATTTTATTTTGTAGCGGTGCAAATAAAGCGCCCCCAGGATTGCTAAAGGCATCAAACCCTTGGCGATGGATGCCATTCACTCCATTGATAAAACTAAAAGCCAACTCGTCGACATCGTCGAGGAGACTATTAATCGCAACATCTCGAACTTCAAATATTCCACCCAAGCTTCCATTTTTTATTTCTTTAGTGATGTTCATGGGATCTGCACCAACTGCTGGCTGAATAAAAATCGCATTTCTTATGCCTTCTCGGCCATTTTTATTTTCAACTCGCCCAGAGGTGATTTCGTTAGAAGAGTTTCCAGATACTATAATTCCGGAATTTCCGACAGTGACAGAAATCATTCCGTTGCCAGCTTCGGTAACTCTCACGTTAGCCATTTCGCTCATCTTTTTTATTAACAGATCTCGGCGATCTCTTTGATCATTCGCCGGTGCTCCAGAAATTTCAATCGCCGCAATTTTTTCGTTTAGCTGAGCTATTTCTTTTCCGAAGGCATTGATTTGCCCAACTTGCTGAGTCACTTGTTGATCCAGCTCACCTTGAATTGCCCTAAGGCTAGCCACCGCTTTAGCAAAATCTTTTGTCACAAATTTTGCGGTATCGCGAACCAGCGTTCGTGTGGCCGTACTTTCTGGATTCGTAGCCAGCTCTCTAAAGGAGTTAAAAAATTCTCCGATGGATTGGTTAAGGCCTTTATTCATCTGTTCGTTATAGATTTGCTCTACACGAGTCATAGCGTCAGATTTCGCCTGTTCAAATCCCAGCTGAGTGCCTTCAAATCTTAATTGTTTTTCTAAGAATATATCATTGATTCGAGTCACAGAACTAGTTTTGGCTCCCATGCCAACTTGGTATCGGCCTTCGCTTATAGGAATATTTGTCTGAGTCTCTATGCGCTGCCGAGAGAACCCTTCCGTGGATTTATTAGCAATGTTGTGACCGACTGTTTGCAGCGCGGTTTGACTGTTCATCATGGCCCGCTTGCCCACATCCATCATCGAATTTATTTTGGCCAAGTCTTAAGCCTCGCAACTAACAATCTTGCCTGCCACCCCTGTTTTCGAGAGATTTCCTTTTTTCTCGTAAACAGGTTTTCCAGCCAAAGAATCGCGAATCGCGCCAATGGCACCAGAAACATTCTTCAAAGCAGCATGAGCAAGCTGTTCGTTTTCTTTGTTTATCTCATTAAGTCTCTTTATTAAAAGATCTAAAACGGAATGTTGATTTCTTAAATGATTGCCTTCAGATGTCGACAAGCGCGACGCGATATCTAAAAGTCTGGGTTGTTCGTGGTCGGCCCCCACGGCCATCGCTAAGTCTTTAGCCACCTTCATTCGAGCATTTTCAAAAGTTCTAAGTTTTAAAAGAATGATCTCCTTGGCCTTGTTGTTTTCAGCCAATTTTTCAATATCCGCTTTAATTAATAGGTCTTTTTCGTTACGAATATTATCGAGGAGCATTCTATAAACTTTTATGAGATGCCCCATGCCGTCGGTCAATAAGGTGCAAAGACGTTTTTGATTCGGAGATAGTGTTTCCATTTTTCTCATCCTTGAAAATGGTTATTAACTGTATTAGTCGCTAAACAAATGCTCAGACAGAATTTTATCTGCAAGTTCTTTTGAATCTATCGAATATTTACCGTCATCTATTAATTTTTGAAAATGAGCGACCTTGGCCTCATCAACGGCATTCATATTTGGTGTTGCCAACTCTTTTACTTTTAAAGTGTCTTGAGCTCGCTTAGAAATATCCACGCGGGCATAGTCCCCACCCACATTATCGGTGGCCGCAGCGCCCTTGCCGTCTTTCTTATTTATGTTTATGCCCGAAGGTCCGACCTTACCTGATTTAGCCGAATCTTGAGACCCTAAAGAATCTCTAATTTTTGAGTTGTCCACTTTCATACGTTCCTCCCCCAAAAAACTTTAGAACCATTTAGTCATACCCTAAGGCCCAAAAGTTTCCAAGTTATCCTTACCTATTGTATCATACTGAGACAGAAAAAAGTTTAGGTTTTTAGCTGACCGGACTATAATTAATACTCCAGATCAGCGGTTTTTCAGCTGAAAAGCGACCAATTCTGTCACCGGGGGCCACTTTGGTGTCTGGCGGCAAACTGGAGACTGCTCCATTAAATGCTAGTGTCGATTGGGTTCCATTGTCGTGATCTAATTTTACAATACTAAGGCCCTCTGGACTTTGGAATGAAGACTGAACTTTTCCGGACCAGGGACTCAATATCTCCAAAGTTTTTTTGTCGAGCTCCTTATTGATGTAAAATGAGAACTGATCAACTTTGCCATCACCATTTTTTTTAATCTTTATATTTTGTTTTAAATCTTCTGGCAAAGGTCCCCGCGGTCTATCTAGTGGTTTTATATTCTTCATACCAAATTGGTTGCCATATCTTTCTTTAATTTGATTATAGATAAGATCTGATAAACCTACGCCACCCTTTCCGACCCACTGATCTACATACTCATCATCTAATTGGTTGCGAAAAATTTTTTCGCCCATTGAGGCCGGCATGAGCTCACTTTCACTGACAGTTTTTCTCATGGCACGCACCATTTCACGTAAAAATTGTGATTCATAAAGTTGGGCCGCTTTTAGCAACTTGGGATCTCGGGTGTCTTGCTGAGGCTGAGGCTGGGTTTTTGCTATTGAAGAAATGTCTCCCATCAGAGACACCCAGAAAAAAGAGGGGGAGTATGAGCTAGAGTTGTACGTGCATCCTGCACTTCACTCTTTAATACCGGTCTACTGCCAATACTTGGCTGGCGCTGAACCGTTGACTTTGTTTCCTGCGAGAAACTTTTGTCACCTAACCATCCTTGGTCACCAATCCCTAACCCATCATCCCCCGGATCCCAACACGTCCATGTGTCGGAAAAAATAACCGTTGATATCTTTATTTTAATATTTTTTTGCTTCAATGCGAAACAAATTTTCATAAAATCTCTAAATCTCCCTGTAAAGCCCCGACCGCCTTGATGTTCTGAAGTATCGTGATCAGGTCTTTGGGAGAGACCCCTAGACCATTGAGCGACTTGACAAGGCCTCCGACATTCGCATCGGGAGGAATGACCCCGACCCGTTCGGCATCTTGATCTTTCCCCTTTGCGACTTTTGCTCCACCAACTCTAACGCTTAAATCTCCATGGCTTATGGCTACCTCACTAATTCTCACTCCTGATCCGATGACAACCGTTCCCGTTCTTTGATTAACCACAACCTTAGCTTTGACATCAGGAACGACTTCAAGAGATTCAATCGTTGCTAACATCTCCACAACTTTTCCTTCAAATCTTTGGGGGACAATAACGTCAACCGTACCTGAATCTTTGGCGACTGCATATTTACCAGATAGATCACTATTAATGACTTTCACCATTCTTGCCGCCGTAGTAAAATCGGGGTTGTTAAGTGTCAGTCTAAACATTTTTCTTGAAGTAAAATCAGATGAGACGTCGCGTTCAATGATGGCGCCATTAGGAATTCTACCAACCGTATTGTGAGTGGCCCCACCACCTTCGCCGATTAAAACGGCTCCTTGCGCTACAGCATAAATTTCCTGATTAGCCGCTCTTAAGGGAGACTGGATGAGCGTGCCACCCTTTAAACTTGAGGAGTCGCCAACGGAGTTAACTGTAATGTCAATATTGTTCCCCGCCCTCGCAAAGGAAGGGAGATTAGCTGTGATAATTACAGCAGCGACATTGGCGCTAGCGACTTCTTTGCCCGAAAGCTTCATTCCCATTTTATCTAGCATTCGTGTGAAACTTTTTTCAGTAAACTCTGACTTCGAGTCACCTGTACCCGCAAGACCTACCACTAATCCATAGCCAACCAGTTGGTTTTCACGAACACCGCGAACATTGGCTATGTCTTTGAGGCGTACAGCCTGAGCTAAATCACACGAGATCATCAACAGTAAAAAATATATTTTTCTCATAATTATAGGCCTCGCTTTACACTAACGACGTCAAAATTGGGCTCTAGAATAGCCTGAGAGCTCAGCCCGTCGTCATTAAAATCCTGTTCGCGCACAATTCCGGTTACAACGACGCGGTACTCTCGCTTGCCCAACATAAACGACTGGGTACCTTTTATTCGATAATTGCCATCAGGAAGTCTTTGGATAATTCTTGTCGGAACTAGTTCTAGGCCAAGATTGTTCTCATCCTTGTTGTTGTCGTCCTCATTTTTTGCAGTTGAGTTGTCTTTACCAGTATCTTTTTTATCCTTTGAATCTTTGGCGTCGGCCGTCTTATCTTTAGAGTCTTTGCTGTCTTTAGCATCTTTCTCCTTTTCTTTATCGTCGGCCTTACCGTCTTCGTCAGAGGCCAGTTTTCGCTGTGGAGCATCTATTTTTTTCAATAGCTTTTTAATAACAGTTACTTTGGAGTCCACTTGAGTGCGCCCCGAACCTTCAAGCTTTACATTTAAAAGGTCACCCACCAGACGAACTATGTTTTGCGAAAATAAATATGAACTTTGCCCTTCCATGATCCACAGCGAGCCTTCATTGGCTCCCACTCTAGCTTCACGTTCAAACTGATCCTTAGTCATTCTCGAATATTTACGTTGCTCACCTTTTTTGTAGTTGGGGTTATCGGCATAAGAAAATGGCTTTTGCGGACTCGCGTCTTCAACAAAACCGTTGCCTCTCATTAAATTTTTAAGTTTCATGCCAAATCCCGCGCAGGCAGAGACCTGTAGAGAAATAATAATCAATATAAAAAGCTTTAAACTTTTATTCATTGGACTTTTACGACTCCTGGCTCCTTGACCACTGCAAAAATAATTGTTTGCGTGGTTGGGTTAATCACACGTATTGTATCGCCGACTTCGCCTTGCTCTTGGGCAACTCCCCGGAGCGTAATATCGTAGTAATCTGTTTCGTTAACTATTTTTACGGCTTGCCCTTGTTTAATTGCTATTTCTTTAACTAGGTCCCGCCGCCAAATAATGTCATTCACTCTTAAACCCCGGCTGACTTTTTTGCCAATCAGAGAATTAAAATCGGTGACACCATCGTCAGCAAATGTAACTTCTCTTTTTTGATTTTGGTAATCACCAACTTGAAGTCTTTCACCAATATTAAGTGCTCGAGATGCGACTGGCACATTTCTTAATACTTGAATTTTTCCGCTAACCCAATAAATTTTGGGCAACCCTTGAAGTGAGGCAATTTTTAGCGGCAAAGAAAAACTTCCTCGAGGGAGCGTCTGGCCAATATGCTCGAGTGACCATTTAGCATCCGCTTCGACATCGGCAATCCATGGGATTTGAATTCCTGAAATTTGAAATTCACAATCCTGGCAAATCTGGGAGTATTTTTGGACGATAGTGGCCTTAAGGTCTTCTTCGTCAAAGGCATATTTTGAGCGGTAAACATCTACGAGGCTCGGAACGATTAGTGAAATCTTTTGGCTCCACTTTTTTTCGAGAGCTGCTACTTGCTTTCGAATCATTCGGGTTAAAACAGAACCTTTTAATTTGATGGTTTGGCCCACACCGGGCGCGGGTCCCAGATCAATTTTTTGAAGTTCTTGAGCCTTTTCGGCATCGATATTTTTTAGTGTTACTCCGTTACCTAAATAAATTCGTGACTGGCTCTTAACGTTAATTCTTTTATTAACCGAAATTTCTGGCGCGTCATTAGCAAGCCCAATAACTCCCAAAAAAATAAAAAATAAGAACGTTAAAGCTCTAATCACCTGTCACCTCAGCGAATTTATACTTTGAAGCATTTGATCTGCGGCCTGTACAACTTTAGAATTTGTTTCGTACGCTCTCTGGGCCGAAATCATATTCACCATTTCATCAACAATGTTTACGTTGCTATTTTCAAGTTGGCCCTGCGAAATGTCGCCTACCCCATTCTCGCCAGGAATAGACTGTTGCGGCAGACCACTAGAGTTAGAGGGCATAAAGAGATTTCTGCCCATAGCTCTTAGGCCCGCAGGATTGACAAAATTAACTATTTGGATTTGTCCGAGATTTTGTGGAGCTACGTTTTGGTCTAGGTAAGCCTCTACTATTCCCTTGTTGTTTACCGTAAGGGTTTTGGTGTTCACAGGAATGACTATTTCTGGCTGTAGAACATAGCCATTTTTATCGACAATGCGGCCCGACGAGTCTTTTTTAAAGGATCCATCACGTGTATAGGCGATTTGTCCGTTATCAGTTTCCACTGGAAAAAAACCATTACCATCGATTTGTAAATCGAGAGGATTATTAGTCAAGCGCGGCGTGCCACTTGTAAAATCCTTTTGAATAGAACTGGTTCGCACACCAAGGCCGGTCTGAATACCGGTAGGTGAAATCGTGTTGGCCCCTGTCGCAGAGCCTGGCTCCTTAATCGTTTGGTACATGAGGTCTTCGAATTCAGCGCGATGTTTTTTAAATCCTGTCGTACCGATGTTTGCCATATTGTGGGCAATGACATCCATATTATCTTGCTGGGCGTTCATACCCGTGGCTGAAGTATTTAGCGCTTTAAGCATTCATCCTCCCCAAAAACATAACTAACCTCTGCTAACTCTCGGAACGTCATTGGTGAGCTTTTCATCTATTTGATCATAGGCCTTGATTGCCCTTTGATTAGATTCAAAAACCCTTGTCGCCCCAATCATGTCTGTCATTTCTTGTACAATATTTACGTTGCTGGCCTCCAAAAATCCCTGATGAATTTTAGTTTCATTGGCGGGGGTCATGTTGACGTTATAATTTGGTCGCAGATTGTATAAAGTCATACCCTCTTTTGCCAATGCGTCTTTTTGGTCAACATTAATAACTGAGAGTTTGCCGAGGCTATCGCTGCCATCGAAAACTTCGCCATTGTAAGCCACAGTTACATTGGAGCCTTTTAGGTTAATTATTCTTTGTGCCGGATCTCCCGCACCTGCTTTTAACACCGGAAAGCCTGATGACGAAATGAGATTGCCCTGATTATCAATTTTAAAATTTCCCGATCTCGTAAAACGAGGTCCACCGGGAGTTAAGACTTCAAAAAAACCATCACCCTCAATCGCGACATCTAACTTATTGCCGGTAGACATTAACGAACCTTGCGAGAAGTCTGACGACACTGAATTGGCATCAACGTAGCCGCGATCGACTCCTTGCATATCATAGAAACTTTCGATGGACGCGGGCACTCGAGGGATTTGCATGACATCTGGTTGTTTTTCTAACGCCGTTAAATACTCTTTAAATTGAATGTTGTCTTTTTTAAATCCGGCCGTATTGGCGTTCGCAATATTATTGGCAATTGTGTCTAGCCTTTGGTTTTGGGCAATAGCTCCGCTCAACGCTGCATAGATGCCTTTTGAACTCATGCTTCCACCTCAACAAGATATGGAGCAATGCACATGCCAATTTAATTTACAGGACCTAGGTGGGTGTTTGATATGTTTTTAGTCTGTTTCAGTGGTTATAGACGCCAAAATCCTGACGGTCTGTCAAAAAAACTTGTCTCGACCGCGACCCACTTTTAACTGATAATTAAACCTATGTTAAACAAAGTATTTCTTTTGGGAATGCTTCTTTTCTCTCAGGTTGTGTCTATGACAACCTATGCAAGTCCGCCAGCGGAACTTAAAACTATCGACACATTAAGTGTGCCAAAACTTGTATTAGCTCGGCCCGACGAGGGCTCGGTCGTTTTTGATCTTCCCATTACGTACAACACACGCGTCCAACATTGGATCCACTATTTTCAAAAAAACGGAAAACCTTATTTCAAAAAGTGGATCGAACGCTCCTATAAGTATATTCCAGCTATTCAGCGGGTTCTAAAAGAACGGGGACTTCCTAATGATTTGGCCTATGTCGCCATGATTGAAAGTGGTTTTTCGTCACAAGCGGTAAGCTCTGCAGCCGCCGTAGGGCCCTGGCAATTTATCAAAGGAACAGCTGAAAGATTTGGGCTCCAAATAAATTGGTGGATTGATGAACGCAAGGATTTTCATAAAAGCACCGTGGCTGCCGCCAACTATATATCTTCTCTTTATAAGATGTTTAGCTCTTGGTATTTGGTCGCCGCCGCCTACAATATGGGAGAAAACAGAGTTAAAAGAATTGTAGCAAAACACCAAACAACGAATTTTTGGATTTTATCAAAGCAAGGCGCTTTGTCGCAGGAAACCAAAAATTACGTACCCAAATTAATTGCGGCAATGCTCATCTCTAAAGCTCCTGCCCTTTATGGTTTCCGTGAGCTGAAAGCACAAGAGCCTGTGCCCTATGATCATATTTTTGTACCTGGCGGCACAGACCTCGCGGGACTTGCGACTCACTTGGGAGTTAACTACGAATACATAAAAGAAATGAATCCAGAATTACTTCATGGCTTCGTTCCCAAATTTATACAAAGTCACAAAATAAAGATTCCCAAGGGATCGACCAAAATGGTATCTCATTATTTGGAAACAAGGCTTTCAGGAAAGACTCTATAAAATGTCTCTCATTGTCCAAAAATATGGTGGAAGCAGTCTTAAGACTGCCCGAGAAGTTCACTCGGTCGCTGATAGAATTCAAAGTCTCCATAGTCATGGCCTGTCTATTGTGGTGGTGGTTAGCGCCATGGGTAACACCACTAACGAATTAATTGATCTCGCCTTTCAAGTGAGCCCACGCCCCCTCCAACGTGAACTAGACATGTTGCTCACTACTGGCGAACGGGTATCTATGTCACTTTTGAGCATGGCACTTAATGATCGAAGTGTTCCTGCAATTAGTTTTACCGGCAGTCAAGCGGGCGTTATCACCAACGAATCTCATAATAACGCCCAGATAGTAGAAATAAAACCACTTCGTGTAAAACAGGCTCTCGAACAAAAAAAAGTGGTGGTCCTAGCAGGCTTTCAAGGAGTAACTCAAGAGTCAAAAGAAGTTACTACCCTTGGTCGCGGAGGATCAGATACAACAGCCGTGGCAATGGCAGCGCACTTTTCAGCCGATCGATGTGAAATCTTAAAGGATGTGGACGGCGTTTATTCCGCCGATCCAAAAATCGTCAAAACTGCAAGACTTATTCCGATGATGAGCTATCAACATTTAAGCGAGATGACTTTTTGGGGGTCTAAAGTTTTACATCACCGCGCTGCAGATTTAGCTCTGCAGCTGAAAGTCCCACTTTACGTGGGACCAACTCACACTAAGGGAACGGGAACGTTAATTAAGGGAGAGGCCACAATGTATGAAAATTCAAATATTTCATCAATCAACAGTCATACCTTTGTCAGACTAATTAGAGTAAAAAACAGCAATTTAGATCAAGCGCTTATTGCTTTTACTCAGATACTAGCAAACAAAAACTTTTCGCTTCCGCAAATTATTGATGCCCGATTTGAAAATTCCGACACGTTGCTGCTTATTACGGGTCCTAAAGAAAATATTTTACCGCTTATGGAAACGCTATTGGGCCAAACCACTCTAGAAATTGTTTCGAACCACCTTTCTTCAGTCACAGTTACTGGCTTAGGTTTTAGCGCCACTCCTTCGATTCAACGGCTCACTCATTGGCTCACTCTAAAAGGCGTGGCATTGCACTCTATAATTTCTAGCCCAATGAGTTGCACCTTTGTGATTAATGAGAATGATCGTGAGAATGCTATTAAAATTTTACATGAATTTATGCAGTGACAATCAACGATGACAAACAAAGAACTGAGTCACTTTTATAAGAATTTTTATGAACTCGTTGAGTCAGGCATTCCTATCAACGGAATTTTGGAAACCTTAAGAACCACTTCCAAAGGTGATCATTTAAAAAGACAATATGGTCACGCACTGAAACTCGTAGACTCAGGTAAAACTCTCACCGAGTCTCTGCAATCCGCTGAACTTATTTCTCCATTTGATGTTGAAATTATTCGTGCGGCCGAATCTTCGGGTAGTTTGTCTCGCGTCTTAACGGCATTGTCTTTTAGGTATGAAGTGCGAAGTGCAGCCGAACAAGAGCTTCGCTCGGGACTGTGGCGCCCCTTCTTTTTATTTGTGGCCGCGTTGTTTGTACCTAGCTTGCCCGGCTTGATGAGTGGCAAAACCACTTTGGCGCAGTATTGCATTAGTTCTTTCGGCTTATTATCACTTGTTCTATTTTTGGTTTATTTGATTTTTAAATTTAATAACTTGGCTAATCAGAACTATGAATTGGCTCTGCTTCGTTTTCAGATTTTTTCTAAAGTGCCTTTTATTAGCGGGCTTATAAAAAAAATGGCACTTGAAAATTTTTGCTCTTCCTTGGCCTTTATGCTAGACGCCGGCATTGATATGTTTCGCGCGCTCAAATGGGCAGGTAATTCGTCGGCCGACAAGTCCATTAAAAGATCTGCGCAAATGATACTTATGCAAATAAAAGAGGGCCGCGACCTGGCGGTCAGCTTTCGTGCCCAACCCGCATTTACTGATGAAATCAAAAATGCGATTTTTGTCGGGAATCAAAGTGGTAAGATTCCAACGATGCTCCATCGAGCATCTCAGGACCTAAACCGTGACGTGACTTCACGTGTCCAAGCAATTGCTAAGTTTGTTCCTTTAATTATTTATGCAGTGATCGCCTTTTTTGTGGCGAAACAAATTATTGATTTTTATAGCGAACATCTTAAGGATATCGACAAAGCGTTGGGAGAATAATTGCGGCCTCCGTGAATCGGAAGCCGCATTACTTCAGTGGCTCTTCTTTTTCAGAGCTTTTTTCTTTTCTTCGTCCAGAAGTTTTTCTTTTTCTTTATCCGCATCGGGATTGACTGTGGCCGCTTCAATAGAGGCGTCAGGAACGGGAGCCACTCTACCTATTCCGTGCTTTGTAAGCACTTGCGCCCGCAGAGATTTCAGAAGGTCAGTGTGTTCGTAGAGATACTGTTTTACAGCGTCGCGACCCTGGCCAAGTCTTTCTCCGTTGTAACTGTACCAAGCACCAGATTTTTCAACGATACCGTCATTAGAGGCGATATCCAAAACATCTCCGGCCTGGCAAATTCCTGTGCCAAACATCAAATCAAATTCGATTTTAGCAAAAGGCGGCGCCATTTTATTTTTTACCACTTTTACAGCTGTGCGGTTACCCACAATATCTTCACCGTTTTTAATGGCACCAATTCGGCGTACATCTAAACGCACTGAAGAATAAAACTTTAGAGCATTACCGCCAGTGGTTGTTTCGGGGTTACCAAACATCACACCGATTTTCATTCGAATTTGGTTAATAAAAATCACAAGAGTGCGGCTGCGGTTTATCGACGCCGTTAACTTTCGAAGGGCTTGTGACATCAAACGCGCCTGAAGACCCATGTGAGAGTCTCCCATTTCGCCTTCAATCTCAGCTCGAGGAACAAGAGCCGCTACCGAGTCTATTACTAAAACGTCTATAGCGCCTGAGCGCACAAGTGTTTCAGTAATTTCGAGAGCCTGCTCACCCGTATCGGGTTGCGAAACAAGAAGATCTTTTGTGTTTACACCTAGCTTTGCAGCATATCCAATATCTAGGGCATGCTCAGCATCGATAAACGCCACCACGCCGCCAGCCTTCTGAGCTTCGGCAATTACACTTAAAGACAGAGTTGTCTTACCAGAACTTTCAGGACCGTAAATTTCAACAATTCGACCCTTAGGAAGCCCACCGATGCCTAAAGCGATATCTAAACTTAATGACCCCGTGCTGATAGTGGGAACATCTTTATATAAACTCTCCCCACCCATGCGCATAATTGCGCCTTTACCAAATTGTTTTTCAATTGCGGTAACTGCTAAGCTGAGAGCTTGTTGCTTTTCAGTACTTCTCTCTGTTCCTTTTTCGGTCTGTACACTTGCCATGCTTTCTCCTTTTTATTGAGCTTCTATTAGTTAGTTAGTTAGTTAGTTATTGAGTAGCTGTTAATAATAATTCTAATGCTTTATTTACAGAAGCTTCAATTATTTCTAATCGAGCCCCTTTAAAACAGTAAGTAGCCACATATTCAAATCCTGGGCCACAGACTGCAATACATACAGTACCTACTGGCTTCGTTACTGTGCCGCCGCTCGGACCTGCAATTCCCGTTATACCCAGAGACCAAGTGCTTTCCAATTTTTTTCGTAGGCCCTTTGCCATTTGGACTGCTACTACCTGACTCACTGCGCCCGATGCTAAAAGAGTTGCCCGAGATACGTTTAATTCATTTATTTTAATTTTATTGGAATACGCAATAACTCCGCCAGAAATATATTGAGAGGCTCCAGGTAGCGAAGTTAACTGTGAAATTAATGTCCCGCCTGTACAACTTTCTGCCAACGATAAAGTAATGTGCCTATCGACAAAGCGTTTTTGAATTGTTTTTATTATTTCTAGATTCTTCATAACATCCACTCTTGAACCAGTTGCGATTTAGAAAAAATCAACTGAAGTAAAATATTGCTCAAAAGGCCAGCAGCCAAATCGTCTGCCACGACACCTAATCCACCTTTTATTTTTTGATCTAAAATATTAATTGGAAAGGGCTTTAAAATATCAAAAAATCTAAAGAGCACAAAGCCAAGCGCATAAGGCAACCAGTGATGCGGCAACCAGGTCATAGTTACCAGATAACCCACGACCTCATCGATAACTATAGAAGGTTGGTCATGCTCATGGGTCGCCAACTGGTAAAAATGACACAAAAAAATAGCAAACAGAATAAGAGCTAATGTCGCTCCCATATAAAAATAAATGTTTCCGAAATTAAGGAGAATTGCCAGAGGAATTCCCAAAAGGGTGCCAAATGTGCCTGGTGCCCATTTAATCTTGCCAATACAGAACCCAGTGACGATAAATTCGAGAACTTTACGCCGCAATGTAAACCCCTTATCATGTTTTTAACATGACCAAGGGCACTGTCAACGTGACAGCCCACAAAATTCATAGTTAAATTATGAAAGGCTTCCGAAAGGATTTTATTTTGAAATTAAACAATTTGTTAACTCTCGCTGTTGACCGTGGTGCTAGTGATCTACATCTCAAAGTAGGAATCGTACCCGTTATTCGCAAGCACGGTATTCTGAGACCTCTTGATCCTAGTATGGAGGCGGTAAATCAAGATATGATGAGTGCAATTACCGATCAACTTTTAAGCGCCCCTCAAAAGGAAACCTTAGAAAGAGAAGGCTATGTCGATTTAGGTTACGGCATATCCGGACTTGGTCGCTTTCGCGTGAACATATTTAAACAACGAGGAACTCTGAGGCTCGTGATTCGAAACATTCCCTTTGATGTCCCTGATATTGATAATTTGAATCTCCCTCCAATAATAAAAAAACTTGCCCTAGAAACTGAAAGGGGCTTGATACTTGTCACTGGCATGACGGGCTCAGGAAAATCCACAACTCTCGCTGCCATGATCGACTATGTTAACAAACACCGAAATCGCCACATCATTACTATTGAAGACCCTATAGAATTTTTGATTAAAGATCAAAAATGTATTATTTCTCAAGTTGAATTAGGCAGCGATGCCCCCACCTATCCAAAAGCGCTGCGGGCCGCCCTTCGTCAAGATCCCGATATTATCTTAATTGGCGAAATGCGAGACCTAGATACCATCGACACGGCTATTACGGCTGCCGAAACTGGCCATTTAGTTCTCTCAACTCTTCATACATCTGATGCCGTCGAAACCATTAATCGAATCTTAGCGGCCTACCCCTCTCATCAACAGCAACAAATTCGCTATCAACTCTCATCTGTGATTACGGCGATTATAAGTCAAAGAATGATCATGAAAACAGATGAACAAGGATTTGTTCCGGCAATCGAAGTGCTTATCAATACGAGTCGTATTAAAGAGTTGATTCTCAATGGAGCCAGGACTAAAGAAATTTTTAATTCTATTGAAGAAGGAAAGTCGGCCTATGGAATGCAATCATTTGATCAAAGTCTGCTCGAGCTCGTCCATCAGAAGATAGTTACTTTTGAAGAAGCCATGGCTTCAGCCACCAATCCCAAAGATTTCGCACTCAGGCATTCAGGCGTTAAGGGCGCGAGTACCCAAGTCTGGGACCCAAAGTCAGACCGCGCGGCAGGCAAAAAAATATGGGATGACATTCAGGAACTTGAACTTCAAACTAATGTTTCGCATATCCAAAAATCTTCGAAATTTCCGACCCGTTCACCACCTAAGCCTCCCGGAAAAAAATAATGAAAAGCTTTGAAGTCAGAAATACCTTTATTAAATACTTTGAGGGGCAAAAACATACCCACGTATCGTCTAGCTCGCTCATACCTGAAAATGACGCCACAATTCTCTTTGCCAACGCGGGCATGAATCAGTTTAAAAATGTTTTTTTAGGAATAGAGAAAAGAAACTATAGTCGCGCGGTGTCTTCCCAAAAATGTGTGCGCGCCGGGGGAAAACACAACGATCTTGAAAACGTGGGCATCACGGCAAGGCATCACACTTTTTTTGAAATGCTCGGTAATTTTTCGTTTGGCGATTATTTTAAAAAAGACGCCATTCGCTTTGCCTGGGACCTTCTACTTAAAAAATATGGTTTTCCGAAAGACAAACTTTATGTTTCGGTTTTTGAAACCGACCATGAAGCTGCAGACATTTGGCATAAACAAGAGGGCGTGGCCAAAGATCGAATTTTTCGATTTGGTGAAAAAGATAACTTTTGGCGAATGGGCGATACCGGTCCTTGTGGACCATGTACTGAAATTTTTTATGATCATGGGTCGGATTCGGGTTGCGGAAAGCCTAGCTGTACCGTCGGCTGTTCCTGTGACCGATACGTTGAAATTTGGAATAATGTTTTTATGCAATTTTATGAAGACGAAAATGGCAAACAAACGCCACTACCAAAACCCTCAGTCGATACAGGTGCGGGACTTGAACGGCTAACGGCTGCCCTGCAAGGGAAAACTAACAATTACGATACGGATTTGTTTGCGCCGATGATTCAAACAGCGGCTAAGCTGGGGAAAGTTGAATACGGTACTAACCCAAAAACAACGACGGCTCTCAGAGTGATGGCTGATCATGCGCGCGCGACAGCCTTTTTAATAGCTGACGGCGCCCTACCTTCAAACGAAGGCCGCGGTTATGTTTTACGCCGAATCATGAGACGGGGTATCCGCTACGGCCGGAGCATTTCAAAAGATCAGTCTTTATTTCCTGCAGTGGTTGGCTCGGTCATTGAACATATGTCTAGTTTTTATCCAGAATTAAAACAAAGCTCGGATCGAATATTGAATTCAACTCGAGACGAAGAAGGACGCTTTATACATACTCTTGATCAGGGCACTGAAATAATGACTCAAACTTTGAGTAAACAAAAAAATAAAGTCCTTGATGGCGCATTTGTTTTTAAACTCTACGATACCTTTGGCTTTCCGGCCGATCTAACCGCGCTAATGGCTAAAGAAAAGGGTTTTGAAATTGACGAGGCCGGCTTTGAAAAAGAAATGCAAAAAGCACGCGAAACTTCTAAAGCAAGTTGGAAGGGTACAGCCATAACTGAAGATCGCACTCACCTAGTAAGTCTTGTGCAACAAGCAACTAAAATGCAAAAAACAACTCAATTTGTAGGCTATGAATCATTCTCCTCAAAAGCTAGAGTTTTACTTTTGAGTGACGGTAAACAGATTGTTAATAGTCTTAGCAAAGGTAGTCGTGGTTATTTAATCACTGATACCACGCCATTTTATGCCGAAGGTGGCGGGCAAATTGGTGATCAAGGCACGGTAACCGGAAATGAAGTTTTTAATTGTACCAAAGAGCACGAGATTTATATTCATCATGTTAATATAACCGAGAAGGAAATTAAAACGAGCGACAAAGTCGATCTCATCGTAACCACAGGTCGGCGCAAAAAAACTATGGCGAATCATTCGGCAACTCACTTGATGCATGCGGCGCTAAGAAAAATTCTTGGCTCGCACATTGGTCAAGCAGGCTCTCTTGTGAACGAAGAAAAACTTCGTTTTGATTTTACCCATAACCAACCAGTTTCAAAAAAAGAATTATTAGAAATTGAAAGACTCGTGAATGAAGAGATTGCTAAAGGAAGCGAAGTAGATACAAAAATAACGACGCCGAAAAAAGCGGCTGAAGAGGGCGCCATGGCTCTTTTTGGCGAAAAATACGGCGACGAGGTGCGCGTAATAAAAATGGGTGATTTTTCTATGGAGCTTTGTGGTGGCACCCATGTTTCTAATACTTCAAATATTTTGGCTTTTAAAGTTACAAGCGAAGGCGGAGTGAGTGCGGGCGTAAGGCGTATTGAAGCGATCACAGGCCCCAACGCAATTCAATATTTAATGAACGCGACAGCTGAACTCAGTGAAGCCAAACAGGCCATCGGCACCATTGAACCAATAGCAAAATGGATAGAAAAATCGCGTGAAGATATTAAAATTCTCGAGCGCCAAATCAAAAGTCTGCAAAGTCAAAAAATCGATGTCGATCAATTTATTAAGGAAGCTAAGATACTAAATTTTGGCGGCACTGAAGCCAAATTAGTTACGGCGATAATTGAAATGGATGATCGCCAAGTGTTAAGCGAGATCGCTGACAAATTAAAGAACAAAGTGAGCAGTGGTGTCGTTATCGTCATTGGTAAGGGCGAAGAAACACATCCCATTATTGTGACGGTCTCTAATAATTTGACGGGCAAAGTAAAGGCCGGTGATGTTTTAAAATCTTTGACTGCGACAATGGGTGGTAAGGGTGGCGGTCGCCCTGATTTTGCTCAAGGCGCCGGAAATGATTTTTCTAAAGCCAAAGAGTCTATTGCTGGAGTTGTGCTTCAGTTTCAGTAAGTTCAGGGTGCAGGGATTACATCGACCACAACATTACTGACATTCGAGTCTAGTCTTCCATCATTAGCTTTATAGGTAAAAAAGTCCTGACCAATATAATCAGTGTTGGGCGTGTATCGAAATATATTTCCTGAGATTAAAGTGGCTGTGCCGTTTAATGGAGGCGAAACAATAGAGTAGGTTAAAACGTCTCCATTGGGATCACTGGCATTACCCGCAACCTGTATCGTCACGTTTTGATCTGTCGCTGCACTTACATTGAGCGAGACTGGTGTATTAACAGAGGTGACAGTAATCCGCGCCATGCTAAACGTAGAATCGATTTTACCATCGTTTGCCACATACTGAAAACTATCGATGCCATCAAAATCAACTTTATTAATATAGTATAAATATTTAAAGCTTAGAGCGATATTATAGGGGGGGGCTGGAGGTATCAAAAACAAGTACGCCTCCGTCATTGTAGGTCGTCACATAACCATTTGCAGGAATATTGATCAGCCGATAAGTCAGAGAATCTCCATCGACATCACTAGCCACCAACGGCACACCGCTGTTAGTATTTTTATCTACTACAAGGTCAATGTTTTGTGAAACGGGAGCATCATTAACAGCATTCACTGTTATCGCCACCGTTTTAACAACTGAGTCAACTTTGCCGTCACTGACTGCATACTGAACACTATCAGGACCATAAAAATTAGCCTTGGGAGTATAAACAAAAGTGCCCGCCACCATATCGCTGCTTCCCACCGTACCATTTACAGGCTGACCAGTTAGACGGTAAGCAAGAGAGTCGCCATCAACGTCTGTCGCCAACATCTTGATGGTAACGCTCGAGTCTTCATTTGTTGTTGCACTAATGTTCTGTGCAACAGGCACGTCATTTACTGCCGTTACTATTATTGAGATTGTCTTAATGGCAGAGTCAACGGTTCCATCGCTGGCCACAAATTGAATACTATCAGAACCATTAAAATTAGCATTTGGAAAATAGGTAAAGGTACCTTTGATCAAGTCGCGGTTTCCAGCTGTGCCATTTACCGGTTGCTTAGTCAGCCGATAATTAAGGGGGTCGCCGTCAGCGTCTGTCGCCAACATCTTAATGTCCACGCTCCCGTCCTCATTTGTAGTTGTACTAATATTTTGTGCGACAGGCGCATCATTTACATTATTGAGATTTACCGTAGTCGTTGCCGTGTTTGAAAAATCCCCTCTGTCTCTGGCTCTAAAGGTAAAACTATCAGTACCGATGGCTCCGGCATTAGGTACAAAGGTATACGTCCCGGTATTTACATTGAGATTATTTATGGTACCTTTTAACGGCATTACCACAATTGAATACTCCAGGGCATCAGCGTCAACATCAACAACACTTAACTGCCCATTAATCCGCACATCTTGATCTGTATTTAGGTTGCCACTCGCAGCGACCGGCAGGTCGTTGATCGGAGCAATTGTCAATGAAATGAACGCATCGTTTGAAGTCAGCTGACCGTCGCTAACCTTAAACGAAAATGAATCCGTTCCGTTGACATCTTTTCGAGGACTGTAAACATAATCACCACTACTAGGATTGATGGTTACTGTTCCTTTATCAGGACTCTTGGCAACACTAAAAATAAGTGCCGCACTGTCGATGTCTGAACCCACCAGTTTACCCGATTTGGGTGCATCCTCAGAAGTCGCCAATGCTGCAGGAAATGCCGTAGGCAAATCATTGACAGGCAAAATTTCAACTTCAATTTTGTGGGGCTCTGAAGTAAATTTTCTATCTACAGTCGCCACGATTTCAAATGAGTCCAAACCACTAATGTTTGCAACAGGCACATACTCGAATTGAGCCGTCATTTCGTTAAACGAATTGATTTTTCCCAGTGCAGGTTGCCTAGTAATGGCATAGGTAATGCGATTTTCAGGGTCGGCATATATGCGCGCCTGTCCTAAAAATCGGATGTCCTCCATTGTTGTTGATTTCCTTTGAAATGAGGAATTTCCGTTTGAAGAAAAATAATCATTTTGTTCTGATTTTATTTCTAAAAAAGTTTCTTTGTTACAACTTAGAAGAGTTAGTGCTGCCGCAGAAAGCATGAGAACTTTAGATAATTTATTAATCTCCATTTTTGCCATCCCCCCAAATAATATTGCAATAGAGGGGCCAGATTGAGCTCCTGTTTTCAATATGTTGGGAGAGTTAATTTTAAGAATTTTGACTACTTGAATATTGTCCAGACGTTTTATGAAACATTTTATCTCAATTTGAGATGTTACTTAGTACCTGGCTTAGCTTCAAAGCGGTAAGTCAAAATGGGAAGAAACTAAAACGAAAAATGTTTTCGGCCGAACAATCTCAGGTTCGCCGAAAATACATTTTCGCCGCTAATTACTCCTAAGAAACCGGGATTCGATGACGTGGGGCCCGGTTCTAAATCAACAGATAATTTGGTGTTGGCAAGAGTTCCATCGGTTTCCCAAATTTCTGTTCCAGTAGCAGCGTCAGCATACGGGAAATAAGCCTTTCCGTTACCAACGGCGTAAGCGGGATACCCATTAAAAGTCGGTGTCACGACCTCCTCGCTCATAGGCACAAGCCCAGTGCGAATTTGTGTAACGGCTACTCCGTCGAAGGAATAAAGACTGTACCGAATGGCCGCGTTATCAGGTTTCACATAAAAGAAAAGGTTTTGACCAGAAGCTCGGAGGTTATTGATAGCCCCAATACCAGCGTACACCATACTGGTGCCGACAGCGGTTCCATCTGTCGACCAAAGCTGTGAGGTGGTGGTCGAAGAAACTACGACAAAGAAAACCTTGTTGCCAAGAATAGCGGAATTGAAAACCTCCGTGAATGCAGGGCCGCCAAAATCGGCAAACTGGCTACTATAGAAATACATGTTTTGAGCTAAGTCAGTTTCTTTAAGGCGTGTTGCCACCCTTGTGGTGATATCCAAAGACCAAATTTGGTAGCTGGCACCATTAAAAGTACTAAAAATAAGTTGGTTTCCAAGCTTAAAAGGGCCGCTGGTAAAATTTGCGTTGCTGGGATTTATCGAGTTCACATTAAAAAGATTCGTCGTGCCCGCCGTTGTTCCGTTGGTCTGGCCAATATTAACTTGACCGCCAGCCGAGGAAATAAAATAAGCGATATTGGCCTCTGGCAGCTGAGCTAATTGCAAATTTGCGTCGGCAAGTTTTTCGCGATTTACTCCCTCCACACTCCATGTGGCGAAAGTAAGATTAGGATAAGCTGCGCCAATGATCAGGCGCTGAGCAACACTACCGGAGAAAAATATATTTAACGGATTCATAAGGTCAATATTAACCAAAGCTGTGTTGGCATTGGTGCCGTCAGTTCTCCAAAGTTCTTTTAGATTTTTGATGTAATACAGAAAACCGCCACTGATTCTAAAACTACGGTGATAATCACCATCCGAGCCCGGAGTTAAAGAAAGCAAATCAAGCCGAACACTTTGACCCGTTAGTGAGTCCACAGAAATAAGTTGCGTGCCATTTGTGGGGTTATTCCGAGATACTTCAACAAAGAATTTTTTAGTGGCGGTCTTACCTAAGTATTTTTCAGCTAGGTTTTTAGTATCTGTCTGTGTTGCGAATGAATTTAACGGAAAAATTTTGGACCCATCAAATTGCCAGGGAGAATAGCGCGTGGTCCCATTAGTCTTTGCTAAGAAGAAAACTCCCGCAGATGTGGATTCAATACTATGTGCAGGACTCTTTAGATCCTGGTGCGTGATTGTCCCAACAACTGTACCGTCGGTGGACTTAAACAGCGAGTTTTTCAAAGCATCGCCTCGTTTAAAATAAAAGACTCGTCCGTTAAATGCTGTAATTTCAGGTTCAACATCGGTATCTAAAACCTGAAGTGTATCGCCAATGGGATCGTAAACTGCCAGGTTGGGATTTAGATCCAGTTGAGAACCATTAACAATCAAATAAAGTTTGTTATTTGACACCAGCCACGAGCGCTGTTTTCCAAACAAGAATTCTAAATAGCGTGAACCTATATTTGCATCGGTCCTCGTGCCAGCTACTGTCCCGTTAGTAACTCCGCCCTGAAAAACAACTTTGTTGCCGACAGCAGAAATCACCTGACTTCTACCAACTGTCCCCAGCCCAGTTGCATTCCCGGCGGCGTCCACTTTCAAAAGTTGGCCACCATAAATAAAGTAAACATCCGTTCCCAGTTTTACGACGGGATAGTTATCAATGTAGCAATTATCGCGGTTATTAGTGGTATAGACGGCGACTGTTCCCGCAGCGGTTCCATCACTACGCCAAAGCCTGCAGGCCTGGACATCTGGGGAGAAAAAATAAACCTCCGTATTACTCACATAACTAAAATATAGTGGACCGCCACTGGGGAAAAGGCGCACAACATTGAAGGCTTCGCCCTCGTAGCTGTAGAGGTGATATCCAGTGTTTGACGCCATACTAAATATTGTTCTGCCGTTTAAGACTACCGGTAGTCGGGGGGCGACCGTGCTAGAGAGCAGAGTCGAGACATTGTTTTCAAATTTATAAGTCTGGTAGCTGAGTGTGCCGATATTGTTATTGATGCGGGCTTTACCGTAAAAAACAATATTACTTACCTGGTGAGAATAAATATATTCGCTGATGTTGGGCGGAACATTGTTGGCTTGGGTCAGGAGTACGGGTGTTGGACTCTGATTCGAGACATAATACAGATTAGTGGCGTTCGCGCTGCTGAAGACGACACCCGTTGAGGATGGAGTTACGTTGGTAATGTCGCTAGAGGCCGCACCCACAGTCGTATCAGCCAAAAGTTTATTTGCTTTTGTAGTAGTATCAAATTTCCACAGCTCAAGACCGCTAACTCCGTCGCTGGCGGTGAAGAAAATATTTTTTCCGTCGCTAGCAATTTTTTGTGTGGGTTGTCCGTACTCTAAAAGTGGGGAGTACTTTCCTTTAAAGCTTTCTAGCGTTGAGCCAGGAGCGGGGCCCGGCATTGGTCCCGGGCCGGGATTGTTGTCAGTGCCAGAATTGTTGTCTGGGTCGGCGTCGTTTGAAGCTGTTGATAAGTCCTTTATGGATTGGAAGCTGTCGCCGCAGTTTTGAAATGTAGTTGTTGTAATGAGAACAAAAACAATAAGGCCCTTTGAAACAACTATCTTATTTTTCAAATTCCCTCCGAAGAACCTTACTTATAATTCATTAATCCAATCGCGGAATATTTTTTCCACTGCAGGATCAAGAATTTGATTCAGTAGCGGTGGTGGCATCGGCAATGCTACATTTGTTGCCCGGATATAAATTCGACTCGCCAAGGGATTTTTAGCCACTACTCTAGGTGGTGCGGCAATTAATGTTACATATGCGTTTTCTGTCTCGAGACTTACCGCTGTGCTCGAGTGCCACAGATTTAGCCCCACAACGGCCGCTGGCCCGGTCGGGCTATGGCATGTGCCACAATTAGTTTGCATATAACCCAGCGCCGCTTTGGCATTAGGTGAACCTTGAATTTCTACTGGGTTTAGAATCGGTCTCGTTAAGAGTCCCCTTGCTCCCAAGTTTGCCAATGAGAAAGTGCCCACCTGGCCCGAGAGTTGGAGCGCATTGAATCCCAGCACGTAATCTTTAGCAGCATTATGACAAATAATGCAAATGCCGACATGAGCTACGCTTTTATTTTGGGTAAGTTGGTTTCTTAAAATCGTCCGGTCAGCGGGATCGCGTTTAACTAATCGCCCTGGACTGTTAGGACTGGGCGCAAAAACTGTAGATATCCAGTTTGTGCTACCTACGCCGTCGCGAATTTTTTCAAAGACGCGTGTCTCGTAGTTCGCATTGTTAAATATAAACTCTTTCCACAATCTGGTTTCGCGAGGAAAAGTCCAATTATCTGTGTCAGTGGTGTCAATCTTTTTACCAGGAGGAAGATAAATAATTCTTTGTTTTTCGGCACCATCACTATAAAGAGGATATTTAGGCGTGTAGGCCAAGGCATTGTCAAAGTAACCTCGGTAGCCAGATTTAAGAACTTCTAGGCATTTAAGGTCTTCTTGATTAGGTATCGTAGGTTCGCAAAAAATTGGACCTCTTGAGTCTACCTTTTGATTACCGCCAAACACAAGAGTAAACCCACGACTAGGCTCTCCCAAATCAACAATCACACGATCGCCTAAAATATCAAAGAAGCTTAGGCCCTCGCTATTGCCAGAGCTGGTATTAACAATCAATTTTGCACTCGGGATTGGCCGTCTCAGATCTATGGCATATAATTTTCCACCAATATTATTAAAATAGGCCACGCCATCAATTGTTTCTGTGAGTAATCCTCCGTTATTCGGCAATAGCATCTGAGGCGCTTTAAGACTATACTGGTTACTCCTATCAACCTGGTGAAGGACGAGCCCACTTTGGGAACCAATTGTCCCGAGGCCAGCAAAATAGTCTCCGTAAATGGTATCACAGCCAAATCCATCTATTGTCCCTAACGGAAGATATTGCCCCTGAGTAAATCTAAAAATTTGCGTTTTCGACCCCAGTGTCGGACTCTGAATATGAACAACTAAATAATCAGAACTAATATGGGTGAAGTAGCTATAAATTCTATTGAAACCTTGCGGCGCGGGGAGGGTTTGAATCAAATTTGGGTTTGACGGAGCACTTAGGTCGTACACTCCTAATGTCATTTCGTCGGGTGAAAAATGCAGTAATTTGTTTTCTTCGATTCTAAAACCCCCTGCGGGCAAAGAAAATGAAACTGAGGTAGGATTAGTTAAACTAAAAATTTTAATATTCTTTTTAATTGATAGGTCCGAAGAGGAAATAAATAAGTAATCACTGTGTATGTCCGCATTATCTAGTTTTGTTCCTAAATCTGGCGCAATAATGAATGGCGAGCGCACCGTCCCGTTTACCAAGTTAATGGCATAAACCGTTTTTATTGGTTCATTCAAAAGATAAAGATTCTGTTTGTAATACTTCAAAACCACTTTACTAAAAATTCCATTATTAGTGTTTGGCACGGTAACATTAATCTCTTTGACCGGTATGTGCGGCGTCAAATTGCCAACGCTCATGTCAAAATGCAAAATACGAAAAGCTTCTGGCCCCGAATCACTTATTGTCATCCATAGATTACCTTCTTTGTAACCGGACGGGACGGCACCGGAAAGCGTACTTGAACCAGGTAGTCTTAGCGGGGTTGCTGCCACAAAGCCTCCTACAAATCCCGCTTCTTTAACTTCGGGACCGAGTGCGGATAAACTTTGAGAATTCATGTTTTTCGTAGCGAGAAATCCTTCGCCACAATTTTGATACGAAAGCGCAAATGCGACAATCACTACTACAAGCGCAGAAAAATAAAATTTTCCCAAATGGCTTTTTTTAATGACTGGCATATGACGTTCCCCCGACTTTAATCTTGTCGGGCAAACGAAATGTATACTTTAGGGATTTTTTTCAGTACTTTGCGGTGGCTAACCTTACTATATCTGGGCGACCAGCAACAAATTTGCCGTATCAATTCGAGACAAAAACCGCGATAATATAAGTATGAAAATTCTCAATTGTTTTGGTTTATTCCTTGCTGTATTTGTTTTTTCAGGTGCCTCGTTGGCTTTTAAAACCAACGATTCCGAGTGTTTAGGTTCATTGTTTCCTCGGAGACTACATGCCGTGGAGTCCTACAAGTGGGCGACCAAAGACGACAAAACGCTCGTCGGCTTAAGTGTCGAGGGCCATACATCAATCGTGAATGAAAATGGCACCTATCTAATCAAGGATGGCATTTGCGGAATGTCTAACCCAGATAGAACATTTTCTGCATTAATAGTTCAGGCAGCAACCGGAGCTAAGGGGCTTTATAGTTTAGAACCAGATATCTGGAACAAAGTTGTTACTGCCTGTAAAGATGCTGAAAGCAAAACAATTCGCGATGTGGTAGCACCTAAAGTGAGACTCGGCGAAGACGCCAAAAGTCTCAAATCAAATTAAAGCAATTAATTAAAACATACATAAAAATTCAAACATGGTATCAGCTGCTGCGAGTGCCGTAATTTCTGTAGGATCATAGGCCGGGCAAACTTCGACGATGTCAGCGCCTACAAGATTTTTAATATTTAAACCTCGCAGAATTTTTTGCGTTTCATACGTCGTAAGTCCACCGCACACAGGCGTACCCGTGCCAGGTGCATAGGCGGGATCCAGACAATCTATATCAAAACTGATGTAGGTTGGCACATCATCTAAATGCGATACTTTTTTTAATCTTCCGGGAATGCCTTCTTCGCGAATAGTATCTACGGTATGCACATTGATTTTATGTTTTCGCACGAAAGCCAAGTCGTCTGCTGAAGCCAGTGGCCCGCGTATGCCAAACTGATGTGATTCTTCGGGATCAATAAGTTTTTCTTCGACCGCATGTCGCACAAAAGTACCATGGTGATATTCACAGTCCCACGCGGCCGGATAAGTGTCGAAGTGCGCATCAAAATGGATTAGTCTAATGGGAGTTTTATATTTCTTTTTTAGTTCCCGCAAAATCGGCAGTGTTACCGAATGATCGCCGCCGACTGCAATAAATTTTTTATCATTTTTTAAAACTTTGGCAGTAAATTCTTGAATGCGCTTGTAACATTTTTCTTGATCAATCGGCACTGTGGGGCAGTCGCCAATATCAGCCACTTTTAATTTATCGATAAAACTTATTTCGCGACTCATGTGATAACCGCGACCAAGGGACGAAAGATCTCTTACTTTTTGTGGAGCAAAGCGCGCTCCCGGCCGGTACGAAACCGCGCCGTCATAAGGAATACCAAAAATTCCAACGTCATAGTCAGCATCTAGCGCCACATAGGGCATGCGAAAAAAAGTTTTAATTCCTGAAAATCTCGGAAACTCGCGACCACTTATCGGTTTATATTCCAAGCTGTACTCCCTAGGCAGTGTTTAGTTTTCACTGTATTTTTCCTTGGCTTGCCTCAATAGTAAACAAAATTCTCAAAATAAAGCTGTTTGCTTATATTGATGTATTTTTGGTAAACAATTACTCATGAGTAGTACAGAAGTAAGTGTCGATATTCTCCGCCCGCTACTCCTCAATTGGTACAAAGTTCATGGGCGTAAACTACCATGGCGGCAAAACCAAGACCCCTACTTGATTTGGCTGTCCGAAGTAATGCTGCAACAAACAACAGTAACTGCTGTCATCCCGTATTTTGACAGGTTTAGCGCTAAGTTTCCCACGTTGAACGATTTGGCCTTAGCCCCTTTGACTAAAGTTTTGGAACTCTGGGCCGGGCTTGGATATTACAGTCGGGCGAAAAACCTTCATAAGGCCTCGCACAGAATTTCTAAAATGAAGGCCTTTCCGCAAACTTATTCCCAGCTCTTAAAGCTCCCGGGCTTTGGCCCCTACACAGCGCGAGCCGTTAGTAGCATTGCCTTTGGTGAAGCCGTGGGAGTTGTCGATGGAAATGTCATTCGCATTTTAAGTCGCGTTTTTGGAAAAAGAATAAAACATTGGATTACCGACGGAAAAATTCTCCTACAAAAACTTTCTGATGAGTTTTCGTTCAAAGGCAATAGTGCTAACATCAATCAAGCCCTTATGGATTTGGGAGCACAAATTTGTACCAGAACCTCCCCCCGCTGTCGCGCCTGCCCATGGGTCGCCAAATGTTTGGCCTTTAAAAATGATTTAATCAATATTTTGCCACTTAAAAAACCGAAACGCGAGATTGAAATTTGGCAGTGGCGAGCTCAAGTGGTTATGCGTAACAAAAAAATCGCTCTCATTAAAAACAGCTATGCGCCGTTTTTAAAAAATGAGTGGATTTTACCCGGCACCGTCAAAAAGTGTAAAAAACGTCCAAAAGCATTTGCATTCAAGCATGCCATTACCCATCATGCTATTTACGGTAACAGCCAAAAAAACTCAGGCTTAGGCCAAAGGCAAGGAGTGCGATGGGTCACAAGAAAAGAGTTGTCGCAGATAGCGCCTTTTTCTATCCTACAAAAGGCCTTAAACCATTTGGAACTGAAATGAAAAAAGAAATACTATTTTTTGGTTTGTTATTTGGATTTATTCTTTTCCTTGTCAGCTGTGAGTCCACGCCTCCCCTTGCGCCAGTAGGCGAATCCCTTCCTTTTGCCGAAGCTACACGCGAAGGTGCAATCTTGCCGCCGCCTATTGCGCCAGGCATATTACCTGCCCCACCAATGACAGTTTCAGAATATACAGTGCTGCTGCCGGCCGACCTTCCTCCTCTTCCCAAAACATTTGCCGAATTCAAGGAACCCCCCGTTCAAATGCTTACTCAGAGTGGTGAAAATTTTAACGCAGCATTTTCGAGCAATGGAAAAAAAATCTTATTCAGCAGTCGTAATCGACCGCAACATCTACAAGCTCAAGCTTATGAACTAAATCTCGAGAATAAAAAGGAAAAACGTGTCACTCACCAAGATGGCGATGTCATTGAAGCCAGATATCTCGGAGACAACAAACTCGTTTATGTTTCTACCACTGACGAACAAAAGGAAAATCTTGCTGCCCTAGTAAAAGGTCTCTCCAAATCAGGTGCGGCGCAAATACCGGTCATTATCCAAGAAAATAATTCTAATTTGCCCACTGAAATTTACTTAGCGAATAGCGATGGTAGCCATATTCGGAGGATTACTGACGCCAAAGGCTTTGATGGTTTTACCTCAAACCCCTCTGGCAGTAGAAATCTTATCTATACCTCATTTCGAAATGGCAACGGCGAACTTTACTTGTTTAATTCGATTTCAGGCGTTCAACAAAAATTAAGGACGTCTCTCGGCGCCGACATGGAAGGACAACTTTCTACTGATGGCAAAAGGATGGTCTGGGTTAATAAAGAAAAAAATGGCGCCGACACACGTCTGATGACAGGAAGCTACATGGCGGCGAATCCAAAGGCTTTAAAATTAAAAACCGGAATTCATCAGAGTCCGAGCTTTAGCCCCAATGCCGAAACTATTTTATTTAGCTCTAACTTTGAAAATCCCAATAATTCCGAGATTTATGTTTATCTGGCCGCGACTGAATGTGTCCGCAAAGTAACCCAAAATCCAGCGCAAGATAGAGCACCTTCTTTTAGCCCCGACGGAAAGAAAATCCTATTCACCAGCACACGAAGCGGCCAAGATCAGATCTATTTAATGGATTTTGAGACATCCCAGGCTTGCATTTCAGCGCAATAATAGCTTAAAGTTTATAAATGAAACTAATAATATCAATTCTGACACTGAAAGTAGCATTGGCAATATTAAGTGTTCCCCTAGCGCTTGCGTCTCCGGCGCCGGGTGCCCTAATGTCATTAGGCACAGACACCGCAAGTCTTTACCGCTCTCCACTTGGTTTTAAAATCGACTCTGCTGAAACCGCTTGGGAACGAATTTCTCCGACCAAAAAAAGTAAATTTGTTATCACCCAGTACCGCGCTAAAGAAAGTTATAAAAATATTTTCGCTTCGTTAACTTTGAGGCGAGATTCGTTGAAAAAAAAACAGAGCCTTGAGGATTACGTTGAGAAATGGCTTGGCCAGTACCCTAAATTTGGTTTTGACGTGATCGGATCCAAACGCTTAAAGTCTAAATCCAAAGATAGCTCTAGAGAAAATGAAGGCTTTTTAATTGATCTCGTGAGCCGCGATGGACTCAAACAACTTCGCCAAGTGGTTTACGTTCATGATAAGAATGCTTTTGTACTCACTTGCCGCGATCATAAAGAAAATTTTAAAAAATCTTTGAAAGACTGCAACAAAATCATCCGCTCTTTTGAATTCGAATAGCCTTAAAAAACATTACTTAGAATTTCGGTGACGGCCTCAGTGTGAGGACAAGCAAACTTATGGTTCGCTTTCGTTTCCTGCGTCTTAGAAAATCTAGGTATCATTAGTATATTTACGGGACTGAATCTTTCCAGCGCAAGCACGTCTTTAGACTTTTGAAACACCGAATTCATTTCTTTTTTGTGGTTATTAATAAGATTCTTAGCGGCCTCATAAGCGTCAGTACTAAGCGATAATTGATCAGTTGCCGCAAGAGAAATATAGCGATCAAAATCAGCCACTGGGCTATTTAAGAGCTCGTATAACTCGAGTCCTTTTTTATAATTTGACTCAATATATCCCTGTGATGATCCAAAACTTTTTGGCATGTACGAAAATTTTGAATAATCTCCAATGAGTTCGCTTTCAATTGTCATTTCCTCCAATGCCGAGCCCACTACAAGGTCATCAAAAAGTGTCAAAAGGTTAGCCAGCAAATCGATTCCTTGCTGAAGTCCTGCTTTAATTTCTGAATAATTTTTTGCCTGGCCATCATTTAGATAAAATTTGCTATTCAACTCACCCGAAAGCTTAGTAAAATCAGAAATCACTCGATTTTGACTTTTGCCTTGCTTGGTACTTTCAAGTTCAAATAGGTGATGCATGAACTCATGAACCAAAGTCCAACGGGACGTATCGTTTCTTACCAAAATAGTAGCGTCATGCCCTGGTAGTCTCGAATAATTTTCGGGTAAATATACTCCTAACAATTTACTTCTATCGTCCTCAACGTCGCCAACAACATCATCCCAGAACTTTTGAAAAACACCATCAGCTCTGCCAATCTCGCTAAACATCGAGCAACCATCATTAGTATTTGTACTCCTAAAGACTTTTACCTGACCTTTCTCGGTCATGTATTTAAAGGTTTGAGCCGCAGAAGATTTCTGAATATTTTTAAGGTGGTGGCTACTATAAATCTTTGAAAATGAAGTCGTTTTTAACTCCTCAGGAAAAGAAGAGTAGCTTTCACCTTCATCATATTTAAATTCGCAAGACTCAGAGGAAAACCCCGCAACACCCACTCTATTTTTGCTACTATTGGATTTGCCGCAGCCCACTACGCTGATTAAAAGTGCTCCGATCAAGAAGTGATGAATTAATTTCAAAATATCCTCCCCAATTTAAAATTGCTAAGCACCCTATCTCAGTTTTTTTTAAAAAAGGATAGCGGGAACTATTAGTGAAATGACTTAATGCGGAGCAGCCCGCTGTTATGGGCTGGTACCTTACGAGAATTAATTGAATATTTTTTTAAGAAAGCCTTTTACTTTTTCAGTAATGCCGGTAGCTGGTTTTGGTTTTGCGGCGTATTGCCTCGGTGGCGTCTTATTATTGTATGATTTGCGAGGAGGCGGCCGATTATCTCTATTACCCCGCAGGTCTCTATTTTCTTGTGTGCCACTTCGGTTGGGTCTCTGATCTCTGGTCTGTCCTCTGGCTTGATCTCGATTGTTTCTATTGTCACTCGGTGGTCCCTGTTGACCATGTCGTCCTGTTAGTCTGTCCCGGTGTGCCTGATTGCCCTGTCCTTCGCTGCGACTCTGTGCCTGAGGTCGATCACCACGGGGTGGACCATCATTTCGTGGTCCGCGAGAAGGCAAACCATCTCGACGTTGAGGTCTATCGGGGCGACGACCTTGACCTTTATCATGACCCGGCCATTTACTGGTAGGAACCCCCAAGTGGCGCGGTCGGCTTTCTCGAAGAAAAGGTTTAAATTCTTTTACGAGTTGCGCTTCGTCCATCCATAACACGGGCAAAGTATTTTTCAAAAACTCTTGAACTCTCTCTAGCGAAGGCACGTCATCATCAGAAACTAAACTAAACGCTTCACCCGTTTTACCTGCTCGACCCGTTCGACCAATGCGATGTACATAAGTTTCGGCATCTTCAGGCATGTCGTAGTTCACAACCAGATCAACACCTGTCACATCAAGACCTCGAGCAGCAAGATCGGTTGCGACTAAAATATTTTGCCCACTATCATCGGCCTTAAACTGGCCCATTACTCGGTTGCGTTGGCTCTGACTTAACAGACTTGAAATTCCAACTGCCGGGTGACCATTAGAAGTCAGGAAGGTCGCAATTCGATCAACGTTATGCTTGTAGTTAGTAAAAATAATCGCCTGTTTTGGCCCTTGCGCGCGAATCAGCGATAAAAGATGCGACGGCTTTTCACTGTTACCGACATGATAAATCGCGTCTTTAACATTCTCAGCTTTGGCCTGGTCTCGGCTTAAATTAATTTCAATAGGATCTGAACCAACTTGATAGGCCATGTTTAAAACATCAAAATTGAGAGTCGCACTAAACAGCAAGAGCTGCCGCTCTTTTGGAATTCGCGTTAATATATATTTTACATCATCCTTAAAACCCATATCGAACATACGGTCAGCTTCATCAAACACAACGCCACGAACTTGCCTGAGATCCAAAAAATGCTCTTTATAAAGATCAATAAGTCTGCCGGGAGTCGCAACAACAAACTCAACGCCGCTCGCAAGATCTTCTTTTTGTTTATCGTAGCCAACTCCGCCATATATTGTAGTTATTCTTAGATTAGTATCGCCTCGTAACTGATGAAAATGCTCTTGCACTTGCTCGGCAAGTTCTCTCGTAGGAACTAAAACCAATACAAAATTTCTGTTTTGCCAATCAGGATAGATTTTGGTTTCAGGCTTAAGAGGCTCTGTTTCAGTCGGCGGATTTTTACCCCAAAGGACGCGAGTCATGAGTGGCATTAAAAACGCCGCTGTTTTTCCTGTTCCTGTTTGTGAAAGTCCGGCAATGTCTCGTCCCGCAAGAACATGAGGGATTGCGGCCTCTTGGATTGCAGTACAGTCGGTAAAGCCCAATTTTTCTACAGCGGATTTAATGCTGGGATGGAGATCAACTTCGGAAAATTTCAAAATTCAATTCCTCAAAACAACTTAACACATGATATCAAGTTTTTAAAACCAAGTAGAATCTAGCCGATATAGCAGGGTAAAGTCAAAGAACCATGGCGCGAAATATATTATCTTCACGAATTCAGCGTAAATCTCAACTCACCCCCACCATCACCGAATTTGAAATCGTCATGCAGGAGCCTGTGGAGCTTATTTTTAAGGCGGGGCAGTTCATGATGTTAAATATTCCCCCAAAAGAAGGTCAAAAAAGGCCTACACTTCGGGCTTATTCGATTTCTTCAGATGCTAACGATAAAAACGGCTTTAAATTGCTCATTAAGCTTGTATCGGGTGGCCTGGGCAGTGAGTTTTTACGATCAAAAAATGAAGGTGATGAGCTGCAATTCACTGGCCCCTTTGGCAAATTGTTATTTTTAGAGCCTCCGACTTCTCGGGTGGTTTTTGTGTGCACGGGGGCTGGTCTGTCTCAACACATGTCTTTTTTGCTAACTCATGGCGCGAAATATCCTCAAACGAAATTCACAATGCTACTGGGGGTGTGGAACGAAACAGAAGTATTTTATCAGAGAGAGTTGGCTGACCTTAAAAGTAAATTGAAGAATTTTGAATTTCGTTTTGTTTTGGATAAAGCCGGGCCCGGTTGGGCAGGTCTCACGGGATTTGTAACTGATCATTTAGAAAAAATAGACTATACGAATCCGCACTCTACTTTTTATCTCTGCGGAAATCCCGCTATGATTAATAGCGTGACAGAAAAATTAAAAGCAATTGCGGTAGAGCCAGAACGAATTTTAGCAGAAGCATTTTCTTAATCAAGTTTTGAAAAAGTCTTTTACGGCCGCAGCAATCTTTTGTGGTTGATCGGCATGAACCCAATGCCCCGCCCCCGGGATTACCACGCCTTTGATATTATTATTCATAGAAAGCACTTTTTGGTAAACTTCGGGACTCAATTCTTTTGAGTTTTCACCGCGAATCAAAAGGGTCGGTATCTTGAGCCCGGCCACTTCTGTCCAGCGGTCAATGGCTCGGCCTAACTTTACCGATTCTAAAATCCCCGGTAAATAAAATCGCCAGTTAAAGGACCCGCCGGCCTGACCATCTAAATTTTGTTCGGCTAAATTGCTATACAGAAATAATCCCAGCGTTCTCGCGTTTTCGGGGCCCTTATATAGCTTTATAAACTCGTTCTGAAAAAATTTGCGAGCTAGTTCTTTGGACATAAATGGCACTGGTACTAAAGCTAAGAGTTCTTTAATTTCGTTTTCCCCTTTGGGAGATCTCTCGGGTCCAATGTCTTCAATAACCAGTTTTTCAACCCGCTCCGGAAAACGCGTAGCAAAATTTAGTGCACTTCTTCCACCCATTGAATGACCCATTAAATAAATTTTAGGCCATTTAAGCTCGTCCAAGATCTTGACTAAATCTTCAGCATAATTTTCAGGAGCATAGCCAGTCTTGGGCTTAAAACTTCGGCCATGGCCCCTTTGATCATAAACCAATACCTCGTAATCAGCCTCAAACTCTTTGGCAACGGTTCGCCAGTTAGATCCATAGCCCATTAGTCCATGAAGAAAAACAAGTTTCTTGTCGCCTTTACCATAAATTTGGGAGAAAAAGTTTATTGCATAACTCATAATGGGCGACTCTTAATTGCTCTATAAGGACATTATTTTTTGGTAGATGAAGTCAAGAAAAAACCTAAACTTAACCGCGACTGGATCGATTTTGACGCTCACGAAATCGTCAAGAAACTTCAGCGAAATGGCTTTCTCACCTATCTGGTAGGTGGCTGCGTGCGAGATCTTTTAGCTGGGATTCCGCCAAAAGATTTTGACATCGCTACCAATGCTCTCCCACGACAGGTAAAGACTTTTATTTATAACTCGTTTATTATTGGGCGACGATTTCGCTTGGTTTTGGTCAAACGCGGCCTCAAACAGTTTGAAGTTGCGACATTTAGACGCGAAGTCAGACCTGATGAATTCCCAGAGGGCGTACCACCAGGTGATAATATTTTTGGCTCGCCCGCAGAAGATGCTCAACGTCGCGATTTTACCGTGAATGCGCTTTTTTATGATCCCATAAAAGATGAAATCGTCGATTACTGTGACGGCCTAAGTGATATTAAAAATCGAGTCATTCGAGTCATCGGTGATCCTAACACCCGAATGATAGAAGACCCCATTCGCATATTGCGAGCACTGCGACTCGCTCATAAGTTAAGTTTTACAATCGAACCCAGTCTTAGGGGCGCAATGCTGACCAATGCCAGTGAACTGACTAAATCAGCACTCCCTAGACGGCGCGAAGAAATTTTAAAAATCTTACGACTCTCTGACCCGCTGATGGCATTACAAGAGGCTCATGACTTGGGTTTACTCCAACATCTAGCACCCACGCTGGATGAGGTGTTCAAATCACCTGAGACAAGCCAGAATTTTTCAAGTTACATGCATCGCTTTCATAATATTGTCGGCGACCCCGCAAACCCTGTTGAGCTTTTTGCTGTTTTAGGTTTGGCCTTCTATCGTACCATGATTGAAGCCGACCCCTATCAGGTAAAATCTATTGACGAAATTTTAGAAAATCCACTCATTCTGAGTTTATTTAGAGACGAGCTCGGCCTTTTTAATTTAGAGCAAAAATTTATTGCTAAAGCGCTTCACCAACAGCCCGAACTGCTAAAAACCAGAGAAAAAACCCTAGATACTGCGCCCCAAGCAGAAAGTCCCCGTCCTTCGTTGGTCAACAATGAATCCTTTGGCGTTACACTTCTTATGGCCTATGCGGATCATTTGATTTCGCCTTCAGAACTTTTTTTCTGGAAAAAGGAATACGAAAAGGCCATTCAAAAATTGCGAAGTCGACCCAGCTCACGAGGGCGACGCTTTAGTCGAGGCCCAAGAAGGTAACCCAGGCGGGCCGCGCCGACAGCGCCGGCTTTAACGTCAAGCTCTGCGATTTCAATTTTAGCGCGAAAGGCCGAGTGACGGATGCTGATAAGCCTTTCATATTCTAACAGTAGAACATTCCAAAAAAGGTCTTTGATCTGAATCATGCCACCCGAAAATAAAATTTTCTCTAAGTTAAAGCCAAGTGACAAATTAAAACATAAAACCGCGAGTGCGCGAGCAGCACCGGTAAAAAGTTTTTGATATTGATTTTGGCCATTTTTAATCTCGTGAACCAAATCAACTGCGGACTTTCCTTGAAAACCCATCTCACGAGCGAGTTTAACCAAGGCGGTGCCCGAGGCCAAACCTTCAAAACATTGAAAATACTGATCGGTGTTATCTTTGATGTTAGAGATATCTACAATTTGGCGTCCCCATTCCCCACCCATGCCTCTATATTGCAACGGCTTTCCCTTAAAGATAACTCCAGTACCAATTCCCGTGCCAACGGTAACGACAGCAAAATTCTCTAAGCCTTTTGCGCCTCCCAACCAACCCTCACCAAGGCTTGCAGCCATCGCATCATTTTGAAAAGCAATTGAGTGCCTAATTTTATTTTTCAGAAGTTCTTTTTTTAATAGTTTTATAATGGGAAATATTTTCCAGCCCTTAAAATTGCTGGGCTCTATTAATTCGCCGGATTCAACATTCATCGGTCCAGCCGAGGCCAATCCGATGCCCACTATTCGGCCTAACTTTTCTTTGCGAATAAAGTTAACGGTCTCGACAATCGCTGCACACATTATCGCAATAACTTTTTGCTGAGAACTTTTGGGGTCATCAATTTCAGAAATCTCGAGAGCTATAGACTTAAAAAATTTTTCGCGACCTTGAGTTGAGATGAGTGTCCAGGCTAGCTTGGTACCACCGAGATCAAGGCCGATGAGCCACTCCTGAGACTTATTTCTTTTTTTAGATGTCATCTTCGTTGGCAATTTGGGTAATCCCAGTTCCAGTATAAAAATAGGTTAATATCTGCTCGGCCGTCTTGCCACCCTCGGCAAACAAAAGGGCACCGTACTGTGACATTCCAACGCCGTGACCATAACCATGCCCTGTTACCTTTTGTTGGCCTTTTTGATCGGGCGGATCTAAGCGATAGAGATAACTTCGAATAGAGCCAAAAAGCATTAACATCGCTCGGCTTTGCCTACGATTCAATTTTATTTGTTCACCATTCATTAGGTTTATATCTAAAGTCCAAACCCTTCCGGTTTCACCAATAAGCCCCAGAAGCATTTCGTCCACCTCAATCATACTTGGAAAACCTAAGGTCAAAAGTTTTTGCTTTATTGTTTCTCGAGTGACGTTGGCAAACTGGCCCCATTTACCATAGGGCTTTTCAAGGACACCCTCAGCATCAGGCACTGAAGTTAAGTAGGGTGGATTTTCACTTTGAAGTTCAAAACACTCTTTTGCGGAGCAGGTAACTCCACCAGAGTTAGCCGAAAAATAGGCTTTTATGACCTCGCCCTGATAGGTAACAATTCTATGCCGACTTGATTTTACGGCTTCGTTAGTTTGCGGAGCTTCAATTTTGAGCGAAGATTCTCCCTGACGATACTTCACCCCACGATAACTTTGGTACCAGGTAGTGGGATCTACATCCCAATTACGTTTTAGTTTATCGCGAGAATACGCCAATTCATATAGCGCATAAGTGCGAGCAGCGATCGCTTGCGTGCGAAGCGCCTCGGGATGCCATTTAGCACTAATTTCAGAGGGTAAAACGGATTGCAAATAATAATTAAGTGGTAAAACGTTTAATACGGACCAAAGCGATCGGGGGTCTTGACTTTTTTCAGGTGCCCGCGGCAATTTTTTATCGAGTACCTTTCTAATTCTTGAGTGAATCGGAAAAAAATCGGTCTTTGTAATCAAAAATCCGCCTCTCATATCGAGTGACATTTCGACAGATTCGTTTTCGGCATTTTTTTCAGACTTATCCCAAAGCACTCGGCTAAGACTAGAATTATCTTCTGGCGTCAATATCAATTCCTCAAGAGGAATTTCCGTTCCATCGACAAAAAGTTTTTCCTTTAAAAAATCAAAGGTAACGGTTTTGCCACGGCCCAAAATTTTGTTATCCGAAAATCTTAGGATTTGAAAAAATTTTTCGTTCTGGATACTAAAATTAAAGGGATTGCGCACCACCGGAAATGGGTCACGATAGGGAGAGGAAAGTATGGGGAACATCCGCACTTTAATATCAAGCGCACGGCGGTTCTGCGAAAGTGAGTAGCTAGGTCCAATAATATTTTGAGTCGTGCCCGCGCGCAAAAGCTCAATTTTTTGTACTAAGGGCCTGGGGTGCTGCACCAAAAGCAGAGGCTTAGCCCATGCCGAAATCGAAAAACATAGTCCAAACACTAGGCTCCGCAAAAACATGCAGCACTCTCTAACAACAAAGGGGTAAATAACAAGATTCTTCTATAGCCTGAAGGAGATTGTGTGTTGTGTCAAATCGTAAGTTAACCGTCCAGTTGAGTTCGTACCGGTTTTATACGATAAGTAGTTATTCGAGGAGGCTTGTATGGGCTTTATGAGTGGCGGTCATTGGATAATAATTTTGGCGATTGTGATGTTACTATTCGGGGCCAAAAAACTACCTGATCTTGGCCGCTCTGTCGGCGAAGCCATCCGAGGCTTTAAAAAAGGCCTCAGCGAAGACGAAGTCGACGTGACAGCTAAGAAAAAAGAAATCGACGACAAAAACAATTCTTAGGGATTTTCTCATAAGGTGCCAGCCCCTAAAAAAGAAAGTTCACTTATTCGCCTTGCTACTCCCGATGATGCTGAGCTTTTTTACGATCACACATTTAGACACATGAGCGAATCTGGAAATAACGACCTGATTTTTCACCCTGTTGGTGACATGAAATCGTGGAAAAAAGAAGAAAATGTGGCCGCTATTAAGGAGCGCTGGGGCTATCCATCATCAACTGAATTTAAATGGGAGCGGGCCTGGGCTCTTTTTGTTGATAACCAAATTGTAGGCTCGGCAAATATTAGAGCCAATCCTTTACCAGCAGCTCGACATCGAGCAACATTTGCCATTGGTATCGAAAAACAGTATCGCAACCAAGGTTTTGGAAAACTCTTCATGACTCGAGCGATTGGTTGGGCGAAGGACCAACCGTTTTTAGATTGGCTTGATTTAAATGCCTTCTTAAATAACGAAAAGGCTATTGCGCTCTACAAATCCTTTGAATTTAAAGAAATCGGCACCACTGTGGATATTTTTAGAGTCAAAGGCCAGTCGATTGACGACATTCATATGTGTTTAAAACTTCGCTGAGCACCAAGGTCACCAACCTCTTTGCCCACTCTCGAACAAGTGAAGGTATAGCTTCACTTTTTCAACACAGTGGTAAGAGGCAATTACCGATAAGCGAATATGGAAATATCAGAAAATTCTTAAGAGAGCGCAGCAGCTTCGATGGCTTTAGCATCAATGCCGTGCTTTGCGTAGAGTTCGCTTGCTTTGTAGGCACTCTGGCCGAATTGATCGCGAACGCCAAGAGATTTCATTTGAGATATTTTCACGCCATTTTGCAATAAAGCGTGTGCGATAAGTGCACCCATGCCCCCAATGACTTGATGGTCTTCGACTGTCAGGATTTTGCCGCTAGTTTTTTCAAGGCAGGCAGCCAAAGTCGCTACATCGGGATAATTAATAATTGCTGGATTTACCACAATACAACCGACGCCTTTGGTTTTCAAATTTTCTGCGGCCTTCACGGCTTGAGGCAAAATCGAGCCGCCCGCAACGATGGTAACACTTTTCTTAAAATCATTTGTGTTGTCACTAATGACTTGCGCTTTTTTCAGTTGATACTTATGACCTCCATCTAAAAATCGCTTCGGAAAATTTTCGCGACCTAAAAAGAAAATTGTTGAATGTGGCACTTGACCTAGTCTGCGAGCTTGAAAAAATTCTTCAAGCACCTGGCTCATTAGACTCTCGGCCTCATCAGAACAAGTAAGGCAATAAACGTCTACATTGGGAATCGAACAAGTCATCGAAATATAACTGAGTGCTTGGTGGCTTGCGCCATCTGCGGCATCTTGAAAACCAGTATGTGAATATACGGCAATCATGGGCGCGCCAGAGAGGGCACCCATAATCATGGGAAGTGCACCTTTTGTCACACCAAATTGCGCGAAGGTGTCAACGACAGGAATATATCCCGCCTTTGATAACCCCACCGCCATGCTTACCATATTGGCCTCAGCCACACCTACATCTACGCCACTTTCAGGAAACTCTTTGTGAAATGCGGCAACGCCAGTTGAACCAGGCAAATCAGATGTTACAGAAATAATCGGAAGGCCTGCTTTTTTCTTAGCGATCATCGCTTTCGCAATTCCTGTTTGAATTTTTTCTGCAGGGATTGCCTCTGACGATGTCGATGCTATCGACGGCGGTTTTGCGGCATATTTAGTCCGTATGTTTTGGCACCAATTTCGAAATTCTTCGGGAACTTCGGAGTGCCCATAAATTTCACTCAGAAAAGCGGTAAGATCTTCAGGATTACTCAGTGGAAAGCCATGCCCTCCTGTACTCGATTTCACAGTTTTTTCGACTCCAAAGCCCTTAATTGTTTTAGCGTGAATACAAACCGGCGTTTTGGGATCATCTAAAACTGAAAGTATTGCTTGCTCGACAGCCGCCATACATGCCGCCAAGTCGTGACCGTTACCGATAGGTATTACCTTCCACCCTAAAGCTTTCATCGCCGCAAACTGGGGACTCATTGAAAAACTATCGGCATCAATACGACCCGAAAGTTTGGTGTTATTGTCACTCACAATACAAACAAAGGGTGCTAATTTTTCTTTAGTTGCAAAACCGGGAATCGCTGCAAAAGCTTCTTTAGCCTCTCCCTCAAAACTGGCGCCATCGGAAATCGCGCAAATGGTGACTCGTTTTTTCTGCGACAAATAATCAGCGTATGCTAAACCCTGCGCCTGAGGAATACTTGAACCTAAAGGACCATTACTCAAAAGTATGGCTTCAGGAAAAAGATGGGACTCGCCATGTCCAGTGAGTTTACTTTCAATCGAACGAAATTTTCTTAAGTCTTGAAATGTCAGTCCGGCAAAACCGTAATTTGCACGGAGTGCGTAGAGCCCATTTTCACAGTGGCCGGCATCATTTATTAAGTTAAATTTTTCAAACCAATCGATGTTGTTGCGTTCAGAAATATGAAATACATAACCAAAAACCGCTGACATAAGTTCGGCAAACGCAGCCGGCCCTCCCCAGTGTGAAGCAGCCCCACCAATGACGGCTTCCATGTCCATGAGTGCTACCATCGCACGTGTCGCCCGCGGGTCAGCAACTTTAATGCGGTCTCCATTTATTAGCGGCACTTCAACCCAATATTTAGGGGGAAGGTTAGGGTTTCTGGCTAAGTGATTTTTTAGGGATATTGGTTGTATCGGCATGGTTGGAATCTATCTCATAAGGTGCCAGCCCGTGAAGAAGATACGCGGCGCGATACTGAAATGTTACCAACTGAATTTCGTACGATAGTGTCCGATATATAGCCGCCACTATCCTCAAAAACCTTTTAAGCGCGAGAGCGGCAGGCATAAATCTTTGCAGTATCAAGACTCATGGCCCGAAACCCAGCAATACTTCAAAGCACTCACCCCTATAATGTTGGCGCCAGATGCATAAACCGGGAATGGTTCAATATTCCAATGGACGAAGTATGGGAAATCATGTCTCGCCAACTCTTTTTTATTCGGCACGCCTACAATGTGCGAATTCACTCCTTTGTATTGATGAGCAACCACTTCCATCTGCTCATTTCAACGCCGGAAGCAAACCTTAGCCAGGCGATGGCTAATTTTATGGGAGAAACAAGTCGCTATTTAAATCTAGCCGGGAACAGAGAAAACGAAACCTATGCGGGTCGGCACTTTCGATCGATAATCGAGAACTATCACAGCTTTACTCATGCCTATAAATATAACTACCGTAATCCAGTTAAGTGCGGAACGGTGACCCATGTTGAGTCCTACAAATACAGCACTTTGCACGGCCTGCTGGGGTTGAGTCATCTGCAAATTCCAGTAGAAGAGGACTTACTTTTATTTCCAGATATTCAGGATACACTTAACTGGCTAAATACCGATTCTGGTAATGACAACTCACTGGTTATCAAATACGCGCTAAAAAGAAAAGTATTTAAAATGCGCAAGCTCTTGGTAACAAAAAAGCCCCATAACTTGGAGTTTGAAAGATATTGAGCGGCGATCCTCGTAACGATTCGCGTTTAGGGCCTGGCACCCTACGAGCCCTACGAGCCCTACGAGAACAGTCTTCCACGATTGAGTGTAAATACTTTCTTACAGATCTTGAGGTCTTCTTTGTCGTGAGTGATAAGCAGCGATGGAATTTTTCTTCGCTCGATGACTTTTACCACTAAATCTCGGGCCTCATTTTTGAGCTCGAGATCCAGCGCCGAAAAGGGCTCATCTAAAAACAAAAACCTTGGCTGACCGATGAGCGCACGAGCAAGCGCCACGCGCTGCTGTTCGCCGCCTGAAAGTTGATGGGCCCGCCGAAACAAACACTCCGCAAGCGACAATTCACGAACCAGGCTTGCGAATTCCTCAAGAGACTCAGATTCTGAAATTTTTCGGGCTTCGGCCGCAAACAAAATATTATCGCGAGCGCTCATGTGGGGGAACAACTCATAATTTTGAAAGACCACGCCCAATCGCCTTTGCGGCGCTGACAATTTAGCGAGGTCAATTCCTCTAAAACTCCACTCCAAACTCGGGCATTCGTCGAGGCCAATTAAAATCCGAAATGCTGACGTCTTCCCTGCACCCGATGGCCCCCAAAGTGCAGTGATACCTTCGTCAGAAATTTCCATTTCAGGAATTTCAATGCTGAAGTTTCCATAGTTACGAATAAGATTTTTCACCAAGGACACGGCCGATCCCCCAGAAAAACATTCCAACACTTACACCAACAATAATCAACACCCAAGCCAAAGTGACTCCTGGATTTATTCGGTAAGAGCTCATCAAACTATCAATGTGCATAGCCAAAGTAAAATTTTTGCCCGAAACCAATTTAGAAATCGCAAAGTCGCCTGAGGCCCAAATACCAGCAAGACCGGCTAAGAGACCTGCCTCACCAATGACTTGCGGAAACACCAACTTTGTAAAAATAAGATTCCAGCTTGCACCCAATGTACGAGCTGTTTCAATCTGGGGCTCCAAACTATCAATAAGATTAGCCCATCTAAATCGGTAAAGAACCGGTAATATCAAAATGCTCAGGCCCAGAATAATATAAATAAATTCGATGTTGTTATTATTTCTTTTTAACAAAAACATCGCAAATCCAACAAGGGCTGAGCTCGGCGCCACGAACGAAAATAAAAACCAGCGAAAGGTAGAATGCGGAAGACCGTAAGCTACTATTAGCAATCCGAAAATACAAAATATACTCGTACCAATTGAAATCAAAAAAGTACCCATGATTAGTGTGGGTAAGCCCTGAACGAGTGCGGGAGTGGAGCGTATTTGCTCGATACCGCTAAGTAATCCCGTAAAAAGCCCGCTCAGGGAAACCAATACGCAACCGACCGGCATCAGTAAACCACTGCCTCGGGACAATAATTTTAAATTGCTCCACTTATAATTACTTTCTCTTACTCCAGTTGAGAATATTTTTAACTTTCCCATTAGGGTTAAGCCCATAAGCATCAACAGTTGCACGAGAGAAAGGCCAATAGCCTGTGCTAAGTTTCCGTCGACTCTAATTTTTTCATAGATCAGGACTTCAAGCGTGTTACTCCCAATTTTGCCAGCCATCAGTGGAACAGAAAAACTCGCAAAGCAAAGCGAAAAAACATATAAAAATAAGCTATACAGGTCAGTACTGAGCAGTCTTACTCCCGCCCGTCTAAAAAAAAACCAAAGCGACGCCCCTTCGACGTAGGCAAGTTCAATCGTTCTGCCAAAACGACTACGTAGTGTTAGGAAAATACTAACACTAACTGTGCCCACATTGATCAATGAGTGCAGAATTACAATACCTGTCATTCCAAACGGAAAAGGTTTGAAAATTTGAAAGCACGATAAAATTATGAACAATGCCGGAACTAAATTTGGCAGGAGCAAAAAAAATGTTACACGATTAACAAATATTTCACCAAATCGAGAAAAAACCCAGACTAAACCAAGCGCGCCCCAAACACCTAAAATTACTGAGGCCAAAGCACTCAAAAAAGCTTGGGTAAGAGTAAAACTCAAAACATTGGCCACTTCTGTAATCTCGGGGAACGAAAAAGATTGAGTTCTTATGATAAAAATTAGGTAAGGAAATAGAAGCAAAACCGCAATTAAAACTCGAGAGAGCGCCCTCACTTTACCAAAGCCCTTTCCAAAGTTCTAACCACGTCTTTTTTTTCTCGGCAGTTAAAGAGCTGTAATTCAATTCTTTGATTTTTAATTTAGGCAACCGCCGTAAATTTTCTGAGGAGCTCGTCAATTTTACCACTGGCAACATAAAGTTTCTGGTCACAATGATTTCTTGCGCTTTTTCCGAAAGCAAAAACCTAATAAATTTTTCTGCCAAATCTCGGTCGGCCGAAGTTGCTGGAATCCCAACATATTCTACTTGATAGGGGTGACCCTGTACAAAGTTGGCCGCTTCTATTTGATCTAAATCTTTCTCTTGCTGCCAATGATACATCAAAGATGTTAAATAACTAAAGGTCAGCGGCACTTGTTTAGTTTGAAAAAGGCCGTAGGCAGCAGACCATGATGGCGCCATTGAAAAAATATTACCTTTCAATTTTTCTAGGTAATTTATTGCGCCCGCCTCCCCTTTTTCACTGATCAACCAATAATAAAACTGAAAACCCAAATTGCTAGTGCGCGGATCTTGCAAAGATATTTTCTTTTCGAACCGTTGATCGAGTAGGTCGTCTAAACTAATGGGCGGTTTTACGTCGCCTTTTCGAATAACAAAAGTAAGTGGCGCCCAATCAAATGGAATCAAGGTCTTTTTCTCTAGAGAAACTGGAAGCATCGGGCTCCACTGAATATCACTAAAAAACTTTTCGCTGAATTCATGCCAGGCGAAGCCACTCAAAGCTTCATCCTTCGTCATTTGGTCCATACCAAGAACGACGTCGACATTTCCTACTTCATACCGCAATTTCTGCAGTAATACTCCCGAGTCTCCCGCATCGATAAGGTCTACTTTACAATTGCAAGCCTCTTCAAAAATCAGCACTAACTCAGGGCCCGCTCCCCAGGATTGGGTAAATGAGGAATAAGCATATACCGTCAGTAGTTTTTTTGTGGCGTTTTTTAATTCGACGCCATGATCTATATGAAAAAAAATGATGGCCAATCCTAAAATAAAAAAATACGTACCTAGTGGCCTAAGATATTTTATCAGAATCTTCACCACCACAGCCCGCGATGGCGTTTATAAAAGTAATAATCCAAACCCAAACAACGCCCAGCGCCTAGCCAAGACAACATTAAACAGATGGCCATAAAGGTTTTGAATATTACCGCATAATCGGGATTTGATATAAAAATAAAGGACCAACTTAAAAGAACGGCTACCAGCGCGAATGGGCGCACTAAAAAACCGGCCATTAGTGATACGCCAATGGCAAATTCAATACCTGTCAAAAAATAAGCGGATGACTGCCAATGAGGCACCACAATATTCTCGAGAAATGATCGGTAGCCAGCCGGAACTTGATGTTTAGGAAGCCACTCGTTAATAAATGCGGCCAAGCGTGGATGAGTTAAAAAGTCGCCCTTATAATTGACGTAAGCCTGGTTAAAATAATAATAACCCATAAATACTCGCAAAAAAGTAACGGGTACTAAATGGCCGACATACTTAATGCTTTCAAAAAATGAAACTATCATCGGAGGTTATTTTGACGCAGGCCAGGTAGAGCTGTCAATTAACGTCGTTCTGGCTGTAGACAGGCCCCGTCATAAATGCCACTATAATTTAATGATTAAATTCTGTCTGATTTTGATGTTGATATGTCCTGCTCTTGGTATTTCTGCCGAGGAGCCGCTCGAAACACCCTCAGAAGTAAAATCGACAATTCCTGAAATGTTGGAGAAGCTTAAATCACGGATAAAGCCATTTAAGTGGGATAAAAGTATTTTTACTCAAGAAAATTGGAGCCAGCAAGGTTACTCAGTTAATGGTTTGCCCCTGATATATTGGACCTGTGGAAAAGCAAATGCTCAGAATCGCGCGCTAATACTTTCAGGCGTACATGGCGACGAAGTGACGCCAATTTATTTCGGTTTTCGTGTGGTGGAATGGCTAAAATCTAAACCCAGTCTTTGCGATGATAAATTTGTGGTTATTGCCCCTATCGTTAATCCCGACGGATTTTTACGTTACCGAAAAGGAACACGCACAAACTGGAACAAAGTAGACGTCAATCGAAACTTTAATACACCTGACTGGGAAGCGGACGCGCTGAGGCTCTGGAAATCCAAATTTTCCTCGCAAAGAAGGTATTATCCAGGTGATGTACCCGAGTCTGAGCCAGAAACTAAATTTCAAAAATGGCTCATCGAACACTTTAAACCCTCAAAAATCATGAGCGTGCACGCCCCACTTAACATGCTCGATTTTGATGGCCCCGAAAACACCGAGATGGGAGTTTTCTCAAAAGCCTATGTTGAAAGTTGTGAAAGCTTAAAAGAAGGCATGAAAAAAACCACGACTATTTTAAAATTTTACGCCTTTGGAATGTATCCCGGTTCTCTCGGAAATTATGCTGGAAAAATCTTAGGAATTCCTACGATTACACCTGAACTTCCTACCATAAATCCACAAGAAGCCGGATATTATTTTGGAGAAATGGAACAAAGCACGCGACTGTTCTTGGACTATAAAATGTTTCCTAAACCGGACAGTAATTTCGCCACTGCTACCAAGTAATCGGCCGTCTATTAATCGTAGTTTTTTCGGGGACAAATTTCTTGTAAAAAACATCTGGCGCAGTCGGGACTTCTGGCTTTGCAGATTTTTCGTCCATGCCAAATCATGAGATGTGAAAATTGAATCCAGTCTTTTTTTGGGATTTTTTTCTCTAAATCCTTTTCGATTTCATAGGGTTTTTTATAATTAGTCATCCCCATCCTCTGCGAAAGTCTCGACACATGGGTGTCAACTACGATGCCACTAGGTATGTCGAATGCGGTGCCGAGTACTACGTTGGCGGTTTTGGACCCCACACCCGGAAGTTTCACGAGTTCTATTTTATTTTGGGGAACTTCAGCTCTAAATTTTTCGACCAGAACTTTGGCAGTCTCCACAATATTTTTTGCTTTTACTCTAAAAAATCCAGTGGACTTTATTATCTTCTCAACATCGATAATCCTACCCTGTGCCATGGCTTTGGCGTCGGGATAATTTTCAAAAAGAATGGGTGTTACTTTATTAACTCGTTCGTCAGTACACTGCGCAGAAAGAACAGTAGCCACCAATAATTGGAAAGGAGTTTCAAAGGTTAGTGCGCAGTGGGCGTCGGGATAGTATTTTTTTAGAAGCCTATGAAGCTGCTCAATTTTCTGGGCCATCGTTGCCAATGGCCTCAACTGGGCAGGCTTCCATGGCTTCACGGACTTGGTCTTCTTCTTGTTGATTTTGCGGCTGCTTTTTGACAAAGGCGTGGCCATCTTCTTCTTTCATACTAAAATTCCCAGGTGCGGCTGTTACACATGCATCACAAGCGATACAACTCTCATCAACATAAATCTTTCCTGCAATATTCTCTGGGTATTTTTTGTCTTTGTTAGGCATTTAGTTCGAGGCTCCTTGTTTTTAAGCTTTTACCTAGCCTTTAGTCCGTTGTCAAACTAGCGAAAACTCGATTTTTCTTAGTATAATACAACTAGAGGGCTAAGTATGCAAAACTTCGAAGGTCCCAGGTCGCCAAAAAATGAAGAGTTTAAATCGCTCATCAGTTTTTTAGATAGCAATCTAAGAAACGACGTGAAGTGGTCGATAGCTGATGAGTACCCCACCACCTATGCTCTTGAAAACTTATCAAACCTTCGAATTATTAAAGATGGCGAGAGCGTTCTATCTCATGCGGCACTAAAATCTGAGATTGTGAGAACTCATTTTGGACTATTTAAAGTGGCCGCAATTGGGGGAGTTGTAACTTCGAAAGAGCATCGAGCTCAGGGATTAAGTGGTAAAATACTTGAGAATTGTTTAGCTCTGGCACAAAAAGAGGCCCACGACATCGCCATTTTATGGACCAACCTCTATGATCATTATCGAAAATTAGGTTTTGAATTGGCGGGTACAGAGGTAGCCATTATCATAGATAAACCTTTTTTGAATGAGCCCTCGACAAACTTGAACTTCATCAAGGGTTTCCAGGTTTCGTCTGAAGCTATTGAGCGAGTATATAGTCAACATTCGGTAATCAGTTTACGGAAAGCCTCTGACATTGCCCGCTACTTACAAATTCCCAATTCAAATATATATACTGCATGGAATAAAAAAAGTGGTCAACTCGTGGCCTATGCTGTTGAAGGAAAGGGGTCCGACCTCTCCGGTTACATTCATGAATGGGGCGGCGGTGTGTCCGAATTAATATCCCTTTTTAATTATATTTCTGGTGATCAGATGCGAAAGCTCGCCATTATTTCGCCGGCACATTCTGAAAATCTTATTCGGCAGCTAAAACCTTATGCCAGTAATATAAACGTGGGCTTTCTCGGAATGATTAAAATACTAAACCGCGAAAATATTGTTGGTAAAATTCAAAAACAAGCAATGAAAATGGAGATTAAGGATTTAGTTTCACAAAACTTTATCGATTTGCTGCTTTCTCTTGATGAAAAAGTGCTAACTCAAATCGTCTTTGGCCCCCATGATGCCAAGGTATTATCAGCAATACCCCAAGAGTTTCGCGAATCGGTTAAAAAACTGCTGCCCATGGCTTTTTGGATTTGGGGCTGGGATTCGGTTTAGTTAGCGAAACCAGCGGTCTAATGTTCTTTCCCACGCCACAATCTTTTTTGAAGTCGTTTTATTAAAACCGGCCATACAAAATGCTCGTGACTGGGGCTTTAGATTGGGCAATTTTACCTCGATTATAAAATGTTTTTCGCAAGAAAATATCTTGGGATCGGGGTAGCGATAACCCTTAGTGAGGTTTAATATCTCTTTGGTATAGGTCTTGTACATTGACCTCGAAATAATTCTATATGGCCTGCTATCATCGGGTCCCACTGCGGTTAAAATATAGACTGGCTCATTTTTTAATACGTGTTTCGAAATAAAATACCTGCCACCCGAGATGAGACTTCGCCAAGCCATGGCATCAACTTGTGGGACATTTTCAAGCCATGTGTAAGCTGGGTGAGCGGTAAATAAAATCACGAACATCAAAATGATCTTCACTTAGTTTTACCCCCTGAACTTTCAGGATTCGATTTTTGTGGCGACACGGGTTCCAAGTAATTGCACGAACGTTGATTTGGCAGCGGCGTACAGCCAATGGCTTTTTGAATATTTGGCTCAGCCAAAGTAACGAGATTGGCACGAGACCTTGGTTGAGGATGTTCGTCCTCAGTTGACCAGAAAGTCAGAGCCAGTTTCAGCTGATCCTCTACGGTTTTTGGAAGTGGTATATTTTTTTTCTGGCTACAGTGCGACTTTGCCTGAATAAAAATTGGAGCTATTTTATCGTTCGGACTCTTTAACTCCCAGTTGTTTAGTGCGCGCCCAGAAATTTTAGATGCCATCCAATCACCGGACACCTCGCCAGATTTAGAATTTATCCCCGATATTGGAACACACTTTTTGTACTTTTTAAGTATTGCTGTTATTTTTTTAACGCTTTCATCTTCGGGACGCAATCCGTATAACTGAGCGAAATTATCTGAGTAGGCAGCAACCATTTTTTCCACCTCCCGGTTATCGGGATCTTTCCATGCCCCACTGGTTGCTCCAACTTCGGCAAGGCATTTGTTGACTTCACTAAATGGATTTTTCTTTTCATCTATATTTGGGTGGAGAATTTCAATAGCTCCGGTCTTTGCCATATTGCTTTTAATGCTGCCACCCAAGTCATTTTCGTAAAACTCGCTAAACATCGTGATTTCCAGCTCGTTAAGCCGCGTAAAATATTGAGTCCATACCTTTTTATATTCGTCTGAAGTTTTACTGTTTTCAATTATCGAAATATTCATCATTTTTAGTTTTTCTTTATTTATTCGATAAACAGGAAATAGACTTTTGCAAGGATCATTGACGTGTTGCAACTCATGTCCTAAAACTCTATAAAGAGCGTCTGCGGGCGCCTCCAGATAACCGCCACAAAGAATAATCGAATAACTCAATGGATTAAATCTGGCGCGAGTAGGGTTGGCGCATTGATCTTCGTCAATACTTTCTATCTTCAGCTTCACAGAAGATATGCGGGCAATGGCAAGCCTCTCCTCTGAACTAAGGTCAGTCTCATTGCGCCCTTGCAGAATTTCCTCTCTGTAGTATGATTTTACTCTCTCAAGAATTATTCCAAGTCGAGCCGTGTTCATTGGGGTGGACTTAGGTAAAAATTTTAGACTCTCAGGATTTTCTTGCTTTACTTCAGACTGAATGGATTTGATGTAATATTTCTTGGCCAATTTACTTATTTCAGAAATTGTCTCCGCCGAGTAAGCTTTTTCTAGGAAGCGATTCACTTCCCCAGCTTTCTGAAAACTTTGTTCTTGATTCTCACTTCCAGGCGGCCACGGAAGATTTACGACTTGATTTTCATTTTCTTTATGTAAAATCATACCAATCTCCCAAAGCCGGTTTGCAAGTTCAAATCTAAACCACTCGGTTACTTTATCTTTAGATTCTAGTAGTTGTGCCAATTTTTGTTTGTCTTCAAATTCTTCTTTGGTTCCCCACTGTTTTACAAGACCTCCACCTTCTGGAAAGGAATCAACAGCGCTTTCAGAATGCTGTGGTTCCCCCCAAAACGAATTAGGCAAACATCCACCATCTGAAAAACAAAACTTATTCTTAGTGTTCTCGTAAAACAAAGCACAATTTCGCGTGAGTTCGTCGACATCACATTTGATTTTTGGCGAAGTATCGTCGGCAATAACAGACCCCGACCATAGTACGACTAAAAAAATGATCTTTGACATCTTTTAACTATATCACTTTTTTGCGCTAATTCAGGTCTTTAATTGTTTCAGTTTATGACGATTAGTAAGGAAGGAAATCTAGTAACAAGGAAGTGCTTATGATTTATTTACGCCTATTTCTTTTAACCGTGATTATCGCGTCAATGGGTTGCCTCGAAGCTAAAAAGAAAGCCGTCGACTATGGTCAAGAAAATTCGGCCCAGGACGTCAGTCAAGCCTTGTCCGTACCACTCAAAGATTACTCGCCGTTTACCATGCAAAAGGGCGATCTGGTTGAATGGAATTCGTATTACTTCATTAAGAATAGCAGTGAGCAACAGTTCTTCCTCGGTAAATACGCCAACGAGGTTATTAATCGTACCGAGACCAATGATAAACTAGATTTTCGAATTCAGCTGAGTGTGACAAAGCCTGATAAGGACGGAAAAATTGTAACATCAGTGGGACAAAGTGACTACACAGTAGTTAAACCCATTGTTTCGCCAGCCTCCTTACTGTCGTTATTAAACATTAACCTTTTTGATGAAACCCAACCCGCCGCCGCTAACCGCGTTACCTTTCATCGCCTTCAGGTAGAGCAAAGGCACGTCGAATTACCAGAGACAGTAAAAGATAAATCAGTTTGTTCAAGATGGGAAAACTGTAAAATACCAGCCACCTTTGTGCATTATGAAACAGTCGAATGGAAGAGTGAGGGACCTGAGAGATCCGAGTGGGAATACTACTTGACCCCCCACCTGCCGTTCGTATCGATGTTACATAGCGAAGCCGAGGACCTACCGGCCAATTTACAAACCTGTTTGACTAAACAGGTGGGGGTTGAAGGTAAAAAATATATTGTGACGTTCTGTACTTCGCTCACAGATTTTGCTTTTGGCAAAACGGAGTGATAAGCTTTCTCCATGAAGAAAATCGCCATAGTGTTGTCAGGTTCGGGCCATCAAGACGGCACTGAGATTACCGAAGCCGTCTCTACAATTATTACTTTAAGTCAGCTGGGAGCAGAAATTTATTTCTTCGCACCTAATATTGATCTCGAAGAGGTCAATCATCTCACTGGTAAAAAAACAGGTCTTAAAAAAAATCTGATGCAAGAGGCCGCCCGCATTGCGCGTGGCCATGTAAAAGATATTAGAGACCTCAGTGCTAAAGATTTTGACGGCATGGTTTTTCCCGGCGGAATGGGGGCTGCTCTAAACCTTTCAACATTTGGAGAAAAGGGCGCCCAGGGCCAAGTGGAGCCTCAGGTCAAACGCGTGATTGAAGAATTTCACCGTGAGTCTTTACCCATTGCAGCTGTCTGTATTGCCCCCACCTTGTTGGCGCTAGTTCTAGGAAAACATCACGTTTCGATTACAATAGGCTCAGACCAAGAGACTGCCCAAGAACTTGAAAAAACCGGAGCTAAACATGTAAATTGTTCAGTGGATGATTTTGTTACTGATCGCGAAAACAAATTGGTTTCAACGCCTGCATATATGTTCGGTGAAAGTAAACCGAATGAGGTTTTTAAAGGCATCAGTGGTTGTATGAAAGAATTTTTTGAAATGGCCTAGTTATTTGAGGCAAATACTCTAAAAGTCGCACGGCAGTCTTGTTTTACCCAAACATATTTTGCGCTGTAGCCCCAACTTACATCTTCTTTGCATTTTTCGTCTGAGATTTCAAAATCAAGGTCGGCCCGTTTAATCATACGATCTATATAACATTCCAAGTATTGACTCTCATGACTTTCGCAAAAAACGACCTGACCGTTAGATGCCAAGCGCTTTGACGCAGAGTGGCTTATGTGTCCAACTGTGCTGATTGCCATAACCACAATAACTAAACTAACAAATTTGTAACTCACGAATAGATGAATAGCTTGGGAAGTATCAGAAATCAAACCATATTTAACATGTGTTTATAAACTTCCCGCTCTGGGATAAAACAAACACCCGTTCCGAAGCGATCATCTGTCTCGCCCTCTTGAGAAATCCAGACGACCTTGGCATGCACCGATCGGACTTTTTTTAAATCACTTAGCTGAACATCCACCCTGACTAAATCGCCTACTGCAAAGCCCGGTGAATCAGCACACTGCAGATAAGCTCCCGTACGCGAAACATTAAGCATTCTCGAACTCGTTTTGCCCTCTGAACCAAAGGACTCGATTTGGGTGGGAGCATCGGTATGGTAGCGCTCATGATGCCTTTGTGAAACAGATTGCTCTAGAATGTATTTTTGAATGACTCCAATTAAATCATTTCTTCGAACTGGTTTTTGTATAACGGTTGATTTGGTAACCTTCTCAGTTTTCTTGAGAAGCGAGTTTTCAAGCGTAGGCGCCAAAACCACAATGGCGCTGGTGTTACCCAAAGTTCTTAGGTCCTTGGCCATTTGTAGTCTTTGCTGTGTCACTGTATCAAAGTTTAGGATAATTACCGACACCGAATTCAAAACTAAGTACTTCATCATATCGGATTCGGTTAATACGGTTTCTACAGTGACCTCTTGAATGCTATCAATAAGCTTCTGCTTAATGAGCTCAGATTCCTGCACGGCTGTACTAAAGATAAGGATTTTGTTCATACTTACTTATCGGACTTTTTTCTATTTCATTGAGAAAAAGGGCCAAAAGTCAGAAGATATAGTGACCTATAAAACCTCTGTATAAATGATCGACGAAATTTTTTGAATTACTCGAATACGAGCTAGATGTCCCGTGCCAACTTGATCACTCGGTCTTTGACCTCAATCGCCAACACCGTAAAATCCCGTGGCATATCTGTCTCATTTAGATACTTTTTGATCTGAAAAACCACCTCATTACGAACCTCATGCACATCCTTAGAAATAACATTTAGCACGGTTCGATAAAGCCGCTCTTCTCCGAATGGCTCTCCGTCTTTTTGTATTTCCAAAAATCCCTTAGAACAAACGATTAGTCGGTCGCGGGGGTTAAGCTGAATTTTCTTTGTCTGAGGTCCGGTGGTGTTTTTATTAGAAAAGGCCTCGCAGGTTTTACCAAGTCTATTTAGTTTGTTTCCTAAATAGTCATAGTGAAGAACCAAAATGTCACCCGCAACGACATACCCAAGCTCATGCGTGCTGCGTTCGACTTGTCCATAAAAAATATGACAGTTATTTTCACCCGTGAGAGTTTCCTTGAGCTGCTCACTTATTGTTTTCATAACTTCGCTGGGATCCGAGCCCTTCCTGGCCTTCATCGACCCTGATAGCCTAAGCAAAAGTGAAAGTAAAAGGGCTGAGGATCCGTAACCCGAAGCACTTGATAATATCACTCCAAAGCGGGATTTACTTTCGTGCTCGAAAACATCAAAATAATCTCCTCCAGAAATTCGGCTTGGGACAAACTTAAAACTAAACTCAAACCCCGGAATATGAGGAAATTCTGTGGGAACCATTTGTTTTTGGATTACTTGTAGGATTTTTATCTGGTCTTCCATATGGCCGGTCAAACTTCGTAGGGTTGCAGCAGCCTCTTCGAATCTTGATTTATATAACTTAAGATCAGAGTCCTTGACCAATAGCTCCTTCTCTAGGGCTAGAATTTGCTCTTTTAGAGCCTCTGATTCGACTTTATTCATTAAAAAATTGTCGAGCTCTTGCCGTCTCATTGTCAAGCCAGTTACCATTAATATATGGCGATAAATCTTAAAGTCGAAGATGACATGCAAATCGTGGTTTTTTCTGGACCACTTGCCGAGTTCGAAGCTCAGGCATTAAGGCTAAAGCTCGATCAAAAAATTACCCAGGGCCGCACCAAACTTCTACTCAACATCGCTCTTTTGGACATGAAGCCTGAGGCCATAAATAGTATTCTCAGTTTTGTCGACTATGCAGAACAGTTGAAAGTATCAGTCGCAATTGCTGGGCTTACCCCTGAAACTTGGAATCTCGTCAACTCCACTTCCGGCCGACGAATTCACAAGTTTTATACTTCCGAAGAAGCGATTAGCCATTTAACCAAGACGAACTCTAGTTACTCAGTTGCTCATTCTAATCCGGCCCTGAAAAACCTCTCCACTGAAGCGCTCGAGCTTCTAGAACAATATGAAGCCAAACGCCAGAAAAAAAACTATGACCCCTTTCGTTTAAATCGGTTGCGAGAAACCTATAAAACTAGCCCCAACAAATCTCATATTAAGCAATTAGAAAATGCGGTGGCAGAATGTGCTAAGTCGCGATCGGAGAACGGTGCCCTCGAAAAAGATCTCACCCAGCTTTCACAAGAAATGCTACGCCTTACTGAGCTACGGCGCAGCCCAGTTCACTATGATGAAATAGAGCTACATACTAAGAATCTAAATAAATTGTTCACTGTTGTTAAAAAGGACATTCAAGAAATCAAAAATCAGATCCTAACCACTACTATTATTTCGACCAATTATAGTAATCAGGTAAAACTGGTAGCCCAAGAATATCTAAAGTCAATTGCCGAGTTAGAAAATAAATTATCTGCCCTTAAGAACTAAATGCTAACTGTCTTTTCCAGAACCAAACTGAAAAAATCGGGACAAGTCAAATTTGGCTTGACGATAAAAAGGCTGGTTTTTTAAATAAACCTTTAACACTCTTAGATAGAGCACGAATACTTCTTCAATAGATTTTCGTTCAAACGCATCCACTCCTAATTTTCTGTCTCGAGCAATTTGAGCATTAATTTTTGATAAAATTTCTTCGGCAGTTAGTATTTTCTTGTCAACCACGTCGACAAAAAAAGCTTTTCCCTTATCCACAAACTTCAAAAGGCTTAAGCTCTTTGTTGAAACAATATCCAATTTAACGTCTACTTCTTCACACATCTGTTTAAAAAGAATTGAAACCGTGACCGCGCTGCCGCGCTTCTTATTAACGACACTTTCGATCAACACGTCAGAAACATCTCGGACTCTTTCCATCGAGTGAGCTTTGATCTCTTTGTGTTCAAACATAAACCAAATTGATTTTTTTAAGCGCTCGAGCTTATCTTCATAAGAAAGCGCCGCCGTTTTTAGTTCATACGTCATAAAATTAAGCTGCCGCTTAAGAGCGTCTTTTTGACACTTTGGATTTATGAACTCATTCACGCGTACTAAAAAATCTGTCATTCCCGTCATACCTTTTCACACCCTACACCATTTTGTTTAAAATGTGAAAGGTACATGTCGTACCGCACCGACTTACCCTTAAATGAGTGGTTCATTAGCTCTGCCAGTGGCTTACCTTTTGGCGGCCTTTTTACGACGACGCGGCCCTTTGAACATTTAATAGACAAAGCTAACAGATTTGTACTCCCTAAGTCTTCACCCACGATATCTTTTAAGATAATCATTTCCTTTTTCGGAAGTGCGGATTTTGTTCTGTGAGGATACATCGGATCTAAATACACGACATCTGGAAATTCCTGCTCTGGAAGATTTTTTAAAATCTCGCTGGCATCACCCAGCACTAATTTAAATCGCAAAAATAAGGGACCTAATTTTTCATCGCTTTTTGCTCTCTGAACCGCATCACTTAACAACTCAAAAATAACTGGGGATCTTTCTATGGCCATAACTTCACATCCAAGACCTAAGAAAAATAAAGAGTCTCGGCCCAGGCCGGCCGTAGCATCGATAATTTTAAGTGCCCTGCCTTTAAAGCCAATAGCTTTAGCCAATAGCTGTGTTTTCGAAAATGCATTTTGTTTTTTTAATTTTTTATAAAGCGAAACAAAATCGATAGAAATATCGCTCTCGTCTTTTTTTTGCATTAAAAAATAACACTTAAGGCAAATAGTAAAGTTATTGAAAAATGAATTCGATAACGGTTGGTAAGGAGTTCGTTTAGATGAGATGAAACATTAGATTTTGCCCAAATTATTTTAAAATACACCCACTTAATTAACAACACTCCTAACAGCCAAAAAACAAATGAGGTGGGCCCCTTGTCAATCTGAAATAATATCATCCACCAACTCAAAGCTATTCCCAACAAAATCAAACAAGCTATAGGCTTTGCACGATCATAGCCAAATAGTGTAACAAGATTTTTGATCCCCGCCTGACAGTTATTCATTACTTCGCGCATATTATTAATATGAATAGTAAACGTCGCTAATAGGCCCGAAAAGACTCCCAAAATAATAATCTCATTCTTAATTGGAGATGAAACTGCTATGGCGTATCCCAGTACTAACAATGGACCTGCCAACAAAAATATCGTGAGCTCTCCTAGACCTAAATACTTTAAACCCATGCGATTGGACGAGAACTTAAGAACTCCAACAGCGGCCAGAAAAATTACTGGGAGTAAACTGCCAGGTGCCTTATAAATAACTACCAAGCCAATAAGCAAACCCATGAGTAATAGAGAAACTCCCCAGTTGTACAGGTCAATGGCTCGCATCCAACCTTTTTGAATAGCATGGATGGATTCCAGTCTATCAACACCCTTGAGATGGTCATAATAGTCATTTAGCAAATTCATTGAGGCATGTAACAAAAAGACCGACACAAAACTCAGAACCGCCAAATACTCAATAACGGCCACCCCTGTTACATTAAGCAACACAAGTGCAGACAGCACCGGTCCCAATGAAAGACAAATAGATGAGAGTCGCAAAGTCTCCCACCACAACAAGATTGTGCGTGGACGCTTTACGTTTTGAACGGGTACAATCTTAAAGGTAACATATTCTTTTTTAGAGTTCACATTCAAAGATTTCGTCGGAATGGCTCTGTGAGAAGTAGAAAATGTTCCCTCCAAGTGAGAGAGGAAGCGGTTGTCGGCTCTATCTAACGAAATGAGTTGATCCATTAATTTTTTTCCATATTATTTTAAGTCCTTCGCCAATAAAGCTTTTGAGAGACTGTTCTTAGTTCCTTTATTAAGCCCAATTGAGATTCACTTAAAAACCCCTCAAGGCGGTGTAAATGATGATCAAACAGTTCAATAAGGGCGGTATTGATATTATCAAAATCTTCGACCGCACTAAAAAAATACTTCTCTCCTAATAGACTGTAGACTTCGGGCATCGATTGACATTTCATAAATTCAACACGCTTGGGCTCAGAAAAATCCTTCATGAGAAACGCAGCAAAAGAATTTAAATAGCCGGATTTTAAGTCACCCAAAACAGCCTTCTTCTCTTCATTACGAATATTAAAATCTAGGAGGTCATCACTTCTCTGAAAAATCTGGCCCAGGATTGTGCCCATTTCTTCAAGGTGATGGTGCAGATTTATGTCATAATTTTCGTTGCAATAGAACGGGGCCCGCAACGACCATTTAAATAACGATGCCGTTTTTAGATTATGTACCCGATCCAAGGCTTCGAGTTCGACATTGTGATCTTTAATTAAAGAGTCCTGTATCCACTCACCTTCCAGCAAATCAGAGATAACTTCACTAGTATATTGGACAAGGCGGATATTGCCGTTCTTAGATAAGTTTACCATCACTCTCGCCAGCAGATAATCTCCAGCAAGTACGGCGTACTCAGGTGTGTATTTAAGCCAAGCTGTGGTTTTATTACGACGTAGATGTGAGCGATCAATTAAATCATCATGTAAAAGCGAGGCGTTATGAATGAATTCGATAGTTTGTGCCAAAAGTAAAACCTGTTTTTCGCTGAGCGGAAGATACTTCGTGGTAAGTCGGATAAGGCGAGAACGCAAACCTTTGCCGCCAGAAAACAAATCATCATAGATAGAGCTAAGTTTTGGCAAATAGGGCGGAAAGTCCTTTTCGCTGTATACTTTTAGATTTGTTAAATCCATTGTTTGCCAAGCTCCGAGCGATCTAACTGACTGACAATCGACACCCTTTTTATTCGTTCATAGGGCGCTGAAATTTCGTTATATTTTTCAACTAGCAGTCTGATCTCAGTATCTGTCCCACTAGTAACCAACTCAATTTGGTGCCCTAGCCGCTCATCTAGTTTAGCAATAACTTCGGCATCTCCAGTAAACTCATTACCAAATATTATAGACTGCCATCGATCCCGGAGAATATTTAGGTAAACCCCTTCACCAGAAACTTTAACAAATTCGCCTAATCTGCCCAACGGCTTTAGATAAGGCAGATTAATTTCACCCAAATCTTCAGTGACAAACCAACCATCGACTTTTGGATCGATAAACGGAGGGCTTCCATCTAAAAGCGAAATATATCCAGTAAAGAGGGAGTCTCCCTTTAAACTTAAGGTTTTGTCGGGACCAACCTGCACTTGTAAATGGTCCAAAATCCTAAGCTTTGGGATTTCGGTTTTTTCGAGTGAACTTAGTTCAGCCGAAGCGATTTGCGAACCACTCTCAGTCATTCCAAATGTGGGCAGCACGGGCCAACCTAGCTCACGGGCCGCAGTATATAGAGTTGGGCTTAAATTCGCGCCACCTACAAAAACTGCTCGCAAAGATTTTGGTGCAGGCATTTTTTTACTAACTAAATCAAAAATCTGAGTCGGCACAAGACTCGCAAGTGTTCCTTCCCAGGCTTGCGTCTCGATAACAAATGTCTCAGGATCCCAACCACCATTGACCTTCAGACCACTAAATATATTGGCTCCCGATAAAAATGCTCTAGCACCTATACTGAGCCCCCCCACATGAAAATCTGGTAGAGCTTGAATCCAAACATCATTGGCATTGCTATTTATGTGAGAATTTACCGCTTGAGCAGAACTCAATAGGGCAAATTTTGAGAGACCTACAAGTTTAGCTTTTGCCGTCGTCCCAGAGGTCGGCACCCATATATGACCTGGCCACTGTCTAATATCGATATTTCTTGAGTCTGACCCCAATTTTGGATTTTGCACTAAATGAGACTCTAAATTTTTCCAGTTAATTTTCATAAATAGGTATCCAACTTTCTTTTTCTAAAAGGTCGCCAAAACCAATTCCAATATCGGTTTGTGGTACTAACCAGGGGCCCCGAGAATTTATTCTTTCAAAATAAGGATTTTTTTCAAAAACACTATGACTAACAAGTCCATTATCAAGCCGTTTAAAATCTGCCGGACACAGAGCCGCGCTTAACGCTGCAAAGGACTGTCCAACAGGATGATCTAAGTAGGATGTGAAAAGGTATTTTATTTCTAAATTTTTAATTTTGGGTAGAATCAAATCTGCGTTCTCTTTAGCCGGCTTAATGACGGCAACACTGTATCCTCGCTCTGAATCAAGGTGAGTATCGAGTTCTCTATCTAAAGCTAACGGGACAAGTTGTTCAGCCCTTAGCCAGTCAAATTCATTATAAATAAAGGGGTCTTCAACAAACTCAACTCTTTTTTGTATTTCGTTTGGTAGCGCTCGCCAAAACTCATGAAATACGCCTTGAGCTAGAGAGTTATTAAAATCAAACCGCAATCTTGTTTCACAAAGAGCAAATTCTGAAATTTTAATTAATGAGTCGAGTTCCAACTTCAAGTTGCGCCCCATCTTGAATTTAAAACTATCAAATCCACTTTCGACGGCTTGTTCAAAAACTTCGCGAGTAAAATGCTCAAAAGAAAGTACCAAAAAATGACTCTTGGGAATACTAAGTCCCTCAAACAATGATTTATTGCTTGTTCTGGCTTTGGCATCGAGTTGGGCATGGTAAATTGACTGATGCATTTGTGAGGTGAATTGACCCTGGCGAAATAAACTAAGTTGCTGTTCAACTGGCAAATCGCCAAGCTCAATTGACGGGTGTAAATCAGAATAACCAATCCCGCAGTTCATTTGTTCAATCCTAAGAAGTGCCCCACTCCTATTCAGTTCTCCACCCTTTGAATTCGGAAGGTGTTTTAGCTTCAATAGATAAGGGGAATACCAAAGTTTCGTCACAGTACAAATCCCACGCTCAAAAATATTCCAAACAAAAGATGCAATTTTGCGGCTTGCCCAAGAAAATCATTAAATTTGGTGGACGGATCAGTTTTATAAACCTCTGCAATTAATTTGCATCCCATGGGCAGCAGAACCATTGGCAAAATGCCGGCAATCCAAAGGCCTTTTACTAACCAAAAAGCGTTGATAAAAAATGGCAACGACACCAATACCGCAATTTCTCTGCGAGCAAAGGTTTTGCCAAAGCGTACTGGAAGCGTTTTTTTGTGGGCTCTAGCATCACCGTCGATATCGCGCAGATTATTAATCGCAATTAAAACGCTGCAAAGTAATCCCACTTGTAAACCTGCAACAAATGCCGAAGCGCTAAACTTTCCAGCATGAAGAAAAAATGTACCGGCCACAGCTACGAGACCGAAAAAAACTATAACAAAAAAGTCTCCCAGTCCCAAATAAGCGAGGGGATAAGGCCCCGCGGTGTAGGCATAACCACACAACAATGAAGCAATACCAATAACTACTATTGTTAAACCACCCGACTGGATTAAAGGAATCCCAAATAGTACAGCGATAACAAAGCTAAAAACTCCCGCCCATAATACCGACTTGTATTCTATCAAGCCGGCCTGAGTGACGCGAGTTGGTCCCAATCGATCATGGGTGTCGGCACCTTTTTTAAAATCAAATGCGTCGTTCAGCAAGTTAGTGCCAACCTGAATAAAGAGTGCGGCAAATAGCGCACAGAATGTGAGAGTCCAACGAACCTCAAATGATGAAGTAAAAACCAAGGCTGAGCCCACAAGCACAGGCACCACGGCCGCCGTCAAAGTTTTCGGACGAATGGCGCTGATCCAAACGCTAATCACTCTATCACCACACACCTCAAGGTAGACGGGGGAACTTAGTAAAATCCGGTTTTCTTTTGCCAACATAAGCGTTTCTGCCCTCTTGCGCTTCCTCAGACATATAATATAATAGGGTCGCGTTACCGGCCATATCGAGCAAACCCATTTGACCATCGCAATCAGCGTTTAATGCAGACTTCAAACAACGGATAGCGAGAGGTGAATGTTCTAACATTTCACGGCACCACGAAACTGTCTCGTGTTCTAATTCTGAAAGCGGAACGACTTTATTTACCAACCCCATTTTTAGGGCGTCATCCGCATTATACTGGCGACATAAAAACCAAATTTCACGCGCCTTTTTTTGACCGACAATGCGAGCTAAGTAGCTACTACCAAGCCCTCCGTCAAACGAACCCACTTTAGGACCCGTTTGACCAAACACGGCGTTGTCAGCCGCAATTGTCAAATCACAGACGACATGTAACACATGACCGCCGCCAATCGCGTAACCCGCAACCATGGCAACGACGGGCTTAGGCATGCTGCGAATTTGTTTTTGTACATCTAAAATATTTAATCGCGGCACTCCATCAAGTCCTACATAGCCTGCTTTACCGCGAACTTTTTGGTCCCCACCAGAGCAGAAGGCTTTATCACCCTGACCAGTTAATATAACGACGCCGACACTTGGCTCTTCACGGGCCCATTCAAAGGCTTCTTTTAATTCTTTAACTGTTTGTGGTCGAAATGCATTTCGAACTTCTGGCCGATTGATCGTAATCTTGCCGATGCCATCGTCAGTTTTATGAACTAATATATCTTCGAATTTTTTTACTTCATTCCACTTAATGGTTTTCATAAATCTCATCCTTTAAATCTACATGCTGATTACCAAACAAACCGCCTATATGGCACGGACTAACTTTCGACTGTCTCAAAATTTGACGGTTTGCGTTTTTCATTATGTTTATCAAATACTTACGATGTTTTTATTTTACTATTCCGGGCTTATTCTTCCCAAAAATGTCCGTACACTCTTGTTTAAATCGAGCCTGCACACTATTCGCGCTCAAATCAGCTTGGCACTGGCCTTGAAGTATATAGGTGTAACGGTGACAAAATTGCGCCTCATGCACGTTTCCTTTAATTAAAAACCAAACATATAGATATTGGATTTTTTTTATTAACCCTTTTGAAAGGAAACTTTTATGAACTCGAATTTGAAAAACAGAATGCTAATAGGCGTTTTGATACCTCTGGCATTATTTTTTACGCAAGGTTGTGGCAAAGTTAAGTTTAGCTCATCCTTTAGACCAACAGTAAATACTAATACCACTCCCCCTCCCGGCTATCTTCCCCCAGAGGTAGAAGAATGCCCTGAAGGTTGTTATAAAGAAACTTACCGCCAAAAAGAAGAGACTACTAAAAAATTAGATATCGTCTTTGTTACTGATACATCAGGTTCTTTAGATGCTGAACGACAAGAAGTAGCTGACGGTATTAAAAACTTTATCGGTCAACTTCCCCCCGGAACTGATTTCAACGTCAGCGTTGTATTAGGCCATGGCAGCACCAGCGCATATGCCGGTAAACTATATCAGACTAGTAGTGGTGAGCCGCTTGTACTAAAATCGACTGGAGCGGGCGCTCTAACAATTGCCCAAATTCAGACGCATCTTAAAAACAAGCTCACTAATATTAAGACAGATAACGACTCTGATGGTGGCGAAGAAGGTCTTTACTCTACCTCACAAGCCATTAAAGGTGCAAACCTAGCCAACGCCCAAAGCCTTGGAATGTTTCGCGCCGATGCTGGCCTTGCAGTGGTATATATTGCTGACGAAAACGACATCTGCGCTCGTTACCCTGTCGGCGTTACTCGAGTAGTCGATCCCGATAACAAAGAAATTCCCGCATTTGTTCGTGATTGTGAAGACATCACACACACAGGAGTTTATGGACAGCTTAAAAACTTAAAAGGCACTCTGCCTTTAGCTATAGGCGCCGTGATTTATACGGGCAAAGGTGCGATTCCCGCTGGTGGTGAAAACGAAATCGGTTATGGTTATAAAGAAATCGTATCACTTAACAATGGTGTATTAGTTGATATTGCTTCGCACAACATCACTGCTGACCTGGCGAAAATTGGCCAATTGACAGGTGGTACTCTCATGTTAACGACTGAGTTTCAACTTACGCACTCCAACGTAAATCCGGCTTCTATCAGAGTTTATGTTGATGGTGTTCTGGTTCCTCATACTTACACGCCAGAAACAAACTCAGTTCACATTGCTGCAAATCAGTGTGGCGCAGGTGGATCAGTAATCGTGATTAAGTATTGCGAAAATGGCGTAGACGTTACCGACAATTTTTAATAACTGACTTCTTTGATTCGCACCCCATGCTGGGTGCGAACTAACTTTAACTAATATTTCAAGGAGATTTTTGTGAAACTGGTTCTTACATTATTGATGTTCGCGACTGTAACAGGCTCTTCAGCTTTGGCTAAAGAAATCTCATTTAAATCTCCCTACCATTCGGTGGAAGTAACCTCGCAACTTAAGATTCCCCATTATAAATTTTCTTTTGCCGAAGCCCAGGGGGAGTTTGCGAAGTTAAAACCCGAGCAAGTTAAAGAAAAAATAGCAATTGTCTTGACGATGAGTAAAGGTTCTAGACGAATTGTAAATAAAGATGGAACTTCCACCACCTGGTTAGCACCGCTATCCCGACCTCAGCTTTACAGCTTATATCGCAGAGTGAGCGGCGGCAAAGAAGAAATGTCAGATTCGACAGAAAAAGCATATCTCGCGCTACTCGACCAGAATGGATATTCTATAGAAGACAACATAAAACTAAAGTTTGATTATGGCGTGCTTTCATTGAAAAAGTTCGAGTTAGATTTGAAAACACTCCCACAAAGTAATTTCGGCGTCAAATTTACTGCCGACGGCATAAATTATAGTAGAGATGATAATCGGATTCATGGGGAAATTTTAATTGACACTAGAGTAACACGCTCTGCAAAACATCTCATCCCCAAGGAAGCTACTGGCGCAGACTAAGGTTCATTGGGCTGTTCTGCCTTAAAAACTATCCCAAAATCTGTGAGTCGCGTCCCTATCTGGCGCGAGCTCAATCACAGTTGGTTGCGATTCTTCAAACTGATTGGGAATTTTCTCCCAACGAGACCACGGCAAATCCCACATTTTAGCCCAGTGTTGAAACTGTAGCTGATGTTCATTTAAAAAAGACTTGCTAGTAAACATTCGTGAAAAAATTTGTCCGCCGCCATTATTGACCACTACTATTTTTATGTTTTTGGCCTCAAGTTGCTTTAAAATCCAAGGCGCCGACAAATCATACATTGCTGTAAGGTCGCCAAAAATTCCCCAATTTGGTTTTTTTGGGTGAGCATAACCTAAGAAGCTCGAAATCTGACCATCTATACCGTTAACACCGCGCTGACCAAATAGTTCCCAGCTTCGATTTTCACGAGTAGCAAAAAGCTCCCACTCACGAATAGGCGAGCTATTGCCTAAATATATTTGTGATTTTTTCTCAATAAGTAGCGATAAACGATGCAGCATAGCCGGCTCACTTGTAGGCTCCCGATCTAAAAGAGCCATTACCTCTCGGTAGCGCGCGCGATCATTCATTAGGATTGTTGCTTTTTTTTCTGAGTCCGATTTGACTGGGCAGACAAATTTAGAAAAAAATTGTTGGAGGTTTGTGTGAACAAGTTTTCCGTGACTCAAACCCGAAAAAGGCAAATTGCTGACGGAGATAATTGGCATCATTTTAGGATTGTTTTCGATGTCCCGCCAAAACCGAGTGGTCGGCACTCCTCCAATGCGAACTAGTCCATCAAAATTGTTAGCATTCAATAGCGAATCACCCGAAACCAAAATTTGATTTTTTAGGATTGTCGACTCACGTAGGTTTGACAGGCCTTCAGCAAACACCAAAGCACCCGTATTTTTTAAAAAACTTTCGATCTCTGAGGACTCACTGGGATGTAAGCCTCCTAAAACAAAAATGGGATTTTTATACTTATTAAGAAATTCACTAAAAATTTCACGTTGCTCATTTATTTTTTTTTGAGTTAAAATATTTCCGGATTCAAACTCAGAGGTGGCATATTGGCGAGATCCAATTTCTTCATCAATTAATGGTTCATCAAAACAGACATTGAGATGCAAGGGGCCTGCTTTTAACCATCCGTCGAGATTCCAAAATTCGTTCGTTGCCAAATCTAAAAAGTGTTCGACGTGTTCACCAAATAATTTTAATTGATTTATACTTTGAGGTGAGCCCGTGCCACGACATTTACGGGGCCGATCGGCCGTGACAGCAATCAAGGGCGCACCCGTGTAGTGAGCCTCAACCATGCCTGGCAAAAGCTCAGCCGCTGCTGTTCCTGACGTCGTAAATAAGGCCAATGGTTGGGAGGTTTGTCTCATTCGGCCAAGTGCAAAAAACGCAGCCGCCCGTTCGTCAAAAAAATTAAATACTTTAAAGGTCTGTGTGCTGTCTAACAGAGTCACTAATGGGCTATTTCGCGCACCAGGGCACAGGGCAATTTCTTTTACTCCCACATTTGCCAACTGTTTTAAGATGTCATTGGCCAAACTAATATTCATATTCCCAACATTTTTTTGACGACTTCTCGTTTTAGTTTTTGTTCGTCCCATTCCCGATTGAGTTCACTTTCATGTACTATGCCTGAACCTGACCCAATTTTAATTTTTTTATCTTGCCACTGAACATTGCGAATTGCGACTAAACAAATGCCTGTGCCATTTTCATTTCGTAATCCAAAAGGCGCGCCAAATCGCGATCTATCAGGATCGGTATTTATTTTTGAAAGCCATTTTTTTCCGGCGTCGCGAGGGGCCACCCCAAGCGCAGGAGTTGGGTGAAGCTCTTTAACAATTTCTTCAAACTCATGAGTCTGTTTTAGCTTGACCTCAATTTCTGTTTTAAGGTGTTCAAGGTACGGAAGCTGTAAAACATCGGTGGGTTGAGTTTTTACCTGACCCCAGCGCTCAAGAATCTGCGTGATCTCATCTATCACAATATAATGTTCGTTGAGTTCCTTTTTGTCCTGTAACAATGGCGCTCTATTTTTATCATCTCTTGGCCTTGTTCCCGCTAAGGCCATGGTCTTAATTTGATAGGGAGTCTTCAATTCAAAAAGTGTTTCAGGTGTCAAACCTAAAATCCCTGAGGTCTGGTCCCAATAACCATAAATTCTTAATGGAAAATCGAGTTGAGCCATGTGACTTAGCAAATATCTCTTAAATAAAATGCCTGTTTCAGTTTCTCCGTGTTCAAAAACTATTGGAACTCCTTTTCTTAATTCACCAATCGTAATCAATTCTTTAATAAATAAAAACTGCTCCTTAAAAAAAAGGGAAGAAGGAGCTTGCCATGAAATTTGTGGCGGGTGTTCCATGAATCCCATAGCCTTTTGGAATTCATGTATCCCCATCTCTTGAGTGTGCTGAGGGTGAAGCCAAGGCTCTTCCGTTGAAAGAAAAAAATCAGGTAGATAAAATGCCTTTTTGGATTCAAAGGGAGTCGCTGACCATTCCATCTCTCCCCAGCCAATATGAATTTTGCCAGGTAACGTTGCTATGATCACCCCGTGTTGCAAAAATTGCTCAACATTAAAGCTCATCTAACCCTCTCCGCTTTGACGCGTGACACAAACTAAAGGATGTTGCACGGAACTAAAGGACTTTGTATAAAAAAGTTAACTTTATTTATAGGCAAAGGGATAGCCTACTTTCGAGGACCCAGCAAAACTTTTTGTATTTTATTTTGAAAAAGGGGCAGTACTCAGCATGACGAGCGTCAACAAGTGTAAAGCGGTTACTATCGGAAACGTTTCGATCGGTGGGCCGAATTTTGTAGTGATTGCAGGCCCCTGTTCAATTGAATCCGAAGATATTTTGCGCGAGATAGCCGGCGGAATCAGAGGGTTTGGCGCCAGCATTCTGCGCGGCGGAATTTTTAAACTTCGCACCAGCCCTGATTCATTCCAGGGAGTGGGAAGCGATGGTCTTTTTGTTGCTAAAAAGATCCGCGAAGAATTAAAAATGCCCATCGTCTGCGAAATCACAGACCCCCGCCAAATTGGGGATATGCACGATATCGTCGACGCGTTCCAGGTCGGTTCGCGCAATATGTATAATTATTCGCTATTGAAAGAGCTCGGTACGTTAAAAAAGCCCGTGATGCTCAAACGGGGATTTTCTGCGCTAATAGAAGAATGGGTAATGGCCGCTCAATACATCACAAAAGGTGGCAACGATAATGTGATTTTGTGTGAGCGTGGAATTAGGTCATTCGATCGCGTAACGCGAAACACTCTGGATTTGGCTTCGGTGGCTCATATAAAACAAAACTATTCTTATCCTGTTATTGTTGACCCCTCTCATGCCACCGGAATACGAGAATTAGTGGCGCCTATGTCAATGGCCGCCGCGGCGGCTGGCGCCGATGGCTTGCTTATTGAAGTTCATCCCAAGCCTGACCAAGCGCTGTCAGATGGCTTTCAGACTTTGGATTTTGATCAATTTAGTACCCTCATGAATCAACTCGGCCCATTGCTAAATCATCTAAAGCGCCCCCTATGGAGCTGACCAAAGATCCTCAAAAAATTCGCTCGATGTTTGGTTCAATTGCCTCAAGATACGATATGGCCAATACCATTTTGTCCGGCGGCATTCATCATCTCTGGCGACGCGAGCTGGTACGCTTAAGCCAAGCCGAGCGCGGGTTTCGCGTTTTGGACTGCGCCACAGGAACTGGCGATCTTGCGTTCGAATTTAAAAAACAAGTGGGTATTGAAGGCCAAGTTATTGGCTGTGACTTTTGCGAAGAGATGCTCAGTTTGGCGCGCTTAAAATCCCACAAGCGAAGTCTTTCTCTAGTCTTTGAATTGGCAGACGTTACAAAACTGTCATACCCCAATGCCTGTTTTGATGTGGCCAGTATTGCTTTTGGCATTCGCAATGTTTCAAATCCCTTAATGGCAATTTCTGAACTTGCCAGAGTTGTTAGGCCTGGCGGCAAAATTATGATTTTAGAATTTGGTCAACCCGAGACTCCCGTTTTTAAACAAATTTACGAACTCTATTCGAAATATTTAATGCCCCGACTTGGCGGAATGATATCAGGGTCGTTTGCAGCCTATAAATATTTACAAACAAGTTCTTCTCACTTTCCCTGCCGAGAAGAGTTCCTAGCAATGATGATGTCTACTAAACTTTTTTCTCGCTGTGAATACAAGTCATTGAGCGGAGGCATTGCGTATATTTATTCGGGATATGTCGGCGATCTGCCTCAACACTAGCAAATAACAAATTCAAATAAAATATTTGAAAATCTAAATTTTCGTTGGCACTTCATGCTGATTTTCAATTGCGCTCAAAAGCTTTGGAAATGACGATGAAGCTACCGACATAACAAACGGTCCCAAAAAAATACCCGGAAATCCAAAAACAGATACTGCGCCAATAAGTCCTATTAGGCTAATAATCGGATTGAGGTTTTCTTCTGATCGTGCAACCAAATAAGGTCTAATAATATTATCAATAGTGCCCGATACAAATGATATGACAATCATAAATACCGCCGCTCCATTCATCCCCATCGAAAAACAAAGCCCGGCCAGAAACAATCCAATGGGGCCAGCGCCAATGACAGGAATAAAGGAGCAAATAAAAGTCAGTGTGAATATAATGGCCCATTCGTTCAAGCCAACGACAAAGGCGGCCAGTGTGACGACAGATGCTTGCACCATACCGACGATGAAATTGGCAGAAAGCATGGTCCCACCTGAGGACTGCAAGAGTTCGTTGACCGTGTCGACCTCCTCTGCCGTAACAAGCCGCGAACGAAGCAAAAGCCCACGAAGCTTTTTGCCAAATCTAAAAAATAAAAACAGCATCAAAATGAATACCAAAAAGTGAACAAAAAATTCAGGCAACATAGAAAAAAATTTGGTTGAAATCTGTAAGGACCATTCCCCTATTTTTGTCATAAAAGCCTGAGACTGTTGACCTAACTTTGGATTAGATTTTATCCCCAGCACCGATAATGAAGATTGAATGCGTGTCTCTAGATATGCTGAGGAAGTTCCGACTGAATTATTAATTCCCTTAAGAAAAGCAATGGTCTTTTCTTTGTCAGCGCCCAGAGATAAATCGTAGATGCGAAAAATACAAAGCGAGGTGAGGGATGTAAAAACCATTATGACTAGTATGATTATTCCAATTACAATTCTTTGCCTGCCAATTCCATATTTCTTACGAATCTTTTCAACGAGAGGAGTTAAGCCAACAGCAAAGATTCCCGAAAGACTAATGGTTAGGATAAAAGGACTAACGATCGCGAAGAAGAACAAAAACGATAACGCCGTTATCGCCGCCAGCAGAAAATAGCCTCTGTTCTTTATAATGTTATTAAATCCCATATTACTATTTTACCTTTAAAATGAGCGTCATTATTATAGGCGAGGATTAATTCTGGCAATGATATTGTAATTATTTGCCGCTGGGGCATTTTACCCCGTCACCCCTCAGGCCTTGACTCTGGAACCTACAATCACATAAACAAACTCTATGCAGTACGAGGTAAGACCTTTCTTTATACTCTGTGATTTTTGTGGCCATCCGATTCCCACCATCGGTCATCTTCATGGAGGAGTTATGTGCGATCGCTGCGGACATCACATCAACCGCCTCAAACCAAAATCAATTTCACGAACTCTAGCCTTTTCGCTAACGGCTTTATTCTTTTATATTCCCGCAAATATTTTTCCATTTATGACAATGGAGCTCTATGGCAGTCGCAATAGCGCAACTATTTGGAACGGCATTGTTTTGCTTGCAGAATCGGGCTCGTGGACGGTCGCCATCATCGTTTTACTCGCAAGTATTCTCATTCCGTTATTAAAACTTGTCATACTTTTTTACTTAGCGCTGACAGCCTCTGATCAAAAACACGCCTATGCCAAGACGCAGCTCTTTCGAATTGTTGAAATTCTGGGTCGTTGGTCGATGCTTGATATTTTTTTGCTAGCAGTTCTGGTAGCGATCATGAAATTGGGACCATGGACTTCTGTGCAACCAGAGATAGGTTCTCTATTATTTGCTTTGGTAGTTATTTTTACAATGTTAGGCTCGGCAAGCTTTGATTCAAAACTTTTATGGCAGGAAGAAAATGTCAGACAACTCAAAAATTAAAATGATGCTCAAGAGGCCTAATATTAGTTGGGTAGTTTGGTTCTTTCCGGCCATTGCAGTTATTCTTACGAGCTGGCTGTTCTACGATTACTTTCAACATCGTGGTCCATTGATAAAAATTATTTTTACTGACGCATCGAGTGTCGAAGCGCAAAAAACACCACTGCGGTACCGTGGCATCAATGTGGGCAAAGTAGAAAATATTGTCCTATCCCGTGACGGCAAGGAGGTTGTTGTTTTTGCCAGACTCACTAAAGACGCCAAAAGATTGGCTGTAGTTGGCACCAAATTTTGGGTGGTTCAGCCAGAAGTCGATTTCGAGGGAGTCCGTGGTTTAGAAACTATATTCAGAGGGTCCTACATTAGGGTAGAACCCGGCAAAGGAAAGTCTTCTCTTTTATTTCGCGGCCAAACTGGAAACGAAATTAATGACACCACTGCCGATACGGTTATGTACAGATTGCAAACCCCACTCAGTGAATCTATCAATGTTGGGGATACCGTAACTTACCGCGGGCTCAAAGTAGGTTCCGTGTCAGGAATGAAACTCAGTCCCAAGTCGCAACTGATTGAAGTTCAAGTCAGCATAGAAAAACAGTATGCCAAACTTATTCGAACCAATACTGTCTTTTGGCGAAAAACCGGCATCCAAGCAAATTTGGGTTTATTTAATTCTGAGATAAAAATTAGCTCGCTGGAATCACTAATGAGGGGTGGAATCGCGTTGGCCATTCCCAATGAACCTGGTCCTATTGCTAAATCACAAACTGTATTTTCGTTGGAATCTAGCCAACCCAAGTCCGTTGAGAAGTGGGTACCTGAGATTTAAATTTTTCGCCGCTGTTATATTAACTGTTACATGAACTATTGATGGCTATACCAAACTTCAATTCTAGTGCCAGCTGCCGGCGGCTGGCTAAACAACACTCGGTTTCCTTGTACTGTCCAAGTGATGGTTTGATTGGGCGTAAATACCACATTCACGCTCGAAGCAATGGGCGTTCTCGCTAACTCAACTGAATTAACTACTGTGTTTACTTGGCGACCAATTTGTTCCACGACAGAACTATAATCGGTAGAACAAATGCTGCCAGTAATACCACCGGTTAACTGTGACCACTCAGCAACTCTTGTTCCGTAAAAGGCAAAGCCTCCCTGACTAACTTGGGAATTTAAGCAGGCGCTGTCTCCAGGCTGAATAATGATCCCATAAACCGATAATTTTTTGCCGCTGGGCCAAATATTTTTAAAGTGTGCTTGTGCCTGAGCGGTTGTCGTTGCACTTGGGGGAGCATTAGATTTTTCGTCCTCATCACTTAACACCACAATCGCTAAGTCAGAGTCATTACGAATAAATCCCGCATTGTCAGAAGTACGTTTATCCATTGCAGTCATCGAAGCTAAAAGTGCTTGTTCATTTGAGCTGGGACAGTCGCCGCGAGCCTGACAGCCGTCAGTTTCTGGGCGATAAATTGTATTTCCGAAGACTTGAGCGGCGTTGGGCGTTGCAGCCGTTAAGATCTTACCGTCAGCACCCGTCAAACTTAATAGAGAGCCACAAATTCCGAATGGACCCGTGCTACAATCTGTATTTGTAATTCCTATTTGCCAGTCAACACTTTGTAGTCCACTAATTAAACTCGGGAAGCGGCGGCCAAGTTCTCGTTGTTCGACTTCCATTGAAGATGAGTTATCGTCAACAAAAAGGATGTCGACCTTACCATTTGCGGTTGCAATGTTAAATACTTCGAATCCGTCAATCACACCTCTTACAAAGTCGCGTTGATCGCTACCAACATTACCCACAGCATTGGTTTGCGATGCGATAATATTTTTTACGCCATCGCCAGCACTAAACACAATAGCTTGACTAAATTGACCACCGTTACAAGTAGCAGTTGTAGCTGCAGAAATGCCTGCGCCGCCCAGACTGACAGAGAGACCATTTTCGCAAGTACCTTGCAAAGTAAGACCATTTTGACCGCGAGTGCCTGCGGGGGGAGCTGTAATCCTAACAACAGGAACAGTGCTTTGACGATTAAAATTGCGATTAGCGCTGCCGATATTTCCGGCCGGGTCTACCTGCGAAGCAATTATGTTCTTCACGCCATCGCCATTCGAAAAGGTGACTGCCGCGCTAAATTGGCCAGCAGAACAGAGTGTTGTGCTAGTCGCATTTACTCCTGCACCAGAGATATTAACTGTGAGATTCGATTCGCAAGTGCCTTGTAAAGTTAAACCATTTAAATGGAAACTGTCAGCTGCCGGTGACGTTATTGCTATAATGGGTGGCGCTCTGTCTAACAACAGGTTCCTAACTGCAGAGCCTGTATTTCCGGCGGCATCCGTTTGATGAGCTATGATGTTTTTCTCTCCATCGCCAGTACTTAAATTTACATTTCCGGTAAACCTGCCACCCACGCAATTGACATCTAAGGGACTGGCTAAACCACTACCCACTAAATGGACTACTAAATTCGTTTCACATGTTCCATTGACTGTGACTCCCACAGTTCTAACGACTGCCATTTCGGCAGGAGCGGTAAAGGTAAGTGTAGGAGCAGTTACATCTTTTATAAATGTTCGACTGTCAGAACCTACGTTGCCCGCGGCATCGGTTTGTCCGACACGAATTTCTTTGGGACCCTCGCCCAAACTAAAAGTTACATTTGCTGAAAAATTACCACCGGAGCACGAAACATTTTGAGTGGCATTTGCACCTGAACCAAAAACCATAACATTAAGTCCCGTTTCACAAGTCCCAGCAAGTGTTACTCCACTTTGCCAAACACTGTTTGCGGCAGGAGAAGTAATTCGCACAACAGGGCCCGAGCCATCGACATTATATGTTTTTGAATCTGAACCGCGATTACCAACAGCGTCGGTTTGACTAGCGGTAACAGTTTTTTGTCCGTCGCCACTTGAAGCTATTAATGCCACACTAAACTGACCACCACCACAGGGAGTCGTTGTAGAAGCAGAAACTGCTCCTGAAATCACCACATTGATTCCTGTTTCACAAGTTCCTTGAAGTGTGAAATTAGAACCCAAGCTAGCGCCATCGGCTGGACTAGAAATCGCTACATTTGGTGCTGTAGCATCTCTAATAAAGTCACGGTTAGCTGAGTTGGAATTATTAGCAGCATCTGTTTGGGTCACTACTATGTTTTTAATACCATCACCATTTGAGAATATGATAGCCGAAGAATATCTGGCTGCCGCACAGGTAGTTGTTGAAGCCACTGCGACTCCAACTCCAGAAATACCAACTGTTAAGCCATTTTCACACGCGCCACCAACAGTTAAACCATTTTGTGCAACTGTATTAACAGCAGGTGTGTCGATTGTTAACAATGGAGCCGTGGTATCACGATTAAATGTGCGCGATGCTGAACCCGTGTTACCCACGCTATCGGTTTGCATAGCTGTTACAAGTTTAGCACCATCGCCACTAGTAAAATTGACTTGCGATGAAAACCCACCACCTACACATGCGGTCGAAACTGGGGCTGATAGGCCAGATCCAGAAAGATCAACTTGTAAACCTGACTCACAAGTTCCTTGTATGGTCGCCTGTGCCAAAACAATGGCATTGGCTGCCGGGGATGTTATTGCAATCAGCGGAGCCGTATTGTCTTTAATAAACTGCCTGTTGTCAGAAGCACTATTTCCCGAAGCATCAGTTTGCATGGCAACTACATCTTTACTGCCATCACCATTTGAAAACGTGATTGCTGATGAAAATTGACCATTAGAACAAGAGGTTGTTGACTGCGCATTTACGCCCGTGCCAGAAATAGTTACCTGAACCCCTGTTTCACAAGTGCCGCTAATTGTTAAGCCAGTACGACCAACTGTTCCTGCATTTGGGGCAGTAATTGCAATTCTTGGGGCCGAAGAGTCTCTAACAAAATCTCTGTTGGCACTGCCCGAGTTGCCCGCCGCATCTGTTTGGGCGACTACGACATTTTTTATACCGTCACCATTTGAAAAGCTAATTGCAGCAGAATAGCGACTCGCTGAGCAAGCTGTTGTCGATGTGTTTAAAACTCCGCCGCCAGAAATATTAACTGTCAAGCCAGTTTCGCACGCCCCACCAATAGTTAATCCAATTTGCGCAATAGTATTAGCGACTGGAGTATCAATCGTAATGTTTGGGCCATTTGCATCTCTTAAAAAGTTTCTGGAGCTGGCGCCCGTGTTGCCAGCAGAATCCGTTTGCGCTGCACTAACAACCTTTGTGCCGTCGCCACTTGAAAAGCTTACGAGAGCTGAAAAGTTACCCGAGGCACAACTCGTATTTACAGCGGCGGCTAAGCCAGCACCGGACAAAGCTACTTGTAAACCGCTTTCACATGTTCCCAAAATATTTTCTTGAGCTTGTACAAAGGCATTAGCATTTGGAGACGTAATCGCTATAATAGGAGCGGTGTTATCTCTGACAAACTGCCGGCTGTCTGAAGCACTGTTACCCGCAGTATCCGTTTGCGTGGCAACCACATCTTTACTGCCATCACCATTTGAAAAAGTGATTGCTGATGAAAATTGACTATTAGTACAAGGCACGGATGATTGAGCGCTCACTCCGGCGCCTGAGATGGCAACCGGTAGGCCAGACTCACAGGTTCCTACGAGGGTTACTCCCACTCGGGCTAGTGTGCCCGCCGCAGGCGCTGTGATAGCAATACTTGGCGCCACAGAGTCGCGAATAAAATTTCGATTACTTGAACTACTGTTTCCAGATTGATCTGTTTGCGAAGCAACTACGTTTTTAACTCCATCGCCATTTGAAAAAATAATTGCAGCTGAATAACGAGAGTTCGCACAAGTAGCAGTTAGTGGGCTTGCAATCCCTGCTCCAGATATATTAACAATAAAACCATTTTCACAAGCACCACCGCAAGTAAGGCCCGTTTGTGCCACGGTATTTACGGCAGGTGTATCTATGGTAATGTTGGGTCCATTGGCGTCTCTAACAAAACTTCGTGAATTCGTACCTGTGTTTCCGACGCTATCAGTTTGCGAAGCCGTAACTGATTTTGTGCCATCACCATTTGAAAAGGTAACAAGCGCTGAAAAACTGGCCGCTGCGCAGGCTGTATTTAGACTTGTAGCCAAGCCCGAACCTGACAGTGTCACTTGCAAGCCACTTTCACAAGTTCCCGAAATATTTTCTTGAGCTTGTACAAAGGCATTAGCATTTGGCAATGTAATTGCAATTACGGGAGCTGTGTTATCACGATTGAATTGTCGAGTATCTGAACCACTATTTCCTGCAGAGTCTGTTTGCGTGACCAATACATCTTTTGCGCCGTCACCACTTGAAAAAATTAGTGCCGCGCTAAACTGACTGTTAGTGCAGGTCGCAGTGGTGGGGGCATTGACTCCTGAACCAGAAATATTAACAGGAATACCCACTTCGCAAGTTCCTAATAGGGTTACACCAGTTCGAGCAGCTGTTCCAGCAGCTGGTGACGTGATGCGAACAACGGGAGCACCAGTGTCGCGAAGAAATGATCTATTGTCGCTGCCGATATTTCCGGCGGGGTCTGTCTGGCTAACTATGACATTCTTTGAGCCGTCATTAGCTGTTAAAGTCACCGCTATATCAAAATTTCCATTGTTACAAAGTCCGGTCGAAGGGGAAACTAAACCAGCACCAGAAAGTGTAATGCCTAGGCCTATTTCACATGTACCTTGCAATCCGACACTGGTAGTTACTGAAGAATTAGCGGCCGGAGCAGTGATGACGATTCGCGGAGCTGTAGAATCACGACTAACTGTGCGTGAGGCTGAGCCTGAGTTTCCCGCTCGATCTGTTTGAGTGGCAGTCACCGATTTAATTCCATCACCATTAGACAAATTCAAAAGCTGAGAGAACTGGCCAACATTACAACTGGCCGTTGCCGCTTGGCTAATGCCTGTGCCGGTGACCACAACGTTTAGACCTGTTTCACATGTGCCAGTTAAAGTCATTTGGTCGCCGACCCAGCTATTTGCAGCGGGAGCTGTAATAGTCACAATGGGAGCAACAGTGTCTTTAATAAAATTTCTTTGATCAGAACTTTGATTGCCCACTGAATCAGTCTGCGAAGCCACGATGGTTTTTGTTCCATCGCCACTTGAAAAAATAATGTCCAATGCGAAGAGACTATTAGAACATGTGGTAGTCGAATTTTGAGCCACGCCACCAGAAATGTTGACAGCTACACCTGACTCACATGTACCTTGAAGTCTCAGGCCATTTTGAGCTTCAGTATTTACAGCGGGTGCAGTGATAGCTATATTGGGCGCTGAGGAGTCTCTAATAAAACTTCTCGAATCAGAGCCACTGTTTCCAGCTCCATCGGTTTGGGTGACGGTCATTGATTTAGTTCCGTCACCGTTAGAAAATGTTGCAGGAATACTAAATCCACCATTACTACATGGACCATTTGTGGCAGAAAGTAATCCAGAACCCGTAACCATTACATTTAAGCCAGTTTCGCAAGTACCAATTAGAGTTACACCACTAACTGTTGAGGAGTTCGCCGCGGGCGCAGTTATAGCCACTCGAGGCGCAGTACCATCAACTTGAATAGTTCTTTGATCTGTACCTGAATTTCCAGCAACATCAGTCTGCGATACTAATATTTGTTTTGCGCCATCACCGCTCGCCGCCGTAAAATTATAGCTGAACTGGCCACTAGTACATGCGACACTAGTGATTTGCGAAAGGGCCGAGCCAGAAACACTCACATTTAATCCTGATTCACATGTTCCCGCTAATTGTACAGGGCCTCTTGTTACTAAACCATTTACGGGACTAGTAATTGCAATGAGCGGTGCGGTGCTATCTCTTACAAAACTACGGGAGTCTTGACCTAAATTACCGGCGCGATCTGTTTGAGAAACTGAAACCTGTTTACTACCATCACCATTTGAATAGGTAACATCAGATGAAAATTGTCCATTGGTACAAGCGGCAGAAGTAATAGCGTTAACTCCGCCACCGCCAATTGCGACACTATAACCAGTCTCGCATGTTCCAGTAATTCGTGTGCCCATACGTGTGATAGAACCCGCACTGGGAGTCGAAATAACTACTCGTGGTGCCACGGAGTCCTTTATAATGTTTCTGTTGTCGTTACCAATATTGCCGGCTAAGTCGATTTGCTGAGCTACTATGTTTTTTATACCGTCTGAACCCGCGAGTTGGATTGGCATAGTAAATACACTATTGATGCAATTAACAGATCCCAAAGAACCTCGTCCTGTCAAAAATAAATCTACTACAAGCCCTGCCTCACATGTTCCCGTAATGTTTACTGTAGCCATGACCTCTGAATTGAGGGCGGGAGTAGCAATGAGAACCGTTGGGGCAACTGTATCTTTAATAAAATTACGATCGTCTTGTGCCCACTCATTTGTTTCGAGGTTTCGCTGTTTCGCAACTACATTTTTTAATCCTTCACCATCCGAAAACGTAATGAATGTTTCAAAATTACCATCTTCACAACTCAGTTTACTATTAAAGAGTATTCCCGAACCCAGGCCTTCTATGGTTACAGGGAGTTTTTCTTTACAAGTTCCTTTTACTAATACTCCGACTCTGTCGACTGTATAAGGGGCTGGTTCCATAATTCGAACGCCATCGGGCATTCTTAGTGCAAAGCTATTGGGATCCTGGCTAAATTGAAGCTTAGAGCAGCTTGCCAAATATAGAGATAGACATAGCCACAAAAAACTTTTTGAATAACCTAATATATATAGTCTCATCAACGCACCCCAAATAAAGAAAAAACCACAATGTCTTGACCCAAGCCTTTTAAGAGCAAGCACCAAGCCAAGTATGGAGACCTATTCATTTTGAGAATTTGTTTTTAAGATTGTGATTTTTCGACGTTATCGCATAGCGATGAGAAAATTTGAATTTTAATATTAATGTCTAATTTTTATTTGTATCCATACTTCATACAGAAAATCTTAAAATTTTTGCGCTTCATTTCGAGAGTGCATCGAATATTGCATTCAGGTGCATTCGATCTAGTATGCCCATTCACCTTCAAGATGTCCGTATTTGATATGAAAGTTTTCATAAAGTGAATAATGAATTGTCACAATTATATTTTTTAGCTCTATTTTACAAGGTGATCAGCAATTACCAAATATGTCATTCCTTCTAAAACCGGTAGGGCCCGAAACACTATACAGGGATCATGTCGGCCTTTTTTTGAAACGTCGAGCACACTCGATGTTGGTTTAAACGCCACCCGTGCAACAATTCGTTCACCGGTGGAGATGCCGCCCTTCATCCCGCCATAAACAGAGGATGAAGTAATATTGGCATTATGAAAAATCGAACCCTCTACATTCACCGCCGCGAAACCTACGCCAAACTCTACGCCAATAGTTGCTCCGACAGACATATAGGCCTGAGCTAAATCAGATTTTAGCTTTCGAAAAACCGGCTCACCAACACCGGTCTTAATATGATCAATCCATATTTCGGCAATGCCACCATAACTATAGCCCTTTTCTCTAGCCTCAACTAATAATTTCTTGACTTCATCCTCTCTGGAATTCGAGAGTTCAAGGTCCAACGGACCAATCCTTTTTGCAAAGGCAATGACTTTAGTTTCATCACCAATATGCCTCAAGGCCATTTGCGCTACCGCTCCGCCGATTACTCGCGAAACTGTTTCGCGGCCAGAACTCCGACCCCCGCCCCGCAGATCGGTATGGCCGAATTTTTTAGCCCATACTTCGTCAGCATGACCCACGCGGGGAACATATTTAATCTTTTCATAGTCCGATGATCTTTGATCCTGATTTCTAATGATCACGGCCAGCGGTGTTCCCAGAGTTTTTCCATCAAACACGCCGCTCAGAATTTCTGGAACGTCCGATTCATTTCTCGCCGAAACAATTTCTGAAGTGCCGGGTCTCCTTTTTTCAAGTTCCCTTTTTAACAGTTCCTTATCAAACACCACTCCCGCTGGGCAGCCATCGATAACCACGCCCATCGCCGGCCCATGACTCTCTCCGAAAGTAGTAATTACAAATCGACTGCCAAATGAATTAGCTCTCATAGTAACTCACCTTCTAACTCTGCCTTAATAGGTAGTTCACACAACTGCCAAAACTTGCGTTGGGCTCGCGCTTGAGCTTTAAACATTTTATTCCCATCTTGATAATCAGCTCCTGTTTGCAACGCGTACTCCTTGCCCGGAGAATCGTCTGTGTAATTTAAATCCAAAATTAATCTAGGGCGCCATTCCTTTGGTGGATATTTATTCAATCGGCCTCTTCCGACCGCCCACACGACCACTTCCGGCAAAATTTCAGATGTCGATCCATCTCGATTTTTGCCTGTCCTCGCCGAATAGTATTTTGCTTTTGGAAGAAAGCTGTTGATGCTTTCCAACAATCCGCCTCCGCCCCAAACCGCTACCGACTCGTCCTTTATTACCTCAAAAAACTCTTTCAAGCCATCTAGGTCTGTATTCGCTCCCTGCCATTTCCCATTATAGTATATTGTATTTATCGTGTCCGGCCTAAGTGCGATTTTCTTGAGTGGAGAGGTAACAGCCGCGTACTTTAAACCTAAACTCTCCAAAACCGCAATAGCTTCGCTCCATTCGCTTTCACTCACACGAATTTTTACAAATGGGAGTTTCCTTTTCGAAAAAAATTCTTGATGCTCTTCTGGCGAAAAGCTGTGTTCAATGGGATCACCTAATACAGCTGCAAAACTCTCGCTCACTGGGGCACTTAGCCAATCCATCATAGAGGGTTGATCCAAAACATTAGAAAACCCTTCATTCACAAAATTTAATTTTTGCTTACCTTTCTGCAGAACTCGGTACCAGAGCCATCGACCATCGTCAGAAGTAGGTAAAAATGATCTCTGTGACTGATCTTCTCTTTGCCACTTATGACCCAAAACCAATTCGGAAAAACTTTTTATCTCTACGGCTAACTTAATATGAGTCCCGCCTTTTTGGTACTGCTCTAGTTTTCTCAAAGTACTCTCAAATGAAAGTTCGTCTGACCTCGTATGCAAAGAATAAATGCGGGGATTTGGAAAGGGACACTCACCTAGCTCCAAAGCCCAATCAAAGTCTGAAACTCCCGACGGTAGACTCTCAATTTTTTTTCTGATGCTAAAGAGCAGTTGTGAGTTTGGAATATACTTTAAAGCCAAGGCAATATTATTCTCGCTTAAAAAGTCATTTCGCAATTCAAAGAAAGACACGCCCCATGGCCGACAACGCTCAAAGTAGCAATTAATACCATCACGACTTTCAAAAACTCTCGGAAACACCGTAAGAGTAGCGCCGACATTTAGTCCCCCACCTCCTAAAATGTTTTTTTCGCTTTCGCTAGGCTCAAATCGACCCTCAGGCAAAACATAAATTTGGTCGCATATTTTAGAAAACTTTTTGTCCCTTAGTTCAAAATTTCTTAAATATTCTTCTAAAGGAGTCAGAGTCAAATCAAGCCTGGGGCGATTTAAAAAGATTCTACCCATTTTGTCTGTCGTCCGTTTTATCCACACAACTTTGATTGACTTGGGTAAGTCGAAATTAAAACCGGCTCCCATTGAAATAAAATGGGGCTCCATGACCATGGCCTCAACAAAACATTTTTTTTCTAGAATTCGAAAGTATGCCTCACCGGAGGTAGCAAATATTTCCGCAATCGTATGGCCTTCTCTTTGCTCAATATAAAGATCGAGGTCCAGCACATTAAATCCATACTGAGCCAAACGCTCTAACAGCGTTGATTTTCCCACCCCTCGATGCCCAACAAGTACTGTAGTCATACTGGCGAAATCTCCAAAAAATCAGGAAAACTTTTATTTACCGCCCGAGGATCTGTAACTATCACATTGAGTCCAGCGGCTTTGGCTACTCCTGCTGCCATTACAAGCCGGTGATCGCGATCAGGGTCGAAAATAATGGCCGCTAGGTTTTCAAAATCTAGATTTTGTTTCTTACCATAAATTATTATTCCGTCTAAAGTCTCTGTGCACTGCCGACCCATCAGTCGAATTAGCTCTGCTGTTTTTCGAATTCTATGAGATTCTTTATATGCCAGGTGGGCGGCGCCATAGAGTTGAGACTTACCTTCGGCCAAGGCACAGAGCACCGAGAGCACAGGAAACATATCAGGGCAATTCGACAAATCCAAAGAAATAGGTAATAAGGCATCTGCCTTCTTTACTAAAAGGACGCTATCTTGAATTTCCACTCCCGCACCCATTTTTTTTAGAACTGTCACAAATTCTGAATCTGGTTGCAATCCTTCCCACGAAAAATCCCTAATGCGAGCTTGACCCGCGACGGTGGCGAGGGCCGCAACCGAGAAAGCAGAACTCATATCAAGTTCCGTGAGCGTCCAGTCCACAAATGGCTTTTGTTGAGAGGGCACGGTGATCGATTCACTCTGAATAGTAATCTTCATTCCTAATTTTTTAGCGAGCTTCAATGACATTTGCCAATAGCCATCAGAGACGGTTTCGCCCATCCAAGAGATTTTTATACTATGATTCAACAACCAACTGTTCAATAAAAGTGAGGAGGCAAACTGACTGGAGTTTGATCGATCAACTATGATCTCTAAGTTCTTGTCCGGCCAGTCGGTACTTTCGACAACAATTTTACCGTCAATAAAATAGATCCTGGCGCCTAGCTGGGCGAGAATATGAGCGAGCTCGGTATGAGGTCGCGTCATCAAACGCTTGCTTCCAGAAATAAAGTGGCGCCCCGGAATTCGAGATGCGCGCAAAACCAAACACCTTAGGGCCATGGCCGAGTCGCCACAATCAATGGGATCGCTATTAAAAAGTTGTTTCAATCCACTAGCCATCTTAATGACATCATCACAAGTAAAAAATGGCGACACAGATTCCTCAGTCACATAACTTTCGCATAAAGAAAGTCGCAATAAAATCGATTTAGAAGGAGGAATATGACCATCAAAATTAAAACTCATGGTCCCACCAAACCCTGGCGTATGGCCTCATCACAACATGCCTTAATGGTCATTTTTTTTAACAAGGGCTTGCCAATTCCCTTAATAAAAACAAATTCAATTTTATTGTCAGCAGTTCTCTTTTTGTCGCGCGCAATATGAGAAGCAAAAACCCCTTTTGAAATTCTTCGCGCCTTCATTTTTTTGATACCAAAAGGTCTAAACCATCGGGAATTAATTTTTTTAAAATCTGCGTCAGTCAAATATCCCAAACGTCGACTCCACTCACAGGCAAAAATCAAACCCTGAGCTACCGCCACACCATGAGGAAGATTTAACTGAGTCTCCAGTTCATGGCCAACTGTGTGTCCTAGATTTAAAACTCTTCGTAATCCCCTGGTTTCCAGAGGATCCAAGCGGACCACTTCACACTTGGCATTTATTATTTTTTTTAGCCCACAAAATTCTTTAAATGATAATTTCTTGCGGTTTGAAATTTTCTTCCAATCCTTAGGATTTATTGTAGAATTAAGAAGGCCCATTTTCACAACCTCGCCTAAAACTTCGTTGCGTCTTTTTGCCGGCTGTGACAACAACAACTCTTTCACGACATAAACCTTTTCTGCTGGGTAAAATGTGCCAATCTGATTTTTGGTATTTTCGACATTAAGCGCAGTCTTACCGCCATGAGCTGAATCAATCGCACTTAGCCATGTGCTAGGAATTTGAATCAGTCTAACGCCTCTTTTCAAAATACTGGCAACAAATCCGCCAAAGTCTCCAACGCTACCACCGCCAACAACTATGACTAATAGATCCCGTGAAAGATCTTTCGAAATTTTTAAAATATTTTCTAGATGGCGCGGCAGTTGCCTTACAGACTTAATCTTTTCTCCACCTACGACACCATAAGTGCTCGAAAAAAACTTAAGCCATTTTTTAAAAGGAGGAGAGACTTTTAAAAGTTTGCGGTCATAAATGACGAGCACTTCTCTTCCCAATTGGGTACTTTTGGGAAGCTTTTCAGTAAAGAGAACTTTAGACATCTTCATGGAATAGGGACCTCTTAAGAAACCTACACCGCAGAGTCAATCGGCACTTTACTATTTCAATATATTGAATATTTTGCGCTGCGCCATTCGGTGTCTTTGCAGTTGTGAACACGTGGCTTTTTGCCGAGAATATCTTGTAGTTTAAGGAGAGGGGGCGATTATTAAAAAAAATCTTAAAATAGCAATTGAGACAGTAAAAGTATTGGATCCGGACTCCCAACGAACACTTTTAGAAAACCTTGCACAAAAAGATGCCACTCTTGCGGAACTTATTAAGAGTAGCCTATTTACATTTGACGATATCCACAAGATTAACCACAAAAGTGTGCCCTTGCTCTTTACTGAAATTCCCGAAAAAATGTGGTGTTTGGCTCTGCGAAAAGCTAACGATGAAGTCAAACTCCATCTATTTTCAAACTTGAGTGCTAGACGGGTTGAGCAGTTTAAAGAAGCTATAGAAAACCAAGGCTCCCAGCCACTTTCAAAGATACAAGCGGCACAAAAAGAAATTGTCGACAAGATTTTAGAACTCGAAAAAATTGGCAAAGTTTTTATCGTTCGCGGCGGCGACAAAGATCGTATGGTTTAATAGGTTCCCGTTGGCTAAGAACTAATAATAGTCAATGCGCCCGAGACCAGAAATACCATTACTAATAAGTTTAATGCGACGTTGTTCCAAAAATGCTTAGATCTTATTAATTTCACAATGATGACATTAGCCACTATAAAGGCGCCAGTCAATAGGTTCCAAGCCATTAGCTGCTAAGTACTTGTTAGCCTTTGAAAAATGTTTGCAGCCAAAAAATCCTCGATAAGAAGACAAAGGCGATGGATGAGGTGCCGTCAGCACCATGTGCTTTTTTTTATCGATAAACTGACCCTTTTTCTGCGCGTAAGTTCCCCACAGCATAAAAACGACATGTTCCCGATTTTCGTTCAACTCACGAATTATCGTATCGGTAAATTCTTCCCAGCCGCGGCCCTGATGAGAAGCCGCTCGGCTTTTTTCTACACTTAACACTGAATTCAAAAGCAGAACTCCTTGTTCGGCCCACTTCGAAAGATTTCCATGCGGAAAATTTTCTGCCGCTAACCCCAAGTCAGAATGCATTTCTTTAAATATATTCAGGAGTGATGGGGGCGCGTCGATTCCTTTTAAAACTGAAAAGCAAAGGCCATGCGCCTGATTCAACCCGTGATAGGGGTCTTGCCCAATAATAACTACTTTCACTTTTTCAAATGGCGTGGTGTTAAGGGCACTAAAAAACTCGGAGCCCTTAGGGTAAATAATTTTCTTTTTTTTATATTCATCATGCAAAAATTTCTTTAATTTCTGCATGTATGGCTTAGAGAACTCGGGCAAAAGTCTTTCTTTCCATGCAGCCTCGAGTTTGATACTGTCATTCATAAATAGGCCAATATCATGAGTTCAAAAATATTGCCAACAACCGTCTTGTTGGCAGATTGACGCTCAGCAAAATAAGTTGGACACCCTCTCTTTTTTACTAAGTGATAAATGAGCTTTGACTAACTCGCCCCCGAACTCTAAGTATTTTAGTTCAATCTTTATGGGGAGGGGTCCTTGAATAAAATTTTTTTAGCCATTCTTTTTGTGATGTCTTGTAATCCTGTTTTTGCTGTTGATGAAAGTTCTGTCGAAGCCCAAAGACTTTACTCAGAACGTGACTACTCAGCTCAAGGAGTAGCGAATGCCAAAGCGGCGGCCGAAATGTACGGTCGACTTGCGTCAGGTGCCAAAGGTAGCGAGTTATATGATTTAAAAACTGGTGAAGCAAAAGCATTTTACTTTGTAGGCAGCGCCAGCAAAACCAAAGAAGAAAAAATCGCTTTTTTTCAAATGGGAATAGACGCTTCAAAAATGGTCACGAAAGATTTTTTACCTGACCTTGCTGATGAAAAACTTGACCTTGAGGCCGAAGCAAAAAAGGTTTTAGCCAAACACACTCCTGCAGAAGTAGTTCAACTTGCTTTTGGACTATACTACGCCGGAATCAATTTGGGCTCTTGGGCCGAAGCTAACGGTGTAATGCAAAGTCTTAAAAAGTGGCCGGAACTCAGAAGTAATATGTTAGTCATACAACTCCTTGGTCATAAAGAGATTGCGCTGTTTGGGTCGAGCAGAGTTCTTGGACGAGCCTACTACAAACTTCCCAAAATTGCCGGCGGCGATATGGAAAAGGCCGGCAAGTATCTGAGCGAAGCCTTTGCTGGCTCGACTAACGCTAAGGGAGTAAGCTCCAACGGAAACAACAATATTTTTTGGGCTGAGTATTTAAATGAGATTGAAAAAGTAAATGATGCGAAACAAGTATTAAAAAACTTCATCGATTCCAATTTGAATGATTTAGATCCAGAGGCTCTTCCAGAAAATAAAAACCTTCAGCAGATTGCTAAGGCCATATTAGATCGCTGGGAAGAATAAACTGATGAGATACCGTCTTATAATAATATTAGCACTTCTAGGTGCACACGCTCTCGCGGATGGCTTGGGAGCGCCCACTGACTTTGAAAGTACATCTATTTTACCGAAAGGTATTCGAAACGTTAAGTTGTTGGCCTTCTCTACAGAGATCTTATCTAAATATGACTCTGGCAACAGCGTAAATTCTTTGGGAACAAAGTTTCAAAAAAACGTAACCTATAGCGATTTGTATAAAGGGAAACCGGCCAGTGAGCAGGCTCTCAGCAAGGGCTACATGCAGTCCATGGGTATCGAAAATCCTGAAACGACCACATTTGGATATACTACCGGTTACGCTAGCGCGCGGGTGACGGCAACAGTTCCCGTTTTTGCCTTCGGTGTCAGCGAAAAATGGACGACAGCAATTGCCATTCCCATAGTGTATACCAATACTTTTGTAGATACTGGTTTTGATGTAACTCCTGGTGGCCAGGCTTTTTTTGGTAAATTGGCTGAAGATACTAATGTGAATAAAGCTAAGGCCGGTCTGCAAAAGACTTCAAATCCGGTGGCGGCTCAGGTTGCAGCCCTGGGTTACGAGCCGCTCGTGGGTCAATCGCAAACTTCGTTAGGTGATATTCGCTGGATTAATAAGTATTTAATTTCAAAAAATATCACTCGCTCGTTCCTGATCAAACAATTTGTAACTTTACCTACGGGAAAAGTAGCTAATCCTAATAATCTTATGTCCCTATCCACGGGTGATGGACAATGGGATGTCGGCGCCGCCGCTGTTGCTGATTGGTATATGGCAAAAAGACTTTCGCTCACGACTCATTTGGATTATACGGCTCAGCTCCCAGATCACATTGCCAAGAGAATACCCGATTCGTCTGACAGTACTTTGTCTAGTGATACCGATTATAAAACTTATCGTAACCTAGGTGACCTTATCGGTGGAAGTTTAGCTCTAAAATATGAACCTCTTGAAACGACTACGATTGGTTTAGGTTATTCGGTACAACATAAGTATGGAGACAGGTACCGCGGTGGACAATATAGTCAATCGCGCTACGATTATTTGACTAGCGATACAGACCAAGACATGCGAGCGATTTTGGCTGGGATTAACTTTAGTACAATACCTTTATTTCGAAAGAAAAGTTTTTCGGTGCCGTTAGAGGCAAAAATTAATCATACCGAAGTTATCGCTGGTCGAAATGTAGCAGCCGACTCAATAACTGCTCTTGATGTTTCTGTTTACTTTTAATATTTGGGAGAAATAATGAGACTGGTTTTTATTTTGTTAGCTGTTTTTTCGATTTCCTGCTCAACTAAGCTGGGTTCAGTAACTAAAAACCCACCCTTTATGCCTGAAGGCGCTCTAAAAAAACCCACGTCAGAGGTTGGCAGCCTAAACTTAAAAAACATAAACATGATGGCAATCGGATATTCGTTTTCGGCTTTCCTTTGGCCCCTTAATCCCGTTTTTGGCCCACTAGATAAACTTGCCGAAGTAGTCGCCACGGAAAGTCGAAAGATTGATGTGCTCACAAAAGAATTTCGTGAACTTAGCAATCGGCTTGATATGGAAACCGCATATTGGACAAGTTTTCGCTGTAGCGCTGAAACTGACAAAATGGAAAAACGTGATGAGCTCGAAGACTGTGTAGCATTAATGACAGACGTCAAAAAAGGCGCGCATGAGGCCTGTGTCTGTATTGTTTCCAACGAACCAATACTAAAACTCAAACTCACTGGAAATGTCGATAGCCGAGATATGCTTGGCCAAAGAATTGCTAAACTAATTGAACAAGACACGGACGACAATGGCACGAATTGGCTTTTAGGCGGCACCATTGCCGGCAGTGGTGTGGGCTCAAAAGTTTCGGTTGCGGCCGACGAAAATGGCGTATTAAAAACCACTGTTCGACTTGAGAGCTTCGGAGCAGAAGGTGCTTATTATAAATCTATCGATGTCCCCGATAACACTGAGCTAGATAAGTGCGGCCTACCAGAAGAATCCACCCCCGGTGAGTCTGGACGAATTATCTACACAAAGTACGATATTCAAACAAAGCTTTTGTCGTTCACACTTATTTCTAAAATTGAAACTGATGCTCCCGGAACTCGCTATGAGTTTGTGATGGAACGTGGTTTTGTTCCTAATGGTTCGCCCGATCTTACGCGATTTAAAGGTGACCTTCTTAAGAAAAACTGTGCGGGGCAAATTATAGGATTTGGCTCTGCCAAGTTCGACGGGCTTTGGACATATTAGATACCTCAAAACCATCTCATACTGAAACACCTTAAAAAATAGTGTTTTGTAACGAGGCGAATTTAATCTGAAAATTTAATTTTGTTGGGACCTTAGTCCAGCTTGGTCTATAATGAAGATGTGGATAAGAATCAGTACTTTAACCAGGCCGGCTATTCGCTGATAGACCTAATGATGGCGTCTGCGCTGTCTATTATTATTATTTCAACTTGTTACTCAATAATGTTATTTCAGTTGGAACAACTGAGGGCCGTAAAAGCTCTTTATGCACAAAGTTTAGTATTAACCCGTGTCAAATTGGCAATTACCAAACAGAACATAATTGCGAGTGCCCAGGATTCGGAGAATAAAGAATTAAAGGCATGCCTCACTGGTGTTGATGGGACAGCTTGTTCGAGTTCTAATTCTTATTTTTTCAAGTTGATTGATGGCATCCCAGTTACGGGATTACCAGACAAAGAAGTTGGCTATAACTTGGATGGACAGCCCTGTGCAATTGGAGTTACTTCAGATTGTATATTTAAATTGGGCACAACTTTTCGCGTGCAATGTCCTGATGATCTCGCAAACCCATTCTATCATCCGCAGACATGTCCTAGTCTTCCGAGTCTACTGAATGGACTTATCGAGGTTTACTTTGAGTTTGGTGTCGTGCAAAACAAAAATGCCCCTCAGATAGTAGGGCTTAAAACAATTACCAGGTCGATAATAGTAAGAATGTAAGTGGGGAATTTATGTTTTCTATAAAAAATCAAACGGGAACTTCACTAATCAGTGTAATGCTGGCAATAGGATGCGTAGCCATAATAGTATCGGCTTCCTATACTTTTATTCTCAACTCACGAAAATCAACCGCCATGTTATTGCGCACTAATGTTAGGGATAAACTCCAAAGTACAATGAAAATGGTTATCCGTCTACCGACAGCGATAAGAGTAAGTCATGATAAACCCGGGAACGGGGCTTTGAAATCGTGCCTGAGGCCAAAGGTTGAGTTTGACCCAACAATCCTTGGGGATTGTATAAGTGGCAAAACCCAACCATTTAATCTATATGGTCCTATGGAAAGTACGGGTGGCGGTGTGGTCGCTTCTTCAGGGATGATCGCAGGCACGCCTTCTAAGCCAGTTGAATACAATCAAATGGGAAGCGCAATTTCTGCAATTGATTCGGTGGCAATGTCAGTCACATCATGGTTTACAGCATATTGTCCTCCAAAAACATTTTTAGGCCCACCCGCGGCCTTTTGTGATGTGGCTGAGATCATTGAAGTTAGTTATAAGATTGAATCTAAGTTTCCTACTGCTCAAGGGTCAATGCCACAACTAAGAACGGTGGAAGAAAGCATTGTTTACGCTGTGAAGGGAATTTCAAATCGTCCTCCCGCAATCGACCCTTTAGTGCCACCACCACCACCCGTGACGCCACCGCCAACTGTGTCACCACCGATAGCCGGCGGAGGGCCGCCGCAGGTACCACCGGCGCCGATTGACTGTCCCGGTAACACCGTTCAAATAGGACCTGGGCAATGTGCTTGTCCTGACGGTTTGACGCTTATTAGACCGCGCAAAGGAATCTGTGTGAGGCTTAGCATATGACTAAAAATCAAAGTGGCGGTTTACTGATGTCTCTTATGCTATTCATGATGACATTAACGATTATCGTAACAATGGTTACAAACTTCTTTAAACTGAATCGCCAAGTTCAGGCAATTGCGCAACAGGCTCAAACTAAGTCGGTGCTAAGGGCGGACCTGACGAGGTTAGCAAAAATTGAAGCGACGCTCCGTCTCAGTAGTAGGAACGCCAGCAATGCGCAGCTGCTAAAATGTATGCTGTCTCCCAGCGGATGTACTACATCGCAGCCACAAGAATTTATTTTAGCCTCTCCTGTTAAAGGTCAGCCACCCATTGCCGGAACAACTTCGAATCCAGTTGCCTATTCTAGTACTGGTGAACGGTGTACTAAACCCAAATTTGGTTGCGAGAATTTAGCGATTTCTTTTTTTGCTGTAAATTCTGGATTCGTTCAAATTTGGTTAGTTACTCAGACTTCTAGCGACAAGATTAAACTTAGGCCAAATCCGGATGTTGCTGTATCAGTAAATAATATTTTGAATTTAAAAACGGGTGATATCGCTTCATATTAAGACGGTATTTAAATAAAACTGTCTAACCTCTATCTAATAGCACTTGGCCAAATTGCTACAGCCAACAACTCAATATTTTGATATACTGTAACTAGCTGAAAATACATAATAAAGTCCGAAGTTCTTTAGTGTGCTTAAGGCTACCCGAAGTTTAACTACAAAGGGGTGAAGCTGTGGATAATAGAAAACTAAATTATACTATTGAGGCTTTTGAAACTGAGCCAGAACTTAAGGCCCACATCTTTCAACTGGTAGCTGAAATCGAACCTTATTTGCTGCCAGGTTCGCATGTAGCCGTGTTTATTAACAGTAAGCCGTCAAACGAAGGTGAGCAGTTTTCAATAACGTTGTCCCTAACGTCTGATGGCGCACGCATAGAAGCTAAGGGATTCTCAGAAAACGTGTTCGATGCTGCAACTGAGGCTAAGAACGCCTTAATGAGAAAATTTGACAGCATTCAGGACTCAGTTGTTAATCCCCAGGAGCGCGAGAACGAAATTAAGAGCATTGTCAAAAACAAGGGCAGCCACATTTTACACTGATATTGCGAAGTGTTCTACTGTGCCCTATTGACTCGGGTTCAACCTTTGCTATAGAAACCTACCTATGCCGGGACACAAGACTGAAAAAAAGAAAGACTTAGGTTACTATCTTATTACGTACCGCGATCCCAAAGAAGAAAAGATTTTACAACTAAAAGCACATACGGTTAATGACTCGACTCTTGGTTTAAGTTTTGTTTCGATTGCGGATTTTGTTTTTGATACCAAATCAGTTGTCGTCAGCCCCCAAGAAGATTACCTCAGAAAACGCTTTGAAAATATTAAGCGTCTGCATGTCTCCATTTATTCGATATTGTCGATTGAAGAAGTTGGAGAAAAAACCAATCTGAGCTTTGCCAATGACAAGTCCAATCTTGTGGTTTTAAACTCTAAACCCTCGCTATCTCCCAAGCCGGCCCCGGCAAAGTAAATTAAGTGCATAAATCTCCCATCAGTGAATTTAGAAAGTGGTTCCAAAGGGCAAAGAAGAAAGACGCTAACATTGCTGACAGTATGATATTGGCTACCGTTAAAAAAAACCGGCGGCCCTCAGCAAGAACCTTACTTTTAAAGGGCTTTGACTCTAAAGGCTTTCGTTTTTTTACAAACTATGAGAGCCGTAAATCTCAAGAAATAAATGTTAACATTTTCGGAGCTTTGGTTTTTAACTGGAAAAATATCAGCGTACAGGTTCGTATTGAAGGCAAAATTTCAAAACTTTCTCGGCAGGCATCTATAGCGTACTTTAAGAACCGTCCCCGCCTAAGCCAGTTGAGCGCATGGGCCTCACCACAAAGCCAAGTGATCCCCGATCGAAAATTCCTAATTAATAAAGTTAAATTTTACGAAGATAAATTTAAAAATGGTATTGTTCCCTGCCCCCCTCATTGGGGAGGCTATATTCTTAAACCTGATTATATTGATTTTATATTTTTGCAAATTAACCGCCTTCACGATCGCTTTACTTATCGTAAAAAGGGCTCTCACTGGAAGATCGAAAGAGTTGCCCCTTAGGGCATACTGAGTCTTAGCGCATCCGCTTCCTGGCCGAATTCACCGGCATACGAGCGCTAGGCAAGCTCATTCCTAAATTTGCTACTCTTTCGCCATTTAATGTGTAGCGCACAAAGTCGCCAATTTCCGCTTTTACTAACAAGTTGTAAACCGTTCGGTAAGTGAAGCGATTTGATATCATTAACTTTCCGAATTCACGATAAAGCCGCGCAAATTCTTTCTTGTCGTCATCTTGAGACATAATGACTGATCGCATATGAGTGAGGTATTCGACCATTTTTTGAATAGTTTCTTTATTTTCGGCTAATACTAATTTCTTACACCTTTTTTTTGCCTCACCAATAGTAACAACCGTATTACGCCTTGCATCTTGGCGAGCCTGGTAAAATAATTTTAATTTTTCATGGCAATAATCACGATTCTCGTCGTGATCGTAATAATAATCGCCGTAGGCGTTTACTCGTGACATATATTCAGGAGTAAAATAATCGTCCACTATGCGCTCAAGTTCTCTTATGAACTCGGTTGATCCACCCTCTAACAAATTCATTAAGGCATCGGTGGCATTTTTATTTAAATCCATTAACACTTCGATGTTGAGGTAACCTAGATCCCAGGGAATCCTAGCGTCGTCGACGTCGAGCTCTTCTAAGCCAGTATCCATATAAATCATTTCATCGATACTTTCTTTAAGATTGCTTTTCTTTGAATGATCGAACTGGAAGTTCCACACAGCCCGGCCATAATAATTACGGTTCGCTTGGTCATCGTCGTCATAATTAAATATTTTTTCGATCCCACCGTAAAATGCCTTGGTCAAATACTTGTGGGAATTGAATTCGATAGCTTCAGTTTTTCGACCAGTCAAATTGTACCATAAACTGGTAAATGGCGAAATCGGATTAACGATGAGGCGGCGCTCCTCACGGTCAACAAAAATACCGTGATCGTATTTAGTGTCAATGTGATTGGCGTAGTCTTCGATTTTACCTTGGCTGCTTTGATTATCCTTCATCCATACTTTATAGAGGAAGGGCAGACCAAACATAAATATACTTGAACCACCACTATCAGAGTTGGATTTATTGATTTCTCGCGAAAGCTCAACGACTGCAACAGTGTTACCTAAGGCAATCAAAGCTTGTGCATCGTAATAGTTACCGATCATCATTTGTTCAAAAGATCTGCGGCCCGCCTCAAAGGAAAGATCAAACAAATAAGTTTTCCTTGCTTTATTGAGTTGGTTGGCCACAATATTACTGTAAGATATCGGACCCGAACCAATTGTAACGCTCCCTGAGTTTAGGTTGATGTCGGCGATTTCTACCATAACTTTTGTTGGAGCGATTTTAGTGACAATTTTTTGTTCGGAAACTTCAGAAATAAATGTTGGTCCCACCACTACAGCAGCGTAGGTAACACCGAAAGTAAGCATGATGCCGCCAGAACCCATATAGCTAAACGAATCGTCGACACTCCAATACTTCGAAATATTTTCAGCAGAAGGGTGTTTGAACACATAATCAGGGGCCATGACTTTAAGGCTGGGTACTTTACGACTTACTGTTTGAATCCGATTAAGAATTATCATTCCGCCGGCAACAAAACCAAGTTGCCTAAAAAAAGATGCGGCGGGGCCAGACATATCAACCACAGTATGAAGGCCAGCGCCTCCCCCAATTCCTAGCATGTCAGTCGCGGTATGTTGGTAGCCGTACCTTCCCGTTCCAGGTTGTAATAAAATTTTACTGTTCGCCAACAAGGCGTCACGATAGGGACCGGGCGGCACTTTAGACGGGTCATCAGGATCCGGGTTCGGATTTGGTTGACCGGGAATATGCGGAGTTAAATCGACAGATTTTACTGAAAGATCAATATTGGCATATATAAGAGGTTCAATTCGCCACTTAAATCGCGATTTATTTTTTACTTCTCTTGAAACCTCTACACTCTCAGACTTTTCGTTCTCGGTAATATTGTGAGCAGAGGACTTTATTGCATCTTTAACTTCATCGCTACAGTTTGAAATTCCAGCTTCACCGCACAGTCGGTTTAACTCTTTATCAAATCCATCTTGACCACGAGCTACAATACGAATAGATCCCGTGCCGCCGCTCATAGTCGGAAAGGCTGAATTCCAAAGCCTGGCCGCTGCTCTACCCTCAGGACTTAAAGATGTTTTTACTGAATAGCCAATAGTACAAAGCTCACCAACTATCTCTTTGAAATTCACAGTTACAACGTCAGTTTCAAAACGACTTCCTGTAGAGCTATTCCAAGGTATCATCCCTTTATGGGGATCCCAAGATCGAACAAGGTCAAAAAATCGCGCGCTTTTGGCTTTGGCATTTATTTGATCTACAGCCTGAGGCAATGAGTCCTCATTACCTAAATAGCGGCGATAGTATTTATTGAGTTCATATTCCCAGTGTGCTTTCTGCTCATCTTTCCACTGTACGCCTCGGTTAGAAGCTGCAACCTTGTAAGTAACTCGGGTTGAAGCGGCCTCTGCGGGAGGAGCAGATGGCAATACTGCGGGGGCTGAAATCTTAGCGGGTTCATCCCAGTCATACTCATTTGGAACATAGCCGAGGGACGCCTGAGCTGTGGTCAGTGAAGGTAAGGTTATTACTAGGGACAGTAGAGTAACTAACGCTACTTTTCCAATATGTAAAAAATCCAGCATACGCACCTCGATGGCATTCTTTTGATTTGAAGAATTTACCATACTCTAGACGCGATGCGCAATAACATTGGTGCCGGAGTGTAAAGATTACAATCTATGTAACTATTTAATTTTTTTGATATTTCCTGTTTGGACGCGGTTGATGATCCACTGAATGAACTCAGGATCAGGGGTCAACATGTGCCCAAGATAATGATAATTCAATCCTTCTAAGCGCTCAAGCAGTCCCTTTTCAATGCCCCCAGCAGCCACTAAAACAGGTAATATTAATGGCCGATTACCGCGGGCATTAATTTTGTTTACCAGTTCCCGAAGTTCTTTAGTGCGCTGATCGCGCTCTTCTGGAGGTGCATCATCCTTTAATGTAAATGGGTGGGTTGCAAAAAACTCTGACTTTGTTTTTGCGCGTTCGCTCTGTATTCGATCTGCGTGCAAGCCGAGATCTCGATGCCAAATATCATCATCTGCTTGTTGAACTGGCCCATGCGCCACAAAAATCACTTCTTCTTGTTTCGGATTGGAACTCAGCTCATGCGCTCTACTATACAATACCTTGGTTAACTCAATATCTTGGTCCATGGCGTTTTGAAAAATAACTTTCGTAATCGATTTGGGTAATACTATTTTTTCGTCGTCAAAAAATTTGCTAACGACATCAAACATATACTTCTGTTGGCGAATAACGCCGCTCGCACTACTGACATAAAAAGGAATAATTTTTAGCGTATCAATCTGATGTTTGCCCAGTCTATTTACTGCATGCTGAAAAGACGGCAAAGAAAACATACCGAAGGCAGTTTCTAGTGGTTTCCCAATAGCTTTTGCTGCAGCTGCGGTGACATCACATATCGCTTTCTCCCAAGGTTTACCATGTTCTTCGCTATTGAGGTGCTCATGAATCAATTCGCATTGTGATTTGTCCGCGGGAAGCTCCGCGAAGTGATCCATTGCGGTTCCGTGGGCAAGGATTAAAACGCCTTCTGCAGCAAATGCTGGCGACTGTACGAAAAGACTTAGTATTAAACCAATACCAACAGCAATACCAACACCTAAATTTCCGAAAATGTTTTTCATAAAAACCCCCGTCTTACTTCTTATTCAAATTCCAATTATATTCAAGATATTTAATTTCAACTGTTTTGTTTCTAATTCTGGCTTGGGCCGCCTTGTCATCTGTTAGAACGTCAGCATATTTAGCCATGACATCTTTGATCGAATTGAAACCAAGGTTTCCTTTTTCAAAGTCTTCTTTATACCAATCAAAAATCTTAGAAATCTCCAAGAACCCTGATTTCTTGTTGTAGTGATTTCTTGTGGAATCAGAGAGAAAAGATCTAATTCCATTTTCGAGTTGACTGTTTAGTTTCGCCGCCTGGAACGCCTCATTCGCCAACATCGGACAGCCTATTGAAGCACAGTTGACCGCAAAATGAATCCGAGGCTCCTTAAACTCTTTGCGAATAATCTCGTGCTCTATATAATCTAAGAAAGTCGTTTCATCAAAAAGTCGAATAAATTTTTTCTTCCAGGGCGAAGAGAACAGGCCACCAAGGTCTTTAATCGACTTCAGATTGGGATACTTAGTTAAAATCAAATCAAACGTAAAAGCATTGTAGGCATTGATTAGGAAAGCCAGCTTTTCTGCCTCAGGCCATGTCAGATAATCTTTTTTTGAAACTTGAGAAATGCTACTTAAATATTCAGTTAGCTGAACACTGTTACTCTTTAGTTTGCCATAATCTACTTGTGATGCCGTGCCCATATTCACTAAAACGACGTGATCCCTTAATATTTTATCCCAACTCGAATGATCAAAAGGAGCCCCCAAAACAGCACAAGAAAACAAATAAATTGCGCACACCACTGACCTTAACATTTAGTCTCTCCTCAATTTTTTCCGCTACCCTCTTCGCCACGCGTGAATCATCTTCAAATAACCTAGTGCTTTAGTGGGAACATGGTTGCGACTCCAATTGCCAGCGGCAAACTTATTAGACTCGACAAGGGTTGGATAGATATGAATTGTTGCCATAATTTTTTTGAGCCCTAAACCATGTCTCATTGCAGAAATATATTCTATTATTATATCGCCGGCATGGGACCCCACAATTGTCGCTCCCAAAATTTTATCTTTGCCAGGAACGGTTAATACTTTAACGAAGCCATGATCCTCTGAGTCAGCGATGGCGCGATCCAAATCATCAATTTCATAGACCGTCACTTCATAAGGGATTCCTTGCGCTTTAGCTTCACTTTCACTTAGACCCACCCTGGCTACTTCGGGATCTGTGTAGGTGCACCACGGAATGCAGGAATAGTCGGCCTTGCTCATTTTCAAAAAACCAAAGAGCGCATTCGATGCAGCGTAGTAGGCCTGATGGGCGGCTGTATGAGTAAATTGGTAGGGGCCTGCGACATCTCCACAAACAAAAATATTTGGATAAATCGTCTGTAGATACTCATTAATTTCAATGGTACCGCGATTGGTAATAGGAATTTTTAATTCTTCTAAACCAAATCCTTTAACATTGGCCCTGCGTCCTACGGCTACTATTATCTCATCAAAGGTTATTGGAACACTTTGGCCCCCGTAATCACATGTCAATATTTTTTTTAAACCGTCTACCGATACTGATTTAGCCTTGTGCCCAGTCAAAACCCGAATTCCCTCACGAACGAATTTTTCGTAAACGATTTTTGAAACATCAGAATCTTCGCGGGCCATTATTCGGTCCAAGCCTTCAACGATCGTTACCTGCGAGCCTAATCTTTGAAAGGATTGAGCTAGCTCACAACCAATTGGCCCTCCCCCAAGTACTAGCAAATTTTTTGGGAGCGACCTTAGGTTCCATAAATTATCGGATGTCAGAACAGAAACTTTATCTAATCCCGGAATGGGCGGAACAAACGGACCCGCTCCAGTCGCAATAACAATGCTTCTAGTTGTGAGGGATCTTCCGCCAACACTGACGGTATAAGGTGACGTAATTTTTGCTTCACCTTGAATACAATCCACACCCAATTTAGTATAGCGATCAACTGAATCGTGAGGCTCAATTTTTTTAATAACACCTTGAATCCTTTCCATAACATCGGCAAAATCAAAATCTACCGACGTTGACTTAAAGCCAAACTCTTTAGCTCGCTTGGCATAGGAAAGCATTTTAGCAGAGCGAATGAGTGCTTTACTGGGGACACACCCTGTATTTAAACAATCCCCACCCATTTTATGTTTTTCAATTAAGGCCACCTTGGATTTTACAGCTGCGGCAATATAGGAGGTCACCAGTCCGGCTGCCCCCGCACCAATAACCACCATATTATAGTCAAACTTATTAGGACGCGTGAAATTTTTAAGAACCTTTCTGCTTTTAAAGTAACTGACCACTTTTTTTATAAAAATAGGGAGTATGCCTAGCACAGCAAATGAAACAAAAAGCTGCGGCGAAAGCTTAAACTGACCAAGTTGCGAACCCGCGTAAACGTAAGCCATCGTGCCAGGTAACATTCCAAGTTGGCTTACTAGATAAAACTTAAACGTTGAAAGTGGCGTGAGACCCATAACTAAATTAATAACCCAAAATGGCACAAGTGGAATAAGCCTAAGCGCAAACAAATAAAGTGCGCCCTCTTTTTCTATACCCTGATTGATTTCTTCTAATTTTTTGCGAAATGTCCCGCTCTGAAGTTTTTGTTGAACCCAATCCCTCAAGAGATAACGGGCCGCTAAAAATGCGAGTGTCGCACCAATAGTCGAAGAGAATGATACAAGAATGATCCCCTTGGTAAAGCCAAATACCCCTCCACCAACCAAGGTCAAAAGGGCTGCACCGGGCAAACTGCAAGCTGCCATAATTATATAAATAAAAAAATACGCCGCCATAGTAAGCTGCGAGTTTTGTTCGTTAAACTGCTCGAATGTTTCGCGATTCATATATTGTTTTAAATCGAATGCAAAAAAAGCGGCAATAATTCCAATAAAAAATAGCAAAACTATACTCTTAATTATTTTTTTCATAATGTGTTAATTAGAACAAATGGTGGGAACTTTATCAACCTGACAATAGACCAGGTGGGCCTTTGTATTGGTTTGTTCAAACTTTTTATTTGGTGTAGGCTGTTTGAATGAAAAAGGTGAATGGCGCAGTTGCAATTTTTGTAGAAACTCCAACGCTAACGCCCACCAAGCCACTCATCGCCTCGATCATAGGCGCCGAAGCGGCATTAGAGCTCTACGAATTGAGCTGCGAAGCTACGGTTTCTATTATTCAAACGGCCCATCAGGAGCTCATCTCTGGGGGTGCGCCTGGCCTTGATATATACTGGGCCCCACAGGAAACAAAAGCAGCGGATACTCAGTACTGGCGAGATTTTCCGCTAATAAACCAAGGGCTCGGCGATCAGCCAGATCGAATTCACAATGTTTACGACACCCTTCTTAAGCAACATCCATTTGTCATCATGATTTATGCCGACACCCCCCACCTGACGAGTTCGCTCTATGTGAAAATTGGAATTCTATTTTCTCAACCTGATAAGGCCAAAGATTTTATAATTGGCCCTGTCGATTTCGGCGGCTACTATTTATTTGCCGGCAAAAAGGAAGTACCCCTATATGTTTGGAAGTCAGTTTCTTACACCGACACCAATGCCATAAATAATTTAGCCAGCACTTTAAATTTATCTGGAAGCGTCGCATGGATTGAAATGCACCCAAGCCTTGATGGCATTCGAGATGTCGAACGAGTTAGACTTCAACTGAATAAAGCCGGCAACCTAACGCCTGAACAAATGAAGCTCCGTGTTTTTCTCAATCGGGCAGTTAAGGCGCAAAAAGCTGAGAACACATGAGTTCTTTTTGCTGAAATGACTACACCATTTCGTGTCGATCTCAATGAACAAGCCGTGGTTAGGCTACGTTGTTCCTATTAAGGACTTTTTGCAGCTTCCATCGGGTTTATAGGCGGTTGCCTTAATTGCCAAAAAAATTCTTTCAGCAAGCTGGAGCATGCGACTTCTCGAATTCCACCAATGACTTCGGGACGATGATTTAGGCGAGTATCGTTGAGCGTTTTGTAAAGCGATGTTACGGCACCAGCTTTGCTGTCAGCAGACCCGTAAACAACTCTGCCCATGCGGCTCTGAATAATGGCGCCGGCACACATTAGGCAGGGCTCAAGCGTCACATACAAGGTGCAGTCAGTAAGACGCCACCGGCCTAGTCTTAGGCAAGCAGCCTCAATTGCGAGGATTTCTGCGTGTGCCGTTGCTTTGTGGCTGATCTCTTTCAGATTATGAGCACTGCTTATTAATTCGTCAGCACAGACAATAACTGCACCAATAGGCACCTCTTGCTTCTGACCTGCGATTTTGGCTTCGGTCAGCGCTAAATCCATCCAGTATTCCAGGGGGTACATCCAAACTCCTTGACGCTATTTATGACCCATTGCTATATCTCGTCAATCCTATTGCCGAAATTTCAGTAAAGGAAGGTGATTAAAATTGGCACAAGTCAGAGTTCGCGATAACGAGTCTTTTGAACAAGCATTCCGTCGCTTTAAAAAGACCTGCGAAAAGTCCGGGATCCTTTCTGAAATTAAGAAACGAGAACATTATGAAAAGCCTAGCGTTCAGGGAAAAAAGAAATCTATGGCCGCTCGTAAACGTTTAACAAAAAAAGCCAGAAGGTATTAATTCCTAATGAGTATTCGAAACAAGATACTTGAAGATATCAAAACCGCCATGAAAGGCCGAGATCAAGTAACCCTAGACACATTAAGGTTTCTGAATTCGGCTATCAAAAACAAAGAAATGGAGGCCGGGGCAACAGCATTAACCGATAATGATGTCCTGGCTGTCTTAAAGAAGTCCGTCAAGCAACGAAACGAGTCTATTGAGCAGTTTCAAAAGGCGGGACGCACGGATTTAGTGGACTCTGAAAAAGCAGGTTTAGCGATTTTGGAAAAGTATCTTCCCCAGGCTATGGGTCGGGATCAAATTGAAAAAATAGTTACAGAAGTCATTACATCTTTGAATGCCAACTCAATTAAACAAATGGGTGCCGTTATGAAAGAGGTTCAGGCAAAGTGTCAAGGAACGGCTGACGGCAAGTTAGTAAGCGAAATAGTAAAAGCAAAACTTAGTTAATAAAAATTTATGAGATATGATTTAGATTTTATTGAGCGGGTTCGCCAAGCGCATAATATTGTCGATTTGATCACGAATTATTCAGTGCTCAAGCGCACGGGTTCCCAATATATGGGCCTATGTCCTTTTCCCAGTCATCGGGAAAAAACGCCGAGCTTTAGCGTTTCTGAGGACAGACAAATCTACCATTGTTTTGGTTGCGGCAAAGGTGGAAACATTTTTATTTTTCTACAAGAGTACCAAGGCATGTCTTTTCCAGAGACTGTAGAGCATTTAGCTCAAAAAGCGGGAATTTCTATCCCTCAAAATCCGTTAGACAAAGAAAGCAATAAGAATTTTGAATCCAAAAATGATATTCTCAAGCTCAACAGTTATGCGGGGGAGCTCTACAAATCTGAACTTCAAAAACTATCACTTGATTCATTGCCAAAAAAATATTTGAAGGAGCGAGGAATCACTCCTGAGATTATCGCAGAACTCGGCCTAGGCTGGGCACCTGACTCTTGGAACTTTTTAACCAATAAGTTAGCTGAAAAAAAGGTCGACAATAGCGCAGCAGAAGGTGCCGGCCTCATTCGTTCAAAAGAGAGTACCAAAGAAAATAACAGAGAGACTCGCCACTACGACTACTTTCGTAACCGCATTTTGTTTCCGATTTTTAACGCCTCGAACGAAGTTTTGGGATTTGGCGGTCGCACAATTGGCAGCGATAATCCTAAATATCTGAATAGTCCAGACACTTCCGCTTTTACTAAGGGCCGAGTCCTTTATGGGCTTAACTGGTCAAGCAAATATATTCGTGTTGAGAATCAGATAATAATTGTTGAAGGCTATATGGACTTCTTAGCGCTCTATCAGGCTGGAATAAAAAATGTGGCAGCAGTGTTAGGTACGGCGTTGACGCGTGATCATTGCAAACTGATTGCCCGCTCCACTCAAAATGTGGTCATATTATTTGACGGCGATGAGGCAGGACTTCGTGCTGCCGAGCGCAGTCTTCCGATTTTGTTGGCAGCAAACCTGCTCCCGAAGTGTGGATTTTTGCCAAACAAGCTAGACCCAGATGATTACATCCGAAAGTTTGGCGTGGAAGATCTAAAAAATAAATTAGCTAATTCCGAAGAAATGTTCGTGGCTCTTTTGTCGTTGTGGATGAAAGGTTATGGGGGCAAAAGCTACGACAAAATTCAGCTGATTCAGAAAGTCTCACCGATATTTTCTGCAATAGAAAACCCCTCTTTGAGAGAACTTTACTTAAAAGAAATAGAGTTTAGACTTCAAGTTGACCGCACATGGCTATTAAATGCCCTAGGCAAAGAGAGAGTTTTGGGCCCCCCTAATACGCCTGGTCAAAAAACTCTAGCGTCAGAAAAAAGTAATAATACAGTTGGCACTACAATTGCTATAGATAAGTTACCTCGAGCCGAAATCGATCTCCTCTCGCTAATTCTTAAAGATAAAAACCACTTTGAAAAACTCAAAGCCCACGAAGTCATGCAAGAAGCGAGTTTGGATTTTCGACGGGTTTTGGACGTTTTGTCTGCCCATCTGACAGAATATCCACAAGATTTTAATAACTTAGCTGGAGTATTGAGTTCTTTAGTAACTCCGCCCAGTATTGTCACAAAATACTTAAATTCGGCCCTTTCGATCACTAATGCAAAAATGGAGCAAAAACTTTTTGAAGACTGCATAGGTTGGATACGTCATCAGAAATACAAAGAAAAATCGCAAAATCTGATGCAAAAAATGAGGGCAACATCGTCAAATGAAGACATGGAACAATTTATGAATATTAATAAAAAGAGACATGGAATTTTGAACACTTAAGCACTATAATTTCATGTTTTCGAATAAAAAGGTTGGGCAATGGATAAAAAGACCTCTGGCAAAGAAAAAGAGATTAAAACTCTGTCGTTAGCAGAACAGGAAGCTCTCGTAAAAGAAGAGCTTAAAATCTTCATTCAGAAGGCCAAAGACAAGGGCTTTCTGACCATTGACGAGATTAACGACCTCTTACCGCCTGAAGTTACTGCTACTTCTGTACTTGATACCCTTATGCAAGGGCTTGAATTAAACAGCGTTAAAATAGTTGGCCCGCCAGAAACAGGAAAAACCTCCGATGGAGAGTCTGAGGTTCTAGCTGAGATGTCAGGAAGCCCAGACAAAGAAGAAGAGGAAGAAGAGGAAGAAGAAGGCGAAGTCAAAGAAGACGTTAAGAGTAACGATCCGGTTAGACTATATCTTAAAAAAATGGGTAGTGTGTCGCTTCTTACCCGTGAAGGCGAAGTTGAGATCGCGCAAAGAATTGAACAAGGTGAACGCGAAATCGTTCGCGCGATGTTGTGTTCTCCCCTTGGCACGCACGAAATTATTCAATTAGGAAAACTTCTTGATGCTGGTCGTATTAAAGTTAAATCTATTTTTCGCGGCCTAGAAGATGAAGAAACTCAATATGACGAACAAGAATACATCGAAAAAATTCATGACCTTATCGGCGAAGTAACTCAATATCAGAAAAAAGTAGAAAAGGCGTTTACCGTGCTTCGCAACGAAAACGTAAACCCTAAGGACGCTGAAGTTGCGATGGCTGAGGTGGTAAAACACAACGAAAAACTGATGAGTCAGTTTGAATCCATCAATTTTAATCGTAAAACCATTAATCGCATTGTTATTAAATTTAAAAATCTTGTGAACCGAATGGCTACTCTTCGTCGAAGAATAAAAGAAGGCATAGAGAAAACCTTCTCAAAGGATCTCGATACTTTGGCGACTCGTTATCAGGTTGTTTCATCAAACGATAAAGAGTTAACAAAAATGTCGCTTGAGACGGGCATTAATTTTAATCGTTTTAAGTCCTACTTCTATTCGGCTACAGATGGTGACCGCCGCTTAAAACGATTGGAACAAGAAACCCAAATGAGTTTTATTTGGATTCGTGACACCAACACCGCAATTTGGAAAGGCGAGCGCGAGGCAGATCGTGCAAAATCAGAACTCGTTGAAGCCAATCTTCGACTTGTGGTTTCTATCGCCAAAAAATATACAAATCGCGGACTGCAGTTCTTGGATTTAATTCAAGAAGGTAATATCGGACTAATGAAAGCCGTAGATAAATTTGAGTACCGTCGTGGATATAAATTTTCAACTTACGCCACTTGGTGGATCAGACAAGCCATTACACGTGCTATAGCCGATCAAGCGCGAACTATTCGCGTACCCGTACACATGATTGAAACTATTAATAAGCTTATCCGAACATCCCGCTATCTAGTACAAGAACTAGGTCGCGAGCCTCAGCCCGAAGAAATCGCCGAAAAAATGGATATGCCAGTTGATAAGGTGAGAAAAGTTTTAAAAATTGCAAAAGAGCCAATTAGTCTTGAGACACCCGTAGGTGAAGAAGAAGATTCACACCTGGGGGATTTTATCGAAGATAAAATGGTAATTAGCCCTTCTGAGGCAATCGTAAATTTAAACTTGGCGGAACAAACACGTCGCGTGCTTTCAACTCTTACGCCTCGTGAAGAAAAAGTACTTCGTATGCGTTTTGGTATCGGCGAAGAAAGTGATCACACTTTAGAAGAAGTGGGTCAGGATTTTAACGTAACTCGTGAGCGCATTCGTCAGATTGAAGCAAAAGCCTTGCGAAAACTACGTCACCCCAGTCGCTCCAACAAATTAAAAGCGTTCATCGAAGGCGAATAAGAAAATGATTTCTAGGCGGGGGCTTAGCTTAGTTGGTTAAAGCATCCGGCTCATAACCGGAGGATCCAAGGTTCAAGTCCTTGAGCCCCTACCAAATTTCTCTATTGCTGATAATACAAAGTACAAAATATCGTGGGAAATTGAGCAACAACTCTTTCTAACAAATATTTCACCCACATTACCATCATCAGTAGCAACAACCGTTAGTATCCAGTCAGCATTCCCTTTTTCCGTCAATTCATAGGTATGGTTTCCGTCTTGGTGATAGTAATCACCATTAGGTTCTCCCAAAATCGTAGGGATCTGGGTAATTGGTGTTCCAATAAGTTTTTTACTTTCAATCAGATTCACGGCCATTGAGGCACGATCTTTTGCGGCACCAACTCTAAAAATATCCGCATTAAAGTTTTTTTGGGGCCATATCATCTTAGCCTCAAACAAAAAAAGCCTATTGTTATACCAATAGAAAACCAAAAATAATATGGAGAGAAGGACCAAACATGCCATCGCTTTTATTAGAACGAGCATTATCTTTTGAAATTTAATAGTCACTATTTTTTCTCCTTTCGAAATTTAGTATTTTTAATTTTCCATTCTTAATTTCAATGGCCGCAAGATCAAAAATTTCATAATCCGAAAATTTTCGAGTTTTTAATAAATCTTTAGATGATAGTATTCCTCGATCGTTATTGAACTGATCCATTTCCTTCTCCGCTATTGGTTGTCCCACGAGAGTCTCGTGGGCACCCAAGAATTTTCTTGCTTCATCTTCACCTAAATCTCGAGAAAGCATTGCTGCCCAGACAAAATGTCGAAAGGCGTCCGCTGGTCCATTCTTGGTCGAATCTGGAAACCTCTTTTCAGACTCTCTTTCGGCAGAAATCATATTGAAAAATGCTTTAAAAGCACTAGTTGGTTTTTGTTTAACGAGCTCCCGCTCACTTGGAGTCAAGGTCGGATACTGTGAACCCATGTTTCCCAAAATCTTTAGAGCCCATTCATCCAATACTTTTTGAAGTTCACCAAAATTGGGCAGAACTGAAGCAAGTAGTATAATTTGAACATCAGTGCGCATCGGCTGCATATAGTAATTAGCTAGGCTAATCGCCTCCGCCTGGTTTGACGGGTTGTAGAATGTAAGTATTTGAGAAGAAAAACCGTTACTTTTCGATGAAACGCTCAGGCCAGTTTCAGGAATCCTAGAGGCGAAAAAAAGCTTAGTTGGCGATTGACTCGATTTTCTTAGATCTATCAAAGAACGGATTTTCTGATAAGAATAATACTGTCCCTCGATAAATTCCAGTCCCTCTTTTAATTTGTTTGGGAGGACCTCATTTACAATGTTGTTTCTAACTTCTGATGAAATGCTAAATTTAACTGCAGAAGAGATATCATTAAGAATTTTTTTTTGTTTTTCAGGGTAATTTTCATAATACGTTTTATTGGATAAATTCCAGAAAAGCTCCTGAAAATCATCTTGGTTGCTCGTGTTCAATTTGGAATATAGCATTAGCGCTTCTTTTGAATAGGGCACGTTGGGGCTACCCATTACCCACCTAAAAACTTCATTGGGCTCGGGAATTGCCTTGTCGTGGGACAAACAAAAGGAAACAACCTCTAATCGCATACTTGAACGAGGGGCCACGCTCACCTTTCCTAGACGAAGATTGGCCCTTAAATCATCAAAGGCTTTCAAAAGTTCATAGAATTTTTTCTGATTTTCAAATCTTTTAAACGAGCCAAAGCCATTTATTTGATTTTGCAAACTCTCAATTGAGTTAACATCTAATAGTAATTGATTTTTATCTAGAGAGGCCCTTTGGTCGAATAAAACTAGATCACCAATAACGTGATTTTGTGCACAAGAAGACAAAATAAAAATAAGTAAATGGGAGCAAATAACTTTACTATTTATTTTTTTCATCCATCCCATTTTTATTCTACCTGAATTTTGTCAGTTATCTGGACAAAAAAATCTTTGCTCCACACTTCAATTTCAGACTCATCTCTGATAAAGGCACGGATATCTTTTTTAGCACCCTCAAAGTCTGTGCTGATAAAAAGATCTACCAGCGCGGTCTTAAGTTGTATTGTCGTTTGTAAATCGCCCGGTTTTGCATGCCCACTTTGAATGGCTTTTTCTCGTAGGTAATTCAATCTCACTGGTATTTTGTTCTTCAGATACCAAATAAAATCATAATAATCACGGCCCTTAATTCGATTTTTCCATTTGCGATATAACAGCGCATGAAGCTTCCCCGCAAATAAGTCCGGTTTTTTTAAACTAATTATAGGAAAACTTGTAGGTACTAATAAGTACCGAGTTTCAAATTCGAAATTTGTAACTGGTTCTGTATCGACTTCGAATTTAATCTTTAACTTGGCATTCGATTGTGTTATCTGCGCAAATGATTTAAGTGCCTCAATTTTTAGGAAATGCATCTGCGTATTCGCTTTAATAAACGCAGACTCAACATTAGACTCGTTTTTTTTGTCAATTGGTTCGATATGGATCTGAAACCCAAAGGACTCTAACTCTTTTTCTACCGCAGAAAAATAGGGCTTCAATGAAAAGTTGGTTTTTTTTTTGAACAGGGTGAAATCCAGATCCTCTGAATATCTCGGCAACTGGTATAGAATACGCAAGGCTGTGCCGCCATAAAAGGCCGCCTTTTCAAAAAAATTAGCTCGATGAAGCCCCAATAAGGCTATTTCTTGAATAATTTCTTTTAAAGCATTTTGGGCCTCATCTACAGATTTAATTTTATATTGAGCTAACATTTCCCTTACGGCTTGGTTCACTTTGCCTCCAGCAGCTCTTCAATTAGCACGCGACCCCAGTGTCGATTTTTGTAAAGAGATTTCATTTCAGTTAATAGGTTAACGTTCATGTTTATCTTAAGAGCAGCAAGGTCCAATCGCAAGTCATCGTTCAATGCAATGGCAATATCTTTTCTGCTTGGCTTTTGAGATTTTTTGAATCTAAGAGTGAAAATATCCATTAGTGCTTTTTCAGGTGTTGCCATCAAAAATGAGCGTCCATCGGAGGTTGTGCGAAGACATACCCCTATGGGATATAAAGTAGATGCCAGATGCTCATAGGTGAATCGTCCTATCTTTGTTTGAAATGTTTTATTCTTTTGAGTTGTAACACTTGTCACAGCCTCTACTCTTTCCGGAATAAGTTGAAAATAGGAAAGTGCGTATTCTAGAGAAATGTAAGAAGGACCATAGAGAAGGTTGGCGACAATTTGTGGCGAGTACTCTCGACCCGTTACTTCAGGAGCTAATACATAGAAACCTTTTTTCAAGCGAGTTACATATCCTTTATTTTGCAGTTCTGCCAACTTTCTACGAGGATGAGTTTGCCCCTGCATCTGTGCCATCAACGCTTGGTAGTCCACTTCAGGTGAGAGCATTTTTAGATTTTTAAGGTCGGCCATCATGGTAAGTAACTCTCTGTTAGTAATTTTGTGCCAATAGGTGACATTTACTGTAACATATTGGAGTAAATCACACAATTTTTAATAAATATAGACCAGTATGTTACATTTATTGTAACATACTGGGTCATTTTAAAGTGAACTGAGCTAGTGGGGGCCGACTCAAGCCGGAGGATCCAAGGTTCAAGTCCTTGAGCCCTTACCAAATTCTCAGCTGGTCGAACTGACACGACTCATGCGACACTTTTAAACGAAGTCATGATTTTACAGAGCGTATCTAGCGAAGGGTTACCGCCTTCGCCAATGGCTTCATAAACGACAGTTCGGCTCAGTCCTGTTCGCTTGCAGACTTCTAAAATATTATGTGCTCGTATGTAGCCTTCTAAAATTTCAACAAAGGCTTTTTTGTCACCGTCAATCAATGCTTCCGCGAGAGCTGCCTTTATTTCTTTATGATTCTTAAAAATTGCCGAAGGATCGTGGTGGGATAGGCGAACTCCATTAATCACCATGGATTTTTTCGGCAATTTTTTGTGCGCGCCTGAAGGCTTTGTCTTGCCCATTTTTGTTTCCTCTTAAAATCAGTATTACTGTTTTTCCGTCAATCATTTTTTCAGTACAATAAACGCGATTGCCATTGAGTTTTCTAATGTGCCCGTAACGGTCATGCTCTGACTCGTACCAAGTTGAATATTCGGCCGCTTTAAGAAACAAGACCATTCCTATTTGTACGCTATTCCGAACAAAAATGCAAGTAAAAAATAGTGCAGCTGGCTGATTTGATTCATTTTGTTTCGATACACTCTATCAAGGAGGCGAAAGGACATGAGGTGCAATCTTGGCTTTTTTGCCATGCCAAGCTGCATAGGTCGAAATCAATCCCGGCAATATGAATCCACCGTAACCAAACCTCAAGAATATCCAAGCTCCAACTGCTGATCCAATAATGAACGCAATGATCGAACCAAGTCTTAAATAGTTGGCTCTCAGTTCCGTATTAAGGTGATTTCGTTTTAAATCGAAAGTAAATAATCGCGCTAATCCAAGCCCAAGATCCGTCGTGAGACCCGTTATATGGGTTGTTCTGACCGACCGACCAGAAGACGAAGTAATCGCCGCGTTTTGAAGACCGCTTGCTAAACATAGGAGGATCAATAAGACGTAGCTTTCCTTAAGCCCGATGGAATCTCCAAAGGTTCCAAAATGAAGAAGCTCCCTGCCACCAGTCGCAAAAAATAAGCACGTCGCACTTAGACCCATAACCCAATCGAAGTGAGGCTTACGACCTTGATAAATAGGTCTATCAATAAGGAGACCCGCCACAAATGCGCCCAAGAGAAAAAATATCGGTACTGAGAGAATTCCAAAGGCTGCTTGAACTTGATTGTTTGTGAGATCCACTCCAAAGAGCGTGGAAAAACCCGTCACATGACTTACGAATCTTCCTGTCGCTAAGAATCCTCCGGCATTGATGGCCCTCCATTAAAACTGAGCATGAACCAATGAAGCACAACAGTGTTGCTGGCATTTTGATCGAAGCGATGGTTGAACATGACTCTCATCCCATCATGAAATACGTAAACTAACAACTTGTAACGGTTAAGTTTTATTTTGGTATGTGATTGCTGACAATCAATGTAGACGTTTTATTCACGCTCCTTTTTCATGCGAGCAGCAGCGTGAAGCTGAACCTGAAGCTCATGTGGAATTTGCTCGAATTTAAATTTTTCAGTCAACTCTATGCCGAGCTCGGAACTTTAGTTTGTCTCTGAAAAACGAAACCAATCAATATTCATACAGTAAAGAGTCTCAAGCCTTGAATCCTTGATTTGTTTTGTGACATCTTCAATAAGATTTAAAAGTTGAGTTCTAATTTTTAACGTCAAGTCCTGTGATAGGGACATGGGTAAAGTATAAAAAAGTTCGCTACCGGATTTTGGTCTTTCCATAGCATTAATGGACTTCAACCTCCAATTTGTATGGTGTTTGGCCACAAAAGGAGAATCCGCTGTTAGATGAGTAAACTGAGGACCCTCCTTAATACGACCATTTTTTGCAACACATAAGTCGTTGGCGAGCAAAAACTCTATGACTTGCGCCACCTTTGCCCTATCTACATTTATGGTTTTGGCGATGTCATCTACGGAATCGTTTTGCACCAAGCTACTAGCTAGTCTTGCTCCGCTATAATACCAGGCCGAATAAAATATGGCCTTTGCTTCTGCGGAAATTTCAATATTCTTAGGAACGCGATTTTCTAATTTTTGTGACTGCTCCGTCAGTTTGTTGAGGCGGGCCTTTACTAATGTTCGCAGGCTTTCGTTACCGGCGCGACTCCATTCAACTAAAGAAATAAAATATTCGCTTTCGAGACTCGAAAACGAGAAAAAGTGGGTGAGTCCTGCGGCTTGCTCTAACGACAGATCTCGGTCTCCATTAAATACTTGAGTAATCACCACGGGATGAATCCCTAAGTGCAGGGCCATTCTGCGGAACTGCCCGCGGCCTTTCTTAGGCATTTTTTTTATGAATGTTCGTATAAAATCTTTATAATTTTTGGCTTCAAATATATTCATATAGTTAGCATTTAAGCTAATTATAACGTTAAAACTTAATATATTAAATATATAAAATTAGTGCGAAGCGTTATATAGTTGGTTTGCTTATTGCTTTAACCATTAACCAGGAGGAACAAATGTTATCTAAACTATTAAAAGTGAGCCTTTTCGGCATTTTTTGTCTTAATGTAAGCTTAGTGTACGCCCAAAGTGACGTTGAAATCTCAAGCCAACTTAACGCCAATAAAGAGGGCGGCGATGGCGGGGGCGGCGGTGACCGATACGTTGAAGTTTTTTTTAAGGTCGCTACGACGGCAATAGATAATCTAAAACTTCATACGGAATTTGCAAAAATTTCGGAGCAAGTTGAAAATCTTTACTTATCCCCGCCTGTAATTAGTTTGGTGGACACACTCATTGATTGTAAGGGCAACGAAATTAAGGAAGCTGGCCAATACGCACAGGCTTGTAAAGGTCGCATTCAATTAATAAAAAATCTTTGGTCGGGCTGGCTATCAAATGAATATACGGCACTCCCTCAGGTAGATCGGATTTTTCATGAAGTTTTGAGAGTTACGTCCTTTGCCAAAAGCGCAGTCACAAACGATGAAGGATATATCACCACCCACAAGGTGCTTCGAGTTACAGATCTTATTACGAATCCAAACTGTGAACGAGTTCACGAAACTGAGTTTAGTGGATCAGGGTGGTTAACTAACAAATCTGAATGGTACACTCTTTCCATGGCACCTTATTCAGATATAGGCGCTCAAAATTTCATGGATCGTTGTAAGATGGGTATATTCCTAGGAGCGGAAATGGATTTATACATAGAATCACTTAATAAGTGCCAAAAGACTGCTACTAAATTTGCGTTCTTTAGAAAACCCAAAGACGACGTGGTTTATAAGTGGCAGGGTCTTGATACGATGAAGTTCTTGCTCTCACGCAAGTGTGTTCATGACGAAAAGGCGCTTTCTAATTAATAAAGCTATCCAAGTAAGACTTTAAGTCTATAAAATCATGCTGATGTTCCGAAAATGGCGTGCTGTTTTTCTTAATTTTAGGGCCTATCGAAAGGAGACTCGGAGTAAAAGCCAGTTAGACTCCCTGTTCTCCGTTTTAGGCCCCAAGCAATCTCTAGAAGAGACTGTGATTTGGCTTGTGAAACTTGGGGTGTGGCTTCGAGACAACGATGAGTCAGCTGAACAGTGGCCCGTACGTAGCCGGTTTTTATTCCAGGTCCTAGAACGAAATCCCGAATGGAACAATAACTTTAAAACCACGCTACCGAGAATATTTTCGCAAATTCAAATTCTTGACCTTCTTTGTGAAAGTGGCCTCCCTCTAGAACGTGGTCTTTGGCCCGAACTCTGGGACCGCATAATTGCCAATCTCTTGCCTCAGAAACCTTTACTCCAAGACTCAAGTCTTCTTCTGGAAGAAATTTTTCCGGCAGGAACTGAGTTAGAAATTCTTGAGTCGACTGATCTCTTGCCTTGGATGAATCTTTTAGCAGAATCAATGATGCATACGAAACCTGATCTAGAAGAGGCCTTCGTATTTCTTATCAGCCAGGCTCGAGCCATGGCACTTCATCCCTCGCTCAGTAAACGAATGAATGCCAAAAGACTTCGCGATCTTCCTTGGTATTCTCTGACTTCAGAGGCGGAGCAATTTCTGGTAAATAAAGAAACTGAAAAAATCGGTGTTCTCCTTCGCGAATGCCAAATAAGTATCGAAGGTATTTATTCGCACCTTCGAGAATATGGAGTAAGTACAGATTTGGTGTTTCGACTAGAAAAATTAAAACTTTTTCTTTCGAGGCTTTTTCTTTTGATTCCGGTACTACAAAATCCATCAGAGTCGTCCATCAAAGCGCTTTGGATCCACCTCATTGACCTTAATCAAAAAAAACGTGGAATCCGCGCCCTATACCGCCAATCCAGCCAATTGCTTTCGCAGAAAATAGTAGAAAAAAACTCTGAAACCGGTGATCACTATATCGCCCGAAACGTTAAAGAGCGAAGGGACCTCTTTAAAAAAGCTTCAGGTGGAGGGTTTGTTACAGCATTTACAGTTTACGGAAAATTTTGGATTTTGACTTTTGCGCTTTCGCCCTTCTTATCAGGTTTTGTGACTTCTGTGAATTATTCGCTGAGCTTTTTAATGCTCCAAATGTTAGGTTGGACCTTAGCCACTAAACAGCCCGCCAATACGGCATCTACGATAGCGTTGCAATTAAAAGATCTGCATCGGCCAGAAAAACTACAAGCGCTCACTGACGAAATTTTTTGTTTGTTTCGCTCCCAGACTTTGGCGGCGTTGGGAAATATTATGCTTGTGATTCCGACGGCGCTCGCGCTGACATATGCCTATTGGTGGCTTACCGGTCAGCACGTTTTAACTCTCGAGCAAGCCCATCATAGTAGGGAAGCTGTTATTCCCAATTTTACTACTTTACTATTTGCCGCATGGACAGGAGTTTTATTGTGGCTCTCAAGTTTAATTGCTGGCTGGTTTGATAACTGGTGTACTTACCGGGAGATTTCACTTCGAATACAGCAAAACACAGCTTTGAGAAAAATTATAAGTCCGCAGGCTGCCGAAAAATCAGCTCATTGGGTGAAACATCAACTACCCGCCGTCGTATCAAATGTTTCTTTGGGTTTTCTATTAGGTCTGAGTCCTGCTATTTTGGGTTTTTTTAGTATTCCCCTAGAAGTGAGACACGTAACTTTGTCTACAGGCAGTCTGGCGGCTTCGATTCCGATATTAGGAAATGAATTTTTGCATAGCTGGGCACCACTTTGGGCGATCATTGGAATTCTTTGGATTGGAATCTTAAATTTAGGATTCAGTTTTTGGCTGGCTTTCAACATTGCTCTGAAAGCACAAAATGTGAATAAGACCCAAAGACGGCGCATTTTTAGAGTGCTACTTAAAGAGATCTTCTAGAAGTATCCTAATTTGTCTCCCCGTCCTCATCACCAAAAATTTCTTTGCTGAGTTCAGCACGTAGGACCGGCGCAAGTTCTCCAAAAAAACCAACCATGGGATTTCGACTTTGTGGAGCCATAGTTTCGATGAACATCAAAAACATATTCATCCAGAAGTGTGGCTTTTGATAAAAGGGATTTTTGGCATTAAATTTCTCTTTGCCATAAGTCTTAAGCCACCAATTCATCCACTTGACAAATTTTTTCTCGGCATCCACTCGCAGTTTTGCCACAGTGAGTGACAGGTGATGAAAAATAAATGTCGGTAGCGCCACTCCAAAAACCAAAGTTAACAGTGCAATCAAAAGTAACTGGTTTATAGAAGTTCCAACTTGGCGCACTGAAGGCTCGAGTTTTTCACGAATTTGACTCTCAAGCTCAGGGACTTTAGCCTCTTTTGCCAAAATTATTATTTCGTCTATATTTTGTTGGGCTATTTTTTGGTTTTTAGAATAAGTAAATCCCGATACCATTGCCCATGAAAATATCGCGGCATTTACAAAAAAAAGTACCATAAGGAAGGATTTGAAAAAAAGGAAACGCCTATAGAGACCCACTTAAACCTTCCTCAATTTACATAACCCCAGTTTTGATAAACCAGCAAAAGGCTGCCGATAATCAACACCAATATTAAAAACGTGTTTTTTAGCTCATGACTCAAGAGCACCTCGTATCTCGTTAGAATTTATCGGGTTTATGCAATAATACCTGAGAAAGATTACCTCTCCAAAAGTTGCTATCGCCAGACAAAGCAGGTATATGATTTAAACGGAATTACAGACAATCACTGACTCGCAAGAGCCAGAGGAAAGTCCGGGCTCCAATTGGCAACGCATGGGGTAACGCCCCTCCGCCGTAAGGCGAGGAACAGTGGAACAGAGAGAAGGTCCAGGGCTATGAGCCAGATGTCGGGAACGGGAGACATTTGGGGAGCTGCTGGAGTGAAAACAGCAAAACTCTGCGTGGAGCAAGATCAAATAGGGAAGCGTATAAGTGTGGCCAGCATGAGGCTTCCGGGTAAGGTCGCTAAAGAAACTGAGTAATTAGTTTCGTAGAGGAATGATTGTCATTGAGGAGAAGTGTCACGCTCGCCTCAAACAGAACCCGGCTTACAGTAATTCCTAATGTGATATTTGTGGGGGAGCAATCCCCCACCTTTTTTTCTTAAAGTTTTTGACTGAATACGACTAGTTCTTTGCCAATTCTTTCAGGAGGCGAATTTGGGGTTCGTGTCCAGTATAAAAATCGAAAATGTTTTTTTAATCTTTGCTCAATTTCCCACTCGCTACCGCCATATGGTGGTCCAATTGATTTTGGCATAACAAAAAATATTCCGAGAATATTTCCACCTGGCGCTAGTAACCTTCGCCAGATTTTAACCAATTCGTTTCTTCGAGTTGGACTGATGGCGCAAAAGCAGGTGTGTTCAAATATCAAATCAAAACTCTCAATCCACTCTTTAGGTAAATTGAAAACGTCGTGTTCAAGAAACGTCAAATTTTTAATTTGACCATATTTCTTTTTAGCTCGCGAAAGTGCTTCAGCGCTAAAATCAACTGCCGTCACGATATGGCCATGCTCGGCAAAAAAGGCGGCGTCATTGCCTGTGCCACAACCTAAAACTAACACTCTCAACTTCATCAACTTTAATTGGGGCAAACTACTCACCAGTGCCGGCGAAGGCGCCTCAAGTTCCCACCCGGGTACTTCGGTTTTATAAATATTGGTCCAAAATTCACTTTGATCGAGATCCTCTCGCTCTGAAAAATAGGCAGGTACTTCGAAAGTTTTGCCAGCAACAGTAATGGTAGTATCCGTAAATTTCTCAAGAAGATTAAAAAACTCAGCCTGAGCTTTTCGCGAAAATACAAAGGGAATATTCGCTTCAGTTCTTCCGTGAAATCGATCCCATTCATCTAAGGTCAGATTTTCAGGCTGAAAGGATTGCA
>JAWXAY010000030.1:0-18587 GCA_034439715.1 Pseudomonadota bacterium
ATCACACCGAGACCCAATTTAACAAATTTTTTCGCTGAATCAGGAGTCAGCGCGACACGATTTTCGTTTCCTAAATTATTTCTGTCTTCTGAAAGTATACCAAAGCGCATGTACTATTCGTCGTATCTTAAACCTAATTTGACAACATCTTTATCGATTTCTTTGCGCCATATCACGGTCGCATGTAAGGCCTCGAGCCTGCCTATTTGTGCTACAATTTGGTCATCTTTCTGAAGCTTATTGGTGCCAGCGATAACAATGGAGCACCCTGTGTTGGACTCGTTCAAAATTATGCCCAGGACGTCCGTCTGAAATTGGCTGATTTTTTTATTAAAACATATGATGGCATAGTCTCCGACATCGGGAATGTAACGTAACGAACGCCGTTTATCGCTGGGCTTGGAAACCTTGGATCTAACTGCTGATGATTTTATTGTTGTTTTGGCTGGCGACATTTGCTTCCTCCGTCTTGCTGAATTTTAGAGACTTTATGTCTAGAGATGTAGCTAATTTTACGAGTATGTTTATTATTGCTGCGCGCAAATCTTTTAGGACTCGCAATGTGCCCGCCTTGACAGCATCAGCTAAATACCCGACTAATTATTCTCATGAATGATGTTCAATCTTATATTTTTAAAACTAAATGGGGATTTGTAGGTCTGGCTTGGGATTTCTCGGGCGTTCGGCAAATCACTCTGCCCGATCCTACTTTTGAAACTTGCCGCAAAAGACTAGTTTCAAATTATTTGCACAGAACATTTAAAAAGGTACCAAAAAAAATTCAAAGTCTCAGTACCCTTGTAAAAAGATATTTTGCCGGAGAGAAGATCCGTTTTTCGCGAGAAATAGATTTTAATTGGCAGGGTTTAACCCCTCTCCAAATCAAGGTCCTCACAAAGGCATTTGAAATTCCCTATGGTAAGACTCTAACTTATTCTGAATTAGCTGAGAAAAGTGGATTTCCGGGTGCCGCACGATTTGTAGGAAATACATTGGGAAAAAACCCATTTCTGTTGCTGGTGCCTTGTCACCGTATCATCGCGAAGAATAAGTCTCTCGGCGGGTTCAGTGCACCCCAAGGCAAAAAAATGAAACAAAAAATGCTCCAATTGGAACACTGTAATCTTTACGGATAACGCGCCTCAAGTTGACGCGCATTTATCGAGTGCGATACCTTTTATAAATAAATTAAGAGGACAACTTACATTATGAAATACTCAAGACTTTTGTTGCTTTCGATATTTTCCTTGATTGTGATATCTTGCGGCTCAGGTGGCGGTGGGGCTCGCCGGGCACTGGTTGATCATGATCCTTGCAAAGAAGATAACAAAGAACTTGTTGGGCTAGACTCAGATCAAAGGCAATATTTTTATAATGTTCTGGCACCTGTGGCTAACATAGACCGCGCCCTCGATTTGGCTCCAAAAAAGGACAAACAAAAAGCTAAAATTCCTGAGGCTCAGGGTAAAATAATTAAAGATATTCGCGAAATGTGTCTTGTTCAAATGACCGAACTTGGGCCGGACTATAGTTATCAATCTTTCAAAGGCCAAAAATCCACGTCGGGCAAATCCGAAAATGTCATTTGCCCAGTTCAACTAAAACAGGAAGTCATTCCTGACAAAACACTACCGGCATTTGCGGATACGATTACAAAAGAAGTAAAATCTCACCTTGATCTTAGTTGGAAGAAATCAACTCCAGACTATAAAGAGTTGGGCCTCATAGAAGCTGTGGAAATGAAGGGCGAGGCGAAAACTGAGTGGGTAAAAAATTCTGCCAACCAAGTTAATGTCAGCGAAAAGTTCGCGCTCAAAGTTGATATCACAAATAAAGACCCTCTGGTGGGTGAGTATAAAGTATGCCGAAAATACTACTCGGCACATAATGCAAAATACGAACTTGCCGTGACTCGAATTGAGTTAACTGTTGATAAGGTGGTCATGCAGGGAAAATATTTAACTTTCACCAAGTATACTTTCGATCAATCGACCCAGGAGTGGGAATTGACGGGACGAGACCCTCGGAATGATTTTTATCTCAACAATATTTTGTTAAACGCCGCTGAAATCACGGAACTTGAAAAAAAACGTAAAGAAGCGGCCGGTCTATAATCGCCCTTTATTAAGGGTCAATTAAGGCTCGGAATAACCCCCGACAACCTCGATCAACCCAGACAGCATCGTTTGAGAATCCCCAAGATTGACCATAAAGACACTCGTTCTTTGACATTTGCTGAAGCAGCGAGAGTTGTACTACTCTGCGCCCGACATAACACTCGTGATAGCCATAGTCGCGGCTTTCGCAGCGTAAATCGACTACGCGGCGGGGGGGTGGACGAGGTGGTCGGCGGTCTTGAATCTGAACCCGAAACGTTGCCTGACACCCACGACTGACCCAAACAACATTTCCCGAAATACCCCAGGCATGATTGGGTATACAGGCATTATGCGAGTATTCACGAATTATCCAGGCGTCGAGTACATACCCCGGCAAAGCGCATTCGTAATAATTATAATTATAACTTTCGCAGGTAACGTCATAATGGTTTAAAAGGCTATTTTCATCTTCGCTGATGTCGGCTAACGCCTGACCTGGAAGGCTAAATCCCACTAATACCAAAGTCAGATATAAAATGTTTTTTATCATTTTTCCCCCTCATGTTGTAACTTCTAATTATGGTACATAGCAATTCTCACGCCAATGAGATTTTGTGATTTAATCTTTCAAATTTGTAACTTTTAGAGCCAATTGATCACCACCCTTGGTCCAAAGCCCAGTGCAGTTTTGCACTCAATGAGTTGTTTCGATATTGCCCATTCGGACTAACTCGCGGAAAATACTAAGAGAGGACACGTAGCACTAAGATGGCAAATATAATCGTAATTGAAGATGACCCTCGCATTGAGCGTCAAATCAAAATGTATCTCAATGAGCTGGGAGAAAGCAACCAGGTTCGCTTTTTTCCGACAGGCGAAGCCTTCGAAAAGAAATACTGTTTTATCCTTGATGAGTCCCAACCAAAAGACACCGACGAGACAAAGGACGGCAAGTCCACCGCCATTAAATCTAAAGAAGTTGATGAAGCCGAGCTGTTTCAACTGCTCAGCAGTGTGGATCTGGTAATTTTTAAGTCACAGTGCCTCAAAGAAGAAGCCCGGGCCTGGGTTACGAAAACACTGAGGGCGCTAAAAACTAATAAATTTTCGACGGTCGAAAAAGTATCGCGGTTTATGGTTCTCAAGTACGAAGACGACGGTGTGGACAAGGATTATTTTATTCACCCGCTAATTGAAGACATTATCTTTTTGCCTCTAGACCGTCTCATATTTTTACAAAAGGTTGAGATCGTACTAAATTTACCTCGAAAATCCACGCCGAGTTTTCTATTCAGTCAACCCGTCGAGCAAACCATAGAAATCAGTAAAAAAACGTTGATCGAGAAAATTTCGGATTTGGGTTTTGCCATTCGAAACCCTTTTCGAATAGCTCCCGGCACAATAAATCATTTTTATTTAAGACTACCGGGACAAAACGAAACTCTGGACGTTTTTGCTAGGACTCTTTACTCCCAACCACACACTGAACTTACGAACCAATATTTGGTCTATTACACTTTCTTGGGTGTTACTGCAAAATTGGCCCAGAGCCTAAGAAAGTTTTTAACCAGCCAGCCAGACTATAGGGATCTCTTGGACGACAATGCGGCGAAATTTCAGTTTAAACCGCCCAAAGATTTTATCTTAGAAAACAATAAAGTAGAAAAAACTATCGCCATTTTAGATAATGACCCCAACCAGGCCGACCTAATTGAGGACATCTTAAACTCCGAAATCGGCCAAGTTAAGATAGTGCGCGAGTCTTCATTTTACTTTTTTACGACTAAATTTATTGAGAAAGAAACGATTTCGGCCGCTCCCGGCGAGCCAAATGAGCTCTTTAATCCGAGCGTTATTTGGACTATTCGCCTCGGAAATTTAGCTCTGAATGATGTGACAACAAAACCTGCCGCCAATTCCCTTCTTGTGGGACATAATGCGGCCACACTGTTTGGTCGACCGACCGGCTGGAATCAGTTGTTTAATAATCCCGACTCAAAAGCCATGCTTGAAGAAGCGCTGAACCTTGTTAAATCAGGGCAAAAATATGCACAAAATACAATTGTTCAGGATGCCAATGGCACGTTAAAGTATTTTCACCTGACAGTGACTTATGTAAAGGAAAAAGACATCGCCAGGCTTGAGCTCAAGGCACCCGAGGTCATTAGTAAAAAAGCGGCCGAAAAGAAAATTACCGCGCTAGATCTTGTGATTGTAAATCAGGCGCTTTTACCCGAAAATATAGACGGGTGGTCGAACCGACTAAAAGAAATCGCTCAAAAAAATAACGTCATTGCTCCTAATCAGGACGTTCCAATCATTGTTATCTCAGATGAAAAAACAGGATGGTCCCCTAAAAAAATTCGCTATCAGAAGATTTTTGGACTTATCTATAAACCATTTAAGAATAGGCCCATCTGCTATACAGTTTCTAGTGCCATCAATAGTCCCTATACCAAGTACAATCAGAGTAACATTGGTTGGACAAAAGCTATTATCCCAGTTTTTGTTGCCATTGAATCTCAACTTGAAAATCTTTCAGAATATGGCGCCACTATTTCGGCGCCGAGGCCATTCGCCCCCGGCACTTGCCTGTACCTTCATGAATCTATTTTTGCAAACTCTCCTGAAGGATATTTGGCAGCACGCTTTTACTTCGCGGAAGAAAACCAAAAGAAAAAGGGCAAATTCAGTTGTTATCTTTTGTATTTTGGCATTACAGATAGTTTTTTAAAGTATATTCGCACCTGGATTAGAAAAGACTTTGCCGACAAAAAAAAGGGCCAAGGCGGTTAAGGAACCACTTCGTAAGTTGTGTACATTCCAGCCTTACGATGATCATCAACATGGCAGTGAAGCATCCACTTACCTGCGTTATCCGCCCTCATATCCACCGTTTTCATACTGGCCGGCAATAATTCAATCACATCAGTATAGCTGCCTTGGTATTTGACGACTTCACCGTGCCAGTGGGCCGAGTGGAGGTCTACTTCGGTGCCGAGTGCTAATAGGTGCCAACGAACTTTTTCTCCGACCTTCATTTTAAGTCCAGTAAGGTTACCAAAAATATAACCGTTGATGGCATGCTTTAGGTGCCCTTCAGCGTCTATTGGGCTCATGTTCGGAATTGACTCGTTAAAAACTAAATAAAGATTTACGAATTCTTTATCAACGTCATTGGGCAAACCATCTTCCTTGGCATACTTAGCAGATGTGATGATGATAGGGCCCATGAGACCCAAATAAATGTCTCCTGAGTTATGGGAATGATAAAGCCAAACTTTGGAGCCGCCCTCCAGCGGCCCGGGAGCAGACTTCTCACTGGCTAACCAATGGTATGTATATCGTTCGCCCGGCATGATCATAGCGCCCTTGCCTACGATTCCCGAGTACATCGCACCTTCGTTGTCTTTGTCGTACACGACGCCATGGGGATGCATGCTTATGTGGTGAGTCTTAGTGCGATTAAGAAATGTGACTTCGATCTTGTCGCCTTCAACGGCGCGAATAATGGGACCCAGAATTCCCAGCCATTGCGGTTGTTCTTTTTTTGATTTAAAAGTGTCGTCCGTGTACTCAATATATCTTACCTTTTGGTATTTGGTTTTTGAGCCCCAGGGGACAGGAACTGGTTTATTTTCGAGAGGGTCCAATCCCAAGGGCGCGTAATCCCACTCGACATGTTCGGCTGCCACATAGTATTTTCGAGTTTGAGCTTGATAAGGTGGACCGTTATTTTTGTCAGTTGAAGCAGTAAGTTCCTGTACGTTGACAGAAACACACGCTCCATTCAAAAGCAGCAAACACAGCAATGAATTTAATTTCGCTAACATATTAAATATTATCTCTAATGGAATCCGAATCAGCAACCAGGACTAGCCTATCAAAACTTAGCGGTAAGACCAGTTTCAATGATGCGGTCTTCATAAATTTCATCGACAAAATTAGAGTCGCTATTAAGATAGGCCAGAGTCAGAGAACCTTCGAGATGCGCCCAAAAGGATTTGATTAGGCCGACAGACAACTTAGTAACCCTGTCACTCCTCAGGCCACTGTGCTTGGCGGCTTCTAGAGAAGAAAGATCTGCATGAATGCGAGAGAACTGTCGGGTCAAAATACTAAATTCAGTTTTTAGCGCTAATCCCTGCCGGCCAGATAACGGAAATAAAAATTTCTGCTCCAGTTTTTGTTTTCGCACACTAGATATGCCACTCACCAAATCCTGATCGGCTCCGTAAGCCAAGGCTGTAGTTGACTCAAAGCTATAGAACTCGGGAATCCAGGCAAAATAATAATCTTGTTTTCGAAGGTGCAGATTTTCGCCATCGCTCTGACTAATACCATTCTCCCCGCGCACTTTACGATAACGGTATTTTTGATCACCCCACTCCCCACCAATTTCAAACTTCATTCTATTAGTGGTTGCGGAAAGCAACTTGGTATAGATACTCTGAATCAAATTATCATTCTGAAAGGGCTGGTCTTGCTCATCAAAAACATTTGTTGAGTAATCCTGCCAAACTAACTTGGAGCCTACGATAAAGGCGAATGGTGATGCCTCGAACGTAGCTGCGAGATTCAGGTTTTGTGAGAGGTAACTATTAGGCTCACCTAAACTAAATTCAAAATCAGTCGGTGCGATTCTTCCGGCCAAGTGTTCAACTGCCCATGCAAATTCAAGTGCCGAGTTTTTTAAAGTACTTTTGACGAGTGAAAGGCCACCCTTAATAAGACTAAAATCACTATTTCGTGCGGCTTTTTTATCGCTAAACTTTTTGATTTTGGCAGCAATGAAGCTATTAAGCACAAAGCCCTCTGATCTTGGAGTAGATTTCTTCCATTGCGGAGTGAATTGAAAATAGCTACCCGCATGGCCTCCGGGGGCTTGGGCAGGATTGGAGGCCGTACCAAAAACGACGCCCACGTCAGAGCCTAATGCTCTTTGGCCCACAGAAAAGACCACAGAAAAGAGCAGAGAAATTGAAAAAATAACGATACTCAGTCGACTAATCATCACAATCATCTTATTCCCAGCTTTCTCTTGATCTGTCATGGGCTTCGAGTTATTTTTGTAAATTATTCGTCAAAAAAAGGGGTTTCTGTTGAAAGTTTTGATTGTTGGAGGAACGGGCTTTGTGGGCGCAAGACTTAGCCAGCATTTATCGCTTAGCCATGATGTTCATGTTACTACTCGCAAACCTCTAGCAAACTTCAAAAAAACGATTGTGGGTGACGCGACAGATTCTAGTTTTTTTGCAAAACTGGCTAGCCAATCATTCGACGCTGTAGTTTATACAGTTTCACTAAACCATTCGGAGTCCAACCAAGACATTGAAAGGACAATTGAAGTCAATGTGAACTCAACAGGGAAGTGTCTCGAAGCCTTTTCTAAATCTCAAGCGAAACGCTTCATTTATTTTTCAACTCAACAAGTTTACGGCCCCTTTACCGCCGGTTTTGATTTTAATGAGGATTCAGCCTGTAATCCGAATAATATTTATGGATTAACTCATTTGATGTCCGAAAGTCTTTGCAACTACTACTTTAATAATACCAAGCTCAAGAGCATTGCCGTTAGACTTTCTAATTCTGTGGGTGCCCCGATCATTTCGTCGCCCCACATTTCTTCATTGGTAGCTCTCGATCTTTGTCAAATGTGCGTCCGTGAGGGCGTCATAAAACTTAAGTCAGATGGCACGCCTCAGCGCGATTTTATTGCCATGGGAGATGTGTGTAAAGGGGTGGAAACTTTACTCACGATCCCAAAACCAAATTACTCCATTTATAACTTAGGTTCTGGACAAACCATTACTTTGGGTGAGTTGGCAGTTCAGATTGCGAGAATCTATGAAAATCTCAGTGGCAAAAAAACAAAAATTTTGCGAAATGACGGTATTGAAATCACTTCTCAAACGATTTTTAACGACAAACGCTTTTCGTATTCTACTTCGCGTTTAGGTGAGCTGGGCTTTAGGGCCAAAACCTCTATAGAGGCCGCACTCACAGAAATCTTAAAAGGAGTATAATTATGGCTCAAAAGCTTTCCTGCTACATTCTTACCAAAAACAGTGAACGCTATTTACCACAGATTTTGGAACCGCTCGCCAATGTCATCGATGATTTTTTAATAGTAGACTCGGGAAGCAGTGACCTATCGGCAAGTATAGCAAAAAAATATGGTGCCAGAGTATTAATCCGCCCGTTTGATAATTTTAAAAGTCAGCGGAATTTTGCTCTCGAAAATTGCCAGCATAATTGGGTTCTCTCGTTGGATTCCGACGAAGTCCCGAACTCTGATCTCATCGACTGTATTAAGAAATTAAAAAATAACGATTTTAATTATCAAGGTCAAATAGCTGATAGCTTCGGAATTAAACGACGCTGGATTTTATTTGGGGAAGAGGTTCATGCTTTTCTCCCTTGCTCATGTCCCGATTTCCCGATTCGACTAATCCGAAAAGATAAAGTAACATTTGGAGCTGCTAGCAACGAAGTTCATGAAACTCCGACGGGTTCGACAAAACATATAGTACTCAACGAAGGCTGTGTTTTTCATTATAGTTGCGATAGTGTTTTTGAACTATTTGCCAAAATGAATCAATACACCACACTCGCGGCTATTGAACTGAAAAAAAAAGGACGTCAGACATCATGGCCCGATATTTTTTTTCACGCCTTCGGCGCATGGGTAAAATGGTATTTTCGCAAAGGTGGTTATAAGGACGGGAGCATTGGCTTTCTCTTGGGCATCTACGCGTGTCTGTATACGTTTTTAAAATATTTGAAATTAAAATTTGATTAGGGCTACTTTGTCGCCTCTATCGTCGTGGCTGGCACGGGTACTTTTTGGGGAAATTCACCCACTGTCCAAGAGGCCTGACTTTTACATTCTTCTTTTGCTTCATTAAGTCTAATTGAGCTAAAGTCTTGTCTATCTCGATTTCCACCACTAAAAAAAAACGAAGCATCTAAATTGCATTTTTTTTCGCCGCCACTACTTAGTTTATTAACGAGGGCCACTTTCCAAGCAGAGATAGTATCGGGCGACGCACCAAACTTAGTGCCGTAGTTGAGGTATTCGCCTTTATATTCAGTAACGTCCATTAAATTTTCTATTTTTTCGGTATCAGTAATTTTCCGTTTGTCCGGGTATTTCACGTAGCGAACAGGACTAATTTCATCTAATTGTTTCTTCATTTTTTCCACTTCTGCACTCATGCCCTTAGTGGACAAATGTTTTGCATCTAGGCTAGTGAATTTTTTTTGTCGACTCTCAATGAACAAGAAACTACCATTCTTTGTGTCAAACAACAGGCTTTCGCCGTTGGCCATGTGTATGCGCACTCTATTTGCTTCGCTGGGCAATATTTCTAGCTGGGGTGTTTTTTCGCCAGGAAAGACCAAAACCTGTTGCATTGTTAGAAAGCCCCATCCATCCTTGATGTTACGATCGGCGGAGATCGTGGTTTGACCCGTTGAAGTGAACATCCAGTTTACCGATACGCCATCTGGATAGATATAATTTAATTTTAGGACACATTCTTCTTTTCCTTTTCTCTTTATGGCAGTGAATTGATAGCCCAGCTTGCCAACTGTCAGTTCTTCGGATGTGGGTTTACAAGGACGCTCTTTTGCCTGTCCAATACTAATATTCAATAGGACCGCAAAAAGCAGGGCCATGGAGCCAGAAAAGTCACTTATTAGCATATTTATATATTTACAAATATTTCATGTGTTTACAAGGAATCACAACAATAAACTGTCAACAAAGTAAACAAGAAAATGTAAATAACCGCTTGGCATGCCTTGCATATAGAAAGTTAAATTTCCAGGAGAGTAAAATGAGTCACTTAAAGGGCATAAGAAAAATTAAGTTGGTGGTTTTACCCAGCCTTATAATGGCTATTATATTAGGTATGAGTAAGTCCCAGGGGAATGAAAAAACTTCTGATCTTTCACAAGACTTACAAAAAATTACAAATGAAATTCAAGCTCTAAATACTTTGATTAGGAATTACAGTAATCCAGACTACATATTTGAGTATGGGCCCACATACTATAGTCAAAAGTTTTATAATAGAGTAATAACGACAAGTGAAACACTTCAGGCAATTAGACGACGGTCACTAATTAACATAGATAATATGAGCGCCTACCAAAACGTGGCCAGGGAGTTTTCTTACACGCTTCTAATGGCCAAAGATTGTATCCAGAGAAAAGATACTTATATGTTTGGACTCAGGTCAATTCAAGTTTCATTATTAAATACCAGCGATACAATTAGATTTGTTGATTTTAGCGTTTTAAATCAAGATGAAATTTTAAAACTACTTAATGAGTATGAAAAACAATATGAGTCTGATCCCTTTTTTAAGGAACATAGAAAATCGGGTAGACGCTATGGCAGCCCGATATTACTTTATGATATCGACCGGATCAGAGAGAAAATAAACGATGGTGAGATGGGTGCTATAGGCCTAAAGGCAGCCATGATGTTAGCTCAAAGTGCAGATAATAGAATATCTTTTGAGTTGGTAAATGGGGTAAAAAATATCTGGCAACTTCAAGCGCTCTCATTATTTTTAGAAACTATGTCTGTAAATATTACTTCAGTAAGCGAACTGGCAACACAAAAAAAATATGCTCCAGGTATTCACGCCGCGAACACGCCTGCACTCTTACTCGCCTATGAAAGAGCTTTAAACTCCGAATTCACAAATCTTTCGGGTCACGATACGCCAACTGATAAGATTTTACAGCTTTTAGGAAATAATGAAAATGCTTTAAAGTTTTTTGAAGTGTTGGCAGAAATGCAACCACTACTAGTTCAACTGGGCCTTCATTTAAATCATCCTGAACTTCTTAAACTTTTACAAAATGTAAACCCATTTCAATTAAAGGCACTTAATCAACTGGCCAAGTTACAAAATCATCTCTTACCAAAAGATATAGAGGTCACCAAAACCTATGGGCAAAATAATCCGCCGCCACTTCTAGAAAAGATCATTGGTTATGACAAATTAGTCTTCGGTGATCATCGTATAACATTAACGCACCATCTTCCAAGTCCGCAAAATTTAAGACGAGTCTACGACTTTGTTTCTGCTATCGGCAATGTTAATGGTGAAATAGAATTACAATCCTACCTACAACAATTAGATCTCTATTTAATATCTATTGGAGAAAATTTAAAAACAAGTACCTTTAATCCCCAAATTCAAAGTTTAACAACAAAAGCGTGTGCAATATTATTCAAATAAGTTGGCAACTGCACCTTCGATGCCGTAACAAAAAAGGCGGCTCAATTTCGGCTCCAAGTGCGCGCTATTACGCCTAAATTCCGGTTGGTTAGCGCCTAAAACATGTTCTAAAGGGGCACGATCCTTGCTAAAAGTATATTGAATCAGAGGACGTCCATGATTTTTTTTAGTCCGTTATTACGTTTGTTGGTCTTTCCCGTCTTACTTTGGGGGCCTTCCGCCTTTTCCGCACCACAGTTAACTTGTGCCAGTTCTTTTGCTTCTTTCAGATTGTTTGAAGAAAAACCCGAAGTTAAATTGGTTTCACTGGCCTTCGAAAACCACGTCAGCCAACATAATGTCGATGAAATCGCCACAAAATCCGCACTTAAAAGTTTCGCAGATATCATTGACCCATTGGGAATGGGACTATTTGAAAGTGAACGCCAAGAACTTTTAAATCCCACGTCAGAATTGGTGACCAAAGTGCACAATGAGGTGTTTTTTTCAGAAACCAGTGAATATTTTGTTAACCTCACCAAACTAATGACGGCTCGATATGAAAAATTAATGCAAATGTTTTTGAAGGATTCTCGCATTAGAAGACAAGTATTGCCCCGAGTACAGGAAATAAAAACACATCCCCCAGATTCTAATAAACAGGTTTCCTACCCAAAGGACATGAATGACATGTCCCTTCATCTTGTCAATTATTTGGCCCAAAAGGTGATTTGGTATCAGGAATTTTTGGCTACCACCAAAACGACAACGACAGAAATCGAAGCTTATCAGATAGTCCTTAGAAATGCGCGGGACACTATTGAATTAGTAAAGCGTAAACTATCTCCAGATGATCTCTCGATTTATATTGCAAGTGCCTATGTCGATTATCTCGACCCTCATTCTAGCCTAAGTGATCCTTATGACACAAATGCACAGTATAAAAGAATGCGGAGTTCGCGGGCTGGAGTGGGCGTGCAGTTCTATCCAACCGCAGATGGCATAAAAGTATCAGCTGTTGTGCCCGACAGTCCCGCGGAACGTGCCGGAATACGTGAGGGAGATTTAATAACACACATTGAAGGCTCGGCAATTGATCCTTATTTGAATTTTAAAACTGGGAGTCCGTCAAAAGGCAGAGTGTCTGTCAAAAAGATAATTAAGGGCGTGTTCGGACAACTTAAAAGTCGTTGGGTCTCACATAAAAGCTTTTCTACGAGTACCTTTTTTAATTTTTTTGAAGGCACTCTTGGTTCAAAGTTGGGAGTAAAAATAATTCGCGACGGTGAAATTCGAAAAATCAAAATTATTCGTCAGAATATTGAAACAAGTTCATTTGCCATAGAAACGGAAATTAGTACTATAGATCAAGGCGAAATTGCACATATAAATTTTAGGTCTTTCTATCATGGTTCTGCTCTACAGTTACGCGGAGAAATAGAAAAAATTAAATCAAAACACAAACTAGTCGGAGTAATATTGGATTTAAGACTAAATGGTGGCGGTAGTGTCGATGAGCTGATCGGCATTCTTGGATTATTTGTTGAAAAGGGTCCTGCATTCGGAACAATTTCTGCCGCCGAGACCAAAATGAAAAATATTTCTGCCGGCAATAAAACAGCTTGGGACGGGCCCCTCCTCGTCATTACAGACCCCTACTCGGCAAGCGCCTCTGAAGCCCTAAGCGGCGCGCTTCAAGATTATAGTCGCGCAATTATAGTGGGCGGCCCAAATACTTTTGGTAAAGGAACCCTTCAGTCGGATTTTTTGTCGGGAATGCTGCGCTTAACCACGGACATGTATTTTACGCCAAGCGGTCAAAGCCCTCAACTTAAGGGAGTATCTTCTGACATTCTTTTTTCGCGGCAAGCTGGCTATTACACGCGAATGGAGACAAATTTACCCGGTGCGCTCCCACCACTCCACGCTAAAAGTTATCTCGAGCAAAGTGATTTATTGCCCGGCGAAAAGCTAAAATCGCACCTTCCCCAGCTGCGTGAACAGTCCCGACAACGCCAGGTCCAGCAGCCAGCGGCAGACAGTGACCAAGAAATTCTACGCCAAAACACCCTAGAGGCCATGGCGATCATGAAGGATTATATCGAAGCTAGCGGTACAGCTAGCCCCTAGTTAACAACCTTTTTGGGCGGCGCAAAATCCACGTTATTCTTTAACCAGTCGACAAATGCCGGCTGCTCAGTCATGGGCTTGCCCGGCACAAGAATCTTTGGATCCTTCCATTGTGCCATGACGACAGCGTCTTGAGTCCAAACTTTAATACGTCGCCGAGGGACCTTGTTTTGCCAGTTCTCACCGATAACTGCATTGGTGTAGAGAAGGCGCACCGTTACATTACGGGATAGAAGCTCGAGCACACTAAGATCAATGGCCTTATACGCCTTCTCACCTTTCATTTTGGGGAGATCTGGCGCCCCATCTGAAATCATGATTATGGATAGAGGCTTTAGAATCAGCTTTCGATTTTGGACGTATTCAGCAACCTGTTTAAAAAAAGCGTTATAGTCGGTAAAAGGATTCTCTTTTTTCTTAGTAAAAATCTTTTTTAGTTCTGCTAGAATTTGATCTTCGCTGGCATTCCTAAAGGTTTCTATCGGGTAAAAAGTTTTAGCTTCGTTCGCTTTGGCACCACCAAGTGAACCAACGAATAAAGAGTGCGGGACTTCTAATTCACCAATGGCATTAAGGTGAAAATATAAGTATTTTGCTAAGAAGGTAAGTGAGTCGTCAAAGTATTTACTTTGCAAAAATGATCCACTGACGTCAACGCCCACAAAAACCACATTGCGAGGAATAGGCTGGGGTTGCTCCTCTGCCGAAAGATAAATGAAAGGTAAAACAACAAAAGCCAGTATGAGTTTTTTCATATTTGACTCTTTTGTGAGGCCTTTTTAATCAACTCACTGGCTGCTTTTAACTCGGAGATGTCTTTAAACGGAAGATCAAAAAGATGCTGCGAAATGAGTAATAACGTTAAAAAATTAAGTCCGGCCGCCAAGACATTCAGGGGGGGCAAAATAAACGAACTCAAAAGATCGTTGCTGTAGTCCTGAATCCACTTTGCTTCAGCCTTAATTTGATTGATGAGGTTACTCGTTAAAAGAAAAGAACCTTGCAAAGGAGTTGAATTCGATTTGGCAGCCCCGGCGTTTACTCCGGTACCCTGAATGATGGCCATCAATGTCGGAGTTCCACTCGCGGCAAATAGGAACCAAGATAAAGCGCGAATGCCCAACCAGGTTATACTAGCAATGGCGAGGGTGCCGAAAATTCCTAAATCGGCCTTTCCGCCACTGTGCTGAGCAAACCACGGTACAAGTGCATCGACAAATTCCCGGTAAAGAAAGATGATCTCGACAAACATGGAGATTAACTCAATGACAGTAATTTTCAAAATAGCGGGGATGTTTCGAGTAGCAACTGCCTGAGCCCACGTTGATAACACCGCATAACTGCCAAGAACGATAAAGAACATAAACAAAAATAGCGGGATGCGTACGAAAGATTCGGTGAGAGGTTGTCCCGTCATATTCGATAACGTATCGATAACAAGAGGGGTCATTACAAAAGTAAATATTACGGCTTCAAGCAAACCCCAAAAAAGTGTAAGTCCCACTGCTAGCCAAGGTATATTGGGATTGAGTACGTCGTGACTGACATTTCTAATGACCCGAAACGGAGTTAATATGATGTCTTGAATCAAGATCCAAATGCCCAAAATAACTAACCGAACAAAATTTAGTATCGCTATTATAAAATGAAAAGAAAATTTAAAGGTGCCAGCCCATAGGCTAAAAATGGCGCGCCCGAGATCCCACCAGGTGACGAGTAAAGCCGTTAAAAATGTTTTACGGTCTGAGCGAAATAAAACACTGATTAAACCGACAATACTTGTCCAGTAGCCAAGAATTATCGCACACATTGGAAGAACGAGAAATACCCTCTTTACAATGCTGATTTCAATGGAGTCGTCGGCGCCCCAGCAGAAAAAAAACATAGTCGATAGAATCGGTAAAAATAGAATTGATAAAAATAGTTGTACTATTTGGTTGGCTGCCATGATGAGACCTCACTAAGGTGCCTATCGCCCTAAAACTGCCATGATATTACTGTTTTGCTGCAAATCCCCACTTTGGTCTAAGTAAAATCTAAGGAAAATCTAAAAAAAATCTTGGAGCCGATGATCCGGATCGAACGGACGACCTGCGCATTACGAATGCGCTGCTCTACCAACTGAGCTACATCGGCGTGTGACTAATAAAACTAGTCGATGTAGACTCAATTAGCAAATGCTTAAAAGAAGGAATTTGGTCATTATTGTTTCGCTGCTGGTGATATTAGCGGGCTTGCTATTTTTAATCAAAAAAGAAAAAGAACTGCATCGCCTTATAGAAACAAAGCTCATTACACTGGTAAATCAGGATATTTTAGGCGCCACAGGTATGGTAATTGAAGAACTTAAATTCGAAACAAGTTATAAAAACTTATTCCGTGGCTATTTGAGTGAACTCTCTTTAAGGATTAGATCAGAAAACATTCGAGCCACACTTGATGGACCACTACGATATGCCCTCATTGGCTGGGGCAAGCGCCATTATTTTAACTATAAACCCACCATCATTTTTGAAAAAATCTCGTCGACAAATGCCAAGGGCCAGCTCTCAACACCGCTCGATGTCTCACTCCAACTCACACTTAACAAGAATTTTAATGAAGTCCTAAAATTTCTGGGCGAAACCGATGTCGACAAATTTGATTGGAAGGCACTCGGTTTAAGTATCGAAAAACCAGTACTGAATCTTAGTTTTATTCCATTAAAAAACCATTTTTCACTGTCCATCAAAACAAAGTCGCTGAGTTATGAGTCACCTGACAAAACGATTATGGTGGGTCTGCAAAATCCCCACCTTAAAGTCACCAGCCAAATGGACCAAATCTTTCGATTCTCTATCGAGAGTAAGGGTGCCGAAGTCTTAAATGGAAAAGACTATTTCGACATTCCGCTCGATGAGATAAAACTTGCTGGCGACATTTCAACCAAGCTATCAAATATAAATTTACTAATACAGTCTAAGAAAGATGAATGGGCCACTCGGTTGACCTTAGATAAGGTTAAATTTGACTGGAGAGTGGACATCAATAATCTCAGATTATTTTTACCTTGGCTGACCAATACTTTTAATTTGACAGCGATTAAAGAGACAATATGGAAAAGTGGCAGCTTAAAAGCCAGAATTGCCGGTCCGCTGGCTAGCCCTCTATTACTTAATAAATTAATTAAAAATAGCTCTGGTTTTTTTGCTTTAGAAAACCTTTCGTTTTCGCCACAAAATAACGTCATTAAAGTGAGCGGCCTTAACTTATACTTGCCGTTTAATTCTAAAAAAAAGACCACTGGCTCACTGGCCCTAAATAATTTGGAGTTTCGAAGGCTTGAAGCTAAAATACCACCGACTCCTATTTTAATTTCTTCGCTTTCCCACATATCTATTAATAAACCATTGGTCATTGAAAACAACGCATCTCACTTAACCTTCGAAGACTTTAAATTAGATTTTTTTAATTCTACACCCTATTACCTAAAGTCTAAAATGCGGTTAGGGCCGACCCCTCTCAAAGACATATTTAATAGCCTTTGCATAAAACAAAGTATGCCCACCAGCGAATTGGCCATAAATTTTGACCACGTTGAATTTAACGAAAATAATTTGAAAACTGAGGGAGATGTCACTTTAAAATTTCTGGGAGGTGAGGCAAAACTCAATGAATTAAAGATGTATCGCCTTTTTTCAAGTGTTCCAGAAACCCATTTTGATTTAAAATGGCAAGACATGAAACTCCAGGACATTAATAATTTTGTACGCTTTGGCAAAATGGAAGGCGATTTTGAGGGCTATTTTCGAAATGTGGTTTTTCAAGGTTCTCTTCCGACGCAGTTTAATTTTTTGTTTAAAGTAAACCCCGGCAAAAGAGGTCAGGTGGTTTTTTCGTCCCGCGCTATGAAAAATTTTATTCAACTATTTACTCCCGAAGATTTTCAAAAGTATATGGTGGGCCCCCTTAATTGGTTTGCCTTTGGTTGGGCCAGTGACTTGATTGGTGGCTATAATATTGATTACGCGGGGCTATCGCTCTATTCACACCAGGGTTCTATTTTGCTCGAAACCCTAGACCCCGAGGCTGTGGTCAAGAATACAAAAAAACGCTTTATTCTGAGCGGGCCTCGAGTTAAAGTCCCTGTTCAGAGCCGCAGTTACCCGATTGTTCTTGATGCTTATGGAATAACCAATTTCATGACCCATATAAGTTCACAGGTTGACGCTATTAATTCTGAAGCTGCGGCAGAAGTTGGTTCTAAGAAATTTAGTAACAAGGAGATTGCGAATGCCGTTGACCCCTGCCTTAATTTTAAAAAAAATGAATAGTTCTGTTTTTGTTTGGGCGATGATTTTATTCGTCGGAATTTCATGTGTGACCGTCAATGTAAATTTTCCGGAAGGTGCGGTCCAAAAAGCGGCAGATGATTACGTCAAAGAACTATATAATGCCAAAGAAAAAGATGAAGCTGAAACTGCCGATAAAAAACCCTCGTCATTTTTTCATATTAATTTAAGTTTAATTTCTGTGGCCCATGCGCAAGAATTTAAAGTTGACACCGCTAAGGCTAAGGAAATTCAATCTCGGCAAAAAGCGCGTATTGATGACCTCAAGGAGCACCTAAAAGAGGGGCAAATTGGTGAGAGTGCGAATGGCCTGGTAGAAGTCAGAGCTCCCAGTGACATAAAGCCAATACTTATGAAGAAAATTGAAAAGCTCGTGCAAGACGAGAATGCAGATCGTGAGGCACTTTACGATGAGGTTATCAGCTCTAATGGCCTTTCCTCAAGCGTACGTAATCAGGTTAAAGCAAGTTTTGCCAAGTCCTTTCAAGGTGCAGCGCCAAAAGGTACCTTGATTGAAAGCACTAAAGGCAAATGGGATAAAAAGTAAAGATCTCGTCAGAATCGCTGGGTAGTTACAAGAGTGTCTTAAGAGTGGGTGTCTTAAAGGGTTCTAACTCAATCAAGTGAGAACTAATTCGATTACTCGCATTCATCCGAGCCATCCGGCCTCCGTGTCTTTGTTTTCCTTACTTTGAATTTACCCCCTCGCCCCACTTGAGACTTCTTTTGCAGTTATCTCCCTCTACTATGAAACAACAAAATCTTTTTAAAATTCCCAGTCACAAAAA
>JAWXAY010000031.1:0-8883 GCA_034439715.1 Pseudomonadota bacterium
TCTGTGGGTGGAACATCTTTTTGATCGGGTTGCATCGTCGAAACTCCTCTCGACAAAACATAGCCCAAGATCAATTAAGTTACAACCGGATAGGCAGGGTTGAATCTCTTATGATAATTAACGTGCATTGCGTGACTATTGATATGACGGTTCGAGAAGCCATCGGTCTTCTATTAAAACATGGAATTAGTGGAGCACCGGTCATTGATTCGGTTAAAAAAGCCATTAGCATCATTAGCCAAAGTGACTTAATGAAACTCGCCGCAATGAAAGGGCTAGATTCTATTATTGGCTTAGCGCTAAATGTTTTGCCCCAAACTGCCAAACTGATTACCTTAAAACGGACGGCCACCTTTACTGAACTTTATCGTAAATTTTTGGCCGTTCCCGTTCATCGAATCATAATTATTGACGACAACGGGCGCCTCCTAGGACTCATCTCACGCAGTATTGTCTTAAAGGTGTTGTACGGACCTACGGCGAAATTCAGTCAAAAAAAGAAATCAGCTTAATTCTCAGTCTGGCTTATTCTCAGGTTTATTTTCTCCGGCGTATTCCTTATGCGCAAATAAAATCTTTTCTTAGCTACTGGTTTAGTAGTGTCCCCATTGTTCCAGATCTGCACATAGGCAAAGTCCACGCAACTACCATCATCGCGATTGACGTAATCACATTTGCCACTGGCAGCTAAATTGAAATCAAGTACTTCCTTTTCGGAATTCAGCAAATAATCCACGTAAATTCTTTCTTCGCTGGCATTTTTTGCGGCGCTATTATCTAGCCAGCGGATCGCACCTTGAATAGGTCCACCTTGGTACTGCACTCGAACAGTAACTGGATATTTAAACTTATAAGCCTCAGTACCTTGCAAGCGAACATGCATAGCATATGTGACCATTTCGTTTGGCTTAATTATGTTCAAGATCGGTCGCTCTCGTGAGCCTGGGGCACTATCTGTAACCTCGTCGGCACCGTTAATTAACAAATATTTCGCTGTGATTTCTTTAGCAAAGGCGTAGTTGCGCCCCTTAAGAGCTTCTATTAAGAGCGGAGCAAGCTCTCCCGCTTTACGGCTAACGCTAGGTAGTTCGTCAGCAAAAAGCATGTGACCAAACCAATCCTGAGCCGTCAAGCCGGGATGGTTACGGCTTAAGCGCATGGCCTCTAAAGTAAGGTCGGTCACTTTTAATAGGCCCGCACTATGTCCAAATTGGTCAATGGCTTTTAATAAAAAGTCATTTAAAGTACCGCCGTAGGCCTCGCCATCATCATGAATTTCATTGGTCAAATTAAAGCCAGTCTGATTATTAATCCGCATACTATCTAAACCTTCGTAAGGCTTACCCTCAGTAACAGAATGAATAATCAATTGCGACAAAAAGTCAGCCATGCCCTCGCTCAGACCGCCCGTATCAGCAAGCACAATAAAGTCACCCATTAAGCGCTCCATAATGCCGTGGCCGAGCTCATGCCAGATTGTGGTATTATCGCGTGCGTAATTTTGCGCCTGAGATGTGTAGGTTGCGAAGTTAATTGTGTCATCGACATAATAGGCGTTATCTTTCATGGCAATATCGGGATCATAAAGAATGGCATTAAAAGGACGCGTTGAAAGCTCGGGATCGCTAAAACCCATTCTGTGCAAAGTAGTCATGAACGTATCAACAGCCCAGTAAACTTGAATTTCGTCAAAGCCATCGTTGATGTAAGTGACCGGATCATGTTGGGGATGCCTTTGCGCTACTCGATCTAATATTTCTTGGGAATTAAATATCTGTCGAACGTTTAATGCATTGCCGGGTATTAGCTCGCCTAGTTCCACACCACCCTGAACAATGGCTTTCCATTCGGGTTTATACTGTGCCGAGGCCCTCGGCTTAAATTTAATTCCAGGAAAGCTCGCCAACACTGCTGGGTGGAGATTCACTGTGACGTAAGTTCCTTCGAGTAACAAACCACTTTTAAAGGTGTTTGGTTTAAGCGGAAGCGCCGCCAATATAACATGCGCTCTATTTTTGATATCTACCGGCGACCAAAATCCCTGCTTTTGAAAAATCGGATCCAGGCCGAGAATGGGATCTAATTTGTCCTCAATATATCGACGGTCCCGCAACACAAGATAAGGATCTTGATCCACTAGAGGAACCTCTTCGCGAATGTTTTTAAGCATAACTGGAATGCGGGTCGGAGTAAAATGGGCTTCGCGCTCCTCATAGATCGGAAAAACGAGCGCAGGTACATCAATCTGAGGAAACTCTTGATAAGTACTTTCAATGGCTTTTTTCGTTTTAAGGTCGATCCAGATATTGTGAAAGCCTCGGCGACTTTTGACTTTCACATAACGAGTGAGACTATTTTTATACCACTCATCAGACCAATGGATGTTTTGAATCAGGCGATCGTCAGGATGTTGGTTTAGCACTGAGCGCACGGTTTTCATTGTTTGCTGAGAGTTTAATCCCAACTGTAGCTTGCGTGTTGAGACTCCCTGACTCTTAACACTCAACCACAGCGCAAGCAGGCCCTGTTGAGGTTCGAGTTGTGCTTCTACCTGAATGAGATTACGATTTTTGAGATCAGACCAAATTCGTAATGATCGCTGACGGATGGGGGTACCTTGGTGTGTCTGCATCCAAAACTGATAGTGCGCCGTCGCTAATTTACGCTCTTCAAAAAGTTTAAAGTCACTCGCTGAGAAAGTAGATTTAGTTTGTTCATTAATTTTTTTTAAAACCAAATCAAATCGAGCTTCGCTATCTTGCTTGCCAGTCCAACGAATCTTAATGGGCTCAACAGTAGTCCTATCCGCAGCAAAAAGATCTGACCCAATAGAACCAACGAAAATCACCAGTGCAAAAATTAAACTAAATTGCTTAACCATCGAGGTCCCCCAGTTGGTTACGACTGAGGCATTTTTTAAGCTATAGGCAGTTTTAAATCAAGGTTTTTTAACTTTCTTGCCAGACTTTTCTACCTCTGCGGAAAGCCCTTTTAATTTTGCCTTTTGTTCTGGCGTCCATTTTTTGGCGAAAGCTTCAGGATCTTTCATGGCGTCTTCTAGGAGCTTTTGCATTTTCACAGGATCACCTTTGGTTTCTTTAACAATTTGTTCGAAAATCTGAGCACTAAGGCCATAAACCTCTTTTTTCTGCTGAGCATTGAAGCCAAGAGAGTCGAGATTCTTATCGAGATTCTTAGCTTTGGGATCATTATTTTTTACTGCTTCTAGTTTCTCAGAGTCATTTAATAAATCGACAGTTTGCTCAAGACCCTGTTGCGTAGGTTTGTCAAGCTCCTCAGCAACAACAGGAACCGCTACTGCTATGAATAGCAAAACACTTAATAGGCTTAATATTAATTTCATTGTTACTCCGTTTTCTTCATTTACTTTTTGTTTACTTTATCTATCAATTTTTCTGCTGAGAGTCCCCATGACTCCACTATCCTAACTTCGTCTTCTGCCGACATTGCCTTTTTAAACTTAGCCCCCGAGCGGCCCTTAACTTGCGCCTCACATTCCTTCCACGATTTATGTCGCGCCAACTTTCCACTAACATAACTTAAATAGGAAAAAGCTTCTTTCTTTTCTGATTTTTCTTTCATCGGCGGGAGCGACATGTCTTCGGGCAAATCATGAATAGAAACAGGATACTTTAACAACGATCCAGAAAATAAATCCACATATTTTTTTTGGCTAAAACTTGTGGCAATTTCATCGCACCGCTCGTTGCCAGGTGTGCCCACGTGCCCCCGTAGATACTTCCACTCTATCCCAATATTGGCTTTTTTTCTTAAGCTGACCTCGTGAGCCATTACCTGCCATAGGTCTTTATTAGAAACCTCTTTCCCCTCGGCCGTAATCCAACCTTTTTTTTGCCAGCCCCAAATCCACTGTGTAATACCGCGAATGACATAGGTGGAATCAGTGAGAACCCAAAGATTTTCAGGACGACTCTTGACTTTTTGCAAGCCAGCAATGACCGCGGCAATCTCCATACGATTATTAGTGGTAGCCGCGCGACTGGCACCCAGTTCTTCAACTTGGCCCTCGGGATAAACCAAAATTGATCCAAAGCCACCAGGCCCAGGGTTACCAGAGCAAGCGCCATCGGTAAAAATTAAAATAGTTTTGGCAAAATCAATAGGCATGAGTGATGATAAACAGAAATTGCTGCGAGTGTATAGAAATTGTTGATTTTTTCTTAGCAATCCAAAGAAGTCTGTATTGATTTTGACTCTAATAATTCAGGGTCATGACAGGCTCGACAGCGGGCCTCATACATCTCTCGCCCTCCAACCGACAAGAGTTCGCGAGATCTTTCCTTACCTGAATGAGTCTTCTGCGTGCGAGACGCTGTACCTCCGCACACGACACAAACAGCAGAAAGTTTTGTCACATTTTCGGCGATGGCCATTAACTGCGGCATCGGGCCAAAGGGTAGACTTAGGTAATCCATGTCTAAACCCGCGACAATTACATTAATGCCTCGATCAGCTAATTTTTGTGCAACCATGATAATTCCCTCATTAAAAAATTGAGCTTCATCAATTCCAACAACTCTAGTTTTATCATCAATAAAACTTAAAATGTCTTCTGCTTTTTCGACCACAACTGAGGGGGCCCGATTGGCATTGTGACTCTCCACATGGTCAACACTATAGCGATTATCCATTGCGGGCTTAAAAACCTGTACTTTTTGCCGGGCAATTTGTGCTCGCTTTACTCGTCTCAGAAGCTCTTCGGTTTTACCGCTAAACATACTGCCGCAAATAACTTCTATAGTGCCGTGAGGATTTGGATGCCGCATATATTATGGATACCAATTCGAAGGATTAAATACAATGTCATAGTTTCAAAACCCCCGCCTATTTGGCTTTTTGCTTGTGCCTTAAATCCAATTTTGCTAAAAGTCATGTCATTGCACGGGAGTAACTAAATGAAGGATATTATTTTGCTTTTTATTTGCTTAGCCTGGTTTGCAACAGGAAGCCTTAGTTACGCGCTCGACTGTTCCCATACCCCAGTTCGACGAGTATTAGTCCCTGCCGAGACAATTATTTTTCATGCCCAAAAAGACTGCCCTACCCCACCTAAAGGAATTTTTGTTGTAGAGGAAGCCTTCAATATTAAAAATCAAATATTAGGCAAGATTAGTTGTGGCAGCGTGAATTATACTATCTTTGTTAGCGACAGTGACCCCAATAATGAAAGCCTCTACTATATGATTGAAACTAGTTCGTTACTTTGTCTCTAAAATTCCGAATTCTGAATCCTGAGGAATATTTATGGTGAATTATTTTAATGTTACGCTGCAAACAACCTTCATTTGCCTTTTGTTAGCTCTAAACTTAGCGTGCGCCCCCAGCAACAATAAAAAAAAGGATTCCGGTCCTACGCCTGACACTAGCAAAAGATTAGAATGTGAAATATTAAAAAAAGACGAATCTCCTAGGGCAACTGTGCAATATACCAGTCGTGACATTGAAAGACATTTTCAGCGGACTATTCGCCTCAGTTGCGAGGGCCGAGTTATCTCCGATGGCCTTGAAACTGTTAAGAGCCCGTGGGGTAAACTTAATATTTATCCGCAAATTAAGGTTCCATCCTCCAAAACCCCTGGCTCCTGGAATATTAGAAATCGCCAAACCTGTAATGGCGGCGGTTTTCGCCTACTCGACAATTTGGGCACTGGAATTAGAGTATGGCTTGACGTGGCCCGAGCCGCATTTACGTTTGAAGTAGTTCCCGGACGAAATATCATTGATTACGATTTTTCAATATGCGAAGATTATGATACACATAATAAAAACCAATGTCTGCGTACTCAGTATCAAGAAAAAGGCAGCGTAGTTTTGGATATCGCATATAAAGAATTAATTTACCCTGGTATCCGTGAAATCAAAGAGGCTTGTCCTTTAGATTAGTAGAGCAACCCAACTCTTGTCTTTTACACTTTATAGGTGTAGGTAATTGGCAAGAGGTGACTATGAAATTAAAAACTATTTTAGCCATTATTATTTGCGGCTTTTTTGCGGCCTCTTCCCAGGCCAGCGATGTTTTAGCTCAGCTCAATGCTCTCGATAAAGTTACCGCTCAGGAAACGACGAAGCCTGAAGATAAAAAGGGCGGACTCAAGCGCTTTTTAATTTCAATCGAACAACCCACCGATCATTCGGATTCTAAAAGTGCTAGTTTTAAACAAAAGCTTGTATTGTTTCATCGTGATTTTAATGAACCTATGGTCCTACAAACCAGTGGGTATAACATTTATTCTGAAAAAATGACCCGTCTTGCGAGCGCCTTCAATGCCAATCAGCTTCAAATCGAACATCGATTTTTTGATAGCTCTTCTCCCACTCCAAAAGATTGGACCAAACTAGATATTAGACAGTCCGCTGAAGACTTTCATGTGATTGTCACGACGTTTAAAAAACTCTATGGACAGAGATGGGTGGCCACTGGCGCCAGCAAGGGCGGCATGACCTCTGTTTATCATAGACGTTTTTATCCCAACGACCTTGATGGAACTGTAGCCGATGTAGCCCCTCTTTCATTTTCGCTCGAAGATCAAAGGTACCCTGAATTCGTGGACAATGTCGGTGGCGGGCGCTATGCCGAATGTCGGGCTCAGCTTGAAGTTGTGCAAAAAACCATGCTAAAAAATAAACAATCTTTAATGGAGCTTTTTGACGGCGTTTTTACTCAGCTTGGAAGTAAAGAGGTAGGCTTAGAACACGCCATTAGTGAGATGCCTTTTATTTTCTGGCAATACGGCAATCCCGAGACCGCCACGGCCAATTGTCGCAATATTCCAGCTGAGAAAGCTTCAGCTTCAGAACTTTTCGAGTTTCTGAAAGGTGCTAACGATCCCACCCAGTACGCTGACCCCACACTTCATTCTTTTTTGCCTTACTATTATCAGGCCGCCGCAGAGCTGGGTGCTCCTGCACTTAAACTTTCTCATTTGTTAGAGCTATTAAAATTCCCTTACACTATCGAACAGTATTTACCGAAGGATCAGAATGTCTCGTATAGGGAAGCAGCCATGCAAGATATAAAATCATGGGTAGCTGACAAGGCCGAAGGCATCATGTTTGTGTACGGAGAATTTGATCCTTGGACTGCCGGTGCTTTTCGTGACATTCGAAGTGGCGACAATCATTTCTTTTTGGTTGAAGGTGGCAACCACGGCGTTAGTTTTAACAGTCTTAAAGGCGCCGAGCGCGACCGCGCCATGTCTGTACTGAGCCGCTGGTTTAATAAAAGTGAGGTACCATTGCCGTCGTTTGATTTTCGTAACACGTTCTTAGAGGACGTCGAGTTTAAAATGCGGCGAAACTTAAGAGGCTTATAGATTGATAACCGTATTAAAATTTGGTGGCACGAGTGTTCAGGATGCCAAAGCAATTGCCGATCTTGTTGAGATAGTTCAATCCCGGCCGGGGCAAAAACTGGTTGTTGTATCGGCCCTTGCCCAAGTTACTGATTCATTAATAAAAGTTTCTAAGTTTTGTGAAGACGCCGAAGTTCAACAGGCCCAACATTTAGTAATGGACCTTTACGAGAGACACAAAAATGTCGCTCGAAAACTTTCTTTGACAGAGCCAAAATTAAAATTATTAGAAGAATTGTTTTTAGGCCTGGGTACTATGGTTAGCGGGCTCTGCACTATTGGCGAGGTTAGCACCCGGTCCCGAGATCAACTTATCGCGGTCGGCGAGTTGGCTTCATCCTATTTGGTTCACGGCGCCTTGATAGCCAATAAAATTCCGGCCACTTGGGCCGATGCGCGCGAGTATATTTCAACAAACTCTGATTTTAATTTTGCAACGGTGAATTTTGAAGTCACTCAAAAACAAATTCGTGAGCGACTTAAGACACAACTCGAATCGCAAATTGTAGTGACCCAAGGCTTTATTGCCAGTGATAGCAGGGGCATTACTACTACGCTGGGGCGTGGCGGCTCGGACTATTCGGCAGCTGTTTTTGGCGCCGGTTTAGAAGCCGATAAAGTTGAGATTTGGACTGATGTTGACGGCATTATGTCAGCTGATCCACGCCTAGTCCCTGAGGCCATTGTCATTCGCCGCATTCATTTTTTAGAGGCCGCTGAGATGGCCTACTTTGGTGCTAAAGTGCTTCACCCTGCTACTATCTACCCGGCTATCAGCCAAAAGATTCCCGTATGGATTTTGAACTCAAGAAACCCGGGGGGCACCGGAACAGAAATCACATTTGACGATCGCTTTAAAGCCGAAACCATTTGCGGCGTTGCCTACAAAAAGAATGTTACCCTTGTAAACATATACTCCACGCGTATGTTGGGTGCTCATGGATTTTTGAAATCAGTATTTGATATTTTTGCACGCTTCCGATTATCTGTAGATTTAATCTCAACCTCTGAGGTTAATCTTTCTCTTACACTAGATCCCAATTTTGACGCCCAGTCACTGCAGAACGCCAGAGAAGAACTCAAGCTATTCTCTGAGGTTGAAATTAACGGCGACAGGGCCATGATCTCGGTTATTGGTGGCGGAATCAGAAGGACTCACGGTCTTGCGGCCAAAATATTCAGTGAATTGGGTGATACCAATGTGCAAATGATTTCTATGGGGGCCTCTGAGTTGAATATTAGTTTTGTGGTTAATACTTCTCAAACAGAGGGCGTGGTTCGGAAACTTCACCAAGCTCTAATTACAAGGTCTCACTAAAAGATTATAAACTGATACCCTTTGTTGGGTATACCGGGTGAGATTTAATTGCCGAGAGGTCCGGAATAACTTCACTTTCCCGAACATTTTTAGACTTATCTTGATTTAAATCTACTCTCTTCGCTGGCCTACTTTCTGCTTCTACTCTTACTATATGACATCTTCCCCAAA
>JAWXAY010000032.1:0-15600 GCA_034439715.1 Pseudomonadota bacterium
AAGACTTGCAAGTCGTGGTGAACAAGTGCCAACACCACTCGAACACGCCCGCAAAACTCGAGCCGCATAGTCAATAACCGCCCTTATGACTTGGTTACAATAGGTCGATGACATGACGAAGTTGTTTCAAGCCATCCTTAAGAGGAGCGAGACGTTTGGAAGGAATGTTTTGAAAGTGTTCTTTGTTGTATGTAGGAAGGCACTCCAACAAGTGGGCGACTCGTGCTTCAATTCCACTCATCTCCATTTCAATCTGACTCACCTCTCCAGTTAAAAGCAAAGTCTCTTCATCAAACTCAAAATTTTCTGTCTCAGCCATATCGGCTTCTGTCAGGGCTTCCACTTCGGCGATGGCTCGTAAATTTTGATCTGACTCTAGTGAATTCAATTCTTTTGAAAGTTCATTTCGCGTGAGCTTGCCAGTTAAAACTTCGACCGTGAGTTCAGCATATTTAGGTTCCGAGATATTCTGTTTCGCCAAGAGAAGTCGGTAAGCCGTATCCCAAGGAATCTTGTTGGGCTTTAGATTTTCTATGTGCTTGCGGTATTCATTCAGAACCGACAAGTGTTTAGAAATGGTTGAATAATCAAAAGAGAACTCTGTACTACAATAAGCCTCGAAGGATTTGTGACCTTGTGCTTTGAATGATTTGTGTTCTCTGATTGTTTCCAAAGTTACCCAGAAAATCAAAAGACCTTTCTGACAGTCGGCAAATCTTTCTTTTGCCTTCAATAGCAAGGTTTCATCTTGGTCATTCCTTCTCGTTAATTTTGTGTCTGTTTTAGGATTGTTGGTTGTTGTCATTTAATCTCCCTTGGCCTCTTGAAAAGTTGCGCGGCGCAACTTTTTTCTCGCCACTTACTGATTCTGAGTTAATCAGCTTTCTATGCTTCCGCTTTTCAGTTTGAGTCATTTGATAGGGACGGTATGGATGGAGTGGACAAATCACTATCGAACAGTCGCGGATGCGCGAAACGGCGTTCTCAAATGCCATGCACTCGTGGCACTTCATTTTGAGGACTGCCGCTCGACCAGCTTTACCAATGAGCACTTTTTCAAGTCTTTTTTGAATTGGTGCCGGAGCCCTCTGTATGTACTCCCTTATTTTCTTGTCGTTATCATCAACCGTGATTTTCTCGGCTATTTTCACTTCAAACCTCGCTTTCTTATGAGTCCTGGGACTCTGTTAAACATCTTGGACTCCCCAACGGAGAGCGGAGCTGACAGAAACTTGTCGAGGCGTTTCTGGAACTTGCCGCCAAGATCGTAGTTAGTGGAAATACGATATTTTTCTATTACCTTTTTCATGCGATAAAAGTTTGAGCCGTCAATCCTTCGGAGTTGAGCCTCGGCTTCTTTTTGTCCACACACGTTAGAGAGAATCTGAAATAGGAGAATATCTTTCCGTTGACTTGGCTTCGCCGCACTCACGTCGAATCCATAAAACTTGATTCTTCTGAATGGGTCCCTGATTTTCCAATACTGCGAAGCCTCACTAAACCGAACTCCAATTTTAGATTCGTTGAGTCTTAATTCGATTCTTGTAGTAGGATTTTCGGGGCATTTACTCTGATGCCAGTGATGAGCATCATAAACGACAACCTCGGTGCGAGTGGGTGAACCTAGATATAGACTCTCAGTCACGGAACCAAACTCAAGTGAGGTTGTTAGACGATAACGCCCATCCGTTCTCGAAAAACCTCTTACGCGCATACCTCGCCGAGTGCGAGGAGTGTATATTTCAGCTTTGACCGTGTTGTATTCGGTGCCAACAAGATCAATGTTTAAGTGTTCACGCAATATTTTAGGCTCGTCGAAGTCATCTACTACTGCATTTGTGAGAAGCTCACTAGCACGGAATGACGAGAACCCATTCGGATTAAAATCAATAACGGTGTAAGGAGCTTTAACCTTATTGTTCGTATGAAAGTAAACTCTTTGTCCTGTCACGAGAGTGGCAACAAACTCGTTTGTATAGGGGAACTTTGGTCTATACTTGTGTTTGATGTCTGCTATTAGAAGCAGATTCTTCATAAGAATTTTTTGTTCAGTCTTTAGAACTATCATATCAATCACCGCCATAGATTGTTCTCATGCTCATCATATTGATGTAGTTGGAGTTGCCTGTAGAAAGACTGAATCGGTGAAACACGCTACTACTTTGCCTCGAATGCCGAGGAAGCAAGCCGACACAGGTGAAGTGAAAATGTCCGGTTAATTTTTTTGGAGAAGCCGTCTTTGGCTTACCGTGATTCGTCTCTTCCATCCTGCCGTCCTTCCGATTTATCAATTAGCTCTAAAATTGCGCCTTCCAGGCCATCTCGCCCGAACACTGACATTATTTTGCTGCGAAGGAGCATCCAATGAGGCGATGCACCCGCAACAACTTCAGCGGTATCGAGAAGAAATTTTCGGTGGCTTTTTAGTTCTTGGATGATTTGTTCGAGATCGTGTTTTCTAATTGCCAAGCCGTCCGTCCTTTCAAGCTCAATGAAGTAACGGGCTTATAATAATCGAATTTGAATTTTCCTGTTTGATGTGGTCTGAGCGATAACTTTGTAAGCTGGAGTAAGACAGATTTGCAACATGGCTAACTAAGTCAGATTCTTAATCCATGTCCTAACGGTTTCTTGAGGAAGAATAGCATCGTGAGCACAAGCAATGCCGTTCAAATCGAGTTTTATTCTCCAGGTAATAATCTCGGTCAAATATCTTGCTCGTGCTCTGGTGAGCTTGAGAACGTCACCCCAAAATTTGTTACTATCGACCCGTTGCAGTTCTTCATTGAAGTTGCGTACAAGTGAGCGAACCGTCCCATGGTCAATGTAACAGTTCTTTCTTTTAACTGGCTTCATTCTACTCCTCTTTTCAATTAGAACTTTTTCTTCTCGCCGTGTCCTTCCATCCTTTTTCGTTTGGTCGTTTTCGTCTGTTTGCATGATTTTGCCGAAACGCTTCCGAAACGGAATAGCACGTTCGTTGAAAGGAGCACTACAGGGCCTTTTCTTTGGAGCAGGAATTGCCAAAGCAAAAACATTTGAGTTTGGATTTTGAACCAATTCGCTCAGGCAAAGGCAACTTACTACAACGCCGCTGAGGTTCGATCTACACTTGAGATCAAAAGCCTCGATCTCTTTAATATTAGGTATCTCGTCCCGAAGGAAATTAAAATTGTAGCGTTTGGAATGTCGAGCTTCATTTTTTATTTTCATCCGTCCGTCCGTCCATCCATTCAACCCGCGATCTATACTTCGATAGTCAAATTCTTATCTGCCAATGCCGACTCCAAGATGGCAGCAATTAGACTCTGCCTTGTGACTTTTTCTTTTTTTGAAAGCCGATCAAGTTTTTGCATGATGGGCTTGGGGATTCTTACGGTGACCGTGCTTAGTTCATCACCGCTGTACGAGCGTTTCACTATTTTCATTTGTTTCACCTCTCATTGCCTCAGTATGACGGATGGTGAACCAAATGCAATCTAAACAGATTGCAAATAGATTGCGCAGCGCGTATAATAAAGGAATGAAGCCAAAACGCTATATTCTATATTTGAGAATCTCGACCGCTGAACAGAACAGCGATCTTCAGCGTCGGGAACTAGTTGAATACGCAAACCGACGTGGATGGACGTATGAAATTCTTGAAGACAAGGCGAGTGGCACCCATGCAAATCGTCCCGCACTTCAGAAGCTCTTACAGTTGGCTCGAAGCCGTAAGATTGATGGGATTGCCGTGTGGAAGTGTGACCGACTGTTTCGCAGCTTGAAACACGCGGTTGTCACATTGGCAGAACTTACCGAGCTTGGTGTTGAGTTTTATAGTCACAAAGATCAGATTGACCTTTCCACTTCCACGGGTCGGTTAATGGCAAATATGCTCATGGCATTCGCGGAGTTTGAAGCCGACCTTATTAAATCTCGCGTCGTTTCAGGACTCCAGGCCGCCAAAGCGAGAGGCGTCCAGCTAGGCCGTCCTAAGATTGTAAATGACGAAGTTATTCGGCAAGTGTTGGATTTGCGATTCAACCGTAAGTTGTCCATTCGTCAGATAAGTGAAGCACTAGCGCACAAAGTTTCAAAAACAAGTATCGAAAGAATCTTAAGAGATAACGACCCGTCAAAACCCACTTTAAAAAAGTCGGTTTAAGGGACGGATAGATTTCATCCTGAGTCCATCTTGCCACTCAACTTTGACCACTCAGAAAACTGTAGTTTTTGGCGGAAGCCGTAAGGAGATGTATGCGCGTATTTTACGACAAGAGACAATCAGTCAAGGACAACCAGAGTTTCTCACCAAGCTCTCAGAAGTCTGCGTTGCTTGCAGCGGAGTGGAAGAGACTGGGACTTCCCGTGGACATTCAAACTTTCAAGCCCGCGACTCGAAGCGAACTCTATCAAGTACACGACCGTGAGTATGTGGATGGCGTTCTCGATCTTAACCGTGACAATGGTTACGGCAATAGAAATCCAAAAGTCGCTCAGTCACTTCCGTGGGTCGTCGGTTCATTCCTCAATGCTGTGAAGTATTCGATGAAGACTCGACAGGATTCATGGAGTCTCACATCGGGTGCCCACCATGCCCATAAATCGTACGGTTCGGGTTTTTGCAGTTTTAACTTTCTCATGCTTGGAGCACTCGCTGCTAAGAATCTGGGAGCAAAGAAAATAATTTTGATCGACCTAGATCGTCACGCGCCAGACGGATGCCGACAGATTCAAAAAGAAATCGGCCTAAGCGAGTTAAGTATCTATGCCTTCGGCGATCAAATGCTCCAGACGGTCGAAGATACCGAAGGTTGGCTCAAGAAATTGCCGCCAATTTTACTTTCGCTTTGTGACGGAGCCGATCTTGTTTTTTTCAATGCTGGAGTAGACCCAGCAACGACGGATTTTTTGGGCGGGTTGATGACTGCCGAACAAATGTCTCGCCGAGATCGCCTCGTCTTTGAAACAGCAAAGATGTTTAATGTGCCCGTCGTTGTCTCTCTCGCGGGCGGTTACTCTCGTGACAGTAAAGGAACCCCTCGGCCCACAGTTGAATTGCATACAGAGACGATGCGGCAGCACCTTTTAGTTCACGGAGTTCAATCATGACATCGCATGAAACTATTATCGAATGCGCCAAGCGGCTTATTGAGCGAAATGAACTGGCTCGCGCTATTAGGTTGTTAAACAAAGCAGCGAAATGGTTTCCGCGTGAAGTAAACATCTGGAGGCTACTCGGTGTGGCTCAAGGAAGTAGCGGCAATCATCTAGGTGCTCGTGCTGCATTCTTAGAGGCCGTCGATCTTAATTTAGCCGACATTGATGTTGCCAATTTAATCACGACCTTCTGGCCGACCGACGAAGCAAAACAGGGCATTGAAATTTTGGAATCGCAGTTTGAAAGTCTTAGCCCCGCAGCAAAAGAAATTGCGATCAATAGTGTTTGCGAAGCAATGCGAGTGGGCGTCCTACAGTTCGACTGGCTTCCATCCGTCGTCCAGCAACATTACGTCACGGTGTACGGCAAGCCGTAATACTGTACGGCTTGTCGGATATTCAGACGACTAGTCGTTGCTGCGTGGACTGCAATTAAAAAAGGGAGAACGATATTAGGTTCATGGAAATTAAGATTGCCAAAAGTTTGACCGCACTTATGAAGCAACGAGGACTCTCATTGAGAGAGTTGTCGAAGCTCAGTGGTGTTCCTCCCACGACGCTGAATGAGTGGCTATCGAATCGTCCACCTCGTAACCCAGTGCAAATAAAGAAAGTCGCTGAAGCGTTGGATGTGTCACTCAACTTTCTATTGTTCAACGAAGAAGACAAACACGACCCACTCCAACGAATTTTGGTTGAGGATATATTCTCTGGAAATTTTCAGATCACTGTAAAGCGGCTGAAGTTCGATAAGTAAAGGAGTGGGCAAATTATGAATAAATTGATTTTACTTTCTATTATTTTGTCGTTGACGGGATGTGCCTCAGTCACTCCACAACAGGAGTCCGCTCGCAATGCACTTCAGGAAAAACATTTTTATAAGTACGACTCTCATGAGGATTTTTTTCAGGCGATTGAGAAAAATAATTTGGCGGCGATCAAATTATATTTGGCATCCAGGGACAGCTATCCTTATAGCTCAAATACAGATCGTGAAGACCTAGAAACCATAGGGTGGTACGCGATGGAGCGAGCGTTAAATAAGCCGCCGATTCTAACTGAGTTTCTCAAATTCAAGGTCACCCAGCAAGGTGCGAAGGATATGGTCTGGTCAGAGTGGAAAGTGAAGTGCCCTGAAAGTCGAGACGAGATATTTGAAGCATTGCTGAAATACGGCGGGAGTCCCAAAAACCCAAGTCGGGCCGCCCACAAGCTCGTCAACAATGGCTGTGTTGACGAATTAAAGAGATATTTGGCACTTTATCCAGCGGGCGCACGGGGATTTTATACCGATTCCTACACCCGATTTGGAATTAGGTACGATGCTAATGATGGAAGCTCTACCATCGACAAAAAGAAGTACGATAACTACCTACAAATCGGGGCAATACTAAGAGAAGGAAATGAAAGGGAGTGCCAAGCTAAGGTCTTAGAGGCTTGCAAAGCCAATAGTGAACTGAATGAATATATGATCGCACTTAAGTCCAAATATGACTTATGGGTGACAGAAGAAGCCAAAAGAAAAGTAGGCGAAGCAGAGTTCGAAGCCGAAGCAAAAAAACAGGAGAAAGATGAAGCCAGCGGTAAATATGATTTTGACCGCGCCTGTGGAGCCTTAAATCAAATCGAGTTCGATAAACGCATAATTGCCGATGAGAAAAAAATCACCGCTCAATCAGGCGTGGTGAACAAAGCTGTTCTTTATGAAACGACCCGTCGCTTACAGGCAGACTATGGATTCCTGGACCACTTAAAGAAAGAATACAAAAAGAAGTCCGGCAAGGCATTCAATCCAAAGGACTGTGGTAAGGACAAGCAATAGTTTTAAGGGCAGGCGTAGTGAACAAGGTTGTCGCCGAACTCACCAAACAACACGACGAATCTGAAGATCAAGACTGACTCTACTTTTCTACGTAGAAACTTTTGCCGCTATGCACCCTCATTCATTGCCGTTCGCTGTTTCCATTCGCGTTTGATTTCAATCAACGTGATGACATCGTCGTAGGTGAATTGATCGACAAGGGGGTCCGACTTCAAGTCCCGTGGTGGTTCGCAAGAGTGTATTGGCGAACAAGGCTCAGAGGTCTGCGCTGTACGCCGTTCAATCTCAGGTGCAATTCCCAATGCTTTCATGGCGACGGTCTGAGTGGTTTCAAGGCTTCTCATGTAGTCTACGAGTTCCTTGGACGAGAGCCTTCCTTTTTCACCCTTCACGGATAAGTCTCGCATGGTAAGTGCCGCTCCTAACTTTGCCGTCTTGAAGATTTGGTTATTGGTTTCGAGTGCGTCTTGCAGGAGAGCATCTTGCTTCGCCGAAAGTACGTTATTCTGAAGTTCTTGTCGTCGGGTATTCCATTGCAGGGCGGGTGCTTGCTGCATGACGTATCTATATCGCCGAGGCGTGAAGCCCTTCACATTGATAAGGAAGTCTCGAACAGATTTGTTCGCGTGGTTGGAGGCCCATTCAAACTGTAGGTCGTGAATCGAATTTACAACCTCACCCCTCGCCATTTTATCTCCCTTGTATGCCACGTCTGTACCATGCAGTGGCATCTCTTCTTCGGAAGACCGCGATCAATTCAGGTAACTTTCAGTAACCTCTTGTCTTGGACTCCGCAGGTCACTGGGACCGTTGGGTGTCCATAGGGCCTGATTGGCGAGCGAGTCGCACAGCGAGATGAAGAAGTCGAACTCAACATTGCTGTGACCTGATCATGCCCACGCTATTACTTCTTTGACCAGTTGGATTAACGCATCCTATGCTGAAATCCTGCGTCACAACATGAGAGACTGGAAAAACGGATGGAACCCTAGAGAACGGAGTGGGCGTCATTAAATCATTGCGTCCTAACTTCATTGTCGGCATTGGCGGCTCGGCGGGTGGTCTTAGCGCATACAAGGCGTTCTTGGACTCTTTGCCGTCTGATACTGGTATGGCCTTTGTCATTGTTGCTCATCTCATGCCCACCGCCAACAGTCAGTTGGCGCAAATTCTGTCACGTCACACGAAGATGAAAGTATCCCTGGCTTCTGCGGCGATGCCGATCTTCGCGAATCACGTCTACGTAAATCAACCGAACGCCAAGATTCTAATTGAGAATTATACCTTCAAAGTTATTTCCCCGCTAACTCGTGAGGTGAATAAGCAAATAGATTTGTTTTTGACTTCATTAGCTGAGGCTATGGAGAAAAATGCGATTGGCATTATCCTCTCTGGTTCTGGCAGCGACGGCTCTGAAGGATGTAAACAAATCAAGGCAAAGGGCGGAGCAACCTTTGCTCAGGACAAGTCTGCCGAATTTACCGGAATGCCCGTCAATGCTCAAGCTACAGGCTGTGTTGACTTCGTTCTGCCTCCCAACAAAATTTCAGAAAAACTACAACGCTTGGTAAGCCCTTCACTAAATAAATGGCGCAGATTAGCGGCCAAGCAGGCTAAAAAATAAGTTTCTTTGGGCTATTATTGAAAACATGAAAAAAGAGTTCGTTGTGAGCAGCTTGGTTCTAAACTGCTTTTTTAAGCCAAATGATTTTTAACGGATTCTTAGCAATGTGTGATTCACACCACTTCCTTGAACCCAACTTAAGGGCGATTTCTTTAGGTGAAAGAACGAAATCTACATGGTCAATTTCTATCGCCGCAATCGGCATTGATTCCGAAGCCGCAGTTGCAGGAGTTTGGGCCATGGTCATGCCACCTTTTTCCTTCAATACTTTAAGTCCTTCTGCGCCATCAGAACCTTCTCCAGAGAGAATTATTCCAATGGACCCGCGAGCCTGATCGGCAGCTAAGGACAATATGAAATGGTCAACCGCGCTGTTCACTCCTTTGTCTGGGCGACGAATGAGAAGAAGCGAGTCGTCTTTGATTTCCATAAACTTATCAGGCGGCAGAATATAGATGTGATTAGCGACGAGTTGCTCCCGATGAGTGACTTCAACGACTGGCATTTTTGTCGAGCGAGAAAGAATCTCAGGAAGTAGGCTCTTTGACCCTCGCAGAACGTGAGAAAGTAAGACAAACGCCATTCCGGTATCGGTCGGCAGGTTTTCAATAAGCTCCTGAAAAGCGGCCAAGCCGCCAGCGGACGCACCGATTGCAACCACACATGGATAGTCTAATTCTTTCATATCTTTGTTTACTCCGCCTTGCATCAACCTGACCACACTTATTCAAAGCCAGGTGGAGAGGAATCAAAACAAGGCCATTCCGATGCGGTCAATCTCTGATAAGCAACTAGAGAATGCGTCCCAAAATCTGTGGGTGAAGTTTAGAAGCCTCGTCCTTACCTGACTTGTGGGTGACGGCAGTTTGGCCGTCAGGGTCCGTTCGGCCAAGGACTCGCCTGACCATTTCAGGATGCCATTGTTGACCTCGACGCTTGGTAGGAACTCCGGTGCTGCTCATGTATTGAGCGACTTGCCTGAGACTCATTCCCTTTTCACGTAGTTCTCTTATGGCTTTGACTACTCTTTGTTCCCCCAAATGAGGACCGAGACGACCATTTACGATGCGGTGTCCATAAGCAGGTTGAGCGGGTTGCCCGTGAGGCTTATGCGAAGGTCTTCGCTCAATGTTGTGCCGCTTCAGGTTGGCCCGAACGGCTTCTTTTGAGGAACTTGTTTGTGACGCGATCTGGGCGATTGATAGCTTTTGAACGGTGTATTTTTCGGTGAGGAAGCCCTTGTCTTTGTATTCGGGCGAATGTAGTTTCTGAGATGTATCAACAACATAGGCGGTTGAGGAACTTTCGTGTTTTCTGGCTTCGTCTTCCCGCCAAATTTATTTTAATTTTTCCTTTCTCTGAATTTTTCATTTTTTATTTAGAATCTATTAACAATTTTAACATTTTGAGAATGATTTAGGGACTTTGATTCTCCAGCCACTATTCCACGCAAAATCATACAAAATCATGGCAGTTGTAGTTCTTTTGTAGTCCGCGAACTACAAGTTGGCATGGCTCTAGGCCGACTCCACGAACCTGAAGCATCAGGGCTTCAGTTGTGGGCATGATACCTGCCATTTCAATTAAAGTTGTGTCGTGAAATATCAAATAGGGCGGAACTCTATTTTCCTTAGCAAGTCTCTTTCGTACATTTTTAAGTTCAATAAATAATTTCTGAGAAGAATTATTTTTTCGAGCTGGAAACTTCCCGGCCCGATCTTTACGGCAAGATTACCTTATGGGGCCCGTGATTAATTTTATCCGTTTACATCCCTGTGAGCTTCACTATTTCGGCGCTTACTTTTTATTGGCAATTCAAACCAGAATATCGAGCCTGAACTTTCAGAAGATTTAACTCCAATCCTCCCGCCATGAGCTTCGACAAGTCGTTTAGCGGTGGCCAAGCCCAAGCCTGTGCCCTCGATATGAGAATTTTCGCCCCTCACAAATGGTTCAAAAATTCGCGCACGGATTTCAAAAGGAATTCCTGGGCCCGTGTCTTCGATTTCGAAGCGAAGCATTTCCCCTCGGATTTTATTTCGCACATGAATCTTTTTAACGGGAGACTCCACAATAAATTTAATTGCATTTCGCAAAAGGTTTTCTAACACACTCGTCAGCACACCAGCGCTTGTCGCAACAAACACGGGCTGACCGTTAACAATCAATAACTCAATCCCCGCCTGCTTTGTCGACAATATATAGCTTGATTCTAAATCGTGAAGCAGAAAACGAACATCCGCAGAATCTGTTCTGTTAGTTACACCAGCGGCCTTTGCGTAAGCAAGAAGGTCGTCTGATAATGTGGTGGCGCGAGTTAAACTTCGTCTCACTATATCAAAATAGGGCCTTATAGAATTATCTTTATTCGACTCTTCAATTAATTGAGCCGCCATACCAATTGAACTCAGAGGATTTTTAATGTCATGTGCAATTCTGCCCGCAAATAAGTCTAATTCATTCACTTTTTCAGTCAGAAGCCTATTGTAATTTTCGACAAGTTTTTGATTCCCATTTAAAATTCGCAATAAAATGAATGCCACAATAACCGAAATTAATACGCTAAACAGTCCGAGGATAATACTCAGCGCACCAGTTTCTTTACGAATTGTTTCGATCTCAAGAGCTAAAATTGCGGAAACTTTAGCATCATGCTCGATAGTATTAGTAATGGCCTCACCCGCTTTATCAATTTCTGGTATCAATTCTTCTTTTAATATATTTTTCGCATTAATCAGATTACCAGCCTCTACGGCAGCCAAAACTATCTCGGCAATTTTTATTACATTATTAACTTCCTGTTGTACCTTTGTCCATAAACCTAACTCATCTCGCAACAATTCTAATGCCAAGTAAGATTCGCTCTCCTGCTTAAGCTCATTGATCTGCTTTTTTATATCTACTTCTATACTTTTTGCCTGTGGATGCAAAACAAAAGCCGTCATTTCGCTTCTGAGAGTCGAAACGGTCGTTCTTGCTTGGGCCAAAAAAATTATACTTGGTGCAGCTACCTCACTAATGGCTACAGCTGTCTCGTCCAAACGCTGAAGACGATTTTGTGTGTAAAAAATTGTAAAAACGAAACTCATAATATTAATCGCAAAGGCTAAGGGTAATGCGATTTTATATGATGATTTGATTTTAAAGTTTTTTAGCATCGCGTCCATTCCTTCTGCTAAATTAGAGGCCGATCCTACAGCAAACTTCATCTTATTTCGAAGTTTTTTTGAATTTTATCTTGCATGATAAGTGAGCAGATGGCCGCTATTTCACATTAGTTTTAGTTAATGCCCAATTAAGAACTTTGATAAGCCGAGGTACTAATAGTTTTTCAGCTTTTAACTTGTCGACCCATCGAAATTCTACGTGCTCAGGTGAAATCACGACATCTTTTGAAAAAACTTGGGCTAAATAATAGCGGGCAATTTTTTTATTAGAATATGGCTGGGATGACGTGGGTTAAGGAGCTAGAATTATAGTAGTTTTCCACCACCCCGCCAAATTTCTCTTAAATAATTTCACATAGTTAGATACAATTTTTCCCAAGAGGCTCAACGGGTCTCGAACTTTCATCTCAAAGGATAGTTTATGAAATTACTTATAGTTATTTCGTTTTTGTTAGCATTAGTCTCATGTAAATCTGTTGGGGTATTAGAATCTAATGATCCAAAAATAAAAATTCGCGATGGCTATTCATTGCTACAAGCTGGCCGATCTCTACCGGCGCTACGCTTATTCAATGAAGCTAATGATGCTTTGAAAAATCAAAACGATGAGTCTTTAAGAGCTCATGCACTTGTTGCCCTTGGCGATGTTTATAAGTTTAAGGATGGCAAAGCACAAACTGAGAAAACTTATAGCTTAAATAATTCTGTCACTAACTATAAGGATGCTGCAAAAATACTATCGAAAATGAAGTACAACCAACGTTTATCCATGGCATATTGGGGAATTGCCCAAGCTTATGCGCAAGAAAATAATACGAATAAAAGCTGTGAGTATATCAATAAAGCAGCCAAAGCTTATTATGAGCTCTCTGGTGGAGCTGATGATGAGTTAAATAAAAACGATATGGCTTCAGCAATTACTTACTTCGAGCATTCTAAAAAACAAAAATTTAAAGCTTCATGTGGGTCTAGTGTCAGATAGGTTCTAAACTCGTTTACTTTGCCCCGCCAAAACTGCTGTAACCCATTGAAATCAAATTAGATTTTAATCTAGATGGATCTTTTATTCAAAGTATGTTAAGTTATAACTAGGTTATGCCGATATTATAACTAAGTAAATTAGCTAATTGGAGATTAGAATGAAAACTTTAGCATTAAGACAAATTGGTAATTCTCAAGGGATCATTTTAGAAAAAACGATTTTAGAGCTGATTGGTGCCGATCAAAAAAATACCGTATTTGCTATTCGGGTAGAAGACGGAGAGCTAATTCTTCGCCCTCTAAATGCCAAGGAACAAAAAGAAATGATAAAGAGAGCTGCAAAGGAGATTACGCAGGAACAGGCTCCCATTTTGAAAAAACTGGCAAAATAAATGAACATAAAAATTGTCGGTTACATCTATCTAGATGAAGACGATGTTAAAGAAATCCATGATGATCAGATATCTAAATTTGGTGGCTCTCTAGGAATACGAGACCATGCTGGCCTGGCAAGTGCAGTGGCTTAGCCACAAATGACCTATGGGAAAGAAGATTTGTATGGGGATGTCTACGCTAAAGCTGCGGTTCTAGCGCACGGAATTTCAGAGGGACAACCATTTGTAGATGGAAATAAAAGGACAGCACTGGTATCTGCTTTGGCCTTTCTAAAAGTAAATGGTCATGGTGTTCTCCCGGCTGAGGAGCGCTTGTATGAGGCTATGATAGGAATTGCAAACAGAAAGACTTCTAAAGAAGACTTAGCGCAACTTTTTCGTGAGCTGGATTGCGAATTTAATACTCGAAGGGATTAAGATGGCTATTTTTAGAAATTCGCTCATTTCAATTTTAGTGATTTTATCCAATGCCTATGCAGACAAGAGCCAAATGTGATTGTCGAAGGTAGTTTGGAGTATACTATGTTTGTTAAATACATGTTAAAGGGACGCATAACGAACTTGGACAAAATTAAGTTTACCGCAAAACAAAAAAAAGAACTAAAAGAAGAGATAGGAATTGGATTCTTGGTAAGTCATGAAGATGGAAGTAAAAAAAGCTGCTCAAAAGGTAAATTTGAAATTCATCCCGATTCCATTCGAAAGTTTATATATCCGACAAATGAAGAAGCTGTTTTACTTGGTGGCGAATTAATCCCCTTGGTGAGTGCAATGTGTGCTGCTTCTGGATCTAGCGGGGCCTCGTCCGCAAAATAATCGCTCCAAAATCAGGCGGCGCTTGACCAACACCAAGTTCGATACTCGTCCCATTTGCCCCGCCAATAAACTTAAAGCATCCCGCGTTCTCGAAGCCACTTAAGAGACTACGTGATCACCGAGCTAAAAACTTCTTTTTTTCCAGGTCCGAGATGCCCGCCTTCTGCTTTTTGACTCGTCACCTGCGCAGGTGATTCACTAAGTGCCGTCTGCAGGCTTTGAATGGATTGAATAGGTAGTTGTTCATCCTCCGTCGCATAAAGATTTAAGACCTGTTGATGGCTATGTAATTTTCGAACTTCGGTTTCGGGATCTTTGTATGCCAAATAATCCCATGTGATATGACCCAGTAAAAATGCAATCGGATAGCTCCACCATTCCCATTTATTTACTAGTTGTTGGGTGATTGCGGATTCGACTTTTCCAAAGGCATGAATGAGTAGAATCCCATCAATTTCTGAGTTTCGAACTGCGGCCGTAATTGCAAAGGGAGCTCCAAAACTTGCCCCGGCAAAAATCATTCTATTTTTATTTACCCGCGGATCGATCCGTAGTTTTTCTATTAGCGCATCGACACATAAGTCGACTCGATGAATGGCCTTCTTTATCTCAGGAATTTCCTTTAGGTCCGCTAAGAAACTGCGTTGATTTGGTGCTTTGTAGGGGTAATCGACAGTCGCGTAAATCGCATTTAAATCGACGGGCAGCTGTTCAAGTGATTTTTCTCCAGTATCAAAACCTCCAAGAACAATCAATACGGGTAGTGGCAAATCAGTTTTTTTGGGGAGCGTTAGAAGGGCGGTATATCTGGTTCCATCACTCATCGAAAGTTCCAAGCGTTCACCAAAGCGTGGGGATTTCGACTCAGCTGGAGGTTCTGCAAAGATCAAAGAAGAGCTGAAAATGAAAGCTGTGAGACCACAAACCCACTTCATTTCTGGCAACATGTATTTAATTCGCAATTCTTAACGTTGTCAGATTATCCAGCCGCATCACCTTTAAGATATCCAACTTTTTTTCAATGTCATCGCCGCTCCAGCCTTCAGAATGAAAAACTGCATTGGCGTCGCGGATAAGTTCAGGGTCATGGGTAAAGTTTCTCAGCCATTCGTGGAAGAGAAGAAAAGACAATTGCAAAGGCAAAAGTTTTGAAATTATTTGTGTGGAATACGTGTAATCCGCACCAAAGACATAATAGGAGCCCTGTCTTCCCGGAATTTCCATTTGCCAATTTTTTGGAGTGCGCAAAACAGTTTGAATTAATTGGTTTTTTGCGTCCAAACAATTTGGCGGGATACGGTGGCGAAGTCCTTCATCCTCGACATCAACAACACCGTATGGTGCCTTCTTCCATACATAGCGTTGACCGAGGACATTGGCCCAAATACCTTCGTAAAATCCTTTGAGATCATAATAGAGAACTTTATATTTTTTATCACTTTGGAAAGCCTTTAAGATACGCCGAAAGTTTACATCGGAGGGATCATTGGGCCCTACGACCTTTTCAAAATCTTTACTCATCTCGACATCAGAAATTTTATTGATGAGGTAGTCGAGATTATAAAATCCCTTAAAAGTACTCACTCGAGCTTGATCTTCGCAAAAAACAGTATCGCCGCCATTACCGACTGCGCCGCCCGCATAGGTTAAAGA
>JAWXAY010000033.1:0-128251 GCA_034439715.1 Pseudomonadota bacterium
AATCAAGATAAGTCTAAAAATATTCGGAAAAGTGAAGTTATTCCGGACCTCTCGGCAATTAAATCTCACCCGGTATACCCAACAAAGGGTATCAGTTTATAAGGCTTAAGAACCTGGCCGCAATAACAGCCCGGGCTTTGGCATATTAAAAAACTGTTCTTTAATTTTATTAATGAGGCGCTCTTCAGTTTGGCGCACAGCCTCTCGCGTAATTTTATATTTGTCTCCGACTTCTTGTAGCGTCATAGGGCTATCAGCCAATAGGCGATGTTCTAACAGAAACAATTCTCTTTCGCTGAGTTGAGCGCGAATGGCATCGATATTTTTTTTCAAAAGCTCTAGCTGTTCAAGTAGCACCAGTTGTTCGTCAATGGCTTCTTCATTGGTGGTCTGTTGCAAATCCAAAAACGAAGTTTTGTTTTCATCGTCGAGTGGCTGGTCAAGACTGACATCTTTAGAGCCCAGGCGCTGCTCCATCATTCTGACATCTTTTTCAGATACGCCCATGCGATGACTTATAAGTTTTGTGGTCTCTTCTAGACCTTCAGATCGGATGGCTTCTTTTTCCTTGATCAGATTGTAAAATAATTTTTTTTGATCTTGCGTGGTACCAATTTTGACCATTGAGAATTGTTTTAGTAGATACTCACGAATGTAGCCACGAATCCACCAAACAGCATAGGTAATAAGTCGCACACCCTTATAGGGATTAAAATCCTTCACGGCGTGCATTAAGCCAACGTTGCCCTCTTGCACAAGGTCCAAGAGTTTGGCGCCAAACTTAGCATATTCAGCAGCTATTTTTACAACAAAACGTAAATTCGAAGTTACTAGTATTTGGGCAAGTTCTGGATCTTTGTGCGTGTAATATTTTGTAGCGATCTCAAGTTCTTTTTCTCTCGTTAAAAGTGGGTATTTTTTTATTTCAGCGAGGTAAGAAGCGAGGGGGTCTCTCGGGGCAAGAGCTTTGCCCTCTGCTTTGAGAAGGAGTTCCTCTTCCTGGTCCATGACTTCGGCTTTAACAGATTTTATTTTTATAATTTTTTCTGTTTTTATTTTTTTTTCTGTGGTTTTAGGTTGTTTCTTCTTAGGGGCCTTCACATTGAAACTCCGCTTAGCTCAAAATTTTGCTGAGTTTCTTTTCTATAAATTGCTCGACTTTTGATTTTAAGGGAGTGAGTAAAAAGGAAAGATCAATTTCGAGATTTACTTGGCAACCTTTATCCTTGGATGCCACGCTCATGACGGCTTTAAAGCCGGTGCCATGGGCCGTTCCTTTAAAGTCGGTATCAGCAAAATCAAATGACACTTTGGGATCAAATTTTTTGATTCCGTCCTCGGAGGTTAGAAAACCCTTAACCTTCGTGTAGATTTCGGAGGCAGCTTTGTCAGAATTAAAGTTAAAATTAATCTTTGGCATAGAAAATAGAATAGGCTTTACCACTTAAACTGTCAAAAACTCAGAAAAAACCAGTATCCCGTTTTGACTACAGGCGGCCAATCATGGCAGTATTAAACCCATGAAATTTCAGTCGATTCGCGGTATGAATGATATAGGCGGTGACAACATCCACCTTTGGCGTTTTGTTGAAAAACAAGTCAGAGGTCTCTACGAAAACTTTGGATTTAACCCCGTCATCACGCCGGAACTTGAATCCACCGCGCTTTTTAAGCGCGGAGTTGGCGATACGTCTGACATTGTTGAAAAGGAAATGTACACATTTGAGGATCGTAACGGCGATAGCCTGACACTTAGGCCAGAGGGAACAGCCAGTGTCGTGCGCGCAGTTCTACAAAATAATTGGTTGCATGATAGCCCGATATTGAAGCTTTATTATTTTATGCCCATGTTTCGCCATGAGCGTCCTCAAAAAGGAAGGTACCGACTGCACTATCAATTTGGTCTTGAGATTTTTGGTGTACAAGGTGCTGAAGCTGATGTGGAAGTAATTGCACTTCAAGCTGCCGTGTTTGAAAAATTGGAAATCTCAAATCTAGAATTATTTATCAATAGTATTGGCTGCAATGTTTGCCGCCCACCTTTTCGTGAAAAACTCACAGTAATCTTAAAGAAAGTTTCTGATAAACTTTGCGGAGATTGTCAGCGGCGCATTGAAAAAAACCCTTTGAGGGTTTTTGATTGTAAGGTTGAAACGTGTCAACAAATTGCTAAAACTCTTCCGACACAAATTGATAATTTGTGTGAAGCCTGTGTTACTCACATGAAAGGCGTCAAGCAAGGTTTAGAAAACCTCAATATTAATTATAAGATTAATCCCCAAATTGTCAGAGGAATTGATTATTATAATCGAACTTGTTTTGAATTTGTGAGTGCTAATATTGGTGCCCAAGGGACTGTTTGTGGTGGCGGAAGATACGATCACCTTGTAGAAGAACTTGGAGGCAAATCGACGCCCGGCTTTGGCGTCGGAATGGGTATGGAGCGGATTTTATTACTTCTTGAAAGCAAAAAATCTAGTGTGCAACCTCAGCCTGACCTCGCCGTGGTTTACGCCGATGAGCAGGGCAAGAATTTTGGGTGCAAACTTACTTTTGAATTGCGGCAACTAGGTCTATTTGTGGATTTTGATCTGGACGGAAAATCAGTTAAAGCTCAAATGAAGCGCGCCAATAAAAGCGGCGCTCGTTATAGCCTAGTGATTGGCGAGCAAGAGGTAAATCAGTTGAGTGCCAAAATAAAACGAATGTCTGATTCGCAAGAACAAGGTGTAGACCTTAAAAGTTTAAAGGCAATTAAAGAGGTGTGTCGTGAAGTTCGTGGCTGAGCAAAAGAGATCGCATTACTGCGGAAATGTGGGTTTGCCTGAAGTAGGAAAAAAAGTAACCGTCATGGGTTGGGTCGATATTCGTCGTGATCATGGCGGCTTGATATTTGTAGACCTTCGCGATCGTGAGGGTATTGTTCAGGTTGTCCTAAACCCCTCAGAAAAACAAATGGCTAGCTGCAAAGACATGCGTACGGAGTTTGTCGTGGCCATTCATGGTGAGGTTCGAAAGCGCCCTGAAGGCATGGCCAACAATAAAATGAAAACCGGTGCGATCGAAATTGTGGGTGAAGTTTGTGAAATTCTATCAAAAGCTGAGACGCCGCCATTTGGTATCAACGATAAAGACGTCAACGAAAACCTTCGACTTCAGTATCGCTACTTAGATTTAAGAAATTCAAAGTTGCAGAGCAATATGCGAATTAAACACGAAGTGATGCAGGAGGTTCGCAAGTTTCTTACAAATGAAGGATTTTTAGAAATTGAAACTCCCATTATGTATAAAAGTACTCCTGAGGGCGCCCGCGACTATTTGGTGCCGTCGCGAGTGCATCCGGGTAATTTTTATGCCCTTCCACAAAGTCCGCAAACATTGAAACAGCTTTTGATGATCGCGGGCTATGATAAATATTTTCAGTTAGCGCGTTGCTTTCGTGACGAAGACCTTCGGGCGGATCGTCAGCCAGAGTTTAGTCAAATCGACGCTGAGATGAGCTTTATCAATCAAGAAGAAATCCTACAGATCAACGAGCGTTTGATTAAACACATCTGGAAGAAAATAAAGGGCGTTGATCTCGGGAATATCCCACGCATCACTTTTGATGAGGCGATGAATCGTTATGGGTGCGACAAGCCAGATATTCGCTTTGGTATGGAACTCAAAATTCTAGATTCCATCGTTCAGGGTTCGGGATTTAAAGTATTTGACGATACTATTACGGGTGGTAACACAGTCCGTGGTTTTGCGGTTCCCAGGGGTGCTGCGTTCAGTCGGGGACAGCTCGATAAATTAACTGACTTAGCTAAAAAATCTGGGGCAAAGGGGCTAGTATGGATAAAGTCCGAGAGTGGCAAATATACCTCTCCCATAAGTAAATTCGTCTCCGAAGACAAAATGAAAGAAATTTTCGCTGCGACGGGAGCCAAAGACGGTGAGGCCTGTTTAATCGTAGCTGATGAATTTGAAACAACTTGTAAAGCACTTTCTACTATTCGTCTATCGCTTGGCGAGGAACTTAAACTTATTGATACCTCTAAAGATGCGTTTCTGTGGGTCACTGATTTCCCCCTTTTAGAATATAATCCCGATGCTAAACGTTGGATGGCTCGGCATCATCCATTCACTATGTGTGCGACCGAAGACCTTTCAATTTTACTTGAACAAAGACGCGAGCAATTTGGAAAAATTAAAGCGCAGGCCTACGATTTGGTTTGTAACGGTTTTGAGTTGTTGGGCGGAAGTCTGCGGATATATAAGCAAGAAGTGCAGCGAGCGATGTTTGAAGCTTTGAGTCTCAGCGAAGAAGACGTCAAAAATCTTTTTGGCTTTTTTATTAAGGCGCTTAACTACGGGACTCCTCCTCATGGCGGTTTTGCCTGGGGGCTCGATCGCTTGGTGATGATTCTTTGTGGTACCGACGCGATTCGTGAGGTCATTGCCTTTCCAAAAACGCTCAAAGCATCCTGCTTGATGTCGGAGTCGCCTTCAGAAGTGTCGCGAGAGCAGCTCTTAGAATTGGGAATTCGAAAGAGTACCAGCCCCTAGAAGAAAGTCCAGAATCTCAAAACTCTTCTCAAGTTGAAACACTGACCCTCCGACGAGTAACTTGATAGAACATGATGTTCTAGTGAGTAGATTAAAAACACAGAAAAAACACAGGAGGTGTTTTGTGGATAAGATCAGCGGTATACTTCCAGGATCTTCACGAGTGACGTCCGTTGATTTGAACGCAGCTAGCCCTGTAAGACCGGGAACGCCAGCTTTTGGCTCTCCCACGGGCCGCTCAACTGCGAATCAAATGCAAAGAAGTTCGGCCACTATGGTAAATCCCAATAGCATTGATGTCCCGCGATGGAAAGCCAAAGAGGACATGCATGCCGAAATTGCCAAACGAGTAAGTGATGGGTTTTTTAGAAAAAACATTACCGAAGCACCGGCAGAACCAGTCGACGGACCCATCGATATGGAAAAGTATGACGGAGTGATGATGGTGCCCTTTACCTACGATGCTAACGGTAAAGTAGAATTACCTGAGCCTGAGCTTCAGTCTATACCTGACGCCTACGAGGGAATAGATACAGTAGCCTAAGTATCAATTTTTTCGAGGAGAAAGCCAAAATCTTCAAGTGAGGAGATTTTAAATATTCCTTCAACTACTCTTCTTCCTTCAAGTGAGCGTCTTACTTGCACAATATTTTGTAGGCTTAGAAAAATCAGTCTACGGATTGCTTGTAGTGACCACTGCGGTGCGCCCATTTGAATCAACATTTCTAATCTAATCAAAGCTTGATTGGGGTTGTCGGCATGGAGTGTGCCCAGACTTCCGCTGTGGCCCGTGGCGAGCGCCATCAATAAATCTTTAGCTTCTCCGCCCCTAACTTCACCCACAACTAGTCTGTCTGGTCGGAGACGCAGAGATTCCTTTACCAAGTCTACCTGACCTATCTCATCAAAAAGATTTTTTTGACCCGGACGAGAAACTAGTTTGGCAGAAATCAGGTTGGGAACTCGAAGTTCATTGGTGTCCTCGATGATGATTACGCGCTCATTAGGAGGAACCTCTACCATAACGGAATTGAGTAGTGTGGTTTTGCCGGATCCCGTTGCTCCAATAATGATAAAATTTTTACGGCACCTAATTAAATCAGAAAGAATCACGTGTTGAGTGGACGAAACCATCTCGAGATTTTCTAGATCAGTGAGGGACCAAGTGCTGGGATTAAGTTTTCTGAGTTGGACAATGGTTTGCTCAGAAATCGGAGGTACTACGATCTGCACCCGAAAACCCTGCCACTGGGCTCTAGCAAATGGCTCCACAGAACTGGGGTTGATTCCACATTCATGATAAAGTTTTTGAGTAAAGAGATGAAAAGTCGCGGGCGTTAGAAAAGTGTCCTCATATTTTATCAGCGTCCCTAATTTTTCAAACCAAATTGAACTGTGTCCATAAATAATAATTTCTGTGATTTTATCGTCTGTGATAAGTTGATCAAGTGGTCCATTTGAAAAAAACTCACTTTCGAGGCGACCGCGAAACTCCCTATTCTTATCGAGTGTCAGTTGATGGATAAAATTCTTAATACTGTCATGAATGCCTTGTTCGGTTATGTTAATGTGCGAAGTCACATCTGTAATAGGAAGCCCATTTATTTTTTCTTGAATTTGTAGAGTGAGATTTGAAAGGTTAGTCATTTGAGTTATTCCAGCTCGGTGGCAGTTGGTTCTCCTGATTATCTTCTGGTTTATCTTCTGAAAGTTCATTTTCGGGAAAAACAACTTCTGGCGTAACAAATATCACAAGTTCAGTTTGTCTTTCTTTGTAACTATCCGAACCAAATAAACGCCCCACGAGCGGAATGCTGCTAAACCCAGGAAGTCCTTCTCGGCTATTTCCTGATTCGGAAACGATAAGTCCCGAAAGCGCGATTGTGCGTGTTGAAGTTAGGTCAAAGTGGCTGCTAATACGATTAGTTTGAAGCGCAGGGATACCATCGAGACTGTTGTCGTGATCGAGAGATGAAACTTCGGTTTCGAGATTAATGCTCATTTTACCGTTATAGTCGGCTAGGGGCCTTAACTTCACTTGCACGCCGTATTTCTTCCAGGAGATGTCCTTTGTGCGAATATTGATAATTCGAATCGGAAATTCACCGCCAGATAAAAAAGAAGCCTCTTTGCCGCTTCGGCACAACAAAGTTGGTGAGGCCAACACTTTGCCCCAGCCGTTCTTTTCTAAAAATTGAAAATCAATATCGGTGATGTTTTTTTTGAGAGCGACTTTCGGCAGCAATTGTGCTGAGTAAGAGATGGGCCACTTAATTCCGATGTCCATAAGATGTGACTTGCTGATCGAAGCTACAACTATTTTAGTTCTCACCATGGGTGCAGTTTCGATCTCACTGTCAGATGTCGAGACAGAAATTCCGTAAGGCCCCATAACGTTGCTCAAGGACACTCGTAAATCCTTAGAACCTTTCGCCACTAGAATTTCTGGTATTTTTTCGATATTAATGGATGAAATGGGTAAGTGGTGGTTTCGTAGTAGCTTTTTTAAATGGGCCTGAACCTCGTCCTTAATCAACGGGTGAATCGTGGCGCTGAATCGCAAAAAATCAGCGGGGATTTTTAGCTTTGCAATTAAATCCCAGTCTGAAGTTCGTAATAGTTCTCCCTCAATAAATAGAGCTTTCGAGCTGGGATTAATTGACAGACCTTCCATGGTCCCGATGATGGCTACAAGATTCTGATAGTGAATATATTTTGCGGGCTCTAGAACGACCACGGGTGTGTCTTCACCTCCAATCGTGATAAACGTATCGCCCTCATTTTTTCCACGCATGAGAATTCGGCTGCCCAAATCAGTCACCTCAATGGTTTTTTTCGAGTGAGCGTGTATTTTTTTATTTTTGGGAGCTTCTAATGTGGTTGTGGCGCCTTTATTCAAAACGATAGTTTTACCTAAACCAATAAGAGGAAATAAAAGCGCTAAAAAAAAACATATTTGCATACCTCAATTACCATGCAAAGAGAGTGCTACTGCTGGCATTGCGTTCTATGGGCTGATAAAATAGGTAGTATCCGGCGCTCGGCTTTAGGCTTCCGGAAGTTCGAATGACACCTTTACCTTGTTCTTTGTTGAAGCAAAATTCAAATTTGAATTTTGTTGTTTGAGGTGTGCCTGACAAATGCTTAAACCTAGACCAAGTCCAGTGCTGTGCTTCAGGACGTCTTCGTTTAAAGTAAATGATTTTAAAATGTGACTAATCGTTTTTTCATCGATAGGGGAACCAGCGTTTTCTACCGCGATCTCTACTTTATTTTCTGCATTTAATGAAGCCTTAATAGTGATGGGTTTACCTTTATCTCCAAATTTGATCGAGTTAAGAATTAGACGGTAAATAATGTTTTTTAGTTTTTCTTTGTCCGCTCTAACTTTCAATTTAGTATTATCAAACTGTAACTCTTGATTGGGACCAAATTGACCTTCGAGTAAGCTCTTTACAATATCAAACAAATCTTGCACATTTGTTTTTGCCAATTTCATAGGTGCTGTTCCGGTTTCTGCTGAGACCAACTCCAGAACCTCAGTCACCAAAAGAGTGAGTCGTTGAGTGCTCTGTTCTATGCGGGTTAGATACTTCGTTTGATCAGGATCTAATGCTGTGTCTTTTAAAAGGCTCACATAATTAATGAGAGAGGTTAGTGGGGTTTTAAGCTCGTGGTTTACGAGAATCATAAAGTGAGATTTTGCAGTATCGAGCGTTTTTAGCTCTTCATTTGCATGCGCTAGAGATTCATTTTTTCTTTTAAGCTCTTCGGTCAGTTCGAACCGGTCTACTGCTTGATCAATGGCCATTGTTAGATCTGTAGGATCCCATGGCTTTGTCACATAACGATACACTTGGCCCGCGTTGATAGCGCCAATTACAGATTCGATATCGGCGTAACCGGTCAAAAGAATTCTGACGGCATCGGGGTGAGTTTTAAGTGACTCCTTAAAAAACTCGACGCCCGTCATGTTGGGCATGCGTTGATCGCAAATGATTATGGTGACATCTTCTTTTGCTAAAAATTCTAGACCTTCACTCGCGCTATTTGCCTTTAGCACACGGAACTTTCGTCTAAAAACGCGCTCTAAGGCGTCGCATATGTCTGGTTCATCATCGATACATAAAATTGTGTGTGGCATTTATATCTAACAGTGTAGAATTGGTGGAGATGACTTGCAACGTGAGATTTTGTTCGACAAAAGTCGAGGTGCGAATTCTTTTAAGTTTTTTTAATACATTGTCGAAAACAAGACTGACCGTGTGTCTTTTTTTGAGGGATTCGATATGAAAAAAGGGCTCAGCCTATTTTTAATTTTGGTGTTTACAAGAACATCTGTCTATGCGCATAACGGAGGTTTTGGAACTGGCCAATACGGCGGATCCCAAGTCTGTCCGTTTCCGTTTGGCGTGCCACCGGGAATCGAAGATGTTTCAGACGATATTAGCGATGAACAAGAGAAAATGCGCGACATCGATGGAAAAATTAAGGAATTCAACGATGACAAAAGGGCTGCCAAAGAAGATATCAAATATGCCGAGGAGAAACTCAAAAGGGCTTTCAAAGGTAGCATTCTGGATGGAATTAGAGACCATTTTGGCCAAGGACTTTCTTGTGGTGACTACAATTATCATGAAAAGGATCACTTCGGGATTCCCGATAAAGTTTGTACTGATGCCGGCGAAGGCGTCAGTGCCTCTCGATCTGGCGCAGGTACAGGTACTGGCAGTGAGAGTAGTGATTATGATCGTTGCATGGACATAAAGGGCACCACGCGAGAAAGTTGTGAGGCTCTATCAAAAAGATCAGATTCTTCGACAACACCAAACTCTGATGGAAATACTTCGGAGAAAACTAAAACAAATACGACTCTTCCCACAGATGGTGGTTCTACACCTCCGTCGGCTCCTCCGTCTCCTACGCCTCAAACTGCAATACCTACGACGCCAACTACAGGCTCACAAGCAACCGGCTCACAGGCAACAATACCCTCACCACTAGTTACGCCCAGTCCACAACCTCCTCAGTCCGAAGTTAGGGAATCAACAAGCCCGTCCATTATTCCACAATCTACAGTACGGGAAACACAAGTTGGTCAAGCTAAACCAGAGGAAAAAAAAGGCGAAACGAAAAGTGGAAAACCGGATACCGCTCCAGCAAGTGCGATCCCGAAATTAAAAGACGAAATTGCGCAAGATACTAAAGAGAAAACGGCAAAAAAAGAAAAAGCATTAGCTCCTAAAATACCGAAAAAGGCAGCTAAAAAAGATGGCTTGGGAAAAACCACAATCAAACTAGGAGGACCATCCACAATCATAACTGATGGATCTGTTAAGATTACTAAGCCGGGTACCTCCGCTCCAGTAGTGATTGAGAACAAAGATAAGGGCAATAAAAAATCGGAACAGAAATCCAGTGAGGGGCCGAAAGAATGTTATGATATGAAAGGGGTTAAGATCCGCTGTGGTGTATTTTTCGACAACAGCTGGTTCGATTGGGTTAAAGATAGCGTAAAAAAATTATTTGGAAATGAAAACCAAGAACGACAAATTGCTTCTGTCGGAGCCAAATCGGAATACATGGGATTAGATACTGCGACTGTGCAAGCACTTTGTCGGACAAAGCCTATTCCTAGAGGTACAAGCATAGCTGAATGGGGAAATGCCTGTTTTGGTGGTTTAGAGAAATCCGACTACGGAAAGCTATGTGAGGTTAACAGTTCTTCGCGGCAGCAAAATTCTGACGCCAGTAGGGTTACTCCTTCAGATTGCAGAAGCTCGCTGGCAAAATATAAAAAGGCATTAGAGGAATTGAAGAGAGCTGAAGATGCCATTGCCGCTCAAAAAGAACTTAAGTTGGCTGTGAAAGATAGAATGCGCGATCTTAAACGTGAATATAAACGCGAATATAGAGAAGCCATGACCGAAGCTCAAGACTGTCCGTCTTGCAGTTTCAAAAAATCGTGGTCTAAAGCTGATACCATGGACAAAATTGGCTACGGCATTAATGCTTTAATGCCGCTAGTGACTCTTGGTGCCGGTTCCTACTTAAATTATAAGTTCGGTAGCGATTACATGGATAACGCTTCAAAGTTGGGTTATCTCACGGGTCCGCAACCATCGTTCTTAAGTTATGGCTGGCCCTATTTGATGGCGGGACTTTACGGTTCCATTAATGCGGGAATGACAGGTTCATTTGGTTGTTCTGGCGCTATGGGTGGCCAGGGTGGCGGCATGGGTCCCTACGGAATGATGAGCCCTAACGGCATGGGAAATATGTATGGTGGTGCCGGAGGCGCGTTTGGTATGCCGGGTGGATTCGGCGGTGGTGGTGGATTCGGTGGTGGAATGTTTATGCCTGGCATGGGTCCCTATGGAATGCCAAGTCCGTTTGGTGCTATTAATCCATTTTTTGGCGGCGGATTTGCTGGAGCCGGTGGATTTGGAATGGCTGGCGGAGGCATGATGCCCGGGATGATGGGTGGTATGATGCCGGGAATGATGGGCGGATTTGCTGGAGCCGGTGGATTTGGAATGGCTGGCGGAGGCATGATGCCCGGGATGATGGGTGGCATGCCAGGTGGTATGATGGGAATGGACATGTCTTTGGGTATTCAAATGCAACAGCAACTCATGCAACAACAGGCTCAGCAATATCAAATGTATTCGCAATTCATGATGCAGCAACAGCAACGTCAAGCGGCTCGCTACCGCGTAATTACAAACCTTACCCAAGAACTCTCAATGCTACAAATGCGCATTCAACAGGTCTCTATGGGAATGGATGGCGGCGGATTTGGTGGCGGTGGAGGATTTGGTGGCGGTGGAGGATTTGGCGGTGGCTTCGGCGGTGTGGGCGGATTTGGCGGAGTTGGCGGATTCGGAGGCGGCGGCGGCTTCGCCGGTGGTGGCTATCCTCCGATGTACCCTGGCGGCACACCTCCCTATATGCCTCCGATGCCGAGACCTGGCGTAGGATTTCCTGGCGCTGGCGGTGGAGCGATTAGTATTGGTGGGCCTTCGGGTCGATAGTTTTAAGGCCGACAGTAGTTTTCATTTGACCTTTGATATCGCGTCAAGAAATAACGATGCGATATGGAATCCAAATATCGTATTTCAAATTGTTTCGATAGCCACGTACATTGGGCCGGAACTGGCCAGACACAGCAAAAACTATCACTACGAGAATTAACCTCCCCAGAGGACGTCAGCCAGCTTTCAATAAATTCAAGCTATTTTCGTGATTCTTGGCTTATTGGTTTTGGTTGGGATCAAAATCTATGGCGAGAAAAAGTTTTTCCCACGCGCCAGCACTTAGATGATTTATTCCGGCACGGCCCCGTAGCCTTTTTTAGATGTGATGGCCATGCGCTTTGGGTAAACACAAAAGCCCTCGAGATAAGTGGAATTTTAACGAGCCAAGAGCCTGACCCCGAAGGGGGTAAGATCGTCAGAGATCAGGCGGGGGTTCCGACGGGAGTTCTCATTGATATGGCTATGGAGAGAATCGAAAAATTAATCCCGAAGCCATCTCGTCGTCAAATTGGTGAAGCGTTGGTACTGGGGATGCAGATTTTTAATAAAAATGGCGTTACCCACATTCGAGATATGACTTGCGACTTAGATCAATGGCAAGAAAAAGCCAAATTGGACCGTGAACTTACCCTCGCCGTTGAGCAATATTTTAGCTCTGAAAATCCAAAAAATTATACTCAGGCGATTAAACTAGCGCTTGAAGCAAAAAAAGAAAACCTTCAAAACATTCGTGTCAAAGGCGTTAAGATTTTTTTTGATGGCGCGCTGGGCTCAGAGGGAGCGTTAATTAGCGGAAATTATAAATCCTGCCGGCATAACGGTTTAAAATTGATAGATGAAAAATTGTTAAAGGAAATTATGATTGATGTTTGGAGCGAAGGACTTGACCTCGCGGTTCACGTTATCGGCGATGAGGCCTGCGATTTGGTAATGAAAGCGGCTTGTGACGTTTGGGAGTTCGCAGATCGGGGAGTGTTGCACTTAGAGCATGCCGAAATGGTCCGCCCTGAAACCATCATTATGATGAAAAACAGAAGAGTTATTTGTCATATGCAACCCTGTCATTACTTATCTGATCGAAGTTTCTTAAGCAAAAAATTGGGCGGCCAGTTTAAATATTTGTTTCCGTGGGGCCTACTAGAAAAAACAGGCGTAGAATTTCATTTCGGCAGCGATTCCCCTATTGAACCACCGCTTGTGCCACGAAATTTTTTGGCGCTCAGCGAAGCCAGATCCGATGGCATATGTGGCATCTCTTCAGATCCGAAAAGGCATCACGAACATTCGGATTTACTATGGACACCCAATACTTGGTCTGAGTTTGAAGGCGACCATGTTAATTCTGTTAACTTTCGGGGTAAAAAAATAATTTAGTCCTCCGGGTCAACTATAATCTGCCGCACTTCCGTTGGGCGATTGTGATCGTAAATGGCGTAACTGATAGCAGCAGCCAACATCGATGCACCAATCCACTTCCAACGCCTTTTTTCTTTCTGCTCCTTTCGAGAAAAATTCATTGAGCTCAGTGTATTGGGTGTCAGATTATACATTGGTAAAACACCCCCTTGAACAGGGGTATGATAATTACTCCAATTCTGACCATCGAATTTTCTAATGCACTGGTTGTTAAAAAAAACTACGTAGCTAGTTTGTGTGCCAGAAAATTTAGACAAGTTGGCCTTCGGTGCTTCGCAGCTCCCGTCAATTATTGGTTCCTCGGGCACACCAAATGAATTAAGATACCCACTCTGAACTAATCTAGTCTGAGGAAAAATATCATGAGCGATAAAAGTGAGTCGATATTGGTCCTGACCAAGAATAACTTCTGATTCGGGACCAATATCAAAACGATTTCCGTTGACTAGTACAGTATCAAATTTTGAGAATCGCTCATAGGGTTTCCAGACAATTTGCTGGGCCTTTAATTCTTGCTGAGTTTTTTTAAATAGGTTCTGAGTTGCCATTGAGTAACTATTAAACTTTGGCGAATACCAAGGCAGAAAACCGATGGCTCGTTTTAGCCACAGTTTTTTTTCAAGAGGAGAGTCCGCTATTTCTGATAGAAATAAAAATGAATGAAAAACCACTTCTTGTTGGGCATCCTCCCAACTTCTTTCTAATGCCATTTCGGTAATGGCCAGAAACTCTTCTTTGGCTACTTTAGTATGGCCCCTTAGCGCGTTAGCTTTGGCTGAAAAAAAAGCTTCGGTCATTTTTCTATTGATTTTTTCGGAACTGAGCGAAGCTTCTATAAACGATAGATTAGAAGTTAACTTCTGATTATGACTTAGCCATGCCTGATAGCTCTGCCTGTCGGCGTCTATCGCCTTAAGTGCGATTAGTTGCGGTTGGGTCGCAAAACTTAACGATAGGAAAAGCATAAAAAAACTCATAGTTACTCCGTAGTTATTCGAGAAAATCTCATTGCACGCTTTTCAAAATTTGCTTTTCTGTTGGCTTCTGTGGGAATGGGGTTTTGAATTGAGGCATAAAATGGCGAGTCATATGAAAAAAGTTCTGACACTTGCGCTTCGGGGACCAAGACAGCAAATTCCTGAGGATTTTTTGGTGCTCTCAGAATTTTCACCTTGGAGGCAATTTTTTTTGAAGTCTTTTTGCCATCCTCGTTGGCAAGAAAAAGATCCACAACTCCAAACTGGCCGAGGATGGCATCGAGCTTCTCAGCATTAACAATCTCAATGTTTACGAGGCTAAATCCCTCGGGAATCAAGGTGTCTAAAGTTGTGATGTCTGCGGGTTCAACTTTGTCAGGACTATCGTTCGGGCACTTATTCCAAACAGCAGTTAAGACGAGTGAAAGTAGCACTATTAAAAAGATCGAATGGTTGGCGCTAATAATATTTTTTAGTAATCTCAATTTTTCAGATTTCACGGTTTACCTCCATGGTGATGTTTGACGTAAATTTTTTGAGATTGATCAATTACTTTATTTGTTATTAAGATCAGCACCATAAAAAAAGTGATAAATAAAATGAATTCAATCACGATTTGTCCCTGGCCAGAAAGCTTTGCCATTTTTGACCTCTCTTTTCTATTGTGGCGGAACATTGGAGTTTAAAAATGTCCGTTCTCCTAAAAGGTGGCATAAGTCCAGTTAGAAGTAAGTTTCGAATTGGGATACTCCAGCGTGCCGTTAGTTTCTGTGTCTGTGAAAAAAAAGGAACAATACTGTAATTTGGCGCCAGGCCATTAGGTGGAGTTGCACGTACCGCCAACCTCGGTGAATTCAAGATCAGTGCTATGTTTTTTGCTGCTGAGTAAACTGTAGAATAATACCTAAACTCTTGCTTGAGTTTTGCAGTTTCCAAAATGGCTTTTAATTGACCTTCGGCTATGATTTGTTTTTGCTTTAGGTGCAGATTGGCTTGGTTTAATCGAACGATTAAATACCTAGCCTTAACGGCGGTGTAAACTGGTGGAAAGGGAGCCGCGGCGGCAAGTTCGGCTCTTGTTTCGATTTCTTGCAATCGAAGCGAGGAGGCCAAAGCGTTTAGGTTTAGAAGATTAGTTAGGGCTTCAGCTAAGATTTCTTGGCTGCGAAGTAAATGCTGCTGACAAGCATTTTTAGTTTTAACGTGATAACTAAAAAGATAAACAGCCGTAGCCCCGACCAACATCACAGTCAGTATGAGTGGAAGGAAAACAACAAATAGTGAACCCTCGTTGTTTTTCATAAGGCGTCAGCCTTTAGTGGCAAGTCAACGACGTAGCTTTCAGCCAAGTGGATTTTGTTTGCCATAGAAAAACTTATTTTGACTAACGCCATTTTTTTACTGCGGGTGAGATTTAGACTGGTGATGCTTCCCAAAGGCAAAAGCCGTCTGGCTAATTTAATTGAGTTTGTTCTGCAGGTGCCAACGGATCTTTCAAATGAAAGACATACTCCCGCTTGCTTTATAATAAATTTAATAGAAACTCGGGCGACACCTAAATAGATTACGGCCAAGAAGCTCGGAATGACTAAGCATAAAACTGTTAACGTGCTTAAAAATTCAACCATTAACTAGTGCCCTACCTTTTTTCTTTCTTTGAGGTAGAACCCTTAAGAAAATCGGACAGGTCCTTTTTCTGATAGTCGTTCGATTCTATTTGTTCCATTTCGACCTTTTTATCAGGTCGACCCTGCAATCCATTGGTAATGCTCGCGAGTTGTTTTTCTATGGTGTTGCCCAAGATGCGAACCATTCCGATAGTGGCAACCCCCACTAGCGCCACTATAATTAGGTACTCGATAAGTCCTTGGCCTTTATTATTTTTAAGCATAAGTGCTCCTTTTGGGAGACTCCATTGCAAGATGGGGCACACAAAGGAAAGGCACTATAGCAACAACAGAAGAATTACTTGGTTCGAAAACCGGACGTTATTACTTTTTCTTGGTTTTTTTAGCGATTTTTGCAGATTTGATAGGCTTTGAGGGTTTAGCGGCCTTTGCCACCTTTGCTTCTTTTAAGGGTTTAGCTGTTGGAACCTTTACGGCCTTGGCTTGTTTAGCCACCTTTGCAGCGATGGCTTCTTGTTTCGCTTGGGCCTTGGCCTGGATTTTAGCTTCTATTTTAAGATTTTTTCTTTGCATGAGGAGACTTTCGATAATGTCATATGCCTCTTTTTGTAGATCATTCTCGAAAATAAAACGATAAAGTCCCTCAACTTCTTGGGATTGTCTAAATTTTCTGAGCGTTGTTGGAGCCTGTTCTGACGTCGAAAAACTAATGCTTGCTCCATCACCAGACAAAGTAACTTTTGCTGCCATAAAAGCCTCCCCAAAAAAAGATAGAATAAATCAATAGTCATTTTCTAGGCTAATTATTGCGTAAAGTCAATGACCCCCAGGTGTTGGAAAAACGAACTGTTTAGACTAATAAAGTTAGGACGTATAAATGAAAGGCTGATTTTTGATAATACTGGATGGTAAAGAAGTTTCTCTTCGTTGTACGGAACTTACTAAGGCTCGCAGTAGTGAATTCCAGAGACAAAATGGGCGAGCGCCGGGCCTTGCGGTTATTCTGGTGGGAGGAGACTCAGCCAGCCAAGTTTATGTCAAAAATAAAATCAAATCCTGCGAAGCTAGTGGCATACTCTCGTTCCCCCATTATTTAAGGGCGGAGACAGAAAGTTCTGAGCTTGAAGACCTTATTGAGTCGCTAAATAATAAGTCTGAAGTGGATGGAATCTTGTTACAACTTCCGTTGCCGTCTCATCTAGACAAAGAATATTTTATCGAGCTAATTGCTCCCTTAAAAGACGTTGATGGGCTTGGCTACGACAGCTTGGGGCGGCTTTGGGCAGGTAGGCCTCGAGTCATCCCCTGTACACCTAAAGGCGTGATTAGAATTTTAAAACATTATAATTTGGATCTTGCTGGCAAGCGGGCAGTTGTCATCGGAAGAAGTGAAATAGTTGGCAAACCAATGGCGCAATTGTTATTGATGGAAAACGCCACTGTTACGATTTGTCATTCTAAAACTAAAGACATCAACGAGTATTCCAGACAAGCTGATATCGTTGTCGTGGCCGCGGGACGTCCGCGACTTTTCGGCAAAGAAAATTTTAAGAAAGATTCCATTGTAATTGATGTGGGAATTCACCGGATACCAGACGGCAATGGCACGAATACCAAACTTTGCGGTGATGTTCGATTTGATGAGCTTGCGGGGCACTGCTTAGCGGCCACGCCCGTTCCTGGGGGAGTGGGACCAATGACAATAGCGATGTTGCTAGAAAATACCTTAGATCTAGCGACTACAAACAAAGTAGCGAAAAACTAAAAACCAAATTTTTTCGGATCTTCATTTATCATCATTGCCGAAATAAGCTTGGGAACATATTCGCGAGTCTCGCAAGACATCATGTGGAACTCATGTAAAAACCAATAATCGGGAGACTGTTCGCCCCACTTTTCTGCTAAATCCCACCAGTCGTCGCCCTTGCTTGTTTTGAGATTCCCAAATTTATTGTTGATTCGTTCGTGGGCTAAGTCGGGTTTTTTGACTAAAGGTTTATTTTTGAAGTTTTGCTTAAAGAACGCATCATACTTATCGACACTTACAATATTTCGAATATAGGAATAAATCCCACCCGCGCCATTGTTGTAGGCGGCAAAAGCAAGCTTGTAGTCGGCTTTAATAAAATATTTTAATAGAAAATCAAAGTAATTTATTGCCGCTGTCGAGGCTTTCATAAAATCCCCTCGCTCATCGCGGGTGTCGGCCTCCCCGTTAACCAGTGCAAAAGTTTTTAGTCCACGTTCACGGCCAGTTGCTCGCATGAATTGCCAGGGTCCCACGGCACCAGAACTGCTGACTTCAATTATCGGAGTAGGCTTAAAAAAACGTGGCGACTCGACGAGTGTCGTAAAAAAGAAGTTTGCCGGAACGTCCAAAGTTTCAAACTGATTTTTTATTTTTTCGAAGTATACTTTCGAAGCTTTAAAAAATCGAACAAGAGACGGCTTATAGTTTATCTCGGCTGAATCTCTCCTAAAGCAGTGCGGAATCGAAATTTTATTTCCTTGCCAACGCTGTATCCATTTTTGTGTTATTTGGTGGCCATAAGTTTCTTCAGGAGTAAAAGTCAGCGCCGAAGAATTTTTTATGGGAAACTCCAATGGAGGAAAGTCGCGACTGAATTGCTCATTAATAAGAGAAGTCCTAGGTTTCTGTAAATTGATACTGATAAAAGCATTATTGTTAATGGCGGGTGCCATTCGGGGATTGACCGATAGATCGGGCTGCAGCAAAGGCTTTTTCGCTGGTTCTATATTTTTACCGTTAAAATCCACAAAAAGGTCAAAATAATTTTCGGTGTCGGGAATTTCAAATCTAATGGCGACTTGTCCGTTTTGGGTATTTCCAATGAGTTTTAAACTTTGAAAAGGCAAGAAGTGAGTGCCACAAGTGATATTTACTTGAGGCAGCGGCTGCCCCGTAAGGTCTGTGTTCTGCAGCTCTCCTTCAAGACAAATTTTTTGATTCGAGTTGATCGCGAGCTCTATTTTAAAGATTGACCTTCCCATAGAAATTTCAGAAGCAAATGCACTTACTGCTGTAGAAGCTGTAAACTTCTCTATAAAAATCGGAAGCAACGGATGAGTCAGCAAAAACTTGTCAAGCAATTCTAATGTACTGGCTTGATTTAAAAAGAGTAAGCGTGCTTTAGCCGTGACGTTTCTCATGGTAAACGAGGTCGAAGCGCCGTCGGCTTTTAACACTCCCACATATGTTTGGCATTCAGTCGTAGAACAGAAGACTTTTAGAGTGGATTGACTGTTTAATGCTTTGAGATCAACAACGACTTTATTTGAAGTCGGTGCCTCACCTGAAAAAATGAATTCATCATTAGGGTTTTCAAGACTTACCCTGATAGTCATATTTTCGGGGACCGCATCGGTGTCAGGTCCAATATCAACACTAACAACTCTCGAAGTGAGTATTTTATCTGATACTGATTTAGGGTTCGAAGCTGCTTTTGCGGCAGAAAGTGCCTTGTCAGAACCGTTCGAGGCCCGGGTATAAACGCGAGAGTTTTTAGGAGAGGTACCACCTGTTAGTTCCGTCGAGTCGAAAACTTCGGGATTAAAATCGCCAAATTCCGATTTTCCACATGAGCTTAAAATCAGCGCGGCCAAACTAGTAAAAATTAAATTTTTAAATAAATTCACCACGAATTACCCCAAGGTTAATGGGATTAAGAGCAATCCCGAAGCCAGTAAAAACAGAGCGTAAGTCACTGAAATATCAAAAAAATTGACGATTCTCTTGTAAATCCTTCAATAATCAGGACGACAATTGTTTTTAAGCGAATTTCACCGGTTTATATTCGGGGCAACAGCTTGACTGAAATCATGAGTCCTGTGACAGTAAAAGCCTGAAATTTTTACAAAAAGGCCTGCCGTGCTCAAGACTACTGCTTTAAAAGAAGAACACCAAAAAATGGGCGCCAAGATGGTAGAGTTTGCCGGCTGGCTCATGCCCATCCAATATGAAGGGGTTGGCCCCGAACATAAGAACACTCGTGAAAATATCGGGGTATTTGACGTTTCTCATATGGGCGAGATTTTAGTATCCGGTCCCCGAGCGCTCGAAACTTTGCAATGGACAACTACCAATGATGTCTCGAAGCTCCTAAAAGGTCAGGCGCAGTATTCACTTTTTCCAAACGCCAAAGGGGGCATTGTTGATGACCTCATTGTTTACTGCTTAGAGCCCGCTAATAGTTATCTCTTATGTGTTAATGCCTCTAATACCAACAAAGATTTCAAATTTCTTCTTGATAACAATCGCGGCGCAAAGCTTGAAAATCAGAGTGATCAGTGGGCTCAAGTCGCCTTACAGGGACCCAAAGCTTTACAACTTGCGAATGAGCTACTTGGTGAGGATTTTGCTATACTCCCGAGTTTCAATTTTAAAGAAGTAAAATTTAAGGGCAACACATGTTTTGTCGCGCGTACGGGGTATACTGGCGAAGATGGTGTTGAGATTTTCATTCCTTGGAAATTATCAATAGATTTTTGGCAAAAAACATTTGAGATGGGGACGAAACTGGGTGCGAAGCCTGTGGGCTTGGCTGCGCGCGACACTTTGCGAGTAGAAATGAAGTATCCTCTATACGGTCAAGAAATCGACGACGACACTAATCCCTATGAGGCTGGCTTGGGCTGGGTAGTAAAACCACAGGCTAAAGATTTTTTGGGCAAAGATAAAATGCTGTTAGGTAAAGAGGCAGGATTAAAACGAAAATTGATCGGTTTTAAACTTTTAGAGCGGGGAGTTCCACGCGGGGGTTACGCCTTGTTTTCATTTGACAATCGCGAAATCGGCAAGGTAACAAGTGGGACTATGTCGCCGTCTTTGGGTGAGGGAATTGGCGTTGGTTATGTTGATATTAATTACGCCAAAGAGGGCACAGAGATTTTATTGGATATTCGGGGCAAAAAATTTAAAGCGAGAGTTGTTAAAACCCCATTTGTGACGAAGAACTAAGGAGTCAAAGAGATGGCATTTCAAGTTCCTGAGGAATTTTATTATACAAAAGATCATGAGTGGGCTCAAGTGGATGAGAATATTGTGACGGTGGGAGTTACTGATTATGCCCAGGATGCTTTGGGTGAAATAGTTTACGTTGAACTTCCTGAAGAAGGACAAAAAGTAAGTCAAAATGAAAAATTTGGTGTTGTAGAGAGTGTTAAAAGTGTCAGTGAGCTTTACTCGCCAGTCTCTGGAACGGTTATTGAGATCAACAATGCTCTCAACGACAATCCAGGAGTGATGAATGATGATCCTATGAATGAAGGTTGGCTAATTCGAATTGAAATGGACACCGAAAAAGAGTTGGCTGTCCTGATGAAAGCACCGGATTATCGTAAGCTGACAGAGAAATAAAACCTAATGCCCGGGTGGTGGAATTGGCAGACACGCTAGACTTAGGATCTAGTGCCGCAAGGTGTGCAGGTTCAAGTCCTGTCCCGGGTACCACTTATCAAAGTTGGTCGAAAAAGCACCTCTAAAAAAATTTAAAACGATGGTTTTAGTATTAGAAGGCCTTCAAAAGTAACCAACCCATTAGGCAGGCAATCTATTAATCGACGCTTAATCGGGTATTGGGTGAGCGCTATTGATTTGTCAGCTTGCCAAATCTTTAATTTTTAAGATCGGATCTAAATCTTCATCGATTGCTCTAAGAAGCTCTGCGAGTTTATCGAGAGATGGCAAAACTTTCCCCTGTTCATACCGTCCATAGGCATTGGGTGACTTCGAATGTAGACGTTTAGCCACTTCCATTAGAGTAAGCCCGCTTATGGCCCGCTGTCGACGCAGTAAAAGCCCTATTAATAATCGCTGTTCATTGGCTGAAACACTAAAACTGAGATCACCCAAAGGCTCAATCACCACAGCGAACCCTTTCTCATCCACGACTGTCTCAATGGCGTCCTTTGCCATAAGATAGGCGTCTTTTTTACTTTTACCTTGAGTAAAAATTCCAATGGCAGGTATTTCAATGGCCCAAATTTTTTCTTTCGAACTCGGTTTTTTCAAAAATCCCTCTAATTTCATTTTGAACCTCTTATTTTATTGTACTGTTCCACTTCTTTAAGAATTCCCTTTGCCGTGTATTCATTAATTTCTCTGTGTCTTGGCACAGCAACGGCATTAATACCGTCAGTCCATTTATCGTGTTTAGACCCTGTGATTTGCCACCAGCCCAGCTGCTTTAGTTTTCGTTCCAGATCTCGACGCTTCACAAATCCATTTTACACATAAATGTGTAAAATAAGCAAGTGATATTTAGCGCAGGAATCATCTAGAGGAAGGAAGCTATAATAATCTCAAAATAAGATTTTTACTTTTAAAGCAAACCCAGTCGATTTCCCGAATTCAATAGGTAAGTGCAACTCCAGCCGATAAAGAGAGTATGGCGTTAAAAAATCAGGGTTTTTCACTTGTAAGCGTAATGGTGGCCGCTGGCTTGGGTCTAATAGTAATGACGGCAGTTACTCAACAATTTGTTAACCAGATTCGCATGACTCATTACCTCGAAGCTAAAATGGAGGCGAATCAATTTAAACATGAGCTTACATTGATGCTAGAAAAAAAATAAATTGCGACGTTAGTTTTGGTGGTTTGAATTTGAGTTTCGTAAGTGGCGCCGGAGGAGACAATGCTAATATTACCTCTTTAATTAATACCCCCCCCAACAAATCCACTTAATGTTTTAAAAATAAGTTATGGAAACAACAATAGGCTTATCAATGTAACTGAAGTTAATCTTTTTAGACCGACTCTCAAGTTAAACGGAGCACCTAATGATGGCTTAGTACCTCCAGGCGAATACGAAATGAAACTAAAGATGACCGTCCAAGAAAGAGGCGGAACGAATAGGAGTTTTCCAGTTGACGGACCGACAGTGGTATTGAGCGTTACAGGAACAATCGTTGATGTGGATGCTTGCGTTCTCGCGACTGCGGTCGCTGAGATGTGTACCGCACTAGGCGGTACAATGAGCGGCGCTAATTGTACCTTGCCAACAGTTCCGCCGTTTGTGCCAATGTACCAATGCATATTTGGTGGAGGCTCCTGTTCGACATGTAGAGGTCAGGTCAGTACTACCCCAATATCTTGCATATATGGTAGAGACAGCAGTGGCCAGGGCACAGGGAGTTTTTGCTCAGGGCCCACCATTTCTTGCCCCAGAATAAACTAAAGTTTTACGTAGAGCTCGACGTTTGCATAGGAACTAGCTATCTGTCTAAAATAAAACGCTCATGTCGGTTAAATTTGCTTTGGTATGGCGACGAAGTCAGGAATGTCAGATACTCCGCCGGCATAGTTCCGCTGCTCATTGAAGGAAAAAACACTGGTTTGTTCATTAGTTTAGAATTCTTCAGATTAGCATTTCAAGATAGTAGGTAAATTATGTTTTTATAGGCTTTATTAGGTGAAAACTGACTGCCTAGGACTCGGATCTCCCCATTTTTGATAACACCTGCCCCCCGAGCCAAAATTTTGGCCAAAAGCCCCGAAAAATCCTGCTAATTTATTTAGTGAAACTCAAAGCCCATCTGCGGAGGGGCGCGGGCAGGGTGGAGTGCCGGCGGCGAGGTCTCAAGGCCCAAGTGCGTGAGTATCTTCTCGATGATTTTTTTTTCGAGAATGGCCGCAATAATCTTGGCGTCACCCCCGCAGTTGCCGCAAGTGGTGACATCGATCTGAAAGACCCGCTTCATGAGCCTACCCCAAGAGATCTGTCTGGCCGAGGCGGGTGGTTTGGGTTCAGTTTTATCTAAAACGTCATTGGGAGTTTTATTTTTGACCACAATTTTGGGTCGAGCCTTCGAGTTCGGAGCAAATACTCCGTGGTAACGGATGATGTGCATGCGGGGCGGTGGCACAAGGCTAGCTAGTTTTTCGATAAAATCCTGTCGCCCCGACCATGTACAAACTCCGGGTTTTATTAACAACAGGCCGTTGGAAACAGTTTCAGTAACTAAATAAAAAAGGCCGAAGATTATTCGGCCTTTTTGAAAGATAATTTAAAACTATATTAACGGGGAGTGAGTACGATGGTTGGCCCAATAAAAATATTTTTTGCCCGAATATTAGTTTCGCTATCACCCGTTAGACAAAGCTTAATAGTGTGAATTCCAGCAGACAGTGTTTTAGCAAATTGCACCTGCCTTCCGTAGGGTCCCACATAAACATAGTCCCAAGCTACTCGAGCATTATCCATTCTGACTTCAACCATTGCCGCATTGCCAACTCGACCTGGTAAATCGATTATATTGCGTTCTTTCAAGGTAGTATAGCTATATTCCTCATTCGACGGATTCCAGTAGGTTAAGACTTGTGCATAATCTCCTAGACCAAACAGACCTGCCCGAACCCATAGTTTTCCGTCGTACGTGCCACCTTTAATGAACATACTGGTAGAGATGCAGCTATCGCCCAATTTATCTCCCGTCACTATTACGTATCCCTTATATGCTACTTGTTTATTATAGTTATTATAGCGACCACCACCAAGCGTAGCTGTATTGATGACGACTACTGGAGGTTTGACTATTGGAGTATTGACTACTGGACGACTGACTACTGAGTCTTTAGGTGGTATTCCCATGGCATTTGAAGTGAGTGAATAAGCTACTATAGAAAGATAAATTATACTTTTGATCCCTTTAAACATTTTCCCGCCCCTCCGGTTAATCAGGCTTCATTATTTATGCCTGCATGTGATTAAATACGAGAATATAAACAAACTGGATTCCCGCTATGCAATTATGTCGCAATCGGGGTGCCAATAAAATAGTTGTCTCAAATCAATAATATAGTTTTAAATCAGATGCTTGTATCGTTGATTCAAACTGAGAATTGACTAGTTTTTTTTACATCAGAGTGATCACTTTGACGGGAGAATATGTTTTATACACTGGTAGCAATGGTAGGCGGGAAGCCATATTGATCGAACAAGGGGTCGCGTCTCTATTCTGGTGGAAATTTTTTTGTTAAAAATTCCTTAGCAGATATGAACTGCAGAATTACGTCCGATATGGCAAAGGAGTTTAATTCTATTGTAGAATATTACCTGAAGAATGAGTATCTGCAATGTACCGAATAAACAGTGAAAAGTACATTCGAGCCGAAAAAGTGGAATCTATGGATTATCCAAAAAATAGCCAGAGCTTAAAAAGTCTTCTTGCAAATTCACAATTCAAAGAAATGCTAAAGCTCGCCGCCGTGGTTTTTCATTATGTTTTTAGAAATACTTAGTCCTAGGCCGGAATTCATGGCGGAGAAGTAGCACGACAAGTAGCATTTTTGCAACGTGATTACAATTTAACTTACTAATTGAAATAATATCTTGTCGATGGTCCCGCACCTTTGCAAATCAAGCGCCCTTCATTGACGAGCCTTTGTAATTTTCTGTTCACTGTGCGGTGGGGAATATCCAAAAGTTTCGCAGCCACCGCCGCCGAAAATCCCTCACCCATAGGAAGTCGCTTTTTGAGTTGCTCGACAACGTCTAAAGACAGATCGCTTTGAGATTGAAGGGACACTTCAATGCCATACGGCTTAGTAATATACAATCGGTAGCCGCTAGGCTGGTGACGAACTTCGACCGGAATTTTTAATTTATTAAACCATTGTGAGAGGCGCGCCAGGGCAAAATATACTCTGTTGTTCGAAGACTGTGGATGAAAGTGTTCCTCCGGAAAAAGAAAATTGAAGAGAGTTTCAGTTCTAAATGGGACGTAAAAATCAGAAGCTAAGGTATGAAATAGCCTATGAAGGAGATGCCCCGTTTTTAACTTCTCGCCGGAGCGGAATTCGAGCCCGATATTAGCGTTGATTTTTTCTTTGGGAGAAATTTTGGCTTCCATGGGATTCCAAAGATAAGTTTCGGGTAAAACAATCTTATCGTTATATATTGCCTTAAGCCGCGTACGAAAGGCATCGAAGGGAGTGCCGAAATAAACCTTCATAAACAATTCATCATTTCTTGTAAATAGAGCTTCATAAAAATCGCACTCACGTACGGTCTTCCAATGATCGAGTTCGACCGCATTTAATTTCACCTGCCGCAGTTTCAAGAGTGAGTTTTTGCCACCGGTCAAACCCATATTAGCAATAGTCAGCCATTTTTCGACCACCAGCTGATTTTTGAGCGAAGCATTCTTTAGAAGGATGGCGGCGCTCTCGAGAAACTTGGCGCCCATTTGAAAATCGGACTGTTTAACCAGCGCTTGCCCTCTTAATTCTAAGCCTCTGCCCAATAAGAACTTGAAATTATTTTTTTTTGCATAGGCTTCAATATCATTTAAATTGCGAAAGGACTGTGTATATTTTTGCTCAGCTAAATAGGCTTCTACTAAATATACTTTGCCCATAAATCTTTCATAGACAGAAATCTGTGGGTTCTCAGAAAAACTCTGCAATAGTGGAATAGCCTTTGCGTATTCAAAGCGGTTGAAGAGCGTCAGAGCGTGGTAAAGCTCTACCATGGGGGCTGCTTTGACACTCACTTCTTTAAAAATGTTGAGAGCATCATTGTAGGCTCCAATTTGATTGAGGGCTGAGCCGTACTCGGCGAGTTCAATATTGGTTGGACTGCGACCGAGGGTGTCCTCGGGGTACACCACCGGATCAAGTAGCGCTATGGCCTTTTTTGGCAAACCGCACCGATTCAAGATTTTCACAGTGAATCCCAGTAGGGAATCAGGAACATGCTTCGCTTTTAAATCGCGAAGGGTCTCTTTTACGCTCTTTGCATGACCCGATTTGATACTCGAATCGAGAGTTTCTAAAAGTGAGACGTTTATTCTTGCCATAGGTAAACTCTTATCGGCAATCGCGCCAAAACATAAGTTTAATTATTTGGCGCAATTTAGTATTCTGTTATCAGAAGAGACCAAGCATCTGCTTCTAGTGTATCTGGCTAGTAGCCTTTTACATGCCCTCCGGCCCTACTTCTCACACAAGTAGGGCCTCTTTTTTTCTACTTAAAGTAATTCTCTGCGAGATCCAATTCGGCGCTGGTCCCTAGAACGTATACGATATCGCCTGTCTCAAATACGAAGTCAGGATGGGGATGAGTCGTGCCAAGCACGGCCCTAAACACCGAAACCACACTGGCCCCCGTAATTTGCCTTAGGTTTAGCTCTAATAACGTTTTTCCGACCGCTTTATGTTCAGAACCCAAAGAGATAGGCCGCATATTACTGATCACTTGCCAACCCGGCAGATGAATATTAGCGCTCAGAGATTCCAAAGAATACTTGGCGTTTTCTTGAATCGATTTTCGAGTTTTCGTGTTGAGTTCATAAATTTTTGCAGGATCGGCCCCGTACTCCGTTAACACTCGAGTCAGAATCTCGAGTGTGGTTTCGACTTCCCCCATCACGACGTCGGTTTTGCTCGAAAGTCTTAAATCGCTCAATTCTCGTAAGTACTGAGCTCTCAAAATAATTCGAATATCAGGGCGCAGGCGATGAACCGCTGCTAAAGCAGACTCCATGATTTTAGATCCGGCTACAGTCAGAACCACAAGTCGAGCGGTCTCTATATTGGCTTTCCTTAAAATCTCAGCGCTGGCGGCGTCGCCAAAAAAAATGGGTTCCTCTTTGCGAAATCGATTTACGGTGTCGGCGTTCATTTCAATAATCTGGTAGGGGAGATTAAGAACTTTAAGAGAGCGGGCCAGATTTTGTCCGGCAATACCGAAACCAATTATAATCGTATGCCCTGACATTCTCTCTTTGGGAGTATTGAAGCCTCCTCCTGCTGCCGCAAACCTCGAAATACTACTTCTGAGAGTTTCGGCAAACTTTGTAATTTGTTTGGGCAAGAATTGCTGATATTGGGTTGCCAGTCCCACTCGTGGCGCTAGTCGCAAAAAGAAGGGAGTTGCAGCGAGGGACATTACAGACATTGTCAAAAAATATTGGCGTTCATTAGCACTTATGAGATTTAGCTTTAGTCCTTCTTCGACGAGAATAAATGAAAACTCACCTACCTGACACAATATAAGTCCGGTAATTAGCGCGAGAGAGCTGGGATTGCCTAAGAACCAAAGAGCAGAATAAATAACTAAAACCTTCACTAAAATCATCCCTAACGAAAGACTTACAACCGAACCAAACTTTTGCACAATAAAACTTAAGTCCAAAAGCATACCGATAGAAACAAAAAATAGTCCCAAGAAGTTATCCCTCAGGGGAATAAAGTCGGATGTTGCCTGTTTTCCATAGGGAGATTCTGAGATCATCATGCCGGCAATAAAAGCGCCGAGAGTTAGTGAGAGGCCTAAGTAATTTATCAAATAGGCAGTGCCCGCACAAATAAACAATATGCAAAAAAAGAAAATCTCACGGCTGCCAGTTCGTGCCACTCGATTAAGTAAACCGGGAACTAAGTATTTTGAAAAAACCCCAACAAGCAAAATAGTGCCGACGAGTCGTGTGGCAATGCTATATAGCTGACTGAGTAGGTTTGATTCTGTCACTGCAGTTTGGGCTAAAAAGGGCAAAATGAGAACCATTGGAATCACTGCTAAATCTTGAAAGAGCAAAATGGAAATACTAACTTGGCCGTAGTTAGTTTCGGTCTCACGATTGTCCTGCAATATTTTAAAAACCGTGGCTGTTGAACTGAGGGCCACCAAAAATCCTATAAATAATGACTTTGGCCAAGTCATTTCTAAAAAAAGATGCAAGAGTCCCGAAATTATAACCACCGTACCCACTACTTGAGCAGTGCCATAAGCTAATAGCGCCCGACGACTTTCGGTAAGGCGTTTAAAAGAAAACTCGAGGCCAAGAGTAAACATCAAAAGAAAGGCCGCAATTTCGGTGACGTATTTTACATCTAATGAGGAATGGACTAGTTTCAAGCCGTGAGGGCCAGCAATAATTCCGGCCATAAGAAAGCCCACTATGGGAGGCAGTCTGACCGAGTAAAACAAGGTGGCAACGACGGTGGCCACACCCAATACAATAATAAAATCAAGAAACAAATGGCCCCCTGTTAAATCGCTCTCGCAATGATGATAGTGTGAGTGCCCAAAAGATTTTCTTTCGACATTAAAAATTTAAAGAGGTCCTTATTAGCGGCGCGATTCTGGGGAGATTTTTCGCGGATAAAACAGGCGCGGTAAATCGAAAACCAAACGAAGGGATAAAAGAGATAATACCAAATCATCGAGCTTGTTTTATAGCGATGGGTGAGAATTTTCTCAATTCGAAGGTTTGACTTTGCACACGCAAAATAAAGTTGATTAAAAGCGATAGGATTGATGTGCTCAAAGTACATGTTGGGACTTGTCACTGGGATAGGGCTTGAAGCCATGGTGTGAAAACCACTCCAAAAAAAATTCCAACGACTGCCGAGACTTAAAGTGTTGGGGGTCGTCAATACCAATTGACCATCTTTTTTAAGCACTCGCCTGGCCTCGCGCAAAAATGCAAAATGATTATCGATGTGTTCGATGCCTTCAACACACACTACATAAGAAAATTTCTCATCACTAAAGTCAAAGCGTTCAGTCATGTTGATCTTTTTATAATCGACTCCTGTGAGGCAATGGAGCGACTCATCAATTTCTCCAGCCACACCCTGAAAGCCAAGGGCTTGCAAATCGCGAATGAGATAACCGGGGCCAGAAGGCAGATCTAGTACTTGGCCCTGGTTTTGAGTTTTAAGATAATCAATAACAATTTTATGTAGATAGGGATTGTGTCTAATAGGTTCGGAAAAGTTTTTTTCAATAAACGACATTAATTTAAAATACTTTTAAACCGCCATTTTGTCTAGCACCAATCATGTAGTTCCGGTACCGACTGTATTGATTCCGCCGACCTCTAACGTAACACCCGAGGCAAGCCGCAATATTCCCGTTGTGAGGTTGTATTAGTTACCGACATTTAGCTAGTTAGACTTTAGTCAGGAGCGTATCAATGTGAGAAAAAACCAAAGATTGGTCTAGCTTTCGCAATATGAGATGTCGACGCATCTCGCACTCAGACAAGCGTAAGTATTACTGACTCAATTTCAGAAACTGACCCGACTCTACTAAAGTAGGTGTCCTGTAATTCCGATAAGTTGGGTATATGGGACGTCTCTGGACCGGGCTTTCAACTAGCCATTCATTCTACTACTTGTTTCACTTTTCCTTGTTGCAGCCAATGCAGTTCGCGGCCTTCTTTTCTGTGGTTTTTCTGGCCAGCACTTTTCAAAACCAGGCACAAGCAGCTTGCGGCGGTACCGTGCGTACATGGGACTCAGGAGCAGGCAGCGCCAACTGGAGTGCCGCTGCCAATTGGTCGGCGGATGATATCCCCAATACCACCACTGAAGACGTGGTTATTGTTTCGGGAGCGCAAATCCCTAATTTTGATACCGCTTATTCAGTGGGTTGTCTCGAGATTCAATCAGGAACATTAACGGCTAACAGAAACAACAGAGTTCTTACTATCAATGGCGACTATTTTAGAAACCTCACCGCCAATTCATTTACTGTGGGTTCAGCTAGTTTTACTTTAAAAATGGGTGTACCTGGCTCACCAGTACAAACTCTTGAGAATTACGACCTTCTAGAAATTTTAGAAATTGGCAATAACAACACCGTTACAAGTACGAAACCTTTTAGGATGAATACTCAGCTGCAATTCACAGCCGGTTGGACGGGTACCTTAAAACTCAATGGCGATTTAGATTATAGAGGGGGTGCTGTTACCATTCCCGCCGGAGGTACAGTCATCATAGGTTCCGGTGTGACTTGGGCATCTACTGCTAATATTACTGTAGCGGGCACTTTAAAAATTATGCCAGGTGCCACTCTTAAATTTAATACCGGCCGCACGCTTACTGTTAATAATAATGCCTCGCTAATTATAGCAGGCGCTTCAGGAAATTCGGGTAAAATTTCAGGACAAGATTTTAACGACAGTTGGACCTTTAACATGAACGGCATCCTTAACGCCGACTACTTTCTGTTATCGCGCATGGCAGTTTCTGGATTGAATATTGGGGCCACTGGCATTGTGCAAAAACTCGATAACGGAGAATTTCATTACCCACAATTAAATGGCGATGCCATAAGAGTCGCTAACGGCGCTACGTTGCCTGCGACTATGAATCAACTTGGCTTTTCAAATGATGCTAATTTGGCTGGGACAAAAAACTTTAACAGCGCCTATACCGGCACTGCTATTACTGTTAATAATTGGACAGGAAATGGTAATACCGCAAATGAACGAGCCGATACCGGAAATAAAATTCTTTGGGGTGCGCAAGGGGGCACTAAATTATCTCTTGTGGATTTTTCAAACCCACCAGCAACTATCAATCAAGCGACCACAGTTACCGGCGGCACTTTTTCTTTTGCTCTCAATCAGGCATCGACTCTCACTAATATTACTAGCATTAAAATTTCAATGTTGGGTACGGCTACAACTTCGGATATCGATTATATAACGGTATACGCAGATGCTGCAGGCAGTATGGATTGCGTACTCACTGTTGGTACTGACACTGTTATAGCGAATCAGGTTTCACTCAGCAGTTCACCCCTGAGCTATACAGTTGCTATTGCCTCGGGAGTTGTCACAACTTCTAGTGACACTGCTAAACACTGTATTCATGTGCAAGTTAGAACTACCGGCACCGCCCAAGATAATAAGACTATTCGTCTTGGCGTTCAGGGTACAAACGACGTGGTTAACAGTCAGGGCTATACCTTTTCAGATTCCGCAGCACCGCCTGTTTTGGCTTCTCCAGATATTGTTATAGTCGGTGATGTAATTAGAAAGTGGCAAGGAGACATAAGTACGGCTTGGAGCAATGCTGGAAATTGGTCAGGTGGAGTGGTTCCGACCGGGACTCGTGACTGCCAAGTGGGAGTCGGTACTAACGTAGCCGTTCTCGATGCTACCGGAACTTGTCAGGTCGCTAATTTTTTAACGGGGGGAACGCTCAACTTTAATGCCACAGGGCGAATCTTGAATCTTACTGGTGGAATAAATATTGACCCTGGTTTTATATTTCAAACTCCCACAAATGTTGGCACTCTCAATTTTAGTGGTGCTGTCGCTGAAGGCGTTTCGATTGCGACCCCAGTACCGGCCCATGTGACAATTAATAATACGGGAGCGGCAGGCAATGATTATGTAGAAATCAACGGCGATACTACTATCGGCGATGCCTCTGGCAATGGGGGGAATGTCACAGTCACTAATGGCACGCTTCGTGTAAATGCTCCTTATACCTTGACGATCAAGGGCAATCTCACTTGCGCGGCACTTGCAGGAAACGGAATAGAAATCGCGGCCGGCGCTACTTTAAAGATGGGAAACAATAGAACCATAACTATCAATAACGGCTGTACGTTTACGCTTGTGGGAAACATCAATCAAAATGTTGTGGTTACATCTGACAACATTGCAAACTCTTACAATGTTATCGTCGCAGCGGGTGGTATTATAAGTGCGAATTATTACAAATTTGAAAACCTAGGTACGCTGGGATTAAATATTGCCGGTACGATCAATGCCACCAACCATTTACAAAATGGTACATTTAGATATCCCAGAGGCAACAATGGAAAAATGTTAGACCTTGACGTGGCTGTTCCTACAAATTCAATGGACAATATGACATTTACGTCGGGCGGGTCGTCAGCCACGGGCACCACTAATATTGATACGGCCACCAATGGTGCTGGCGGCACACTCACATTAAATAACTATACTGGTGATTTAGCGGGACCGTTTTTTGATAATGATCCCACCTATTTACTAGCTTGGTTGAACGCCACAAATACCATAGAAATCACACAAGAAGCGACTTCACCCGTCACGCTTAATGCGGGTTCTACTTATAATATGGGGCGCTTTGGTTTCAAACAAGCTATGGCAGGAGCGTCTTTTGTAAACACGGATATTACAAGCCTTCGCTTGACGTTAACTGGTACGGCTTCCAGTAATGATATTTCAGACGTCAAAATTTACTACGACGCTACTTGTGCTGGTGCCGGCGGTGTACTTGTTGATAGCGGAGCATTTTCGGGTAACCCGGCTTCTCGTGTATTTACTTTTACGGCGGGCGAAGCCACGGTCAATGCTGATACTTCAACCCCACCAAAAAAATGTCTTTATGTTGAATATGTTATTGCTTCGGGAGCCACTGATGGCAACACCGCAGGGGTGGAGTTAGTTTTAACCACTGATTTTGCGAGCTCGGCGGGTTATGCGGTGGACTCAAATACTCTACCACCTCTTTTTCTGGGATCACCTGGTACAATTTCTGGAAGTTCCTCTGTAAATTGGGTGGGCGGTACAAGCACCAATTGGAATTTAGCTGCCAATTGGAGTCCTGCTACCGTTCCTACCAGCGGCATCAGCTGTCGGATTGATAGCAGCGTTAGGAATCCTACCATTGACGTAACAAGCGGTAATGCCACTTGCAAAACTGTCATCATCGGAAACGGCACGCTGAATATTTCTACGGGGTACAAACTTTCTGTCTATGGTGGTTATACCAATACTGGTACGTTAAACTTGGCGGGAACTGCCACTCTTGAATTTGCGGACGGGGGGGTTTTATCAAATCAAACAATTACAAGTAGTACGACCATTGGCAGTATTAGTTTTGCTAAAACTGCTGGTGGAAACGTCAACATCGGCTCAAGTGCTCTAACAGTTACATCGCTAGTAAATATGCAGGCTGGGCAAAACTTTGATTTTTTAATACCGAGTGGAAAAAATCTGACGTTTAGCGGAGGAGCCACTGTTAGTGCAGGAACCTTTACCATTGCCGCTGGTGGTACGCTGACCATGGGCAATGCCACGGCTTTTACGGTTGGTGCCAATGGAACTTTAATTATGATTGGTAGTTCCGGTGCCAACTTAGCCACTATGACGGGTGGAAGTAATAAATTTAACGCTGTTATCAATGGAACAATCAAGGCGCAGTACTATAAGTTTGATCATCTATCATCAGCAGGAGTTAGTGTTGAAAGCGGTTCAACCATTGACGTCACTTACCATTTGCAAGATGGTAGTTTTACATATCCTGTCGACGCTTCGACCACGATGCTCTTTTTAAAACGCCAAGTTCCAACTGATACAATGGACAACACCAAGTTTGATAAAGGCGGCTCCGCGGCAGCGACGCCAAAGAATATCAACACGACAGGTGCTGCGGCGGGTACTCTCACCATGAGTGGTTACTTAGGCGATATTGCTGGCGATGCCTTTGAAGTTGAAGGGTCTTATACAATTAGTTGGGGCGCAGGTGTAAATACCATAAATCTCACTCAAAGTGCTGCCACCGCACTTGGTTCAGTTACTGCTCCTTCGACAGCAAATTTGATGGGGCGTTTCGGCTTTAAACAAACTCTCGCGGGCGCGTCTTATAGCGATGCTGCACTTACAACTTTAAAACTAACCCTTAAAGGAACGGCCATAGCAGCAGATGTCAGTGAAGTTCGCATTTATTACGAGACAGATTGTAACAGCGCTGGTGGTACACTTATCGGTTCGGGTATATTTAGTGGATCGCCGGGTACCGCAACATTTAATCTTAACCCTACTGATGCGATTATTCCCTTCAATGCTACAACACCACCTACCGTTTGCATTTATGTCCAATACGATATTCCATCTGGTGCCACAAACGGAAACACCGTAGGGGTCGAGGTTGCCATCAATAGTCATGTCACCAATGACCAGGCCTACGCCATTGCTGACGCTACACCAGTACCAGTCAATTTAGGCACGGCGATTGCCATAAGTGGTGCGATAAATACGACATGGAACGGATCGGTAAGTACCGCTTGGGGTACTGCCGGAAACTGGTCTGCGGGAGTGCCTACATCGACAGTTAATTGTACAATTCCTACTGGTTTGACTGTCTGGCCAAACGTAGCAGCAGGAACAATCATTTGTAAGAGTGTAACTTTACAGGGCTCAATGACAATGTCAGCTGGAACTTGGGATGTGCACGGGGATTTTATTAATACGGGCACTTTTACAAACTCAGGTGGTGCTTTAAACTTTCAAGGTACTGCTAATCAAAACTTTAGTAGCGGTAGCACTATATTTAATGTGACCTTTGGAAAAACGGCCGGAACCGTTGCCATTACTGGTGCAAGTGTACCTATTACATCGATCGATTTTACGGGAGGCTCGGCTTACACATTTAAAGTGAATTCTGGCAGAACGGTGACCTTTACAAATAACGTAACTGTTTTGACTGGTAAGACATTTGATATTTCAGCGGGCACGGTAAGAATGTCTAACGGAAGAACTTTTACTATTAATAGTGGTGCGACGTTAAATATGATTGGAACTTCTGCAGTTTTAAATTCTGTCATGACTTCAACTGGTGGAGCCAACGCATTTAATGTGGTCATTGCGGGAACCATTGCAGCGAGATATTTTACTTTTGACCACTTGGGCGTCGCAGGTGTGGCTATAAATGGAACCGCTACTATAAACGCGACCAATCAGTTGCAAGATTGTAATTTTACATATCCCGTAAACAACAATACCAAGTTTTTAACCCTAGCTATTCCCATTCCAGTTGCAACTTTGGACAATTGTAAATTTGATTTGGCGGGATCGGTAGCAACAGGAACAAAAACGATTGATGCCTCTGCAGTGACTGGTGGCGCCCCCAACCCAGACTTGACACTTAATAATTGGTCAGGCGACGCCGGAGGCACCAGCAGCAGTATCAATAGTGGTACCTATACGATCGCTTGGGCGCCGGGACTCAACACCATAAATATCACTCGTGAAGCTGCCAGCCCCACCACAGTGAACGCCGGCACTACATATAACATGGGCCGCTTTGGCTTCCAGCAAGTTTTAGCCGGTACCTATGCAGATACAGATATAACAACACTCAGGCTTTCAACCACTGGAACGGCTGTGGCCTCAGATATAAGTCAGGTCCGAGTCTATTACGATAGTGATTGTAACAACTCAGCCGGAACTCTTATTGGCACAGGAGCCTTTGCCGGTTCCCCATTAACTAAGACATTCACTTTCTTGGCGGGAGACGCGAGAATTCACTTTAGTGCAACATCCCCACCACTCCGTTGTATTTATGTTGAGATGGATGTTGCTCCGGGTGCCGTTAATGCTCGGACCATAAGTGCAAAAATTGATGTCTCGGCTGATTTGGTAAATAGCCTCGGTTATGCTGTGGCGACGGCATTTCCTGTGGCACTTGCCACGACTCCCTCTACAATTGTGGGCGCTTCAAATACCACATGGACTGGAACTACAAGTACAGCTTGGAATTTGGCGAGTAACTGGACAAGCGGAATTCCCGATTCCACAAAAACTTGCACTCTCGTCAACGTAGCGAACGATCCTATTATCAGTACAGCGACTCAAGCATGCAGAAACGTAAGTATAGGTAACGGGATCTTAACAATTAACACCGGTTCAACTCTTCAAGTTTATGGAAACTACGACAATACTTCGGGTTCAGTTACAATGAGCGGCACTGGTACTGTTCGCATGATGGACGGCGGAACCGGCAGCGCTCAGACTGTGGCGAGTACCGCCCAACCTATGAATAAATTAACATTTGATAAAACAACTGGCGGCTCAGTTCGTGTTAATTCTACTATGACAATTACTAATTTGACGATTCCTGCTGGGTCTAATTTCACTTTCCAAATTCCTGCGAGTACGACACTGACGTTAACAAATGGTCTCGCAATTCCTGCAGGGACCGTCGACGTGCAAAATGGCGGAACTATATTGATGGCTAGCGGCACTACACTTAGTGTGACTGGCGGGACATTTAAAACTTCGGGTGTTAATGATACCTTTGTGCAAAGCTCAGCTAACAAAGGCAAAGTAAGTCGTGTTTCTGGTTCGTGGTCGTTTAACGCAACTTCTGGCACCGTCAATCTCACTGGGTTTTGGTTAGATTATTTAGATGCGAACGGTATGCAGATAAATGGCTCCACCACACTTTCAAATTTGAGTGGCGGTCAGTTTACAAATCTTGCTACGAACGGTAGGGGTATGCAAGTAAACACGAGCGGTGCCGTACCGGCAACCGCCGCAAATGTGGGATTTGAGTGGGGCGCATTCAATGCGGCAAATTCAGGTCAAAGTTGTTTAGCGGGCACTTATTATACCGTGTACGCAACGGCTTGTGGTGGAAATACAATTACGTTTACAGAATGGTGGGGTAATTGGTGGCCAGGACAACAATCATTAGTTGACTGTTCCCCCGACGATCATATTTGGGATTCGGCAGAAGGGGCTTCATGCACCATTAGCATGGCGTCGTCAGCTTCACCAGTTTCGCTATTGTCACTGGTTGCTAAACCGTACAATCATGCGGTGTCAATTGAATGGGTAACAGCTTCTGAACTTGATCACCAGGGATTTAATGTTTACCGCAGTCTCGACATGTCTAGCGGATTTATTCAAATCAATTCTGAGTTGGTGAGAAACATTATTTCGTCAACGTCGTATAAAGGAAAATACCGCTTTGTGGATCACGAGGTTGAAAACGGTACTCTCTATTACTATATCATCGAAGATGTGGCTTTTAATGGTGCTAAAGAGAAGCATGGACCCGTCAGTGCAAGACCCTTAATAATATTAACGGCTCCGCCGGCTGATCCCAGTGACACTAACTCTGGAACAACAGATCCTAATCCGAACGCAGGTAACGATCCCTCGACCGGGCCTATCGCGACACCGGGAATGGTTGACCTCGGGAATGGCGTTCACATTTTAGCGCAAACTAAAAACTCTTTACGTATAGAAATCATTCCGCCGCCAGAGACTTGGGCTAATTCTACTTGGAATGCGACTTATAAAACTCTTAAGGTCCCGGGATATTCGAACACGCTAACACCAGGATACCCAGAACTTGTGGATAGGACTATTTTAGTTGAGGTCAGTGATCAACATAGTAGTGCTTTGGTTATCAATTCGAGTTTGGTTGAGACCGTTCCTGTTGCCAAAAAAGTTCAACCAGCACCGAATTGGGTGGCCAATGGTGGTGGCATTCTGCAAGCTTCGTATGCCGAGAATGCGGTCGCTTATAGTGCCGCTGGGTATCAGCCGGCGACTTATTATTCTTTGGATAGCGCGCTTAAAACTATCGGTGGCAAAACCTACTTAGCTCTAAATGTGTCACCATTTAAATACGATGCTGTTAATCAGCTTGTAAAAAATTCGAGCAAAATCGTACTTGATATTGCGCTTGATGGTGAACCTATATGGAATGGTCAGCCGCCTACCAGCGATCCGGCACTGTCGCCGTCAGCTGCAGATGGCGTGTTGCGAATTGGCTTTCGTAGCTCTGGACTTTATGAATTAACTTACAATGATTTTGTCACAGCTAATGTAGATGGTCCATTCGCGGGACACGACTCCACTCAATTTCGCATGTATGTACGGGGAGAAGAAATACCCATTAGTATAATATCGACCAACAGTACTTTTTCGAGTGGTGATAAAATAAGATATCACGTTGATCATTTGAGAAATTCCGAAGACGATGAAAATGAAGTCGTACTCAGCTCTTATAATGTTCAGAATAGTGCAAGTGCCCCCTTGCGAATGGATCACCGGAACGCTGAACCGACAAGTTTTGGTGCTTCACCTGAAGTGGGGTCTTATTATAAAGTAGCAGTGGAGCAGGATGTTGACTTCTATCTGGACTATCCATTAGGTCCTGATCAAGATCATTTTTTCTGGAAGCGCATTAAAGCTAACAGAAATGGTAATCGCAATCCCTATCCTACAGCGGCCAAAATGGACATACCCATTGATCTTACTCGTTTAGATCAAAATTCGACTAGAAAAGTTTACCTGAGAGTTTATTTAAGAGCTCGAGCTAATATGACTACAAATGCGAGTCACCACTTGGGCCTGTATTTAAATAACATCACCTATATGGTCGATGAAAAAGTATTTACCGAAGACAAGCCGACAGTATTAACTTTTGAGTTGAATCCTAACTTCTTTTTTGACGGCATAAACACGATCAAACTTTTAGCTCTTGGAGACATGGTTCCCGAAAACAATTGGGACATTATAGACATTGATCGCGTTGAAGTCGAATTTGAAGGGTCCCGTTTAGCCATTGCAGACGTTGCCGAATTTACCAACCGGTATAGAGACCAAGCCATTTCCGTGTTTGGCTTTTCGAGCACAAATGTTGTGGCCTATGATGTTTCCCAGCAGAATAAACGGGTATCGATTCTAGATAATATTGCTTGGTCAGTGAGTGGCGGACTTAATGATGCCACCTTTGCCACAGTCAGTAATATTGAGGGCGACATGGGCACTCACTACGTTTTAATAAAAGACGGACAATATAAAAAGCCCACATCACTTTTACTACAAGAAGGCATTTATTTGCCTCTCAAATCTTCAGCGCAAGGAGCGGACTTAATTATTGTCGGTCCAAAATCTTTGCTAAGTTACACCGAAAAACTAGTCAGTGTTCGTGAAGGTGATGGTCTTCGTGTTGTTAGTGCGCCGCTGGAGCAAATCTATGCCGAATTTTCAGACGGTTTGAACACCAGTCGCGGTGTTAGAGATTTTATTCTCTACGCCTACAATAATTGGACATTTCCCAAACCTAAATACTTACTAATTATTGGTGATGCAACATATGATCCCTTGGATAAACTTGGTTATGGCCGCGCTGACAAAGATAGCATGACGCCATTGGCATTGGTCAGCGGAATCCATATTGACTTTGGCAGTGATAATTACTTTGTGGCGAATCCCGATGGTACAGACATTCCAATAATGTCTGTTGGACGAATTCCAACCTCTCAGCCAGATTTCTTAGAAGGCTATATCAATAAAATACTAGCCTACGAAGTCGGAAGCTCAGCGCCATCCACTGGGTATAACTCGCACAATGCCGTTTTTATTAATGATAAGCCTTCATTTGGAGACAATTTCTCAAAAGGCGTTGATGAATTGTCCGCGGCGCTCTATTCATCAAGACCAGATTACACCTCAACAAAACTAAATCGTGAGTTATACACAGACGTCAATTTCAAACAAAAAATTATTGACGAATTTAATTCAGGTCCGTTTTTAATGACTTACCTTGGACACGGAGCTGAAGAACGCTGGATGTCCGATAGTTCTGGAAATCCTGTTTTTGGCAATACTGAGGCAAAGGCATTAACAAACGCGCGCCTACCAATTGTTCTCGCCCTGAACTGTTTGAATTCCTATTTTTACGATCCAGATCCAGACCCTTCTTGGTCAGGACTGGGCGAAGAACTTATATTAAATGCCAATGGCGGTGCTATTGCATTTTGGGGATCTACAGCCATGACAACGCCTGGAACGCAAAAAAAGTTAGCTACGTCATTTATTAATGAATTCAGCGCTGAAACCACTTTGGCAGTTCACGATGTTCGCTTAGGCGACATCTTGAGCCGCGCCAAACAAGTGCTCGGTTCCGACGAAAACTCTAAGGATACTATCCGCAGCTGGGCCCTTTTAGGCGATCCTTCTATGAAGTTACCGAGTGATGTTTTTAAAGCTCAAAGCGTTGATCAATCCTCAACAAGAAAGAGTAAAGGCTTTTTATCTTGCGGTAGTATCGACATTGGCTCAAGTGGCGGTAGTGGTCCAAATTGGCCCGCGCTTTTTGAAATGCTATTGCTGGTAGGATTTATTATGTTGTTGAGGATTCGCTTGGTTCTAGTGCCCGCCAAACAACGAATCAAACGATAAAACCACACCTGCACTAGCACCCACCCCTATACCATTAGCTAACATATCGTTGGATGAAAAATCGCTATCGGTAAGTTCCTTAATTGTCCCCACCGTAAGGGCCACAAGGCTACCGTATATTATAGATTTCCACTTTGAATATTTGGCTCGGCGAAAGGCATCGGTCGCGCTATAGGAAAGTCCAAAGCTTGCCAGCATATGGAGTTGTTTATCGGTGTTATTCCACGAGAATTTATCGTCGTTAGGGAGCGCCGCTAGAGAGGTGTTTGACACCATTAATATTAGCGCTAGAAGAATTTTTTTCATACTTAAAAGTTTTCCAAATTCTAGAGATTAATGCAATTGAAATCTTAAGCGTTCTATGCGACCTTGCTCAACACCATGCCACTTGAAAAGCTTTTTCCGACTTACGTATACAACGAAAAATTGAAATCAAATGACTTAAATTTGCGAGGCGAGATTTTATCGGAGGCCTATAAGTTTAGGGATGACGACATAGAAGGCCATAAATGGTGCAAAAAAAACTATGTCGGTGGTTACACCTCATATGGTTCGCTCTGTAAACTTCATAAAATGTCGCCCACCTTTAACGAACTAAAAAAACAAATTGATAAACATGTCAAAAAATATATCCAAGTTACTGAAATGGATCTTGAAGGCCACAAAATAGAAATGAACAGCTGCTGGGTTAGTATTATGCCTGCGCAGAGCCATCATAGCTTTCATATTCATCCACAGTCTTTTATTAGTGGCACCTACTATGTTTCAACTCCAAAAAATTCTTCGGTGATTAAGTTTGAAGATCCTAGGCTTGCATTTTTTATGGGTTCACCATCCCGAAAATCAAAATGTCGGCGTGAAAATCAGCACTTCGTGGCTGTTGACCCTCGGGAGGGCAACGTGGTGCTTTTTGAAAGTTGGTTGAGGCACGAAGTACCCGCGAATACTAGCGAAACAGAACGGGTTAGCGTTAGTTTTAACTACAGTTGGAATTTCTAATTAAACCAACACTCCATTTACTAAATCTTCTTCGTGCAGTCGCATAAGGTCTTTGGCGATGGGGCCAGGCCTTCCGTCTCCTAAAGCCTTACCATTTATTTGAACGACCGGTAAAACTCCAATAGTTGTACCAAACATCATGGCCTCTTTACATTTCTCAGCTTGCTCGAGGGTGATGTCGCCTTCCTTGATGGCCTTGAGCTTGCCGGCATTTAGTAATTTCCAGGCGAGTTCCATCAGTCGCACCAGAGTGGTGCCCTTCAAAGTATATTTAAATGACGGAATTAAAAGTTCAGAGTCAATTGTGACAAAGCCAATATTTTCAGTGGCGCCTTCGCCTAAAAATCCTCTTGGTGAAATATTAATCGAGAAGTCCCAGCCTTTATCTTCGGCCTCTTTCTTCATAAGAACATTACTCAGATAGTTACAACTTTTAACAGTCGCCTGAAAGGAATCTTTCATAGGAATTTGACTTGCGCCGACTATCACTCCGTTCAGATATTTTGCGGGTTCCACGGGTTTGAGTCGTGTCACCACAATGTAGAGTTGCGGGGCTACGCTTTCGTAGGGCGATGGGCCAAATCCACCGGGCCCACGTGAAACAAATACACGTAATCCATAATTACATTCTTTAGCGCGCTCTTTTGTACTTTCTTTGGCTACTCTTACCGTTTCAATTATTGTCCCTTGTAGTTCCAGACGAGAAAGTGGAAGCTTAAGCGCTACCTTTTCAGCGCTAGACTCAAGCCGATCCAGATGCTCTTTCAGAAGATAAATACGCCCTGCACTAACCTTTAAGGCCTCAAATATTCCATCCCCCCGGTGTACGAGATGATCATCGACTGGTACGCACATTAACATTGGGTCGGATGTAATTCCTCCAAGCCAAGAAGAATACATAGCAAAATAATTTTCATGAAAAATTTGCCTTTGTTGATCGAGTTTTTTTAAAAAGAAATCTCGTGTAATTATCTCTATGCTCATTTTTTCCTCATAATGCGATGCTATTTATGTGACCTTTAGTAGAATGATAATTAAAAAGCTTTCTGTACACAACAAACAAATGGGAGTGAGTATGCGACAAATATTAGGGGTAATTGCTTCGGTATTGTTGGCCACTAGTGGAGCTTCAGCAAGTCACAACAAACATGTAGGAGAGCCGATGGTTCTTGTTGCCAAAAACCTTATTGCTGAAGGTCAAGTAGTCATTGATGTGCGCCAAGAAGCCTGTGACGGCTATGTGAAAGGGGCTCACATCATCTCTATCGATGATTTCTCTGCTGCCACTGATGTCACAATGGCTAAAATTTTAAAATTGGTAAACGACGATAAAACCAAGTCTGTCGCAGTTTACTGTAAATCGGGAGTGCGTTCTAAAAAAGTTATGGGCATTTTAAAAGCTCAGGGATTTTCCAACTTGCATAACTTGGGTGGCGTGGGCGAATACTACGATCCTTCGACCATGCAGAAATGCGATTAATTAGGCTGCTTTTTTTATATTTGAGTTTAAATATGAGTTGCTAGAGGTCATGGTGGAGTTCAAATGGTTTTTAGCAACATAGGCCCGATAATTGTCTTGAACTTCATTTTTAATATGAAGCGATTCTATGTTCTTCTTTTTTAAATTCTTTAATTGTGAATCGCTGACCTTGCAGCCACCTCTAAGATATTTTAAAAACTTTTGGTTGGAATGCAGATAGAGGTAGGCATCGAATTCGATTCTGGTTTCAGATGTGAGATTGTCGATTTTAATTTCAGACATGGTGGGATCAGGAGACGGGATAACCCGAATCATTGATTTTTCCATTTCAAAAAAAGCCATCATGACTTCTTTGCCCTTATGATTCCCGCGAGTGACATATTTAGCCTTATGACTGGTCCACGCCTTAAAATCTACCTCATCGACTTCTAGGTGAAGAGTTTTTGTTGAGAGACCATTGAATTGCACGTAAGAGCCCATGTCTCCCATTTTAGTTCTTAGGTTTTCTACCAACGCCGCGTCGACTTCTTCGCGCCCGGCCATGACCATGACAAGGAGGCCCGAGACCGAGTCACTGGTAATTGGAATGACTGTCAATTTTTGGGTGTTGGTAATTGGCACGTGTTTTTCAATGGCGGCTTCACAAGCATTCTGAAAGGTTTTGCCAAGGTCTTGAAAAAGTACCTGTTCATTTTCCGTGTAGTTTCGGTTTTCGCTAAGCGAAATTTGACTCTGCTCCAGTAGCTTGGCATTTACATTTTTTTCGGCATTCTGGTCAATTTCAAATTTATGCGAAGTCACAACCATCGAAGTCTGATCGGGGCCTGTCAACTTTGCATTTACGCTGATGTTTTGTTTGACGTCCGTGTGTTCAGACTGAAGTTTAGAAAAAATCGTATGCCCGCTGATCGGAGGCATAATGCTCTCGCCCTGATGACTCCTTAGTCTGCGGATGGTTGTGTTGTCGGTGGTTTCTCCAAAGGCGACTACTGGCAGTTTTAATTTATTTTGTAAAGAGGCAGGATAATTAACGACCTCATTATTTTCTCCGGTAAAGCTTACAAAAATGAAACGCGGGGGAAAAGCGCTGCAATATATTAGTAAATCACCAAAAGAGGAAAAAACTTTGACTGTCCAGCCTCGTCTTTCAAGAAACCAAACTGTAGAAGATAGTGTGCGTGGATCTTCGGCGAAGAAAACCACATGAAATGATCCGATAGAATTTAGCATCTCAAATCCAGGCTTTTGTTCTGACACCTGGCGTACCTCTTAGTCACTTTTCGGCTTATTCTGTATAAAGTTTAGGACTTTAGTCTTGCGGCTAGGCGCTACAGTTTATTTAAAAAGCACTGCGCTTGCATTCTCATTTTGAAGCGCGAACGGCAAATGTAGATTCCCTTTTTGAGCCAAAACCGGGTTTTTCAATTAGAGAAAAACCACTTTGAGATAGGGCTTTTTTCAACGAGCCATTTGAGGCATATGTTGCAAAAGAGCATGGTGTCCCCGCCATAGACTTTAAAAAGTTAACCAGCCATTCCTGTTGCCACAGCTCAGGGTTAGCCGACTTGCTATAGGGGTCAAATTGGATGACATGGTATTCTCCCAAATCGTTATAGGATAGATCTAGCAAAGGGTCGGCAAAAAAAATCCAGTTATTTTGTTGATAGAGCTTAAGGGCAAAGTTCTTAAGAACTGAGCTCTGAACATTTAAGTGGGTCTCAATATGGGACAAGATTTCGTCGTAGGTTTTTGCAAACTCATTTGGTTTCGGGTCATTAACTAACCAACTTAAAAAAGAACTTTTTAGCTGGGTTGACTTTTCAAAAGACAAGAGTGCCACGCTCTCATTGCGACGAGCGGATTTTAATATCATTGCCAAGGAAATTAACTCGATATAACCAAGCCCGAGGCCCATAACACACATTTTTAGCGGGTAGTTACGCTCAATGGCCAACTCCATATTTTTGCCATAAATATAGAGGGTCTCCGAAAAAGCTCCTTCGCGTGCATGCATCGTTTGCCCCGAAATCGGGTCATTAAGAGAAGTGCTGCCATCATTGGTCCTGACTAACGGATTAGACATGTTTAATGGTATTACTCCATTGACTCTCCTATGAAAACCTTTATTTAAAAGAGATGATTCCCTATTTTTCTATTGGACAGTATTACCGCGCTAAGTTTGGCGAAAAAATGTATAAATTGCCTGTGAGCATTGTGGATACCTGCCCCAATCGCGAAGGTCTAAAGGGAATGAAACAGTGTATTTTTTGTGATGAGTGGGGTTCGTTTGCTTATCAAGATACCATGACCAGATCATTGGCATTTCAAATAGAAAATCATCGCGAAAAGTTAAGCAAAAAACATGGAAACAGTAAATTCTTGGTCTACTTTCAGGCCTACACATCAACTTTTGCCAAGATTAGTTATCTGAGAGAGTGTTTTGACGAAGTCCTTAAGTATGATTTTGTTAAAGGTATAATTATTGGAACCCGCCCGGACTGTATCTCAAAGTCACTTATCGAAATGTGGCACGAGTATTCTCTAAAAACCTATTTGGCTGTGGAGTTTGGCGTCCAGAGTTTTTTTGATGAAAGACTTAAGTGGCTTGAGCGCGGGCATCCGGCTCTAAGTATTTATAGGGCCATTGAAAACATCCGAAAAGTTTCAGATTTTGATCTAGGTGTGCATTTGATGTTTGGTTTACCAGGCGAGAGTTTAGCCGAAATTATTGAGAGCGCAAAAATTATAAATCGTCTTCCCATTAACAGTGTCAAACTTCATAACCTACACGTATTAAAGAGCACACCATTGGAACAGTTATATTTAAAGGGTGAGTTTAAGCCCATTGAGCTTGAGGAATACACTTTAAAGGTCGCCGAGTTTTTGAGATATTTATCCCCGAGCGTGGCTGTTCATCGCCTAAGTGCTGTGGCTAGTCGCTGGGATGAATTGCTGGCGCCCGAGTGGACCAAGTATCATTTAAAAACTTATCAGCATATTGTTGAGTTCATGAATCGAGAAGGCTTTCAGCAAGGACAGAAATATCATCTGAACTCACGCGAATCTCATTTGAAACCTTTTGTGCTTCCGGTGCAATCTTTATAAGTTCTCCGCGCCGGTACTCTGGCGGGGTGCCATCTCTTTTTAGCCAAGATAAAAATTCGCGATCAGGACTTCGGCAAACCATTTGTCTAAATTTACCCTTCTCGTTTTTTTGATCTCCAGTGAGTCTTGCAAACTGTGATATTGTATTTGGTGGAGGACTGCGGCTGGCCGCTAAAAAACTGTAGGTCAGAGTTTTATTTTTTATGGGCAAATGTTTTTCAAGGTCGCCAAACCATTTAGGTTGTTGCCAGAATACTCGGTGGTGACACCAATCGCTTTTCGTCGGCAAAAGGGGACAATCTTTCAAATGTGTGCAGGGCGCCCACAGATGAAACTTATTAAGGCGTAAGGTTTCACGCGTCGACAGTAAATTTCTACCGTTTATTCGATCTGAGGGCTCAACGATAAGTACATTATTAAATTTTTCCCAACCGTCTGGCAAGTGGCCAAGCTCTAGGAGTGCATAAGAAAGTATGAGTAACTTTTTTTCGGGATGTGAAACCTCACTTAATTTTAAATCACTATGCCACGTCAGCTCAGCTGCCGGTAGTTCTGTTGCTTCTTTGGGGTAAAGCGATTGGAAGAGTGCGGGCGCATGTTTATAGCGCTCAATGCAAATACCCGAGCTTAAATCAATTAAGCTGTCGTTCAGAGCGCACGGAAAGGTCCCAGGCCCACTTCCAAAATCTACAAAGGATTTAATGTCCTTAAAAAAACCCACTCGGTTTGCTTCGTAGATTGCTGAACAAGCGCGAATATAATTAAGCGGAAAAAAATAGGCAATATAAGCTGCAAGGGCAGCCGGTTGCTCCCACGGAGTGATTCCCACTCTGTGAATATAGTGGTCTGATAGAGCTAAAATCGCATTTGCCAACTGCTTTGGCTTGGCAAAAGTGAAACCCTGTTTATTTAATAGGACCTCAAGACGATTATAGTAGTGTTCGGGAAATGAAAATTCCATGACTTATTATAGGCCTACCATATAGAATGCCACCATATAGAATTTTGGTAAGATTGCAATAGCAGAAGCAGAGGAGAAATTATGTGGGGAATCATTGGCGGCACTGGCTTTGAAAAAATCGAGGGTTTTGAGATTATAGAGGATTTAAGTCCGGAGACTCCTTTTGGACCGGCGTCCTCTTATTTTAAACGCGTGCGTATTGGCGGAACTGAGTGCCTTTATCTCTCTCGTCACGGAACCCATCATGAACAATTGCCCTCAGAAGTAAATTATCAGGCCAATATTTTTGCCTTAAAAAGATGGGGAGCCTCGCGAGTTCTAGCTTTTTCGGCAGTCGGAAGCCTTGAGGCAGCCTGTAAGCCAGGTGATATGGCGATAATTTCTCAGTATATTGACCGCACCAAAGGTGTACGTAAACACACTTATTGTGGCGAGGGGATTGTGGGCCATGTATCGCTCGCGTACCCTACTTGCTCCGCTTGGATGAAAGCCATTCAAGATTTAAAGAGCGAGTTTGATTTCCCTATCCATTTTGACAAAACATATTTGTGTATCGAAGGGCCTTACTTTTCTACTTTTGCCGAAAGTGTAAGTTACCAAAAAATGGGGGCGCATATTATTGGCATGACTCAGGTGCCTGAGATGAGTCTCGCACGCGAGGCGGGGCTTTGTTATTTGTCTTGCTGTTTTGTAACTGATTTTGACTGTTGGGATACTTCGATTGAACATGTTACTCAGCAAGAAATTATGCGCATCTTAAAACAGAATGCCAGTCGTGGTTTTTCTATTCTTGAAAGATTAGCTAGAACTACTGACGAGGATATTGATGACTGTAAATGTTCCGCCCAGGGATTAAAAAATGGCTTGATGTCGCCTTTGTCGTCGCTCACTGATTCCCAGAAAAAATGGATGTCTGTAATTTACTAAATTTTTTGAGACTAGTCGGGGCCTTTTTTTCAGGTACTTTTCGTGGGCTTTGAACTGTGGTGCAATGTCCGCGCTCTTTCGACTAAAACCTAGACGCCACACTCCTCACTCTTCTCGTAAACGCATTACGACTCAACTAATCGTCGTAGCATTTTGGCGTATCTTCGTCCTTCGGGCATCGCAGTTTTTACGCCAAATATTTAATACATTTAGATTTTGCTATCGTAGATATTTGACTGGCCTGTTCAAGTTCTAAATGCAACGATGAAATCAAAACAATTGTCATTTTTCAAAAAACTAACACTTGAGCATGGTGGGACTTTGGGAAAGGGTAAACGCAAGGGTGCGAGACCGATCTCGACGAAACACCCCATTCACCTTGTTTATCGGGCTTCTAAAGCTAGAGCGAAGCTCTCTCTTCTAAATTTCTCTCGACGAATAGACAAAATTCTTTCTCAACAGGCTCAAAAGTTTGGCGTTTCGATTTACGAAAAGGCTAACTCTGGTAACCACCTTCACCTCTTAATTAGAGGTAAAAAGCGAGTGGGAATTCAAAAATTTTATATTTCTACGACAGCGCTTATAGCACGCCTCGTGACAGGTACAAAAAAAGGTAATAAGTTTGGGAAATTCTGGGATCACTTAATATTTTCTAGGGTGCTCACCTCCTGGAGTCGTGAATTTTTGGATTTGAAGGATTACCTTGTACAAAACACACTAGAGACTTTAGGCCTTGTGCCCTTTAGGGCACGGCTGCGGCACGGAGCGCGGCATACGAACTTGGCGAGATCAAATTCAAGTTAATTAAGTTTTGGCCCATAGAACCATAAAATTGATGATGAAAAGAAACCCTGAAAAGAAACCCTGAAAAGTTCAATATGCATTTTTTTCCACTTATCCCAAAGTGAGATTTTTTTGGACAGAGCAACTCCGACGAGTCAACACTGCCCAACTAACAGTCGCATGTAAGAATTTGGCTGGCGTGGTCTCCTAAAGTGCTTTAAACTGGGAATACAAATTGCAGCTTAGTAATGTGGAAATACGAATTAAAATGTGAAACCACGAATTGTAGTCTCAGAATGATTCGGATGTAAAAATGAATAAATCGTTAAGAACAGGCACGCTTGCAATTACTTTTTTGGTTTTGTTGGCATTTGGCTTTCAAAACTGTGCCGAAAAACCATTGGAAATAAACCTTCAAAACCAGGGTAGTAATGTCCCTCTTAAATTGCTTTCTGATTGTGACGTTATCCCTGGAAATACTTCCCAGCTTCCGTTTTCAAGCTGCGGTGTTTATGATGGTTCGAATCAGGTAGTTTGTTCCTGTAGCCATACTAGCCAACGCTTAATAGAAAATTTCTTTACTTCGAGCGGAGATAGAGAACATTGGCTCTCAGTTTACCCAAACAATACTATTTCTTATAATGGGCCGACTCAATACACAAACACCGGGCTATTCAAATTCATGGTTAAATACACCTATTGATAACTTTCCATTGGTTCACATGAGCAATTAAAATTTTTATCGCCGTAAGCATTGTCGACGCGTGAAACTGGTGGCCAGTATTTGTGCTCGCGTAGCCAGGGTTTCGGAAAAGCAGCCACCTCGCGAGAGTAGGGGCGATCCCATGTCGAGCGCAACAATACACCACTCGTGTGGGGCGCATTCCTCAGGGGATTGTTATTGCGAGGCATTTGACCTGTCTCCACTAACTTAATTTCTTCATAAATACTAATCAGTGCATCACAAAAACGATCAAGCTCTGGCAGCGACTCACTCTCCGTAGGTTCAATCATAAAAGTGCCGGGTACGGGAAACGACATAGTCGGGGCATGAAAGCCATAATCCATGAGACGCTTTGCCACGTCATCGACTGAAACATCAGTCGCGTTTTTAATGGGACGCAAATCAATAATACATTCGTGCGCAACTAAACCATTCTTACCTTTGTATAACACCGGAAAATAGCGATCGAGTCGATTCGCCATGTAGTTGGCATTAAGAATGGCGATTTCAGTGGCCTCGCGCAGACCTTCGGAGCCCATCATTTGAATAAATGCCCATGATATTGGTAGAATTCCGGCACTGCCCCATGGCGCTGCTGACACTGCGGATGTTCCTGTCTTCGGGCCACACTCGGGCACCACAACGTGCGAAGGCAAAAAAGGCGTTAAATGTTTAGCCACACCGATTGGCCCCATGCCGGGTCCGCCTCCACCATGAGGAATGCAAAAAGTTTTATGGAGATTTAAGTGGGCGACGTCCGCACCAAATTCAGCCGGCCGACATAAACCCACAAGCGCGTTCATGTTAGCGCCATCCATATACACTTGCCCGCCGTGATCATGTACGATTTTGCAAATGTCCTTTATGCTTTCTTCAAACACACCATGAGTAGAAGGATAAGTAATCATAAGTGCCGAAAGATTTTTTTGATTTTCTTTGGCTTTATTTTTTAAATCTGCCACATCTACATTTCCGCTCGCATCACAAGCTACCACCACGACTTTAAATCCAGCCAGTACCGCGCTGGCTGGATTAGTTCCATGAGCCGAACTAGGTATTAAACAAATGTTTCTATTTTTTTCTCCACGCGATAAGTGGTAAGCATTAATAATCAACAAGCCCGCATATTCGCCCTGCGAGCCGGCATTAGGTTGGAGCGACATAGCCGAGAATCCAGTAATGTCGGCGAGCCACTTTTCAAGTTCTAAAAAAAGCTGCCGGTAGCCCACGGTTTGTTCCTGAGGAGTAAAGGGATGTAGATTACAGAACTCAGGCCAAGTGACAGGGTACATCTCGCTCGTCGCGTTTAACTTCATGGTACATGAACCCAACGGAATCATTGATGTTGTGAGTGAAAGGTCTTTGGCTTCAAGCCGGTGTATGTAGCGCAGCATTTCCGTTTCTGAGTGGTATTTATTAAAAACATTTTGTTTTAAAAAGTCAGTTTTTCGGAGCAGATTTGGCCCCAAAGCAAGAGCACTCTCCACGAGAGATTTCTCGCTCACAGAATATTTTTTACCAAGCGAAAGTGCACTCAAGAGCAAGTTTAAATCACCCAAAGAAATAGATTCGTCAAAAGAAATCCCAAAACTATTTGGACTGACTTTTCGTAAGTTTATTTTTTGCGCCTCACACGCTTTTAAGATTTCAGATGTTTTTTCAGTTTCTACCGTTAGTGTATCGAAAAAAACGTCACCCTTAATTTTATAGCCAAGTTTTAGTAGTTCCGCGCGCACAAAAACTGTCATTCGGTGTACCCGTAATGCAATATTTTTTAAGCCTTGGGGGCCGTGGTAGACCGCATACATGCTGGCCATCACGGCGAGCAGAACTTGCGAGGTACAAATATTACTTGAAGCTTTTTCGCGACGGATGTGTTGTTCACGAGTTTGCAGGGCAAGTCTTAACGCCAGATGGCCTTCTGTATCTTTTGAAACCCCAATAAACCGACCGGGGACCAGGCGTTTAAACTCATCCCGAGTCGCTATAAATGCGGCGTGCGGGCCACCAAAACCCATGGGTACGCCGAACCTTTGCGAACTGCCAATGGCGACATCGGCGCCCATTTCAGCAGGGGATTTGACCAATGTAATGGCTAAGAGGTCACAGTTCATAATTATCATAGCACCTTGAGCCTTGGCTTTTTTCACACTATTTTCTAAATCTCTTATTTCACCATCCAAACTTGTCTGTTGTAAAAAGGCAGCAAAAAGAGGCTCGTTAAAGGCATAAGATTTTGGGTCATCTATAATGAGTTCTAAACCAAGAGGTGTTGCCCTCGTTTTTAAAACCTCAATGGTTTGTGGAAACGACCTGAGATCAACAAACATTTTTTTTGAAGAATGGCTTTTTGCACTTTTCGCATTAAAACATAAAAACATAGCCTCTGCCGCGGCCGTGGCTTCATCTAACAGACTCGCGTTTGCAAGATCAAATCCGGTCAGTTCCATGATCATAGTTTGAAAATTCAAAAGTGCTTCCATGCGGCCTTGAGAAATCTCAGCTTGATAGGGCGTGTAAGCAGTATACCATCCCGGATTTTCGAGAATATTTCGTTGAATGACAGGGGGCGTGTGGGTGCCGTAATATCCCATTCCAATATAGGATTTAAAAACCTGATTCTTGCCAGCGATTTCTCGAGCTCGAATAAGAGAGTCGGATTCAGAAAGTCCTTGTCCTATTTGATACGGCTGCTGGGTTCTAATATTTGCCGGGACAGTTTTGTTGATCAGCTCATCGAGGCTAGTTAGACCCAAACTATCCAGCATTTTTTTTTGTTGTGCAGCATCGGGTCCGATATGGCGGCGTGCAAATGTAAAAGACATAAAACCCCTTAACAGAATTAGCATAAAGCTTAGGGAGATGTCTATTGCCGGGCTTTTTGTTCTTTTACGATTTCAGTAAGGGCGGCGGAAGTCGGGCTCGAGTATTCCATGCCTTCCACAAACTTATGGTTTTCACGAGTATCAGCATCAAGCTTACCAATAATGACATTGGCCTTGCGCAATCTCTCAGCAAGACTAGTCAACATTGACCTCGCCCAATCAGGCAGTTCATCCAAAATAGTGTTATAGGCGGCTTCGTCGACCATTACGGCGCGCACTTCAGTTAACGCTTGGGCTGTTGCAGAGCGAGGCTGTTGGTCTAAAAGTGCAAACTCGCCAAGAGAGTGACCTTCTTCAACTACCGCGATTGAGAGCTTGTTTCCTTTAGGACCTTTTTTATGGATCTCTACTCGGCCTTCTTGAATTACGTAAAACTGAAAACTTTTTTCGCCCTCGTTAAAAAGAATATCGCCAGCGTTAAAGCGTACGCCTTCCAATTGTTGTTTTTCAAACATTACTTAGTTGTCTTTTTGGCCTTTTTTTTTAGTTTGGCCCTGATTGTTTTTGAAAATTTCTGCTTATGCGTTGTGGCTTTCTTTTTTACAGTTTCGAAGTGCCCCTTAGCCTCTGATTTTGATTTTTGAAAGAAGCCAATAACACTGGCGATTTCCTTATCAAACTGCCCTTGCAATTTATTGATTGTTTTTAGGACTTCATTATATCGACTCTCAAGCTGCTTAACTCGACCTCTATTCTTAGGGCTCAGCTTGGATTGAAAGTCCACTTTACGAACTTCACTAGCCAGTCTAACAACTTCAGATTTTATTTTGTCCACGCTGTTAAGTTTAAGAATTTCGTCTTTAAGCTTTTTAATTTTGTTTTTGTCTAATTTAAAATCGCCGATCATCACATGAGCCCCCTTGTTTTAGGCCCAAGTATATTCATTTATTTGGCACTAAGCTAGCGCCAAATTGCGCACCATCGGTGCCATCTAACGGCGTTTTTTTGTAATAAGACCACCGATTGTGTCGTCTCTGTTTACAGTTTCTCAAGTAAATTCCTCGATTATACGCGCTTTGGTAAAAATCGCTAACTTCGAATTTACCAAACTGTGACCTAGCCATCAGTCTAAAACCCATCTAAAATTTAAGCACTTACAGCTTTCTATTTTCAAATTCAAGCCTCTACATTCAAAAGAAAAGGCCCTTTTTGTCACTTTGCCTTCACAAATGTCAAAAAAATTGGCAGGGGGTTTGCTTATTTGAGCCTCGAACACGCTTTATAAAATTGGGCCTTGGCTTGGTGCTATGGTTCGAGAATTTAATTTAACAACATTTTTCATAAGGAGTAAAATATGAAAAAAATTATATCGTCGATTGCTGTCGTTGCAGTCGCCTTTAGTATGTCGGCACAAGCTGAACAGAAACAAGAAATGGAAACTATTAATATTGAGGGTTTAGATAGCAAGAATACGACTCTTACTAGCCTTGGTCAAACTGGAGTTAACCTTCTTGTCAACACTGGAAACTTAGTTATTGCTTTAAACAATAATATAAACGCACTTCCAGATGGTTTAGACAAAAAAGCTGATGATCTTCAGAAATGTATTGCTGAAAACTTTGAGAAGTTCGAAAAATATGATGGCGATAAACCGGTTACAGTTGCAATGTGTACTGTTGGTTCAGTCGTAGATGCAGTCGGTATTGTTATCGAAAAAACAACAGGCGCTGCTTTTCGTATAACTGCAGTTCCCGGAAAACTTTTGGCAGATGCTGGCAGTTCACTGCTTGCCGATGTGGCGGTAGTTGTTGATTCAATGAACGATAAAGATATGACTAAAATCCCTGGTATGTGGGCATATCAACTTGGTTACGTTATCGCTGCAGGTTCTGTTGGCGTTGTTGGCGAAATCACTGGCGAGATGATTCAATTTATTTCTGATAAAGGTCAGAAAACAGTTGAATTAGTAATCAATGGTGTTCGCACTGGAATCAAAGTTGCGCATAAAGGTGCCGTTATACTTGTGCACTACTCTATTAAAGCCGGTAAAGAAGTTGGCGAGCGCGTAGTTCTAGTTGTTGGCGACGCTTTAGTATCAGCTATTGACACTTACTCTACTCTTCAGTGTGGTCTTGCTACTGGTGCAAAAGCTGGCACTAACATCGTTCTTGATCTTTTCCGATCACAAGATACGATCGATCAAAGAGAACGCGAAGAGCGTGGTAATGCTTGTGACTACAATCGCAATCTTGCTGCAGATGCAGGTCACATCGTATTAAAAATATTAACTATTTCTATCCGAGCGTTCACAAACGAATCGTATGAAGAGTTTATGGCTAAAGGTGGAAAAAACAATTTCTGCCCCAACGGCTATAAAAGTGATCGCAAAGGTTTTCAAGTTTGCAAATAAATTATTAATATAATTTATTTGTTAGTAATTAAACGCAGCCTCTTCGTTAGTGGAGAGGCTGTTTTTTTATGAAGAGAAAAGTCAGGAGTAAATTATGAAAACAAAAACCTTCCTAACCCTCTTGGTGTTCTCTGTGTTTTGTGTCAATGCATTTTGTGAAGAATCTGAAGTCTGTCCTAATCCTCAAGTTGAAAAATATAAATCTGTACAAAAAGAGTTTGATAACGTGGCCATGGATGATGCCATGCGAACTGGCGCCCGAGTCGTTGTCATGATCCCGGGTATAATAAAGAAGAATTTTGATCTTGAAAACTTTAACGGCGATGTCTGGCAAGAAATCAAAGGTGGCTACGAATGTATGAAAGACACCCTGACTGGCGGCGCTGAATGGTACAACACGGTTCAGAAAGCTACTTTTTGCCCCGTGTCCACATTAACTGGTGTAGTTGTTGATACCAGTGAAACAATAGTAAAAAGCGTGGCGCAAGTGCCACACGTCATAGGTGACCTAGCTGACTTAGGTGATAATCTCGCCCAAGCAGGTCTTGAAAAAACTTTAGAGCTTTCAAGAAACCCCGATTTCATTTTAGCCTTTGCAGGTATTCTTGGGACAATACCCATGGGTGTGATTGACCTCGCCTTTAAGGCAACGAGTTTAGTTACCCATTTTGTTGGAAACCTTGTGGATACCATTATTAATTATAATTTGGCAGGAGCTGCAATGTCGGCGGTGAGAATTGGCCAAGGGTTTTATTTATTGAATCCTGAGACGATAGTTGATAGCAGCAAAGAACTTGGCTGCCGGGTGGGGACAATTCCAGAGGTGATTTATTATTCATTGGGTGATAAAATTGAACCTAGACCGATAAAATCTTCGATTAAACCTTATTGTGATGTACGCCGCGGCGATTGTACTGAGTACGATTAGCCTTAGCCAAAGGTCCAATTCGGCGTCACCATTTGTTAATTTTCTCGAGTCCGACTAAAATGGGAGCATGGCCAAAACCCCGCTACCCAAAAAACTAAATATTTGTTTTGTTGCTAAAAAGTTTCCGATACTTTCTCGGGTGGCGGATCATGGTTTTTTATGGCCAATTGCTAAAGGCCTTACTCAGCTGGGACACAAAGTTACTATACTTTCTAGCCAAAATCCCCAAGGCAAAAAAGAATTTATCGAAGGCAACATTCGCGCGCTCTATTTAAAAGAAGCCACATTTTCAAGTTCGGCCTCTTTTAGTGATCTCGTTCACGCCAAATTTGTTGAGCTGCATAGCAAAGAGCCTTTTCATATTCTACATTCACTTGATACGTCAGCCGCGAGTTTAGAAAAGTTAAAAAAACAGCTTAAGTTTGCCCTGGCCTTTGATGTGGAGGCCACTCAAATTGCTCAGGTGCTCGCAATTATCGGTATGGCCCAAGAAAACTTCGCTAGCATTATTAATACAGGCACTGCCGTATCCTATAAGTTTTTGAGAACTTATTTAGGATCTGACAGAGTCCTGCTTAATTCTGCCGACGGTATGTTCGTCACGACTCCTCAGCAGCGGATTGTTCTAGAGCGCTACTATTTGTATCCCGACACTCGCATTTATACCGTTCCTTATGGTGTAGAAATGAAAAACTTAGAGTTGAAGGCCAAATCAGAAGGGCTCATGAAAGAGGTGGGTTTGCCAGAGGGAACTCAAGTGGTGTTAACTATTACTGACATGACTGAACTCGAGGAGATCAGACATTTGCTCGTGGCTTTTCAAAAGGTAACAATTAAAAAGCCGAGTACTCGTTTAATTATTATTGGCAATGGTCCGCTAAAAAAAGAAATAGAATATGAGATGCTAACCTTGGCACTAGGATCCCGAGTGATCTTTGCAGGTGCTGTTTCGGCAGATGTGATTTCAGACTATATTAGCCTGTGTGATGTTTATGTAAATTTAAGCGCCCGTACCAGCGGGTTCGAACCTACGATGCTCGAAGCAATGGCGCAAAAAAAGGTAATTGTAGGTTCTGAAGTCAGCCCCATTGCCAATATCGTAGAAGACGGACGTGATGGGTTTTTAATTAGACCTGCCGACACTCTAGCACTTTGCACACTCTTAATAGATATTTTCGAGTTCCCACTTTTATCGCGTGAAATTGGCGAAAGTGCCCGCAAAAAAGTCGTAAACTTGTTTGATACCGAGAAAATGGTTAATGAGACTACAGGGGCCTATTTTTCAATTTTGGAGCGAACAGGCTGGTATTCTAAATCTCAGACTAAGGACCTGCCCTTATTTTAACTTCTGAGATATAAAATATCCCATGACGCTAAACAGAATGGAAAATAATTAAAATAATTCCTTCCATGGCCTAAGGCCTCTAAGTATACTTATTAGTAGTTTCAATAGTTTATGCAATATTCAGCAGGGATTTAAGACCATGACTAAAGCAGACTTAATAAACCTAATTTCTGAAAAAGCCAGTATCACGCGAGTAAAAGCCGAAACTGTGGTGAACACTGTTTTTGATACAATTACTGAAGCTTTGGTGAAGGACGACCGCATCGAAATTCGTGGATTTGGCTCATTTGTCAATCGTGCTTACAATGCTCGCCAAGGACGAAATCCACGTACTGGTGAAGTTATTGATGTCGCACAAAAGCGACGACCATTTTTTAAAGTTGGCAAAGAGTTACGTGAAGAGATTAACAAAGGCCCCAAAAAATAATAAGTAGAACAAATATTAGTCGCGAAAAACTGGGATCTCACGAATATCTTTAATTCCAAAAAAAGCCATAAATAGTCGATCCACTCCTAATGCAATACCACCACTGGGAGGCATTCCTAGTCTTAAAGCTTCGATAAGACCGTCATCTACTGGAGGAACAAAACTTCCAAGGTCGCGTTTCTCTTTTTGCCAAGTTAAAAACCTTTTAGAGTTTTCTATTGGGTCATTGAGTTCGTCATAGGCGTTGGCAATTTCGAATCCTCTAAAATAGACTTCAAATCGATCGGCCCAACCCTTTTCATTTAGGCGAGCTAAGGCAGATTGTGACGGCGGAAAGTCTTTTAGAATGAGCGGAGTCACGAGCCCTAAGCGAGGCTCCACATGTTCAATGAATAATCTGTGGAATAAATCATTCCAGGAGTCGCTGGGATCAAAATGTGTTCGTCTGTCTATCGCAAGCTTTTTGAGTTCCTCGCGTGAAGTCTGTGGAGTTAAATCGAAATTAAGGTATTCGCGAAATACCTCGGCCATGGATTTAAGTGTGATAGATCCATCAAAGCGGATTGCACCTTCGATGTTATCATTCACATACTTAAAAAGATCATAGACGTCTTTTTGTATGGCGTCGATTCCAGCAAAACTTCGGTACCACTCAAGCATTGTGAATTCAGCTGCGTGCTGAGGTGTATTTTCTTCTTGCCGAAAGCAAGACCTAATTTCAAAAGCATTCTCAATGCCCAAAACTAACGCCCGCTTTAAATGAAACTCAGGGCTTGTAGGCAGACAGTAACCATTGCTGGTAAAGGGCCTTAAAAAAGTCTCTGAACCAGAAGAAGGCACCAGTGTCGGCGTTTGAATTTCTAAAAAGCCGCTTGTCTCAAAAAATTTTCTTAAGGATTTTAGAAACCCATTCCATTTGAGCAAATGGTTTTTCTCTTTATTTATTTGTTCGAGCGATTTTTGGCCAATATTTGGCGCCAGAAGTTGAATGTGATGTTCTTTCATTAATACAATATCGCCGAGTACGAGAATATCCGATGCCTTGAATCCATGAGTTATAAATTCGCCTTGCTGGGTAAACTCACCTAAAATCCCATCGGCTATGGGGTCTGACCAGCGACTTTTAATAAGCTCATTTTTAATGTCATCTTTAAGGGCTTTTGGGTAAGGCCGCCACAATGATTTTAGATAAATTTCTCGGGTCATATTCATCGGGTCATTTTCAACTTATGGGCCTCAAAAAAAACAGCCCCTTTATTTTCATAAAGGGGCCTTGAATAAATACTAAATAACAAATAATTTTATTTACCAGAATGATCTAAATCACAGCGGCCGTATCGAACATCGCAGTACGGTTTAACCGGAGTACCACCAGCCATCATGTCTTCAAAGGTCTCATTCATGATCACTCTAATTGGAAGTGACATAACACGAGCAAAAACCATTAAGAGTCCGTTTCCTGCAGCGCTAAGATCGCCATGTACTACATCATGAAGAACCAAAACTACTGCCTTTGCAGCGCCATAAGCATCTTTACCAAGTACACTAACTCGGCCTATAACTGCGTCAGCTACGATAACAACTGCATCAGAAGCATACTTGATACCAGTTCTTACACCGTCAACTACAAGCTCTACAGCTTTGCCAGCAACAGTTGAAACAGTATCTAATACCCAAGCTCCAGCTTGAGCAGCGCGACCAATTACTTGAGAAGCAACGCAAACACCAAGTTGAACTATAAAGAAACCAGGAATGTGGCTGTAAGCTTCCATCGCATCCCACGAGCGTTTGCTAGTATCTAACATGATGTTAGCAATATCTTTTGCAAACTTAGAGGGAACGGCAATTACTTCTTGAACGCCACTAACACCAGTTAAGATGATAGCAGTAACCATTTCAGTACCGATTAGAATGGGGCAAAGAACAGGAGCAGTAACACCTTCTCCGTCAACTTCGTCCATGCGATCGCTTAAACACTTAACAAGTTCAGTAGCATGTTCCGCAAGAGCGGGCATTGCTTTTAACGCAGCTTCGCTGAAAGAAACCACTAAGTTTCCAACATTAATAACGACGTTTACACCAGCGTGAACAATTTCACCGGCTTTTTCTGTAGGAAGATTGTTGCCATCTCTATGGCCTGCATTAGCGGTCATCGATACAGCAACAGCTAATCCTGCCAATGAAGAAATAATAGATTTTCTCATAGGGTCTCCTTAAGGTTAGTAAAAATTTAAAGCCGAATGCTTTAAAACTCGTCATTCATAGTACTGCAGCGCCTCAATAGCAAGTTTTTTGGCAGGTATAAGCTAATTTTATGAGGTCTAATCCCATAAATTCGCATTGTTTACAGAAATATGAAAAAAATTCTTAAATCAAATGGCTCAAGAGATGGGGCAATACCTTGCGGTTAGCGCCTGGTATCTCTAAGGAACTGAGTTCCTCTAACTCCACCCATTTTATCTCGCTGTGATGGATATTTTTTGGTTCGCCTTTCCAATACTTCACAACATAAAACAGCAAAAGAATTCCTGTTTCGCCATAAGAATGAGTGCCCGCATAAAGGATGTTTCCAATTTCGGCTTCGATTCCTAATTCTTCACGAAGTTCTCTGGCTAATGCGGCTTCGGGGCCTTCTCCTGTTTCAATTTTTCCCCCTGGGAATTCCCACTGGCCGGCGAGGTTTTTACCCTCAGGACGAAGACCTACGAGTACCTTTGACCCCTTCATTATTAATCCAGTAACGACAGGAATCCACAGCGGGCGTTTTGGTTTCATCCAAAAATTGTAATCAATACCCTAAGCAATGTCATGATTTTAGGGTGAGCTAGCCTTTGACATATCAGAAAAAAAACCAGGCCCATTATAAATAAGTGCTGAATAAACTTGCACTAGATTGGCACCGAGAGCTAAGCGTTCTTCAATGTCTTCATGTGAACTGATGCCACCGACGCTAATAAGGAGTTTTCCTGTTCGCTTAGAACCTAAGAAGTTGAGCGCTAGCTTAAGGCTATTGAGTGAAAGTTTGGCCAATGGCTTTCCTGAAACTCCGCCTTCTGTAGGAAATGGACAATCACTGTAACGCGAAAGGGTTGTATTGGACAAAATCCAACCATCAATTTCAAACTCAAGAGAAATATTAAGTGCCGCTTCGAGTTCTATTTGATTTAAGTCAGGGCTTAATTTCAAAAGAATTGGCCGCGAGAACCCGGCATTTTTTTGGCGATAAGCCTGTAGTGTTTTGTCTAGCAGTTGCTTAAGCGCGTCTTCTGATTGGAGGTCTCTCAGGCCTATCGTGTTAGGGCTACTAATATTAATCACAAAAACATCGGCCAAAGAGTTGAGGTGATTCATGACAGCCAAATAGTCATTATGAGCTTCATGATTTGGAGTAGACCTATTTTTGCCGACATTAATAAGTACGGGAGTAGGCCAAGGCTTTTTGATATTCGCTAAGGTCTTAAAAGTATGCTCCATGCCTAAAGAAGGAAAACCTAAGCGATTCCAAACCGCCAAATTTTTTATATCTCGAGCTAAAATTTTACCAGGATTTGGATTTTGTGGGAGTGGCGTCACTGTTCCTACCTCTAGAAAGCCCGCGCCGCAGGACCACCAGCCCTGAATACTGTCGCCACTTTTGTCTACGCCTCCTGCAATTCCCAAAGGATTTGGAAAGACGAGATCCTTCCATATGAGCGATCGCCACTTTTTGACTTTGGGACTTTTAAGTTTTCCGTAAATTTTTAAATAAATGTGTCCCAATGGGTGGGCCCATGAAACCGGTAAGTAGAGCCAGGGTTTTAACAGCGCCATTAGCGGGGGTATAAACCTCGCAAGAGCATTGCTGTCTCAAGGCGCTTCAACGAAACACACCAAGCCGCCGTTCTGAGATCTAAATTATTTTCTTGCGCGTAAACCCAAACTTTATCAAAGGCTTTGGTGAGAGCGGTACGTAGCTTTCGATCGACTTCGTCCTCATCCCAAAAGTAGGCCGCAATGTCTTGGACCCATTCAAAATAGCTGACGATTACGCCACCACCGTTAGCTAAAATATCTGGAACAATAGTGACGCCCTTTTGATGAAGATATTCGCTAGCTTCAGAATTAGTCGGTCCGTTGGCTCCTTCGACGATAATCTTGGCGCGAATACGCTTCATATTTTCTGAAGTAATTGAATTTTCAAGGGCACAGGGAAGAAGCATGTCGACATCAAGTTCTAATAGTTCATTATTTTTTATTTTTTGGCAATTGGGGTAGTTTGCAAGAAGTTTATTTTGAGAAACATGATTTACAAGATCGGGAACATCAAGGCCATCAGCCTTGTAAATTGCGCCGTTGGCATCGCTAACAGCAATCACTTTGGCACCCATAAAGTTAGCGGTAAGGGCGGCAAATCGACCGACGTTACCAAAGCCTTGAATGGCCATTGTTGTATGCTGAAAATTGAGACCTTTCTTTTTGGCAATCTCGTGGGCTAAATAAACCACGCCCTTGCCCGTGGCGCTCTCGCGACCCACAGAACCGCCAATCTCAACCGGCTTACCAGTAACAATCCCTGGCTGGGCGTAGCCGCACTCTTGTGAATAAGTATCCATCATCCAAGCCATGATTCGAGGGCTTGTTCCGACATCGGGAGCTGGAATATCTTTAGTGGGACCAATAAAGGGACCAATTTCGGTTGTGTATCTGCGAGTGAGATTTTGCAATTCTGTTTTAGAGAGTTTAGTGGGATCAACGCAGACCCCACCTTTGGCTCCGCCGAGCGGCAGCTGAAGAAGAGAATTTTTAAAGGTCATGAGGGCAGCGAGGGCTGCGACTTCTCCGATGCAAACGTCTTGATGATAACGAATTCCGCCTTTAAAGGGGCCAAGTGTCATATTATGCTGAATGCGAAAACCTTGAAAAACTTTAACCGAGTAATCATCCATTCGAACCGGAACGCTGACACAAATAGCGCGCCGGGGAGTCTTAAGGCGTAGGAGGATGTTAGGATCGACTTTAGCCAGTGTGCCGGCCGTATTTAGGTTTCTCAAAACGTTGTCGTACATCGGACCGGAAAACAACTCTTCCACGGCTCCCCCTTCAAATATAGTCTAAGTGCCAAATAAATTTAATCATCCTTTTTTTTTAAGTTTGCAAGTTCAAACAGGAGAATTAGACTACTACCTTATGGGGTTTTTTTTAGTCTTTGATAAAAGTAAGGCGCTCATTAAGTATCACGGTCCCAGCGAAGCACTAAGTTCACTGGTAGACTCTATCCAACAATGCTTTGCCCAACGCGTTACTGATATCACCGTTGAATTGCCAACAAAAGAAGCTGAGATTGGCGAACTTTTTGAAGTGCTTAGCAAACTTCATGGTGTATTACAAAAAAGATCAGAAAGATTAAAATTAAAGCAGGACGTGGGTGGGGCGAAAACCCAACTAGTTGTGGATTTATTGGCGTTAGGGTGCGAAATAACTACCGACGAAGAAGTTCTTAAAGAGATTGAGGTGCAAAAACTTAGGCAAAAGCAAAGTTCAACAAAAGATCGCGCGCTCAAAATGCTCGAAGAAATCAAGTCAAATCAAAAAAAATTTAATGAGTTCGATATCGATTTTACTAAACTCTACAAGGCGGCCGAGTTTCAAGCCTGGCCGGAGATTGAAGGCTATCTTGAAAAGGTCAGTGCGGCTCTTGAAACTGAACTTCGGCTTAAGGAGAAGCTTGAGCGCGAAAAAAAACTTTATGTCAGTCGAATCCACCACTTAAAAAAAGTGACAGAAGTAGATGCCGCAAGCGCCAAGGAGCTCGCAAAAATGCATCAGATAGAAATTGAGCTGGATTCTCTAAAGGCAGAACTTTCGGAGTTAACGAATCGACTGTTAGGCGCCCAAGATCAGGCAAAAAAAAGCGAGTTGTCCGCAAGGCATGAAGTTACTAGATGCCAGAAGGAATACGGTCCGGTCATTAACCGACTCAACTTAGAATTAGAAAGGCAAAAAAAGAAATGATTGAAGTGGCCGCGGGAAATGTTTTGAAAAACCTCGAAAATATTACCGGCAAAAAAATCCTGATTGTCGGTGACGTGGGAGTTGATGAGTATGTTATCGGAGATGTGAATCGAATTAGTCCCGAAGCTCCGGTGCCCGTGGTTGCGGTGACTGAGCAATACTCACGTCTGGGTTTATCCGCCAATGTGGCACAGAATATTGCTAGCTTAAAGAGTGAGTCGGTTTTACTTTCGATCACCGGTGACGATGAGACGGCAGAAAAGTTAAGGGGGCTCTTAAAAAAAGAAAAAGTAAATAGCGATTTTTTGATTAAGGACTCGAGTCGTCAGACAACCCGAAAACTAAGAGTTCTGGGTGTACTTGCTGGACATCATCATATTGTGAGAGTCGATTTTGAACAAAGGCGATTTCTCTCACCCGAGGTCGAAAAAAAATACTTAAAACGAGCCCAAGAGGTTATTCCCGAAGTTGATGTGGTCATAATTCAGGATTATGCCAAAGGAGTCATTAGCGAAAGTATTTCGCAAAAGATCATTGAGCTTTCAAAAAAAAATAAGAAAAAAGTATTGGTTGATCCTCATCGATTAACACCCCTTCATTTCTACAGCGGCGCGAATGTTTTTAAACCCAATTTTGCTGAGGCGCTGGCCTTGTCAAAAATAGATCAAGATGACCTGCATTTTAATAAAAATATTATTAGAGACGTAGTAAAGGCCTTAGAAACAGAGGGTCAATTTGAAACTGTAATATTGACTCGAGGAAAAGAAGGCATGTCCTTTGTGCAAAAAGGGAAAATTGAAAATGTCCCGACCTTTGCTAAAGAAGTTTTTGATGTAACTGGCGCCGGCGACACCGTAATTGCAAGTCTGGGATTGGGCCTTGCTGCCGGCTTTAGCGTATTTGAGTCGTGTGTGTTGGCAAATGCGGCGGCGGGCGTTGTTGTCGGAAAAATCGGTTGCGTCCCTTGTTACTATGAAGAGGCAAAGGCGGCCCTCAAAGAACGATGCTAAGGGTGGGTCGTGGCGCGTAAACTTATTACAGGGTTCAGAACCTCCTAATATCTCATTGATAAAGCAAAGTCTTTTAGGTAAAGCTTTGGGCTCATGAATATCCCCCGTACTTCTCAAAACTTTTATTCGTTTACAATGAAAACTTTGCGTGAGTTTCTAGTCCAATTTGGAAAAGAAAAATTTCGAGCCGAGCAGCTTTTTCGCTGGGTTTATATCGAGGGTGTTACTGATTTTAATCTCATGACAAATCTCTCCAAGGCCTTTCGTGAAGAACTGACAAAAGTTATACATTTTGAGTTGCCTCAAGTAGTAAGCCATCTCAAAAGCGAAGACGGCACGCAAAAACTTTTACTGAATGTTGGCGACAAAAAAACCATAGAGGCCGTTTTGATTCCCTCAGATGGTCGCCTGACTTTATGTGTATCTTCAGAGGTGGGCTGCAATATGGCCTGTCAGTTTTGTTATACGGGCAAAATTAAGCTTAGTAAAAGACTTTCAGTTGACCAAATTGTGGGACAATATCTGCGAGCTCGAGAAGTATTGGCTCCTGAAGAGCGAATTTCAAATATTGTATTTATGGGAATGGGCGAGCCCCTCGATAATCCTCAGAATGTTTTTCCTGCGATTGAAATTCTACATGAAACTTTTGGTATTAACTTGTCGCTAAAAAAAATAACTGTCTCGACGTCAGGTTTAGTGCCACAAATGCCATTGATCACTGAGGCCGGAGTTAGGCTTGCAGTTAGCTTAAATGCCTCTAACGATGAAGTCCGTTCGCAAATAATGCCGATCAACAAAAAATACCCCATTAAGGAGCTGCTCGACGCTTGCCGCGAGCACTGTCGTGAAACTAAAGACAAAGTGACACTCGAATATGTGTTGCTAAAGGGAGTCACAGATTCTTTAGAGCATGCGCACGAACTTTATCATCTGACTAAATCGGTTCCGTGTAAAATAAATATTATTCCGTTTAATGAACACCCGGGAGCTGATTTCCTAAGGCCGTCAATGAATCAGGTTTATAAGTTTCAGCAGGAATTAATTAATCTAGGTGCTCACGTGCTGCTCCGAAAAACCATGGGTAGAGATATTTTTGCAGCTTGCGGGCAACTGACCTCCTTTTATCAGGATCGGCCTGAAAAATTAAATGTCAAAAAACCAATCGAGGGGAATTTGCATGCCTAACATCGTAGTTATCGGAAGCCTTGCTTATGATTCCATTTATACCCCCTCCGGCGCCGCAGAGCGCGCCTTGGGTGGGTCCTCAAATTATTTTTCATTGGCGGCGAGCCTCTATACTAAAGTGCGCGTAGTAGGCGTTGTTGGAGAGGACTATTTAGCGACAGATTTAGAATTACTAACTCATAGAGGGGTTGATGTTTCAGGAGTTCAAAAACTTCCGGGCAAAACTTTTCATTGGGCCGGTAAGTATGAGGGCGACCTAAATGAGGCGCAGACTTTAGTGACAGAATTAAATGTGTTTGAAACTTTTTCTCCAAAATTGCCCGAAAAATATAGAGACAGTGAGTATGTATTTTTGGCAAACATCGATCCTGATTTGCAAATGTCCGTTCTCGAACAAGTAAAAAAACCTCGTGTGATCGCTTGCGATACAATGAATTTTTGGATTAGCTCTAAATTAAATTCTCTCAAAAAAGTTATCGAGAAAGTGGATGTTTTACTTATTAATGAGGGCGAAGCAAAAATTTTGACTGGCGCCCCAAACGCTATTGCTGCGGCACCTCTTCTTAACAAAATGGGGCCAAAAGCTGTGGTGATTAAACGTGGGGAGTACGGATTTGCTCTTTATCATGATAGCCACTTTTTTATTTTACCGGCTTTTCCAATATCTAAAGTGATCGATCCGACGGGCGCCGGTGATACATTTGCTGGGGGATTTATGAGTTACTTAGCACAACATAGCGGAGACTTAAGTCGTGAGAGTCTACGAAACGCCTGCATACGGGGAAGCATGCTTGCCAGTTTTACTGTCCAAGACTTTAGTATTAGAGCCCTTCTTAAACTGTCGGCAGCGGACGTTGAAAAGCGCCAAGCGGAGTATCGAAAAGTAATATCGCTGTAATACTAGACCAAAGACCGTCTTTATTTTTGGTCTTTTTTAGGGCTGGTACCTACCGAGAAAAATCCTTAATTAATTCCTATGAATTTCCGATAGTTATGGTGGATGAGTGAACAAAAAGGTGGCGGTAAGTTTGCGATGGGCATCGTGGATGCGCTGTTGGGTAAAGACCAACAGAAGGTCGGCGAACAGCTTCCGGATTTCAAAAGGTTAGAAACTCCCAAAGGAATTTTTTCGACGCCGGGCCATTTGCCAACAACTGAAGCCGCACTCGCGCAATCCGAAAACCTCAGAGTTGCCCAACAGAGATTGCTAGAACTCGAAGAAGAAATCGAACGACTGAGACGCGAAAACGAAAAACTAATTGCTGCTGGTCAGACGCTAAATCGTCGAATTGACGAAACTTCTTCAAAACTCGAAAGCACTACTCGTCGTCTTGGTGAAGATCGAGATTCTCATGAAGATGAAAAGCGGGTTTTGACTGAATCTATCAATGCGAAAGATCGCGAAATAGGCCGCGTCACAGGTAAAGTTGAAGAGTTAGAAATCCGCCTGAGCACAGACCTTAAAAAAATTCGAGTGAGAGAACGAGAGCTAGAAAATCGATTAGAGATAATGAAAATGGAAAGCTCAGCGGTCATCCGTAATAAAGACGAGATTATATTGGATCTCAAGAGAGGTCTTGATCAATTGAACCTAGACATTGAAAATCAACGGAGTCGGGAGTCAGCAAGTTCGGATAAGCTAGAGAAGGAGCAAGAAAAAACTCGTAGGGCCGTCAAGGCTATGAGGCTGGCCCTTTCTCTTCTCGAGGATGAAGAACTCTCACAAACGCCACTTAAAAAGGTTAGATAAATTCGCATGAGTAATCTGTTAGAAAAAATTCTTAGCTTTGAAGATACTTTGACCTTAGACAATTGGTCTGAATGTCTTTCCAGTTGCATGAGATCCTTTCGCGTTGAGCTCGATTGTGAAGACGCGTTTTGGCTTCATGGAAACTTTCTACAAAACTTAAAGGTAAAGGTTGAGCAAAAGACGATGTTACGAATTCCTCGAGCCAAACTGGGCGAGCCCATTCCCACATTGTTGTCGCTTGAGCCTTTAGCGCAAGACCAATTTTCGCAGTTGGCGATTGACCTCATTGAAGGCTCCCAGCTTGATATTTCCAAACTTACTAAACCAACTATTATTGCGACCACGCTCAATAATTTTTTAATTTGGCCAGTTTATAATAGGCAGTGCGACTATAAGATTGGCGTGTTCATTTTTAGAAATCTGAAAAAGTGGGAAGCTTCGTGGATTCGTGAGGCCATAATCCCAATTGAAAAAGTTATCTCGCGAAATATAGACGAAGCTTTTCGCTTTATCAAAGCGCGAGAGTTAGCCTTTGTGGATGACTTGACGGGGCTTTACAACCAGAGGTATTTAGGGCGGGCGTTAGATCGAGAAATTGCCCAGTCTAAAAGACAAAAAATTCCCTTTTCTATTTTGTTTTTGGACGTTGATCACTTCAAAATGGTCAATGACAAGTTTGGACATGTTATTGGGTCAAAAATTTTGGCGCAGTTGGGAAGTGTCCTGAAGACTCATGTGCGGGGAAGTGATGTAGGAATTCGATATGGCGGAGATGAATATCTGTTGCTGCTGACAGGAGCCAACGCTAAAAACGCAAGCATAGCGGCCGAGAGGATACGAAAAATAATTGCGGCTCAGGACTTCGAAATTGCAGGTAAGCCCTATAAGATAACTGCCAGCATTGGTGTGGCCGCCTTTCCAGAGCATGCAATGAATAAAGAAGAACTTATTAACTTGGCCGACCAAGCAATGTACAACAGTAAAAATTCGGGAAGAAATAAAATTTACTTAGCTAGTTAGGATGACTGGTAATGAAAAAAATTAAAATTGTCGTGAGTGACCTGCATCTCGGTAAGGGCCGTCTCCTTGAGGGGGGTGCTTTAAACTCTCTAGAAGAATTTTACTTTGCAGAAAAATTTTCTGAATTTTTGTCCTATTATACTTCGGGCGAGTACAAAGGATACCAGGTTGAGCTGGTTCTTAATGGCGACATTTTTAATTTTCTTCAAGTTGATTTTCGTGGACATTTTTTAACGGTTTTGACCGAGGGCGTTTGTGTGGCAATTTTGAAATCCATTGTCGGGGGGCACCCGCAATTCTTTAAGGCTCTCAGCGAATTCGCCGCTATAGAGGGCAATCAAATTACCTATGTGGTTGGCAATCATGATCAGGGAATGTTTTGGCCTGCTACCCGAGCTCATCTCGACCAGGTCGTTGGCAAAAAAGTTCGCTTCAGAAATCTCGTCTATTATTTTGATGGCGTGCATATTGAGCATGGTCATATGTACGAAGCAGCAAACCGACTTGAGACAAAAAGATTTTTTCTGAAAAAAAACCTACCAGAGCCAATTTTGAATCTGCCGCTGGGTTCCCATTTCTTTGTGGAGTTTGTTCTAAAGATCAAAGAAGTTTGGCCTTACGTCGATAAAATAAGACCCTTTCGAAATATGATCCGCTGGGCTATATTTACTGAACCTTGGCTTATGTTTTCGGGAACGCTCAAACTTATTTGGTACTTTCTCAAAGTGGCTCTAACCAATGATCCCCGTCGGCAGGTTTCTATAAAAAAAATCCTACACGTATTTTTAGAAAGCGCCGTATTTCCTGATTTAAGCGAAGCTGCAAATAAGATCCTGCAGGACGAGCGTGTTCATACTGTGGTATTTGGTCACACTCACGTTTACCAGTATAGGCAGTGGGCCGACGACATGGAGTATTTCAATACGGGCACTTGGACCGAGCTAACTTCGCTCGACATGTCCTCCCTTGGCAAGATCACGAAACTTACTTACTGTCTTATAGAATACCCACAAGATGACGGCCGCCCACGGGGCCGGTTAAAGGAGTGGCGAGGCTATCATCGTATCGAAGAAGATGTAGCGATCGCGTAAGTATGATATTTTTGACTGAATCCACAGTTAAGGCCACTCAAAGCGAAACCGAATTGGCGTTAGCAAGCGTTGAGAAGGTTTTATCGAGAATGGATTTGGGTTTTTTGAAAACACCCGAGCGCGCTCATTTGTGGAAATCCAGCCAGGAGCGAGCCACCCAATTAAGAAATACCTGTCAAACAATGATTGTTTTGGGAATTGGTGGGAGCGCGATGGGCGGACGCGCCATTCAAGAAATATTTGAAACAAGCCACTCAAAATTCAAAGTCGAGTTTATAGATAATATAGATAGCCATAGTTTTTGGAAAAAAATAGAATCGCTTAAAGATCTAGAGAAAACCCATTGGGTACTCGTGTCCAAGAGTGGAAATACACTTGAAACTCTGGCGATGGGGAATTATTTAAATCAGTTTTTAGCAGATAAAGGCATTGAAATTAAAAATGTCTGTACTGTTGTTACAGAACCTAAAGAAAACATCCTCGCCAGATGGGCAAAAAAAAACCAGGTGCCAATGTTAGAAATTCCACTCGACGTGGGTGGGAGATTTTCGGTTTTGACTCCAGTGGGACTTCTGCCGGCAGCTTTTTTGGGAGCCGACCTTGAACAGATACGCCAGGGTGCGCTTTGGGCCGCTAGCGAAAAGGAGTTAGCCACAAACCTTGTAGCGCTCAGTATGGCAAGTTTTAGGCGCGAGGAGTGGATAACATGTTTTTGGAGCTACTGTGATAGTTTAAAAAGTTTCGGTTTTTGGGTGCAACAGTTGTGGGCCGAATCCCTCGCTAAAAAAACTACTAGAGAGAACAAGCCCGCGCCTCGTGCGAGTACACCTATCCCATTAATTGGATCCCGTGATCAACACTCCGTCCTGCAGCAAATTGCTGAGGGGCACCGCGATAAATTTATTTGGTTTATTAGAGTCTCTGAAGGCGAAGATTACGGAGCAATTCTTAAAAAAGATATTTTTGGTGCTGACGTAAATTACGAAAATAAAAACCTAGGTCGAGTTTTTGCTGCCTTGGCAGTGTCAACTACCCAAGGCTTGAAGCAAGTAGGAGTAAACTCACTCACCCTACGTCTGGGACGGCTACAAGAAAAAGAGGTCGGTGCGCTTTTTATGATTTTTCAAGTGGTGGTGGCGGCCCTCGGTGAGTGTATGGATATCAACGCGTTTGATCAGCCCGGCGTCGAGCTAGGCAAGAGGCTGGCCAAAGAGATTCTTCAGAACTGAATTGTCTGAACCCTAAAAACCTTCATATAATTAAGCTACATGGCAAATAACAAAGATGAAACAGAAGAGCCAACCGCACCCGGTGAAAAGACGAGTGTTATATCTGGTGATACATTTAAAGGTCGCCTGGCTGAAGCGGTTAAGGAGCCGCCATGTTTGGTGTTGTTAGTTGGCCCTACTAGATACATTGGTAAGCAATGGCCCATTACCGGCACTGATTTAATTATCGGCCGTGCCTCTCAGTCACAAATTTATATAGATGATCGAAGTGTTAGTAAATCCCACGCTAAAATTATACTGTCAGAACTTAACGAAGTTTCAATTGTCGATTTAGAGTCCACAAATAAAACAGTTATCAATGGTCGGCCAGTGCCATCGCTAACACCTGTAAGACTACAAAACAATGACCAGCTCAAAACCGGAAATGTTATTTTTAAATTTCTGGAAAGAGGCAATATTGAAGCCATGACTTCAAAGGACATTCATGATCGTACGCAGCTCGATGGTCTGACGAAAATTTTTAATAAGTCTTCATTGTTAGAGCATGGGATCGAGGCTTTTAAGAGGGCGCAGTTGATGCAGTTTCCGATAACAGTTATTAATTTTGACCTCGATCATTTTAAAAATGTAAACGATACTCACGGACACCTAGCTGGCGACTATGTTTTAAAAGAAATCGCTGAGCTGGTAAAAACAAAATTTATTCGTGGAGATGATTTCTTTGCGCGCTTTGGCGGTGAGGAGTTTGTCATTATTCTCCATGGAAGTACAGCGGCGCAAGGGTTAGAGATTGCGGAGCGTATCAGACTCAATATTCAAAAGCATCAATTTGTGTTTGAAGGAAATAAGTTACCCATTACTATTTCTGCGGGAGTGGCCGAGAAGAGTCCCTCGATGGCCGACTGGGATGATCTCTATAAAAAGTCAGATATGGCCCTTTATCAGTCTAAAAATAGTGGCCGTAATAAGGTGACAAAAGGCACAACCTAAGACTTTTATTTTTCTCCCTTTCGCGATTTTGTAGGGCGAGAAATATTATTTTGGTAGGCAAATCCAGCAAAATGTTTTTTTGCTGCTTTGTTGTATGCCAGCGCGGCTTCGTCCTCGGAATTAAAATCTCCAAGACTGATAGAAATACCTTCAACACTAATCCCCGCGCGCCAAGTACCTTGTGCCTTGATATAAGAAACACCCTTAAAGCGTGATGAAGAGCCACTCCGTCGTTTAGGGAGGAGCTGTTGACGTTCTTGCAAAGTGCAAACAACCAGATTCTCTTTGCGATAATCTAAGCTATCGTTAAAGCGTCGGGGATAAACTTGTTTTTGATTTTTAGGTTTCATCAAAAAACGCCCCAGAGTCATGGTCAGTACTTTTTTACCTTCGCGATAAGAGGTGACGACTCTGTTTCGACCAGTTGTGCCTTGAGTGACACGCCAAGAATATTCGCTGACTCTGTCCAGATCCTCGCTATCAATCTTTACCTTGTAATTAGGATGAGCCTTTAAATAACACCATGCTTTCATGAGTAAATTTTAGCATAAAAGGTGTGACCTAACATTTTGTAACGCACGAAATTACGAAATCTTAGTTCATATTTTTGTGCCAATTTTGGTCCCTGGTGCACAATAACCAGGCATGGAGTTTGAAGTAATATCCAGCAAGGTGTTCGGGTGGGACCAAACGGCACCACCATTAATATCCTTTATCCCCAAGTTAAGGAGGCTCATGAAAGCCAAAGAAAATAACGAAATTATTATTAACCAGAAGTCCAGCATCGGACGTCTATATATCGGTTCTGAGGAATCCGCTAAGGATGGCGTACTAATAGAACAGGTAAGAGGTGGCGACAAGCAGGCCTTCTCAGAACTTGTAAAGAAGTACCAGAGACAGGTATTACGCCTGGCTTTACGGCTCGTAGGAGAGCTAGAAACGGCGGAGGATGTGGCACAAGAAAGTTTTTTTAAGGCCTATCAAAAGCTCAATTTTTTTGAAGGCCGATCGGCATTTAAAAGCTGGTTATTTCAAATTACGGTAAATACAGCAAAAAATAAACTCCGTGGTAAACGCCGTGATTTTATTTCACTCGATAAAATTAATCTTGCGGTGAGCGCTCAGGCCGAGCTTAAACTCGAGACCACGGCCTTGAGCCTTCTCATTCAAAAAGCGGTGAGCGAGTTGCCAGAACGTCAACGTTTGGCTTTAGTTTTAAGAGTGTTCGAAGATCTAAGTTTTAAAGAAGTCGCCGAAGTTATGGAGTGCCCTTATGATACTGCGAAAGCCAACTATAGACATGCACTATTGAAATTAAAGACTCAAATCGCGGACGAAGATTTGCTCAATTGCTTTGGTGACAGCGATATATTTGTATCAAATTCAACCGTACTATTAGAAGGAGTAGAAGCATGAATACAATAATCAAAAAAGCCCCGATAAATCCAAATTGGTGGCAAAAACTGGCGCTAACTTTGAAGTGGCATAAAAATTCGGGTGTCCCGCTTAGCGAAAAATATTGGCAAAATTTAAATGATAAGATCATGAGTCAAATTTATATTGATGACAAAAAGATTTCGAGTAATTTTGTCGATAAGAATATCGACAAGAAAAATTTGCCTGACAAAACCTTACCAGGTCAACTCAGCGTTGAAATTTAAAAGTCGCGATGCAGGCCACTTCTTGAGGTGGCTCTTCGTGACCGGAGTGCACACTGTCAAAGTGTACAAGTTTTACTTGCGGCAACTCTCGTAAAACTTCGTTGAGATTGACGGGTTCGTTTTCAAAAAACCAAACTGAGCCATACTCTTTTAAATAATCTTCTAAGACCTCTCTTTTAAAAACAGCGTCAGGTCGGACCGTATTGGGCTTTAAGATGAGATTGGCGTGTTTAGCATCAAGCGGAAAATCGAGGTTTTTGAGGCTTTCCACTGTGCCTTTCCACATACTTTTGGTTTCGCGTGCGGTTAAATAGGCCACATCAACACCACACTTTACTAATTCCTGAACGAACTCTACGGCGCCCTCGGAGGGAATATCAAAATGTAGGTAAGTGTTCGAAAAAAAGTGTTTATGCCAGAATTTTTTAAGTTCATGAAAAAACTCATAAGAGCTGTCCATAAGGCCAACCCGTTCGAGGGCGTGTTCGATGTCCCAGTCGTCAGGATGATGAACATAGTTTTCAAGAATTTTTGATTCCTTGAAAAAGCGGCTCGCGATTTTGTCTGTAGCACCGAAATCTCTGAAAATTTGGGTCATACGTGGTGAGACTTCGAGAAGTGTGGAGTCTAAATCAAAAACAGCAGTTACTTTTTTAAGCCGCCCATTATACTGGCGGACTTCCTGTTTAATAGCGTCGAGGATTTGTTCTATTGTGCGTAAGTGTTGCGTCATAAATTGCTTAAGGTGCCAAGCCGTAAAAGAGAATTTAACAGATATGTTTCAATCCTTACAAAATCTCATATCACGGGCCGGTTGGCCACTATTTATTGGCCATGGAATTCTTTTCTGGTTATAAGGCAAGGAATGAAAATCTTGTTTGTATTGCCCCTTCTTTTTTTGGCCTGTACTCGCGAAGAACCACCGCTAGGTTCCGAAAAAAACCCCGTAAAGTTGTTTTTCGTTCCTTCTATTGACACTAATCTCATTACTGAGAAGGCTCAAGATGTTAAGCGGTATCTAGAACAAGAAACTCCCTATAAATACAAAGTGTCGGTCCCTAATAGCTACATTGCGGTCGTAGAGGCCTTTGGAACCAAACGCGCTGATGTTTCTACCCTAAATACCTTTTCTTATATCTTGGCTTACGAAAAATATGGCACCCAGGCTCTTATTACCACTATTAGATTTGGTAAGCCCACTTATCAGGGACAAATTATTGCTAGAGCTGACAGCAAAGTCAAAACTATCAAAGACATTGCGGGTAAGAGATTTGCCTTTGTTGATCCCGCGTCGACTTCGGGCTACCTCTTACCAAAAAAACTTTTTATTGATAACCACATCAAGCCATCAGAAACAGTCTTTGCACAAAAACACGATAATGTTGTGACCATGGTATATAACAAACAAGTCGACGCGGGCGCTACTTACCATACACCTAGCGAAAACGGTAAAATCAATGATGCGAGAAAGCTAGTAAAGACCCAGTTTCCCGATGTTGAAGAAAAAGTAAAAATTATTTACCTCACAGAACCCATTCCTAACGACCCCATAGTTTTTAGAAAAGATCTGCCAGAAGAAATGAAAAACATTATTGCCGATGCCTTTATTAAGTATGTGACTACGAGTTCTGGCAAAGACACCTTAAATGCCATTTTTAGTATAACCGCACTCAAGAGATCGACTGATAAAGATTATGATGAGGTTCGAATTATGTTAAAGAAACTAGGCGAAACCGCTGAAGGTATGATAAAAAAGCAGTGATGAATCCACTGTTATCAATCAAGAATCTTAAAAAGACTTATCCCAATGGAGTGGAGGCACTTAAAGGTGTGTCGCTCAGCGTGCAGCCTGGTGAGTTTTTAGTGGTTATTGGTTTAAGTGGTTCGGGTAAATCCACTTTATTAAAATGCGTCAATCATCTCATTGACCCCAGCGCCGGTGAAATAATTTTTAATGGCAAAGACATCACTCATGCTAAAGGTGAAGAGGTTCAACAAATTCGTCAGCAAATGGCGATGATTTTTCAAAGTTTTAATTTGGTCGAGAGACATTCGGTAATTAGTAATGTGCTGATGGGCTCTCTTTCGCGTACTCCAATCTTAAAAAGTATTTTAGGTTTTTTTTCGACGGCAGAAAAAGCTAAAGCTATGGATTACCTAAAGTTAGTGGGAATTGACGATCAGGCCTATTATCGTGCCGGACAACTTTCTGGTGGTCAGAAGCAGCGGGTAGCGGTGGCGCGGGCACTTATGCAAAATCCGAAAATACTTTTGGCAGACGAACCGGTGGCAAGTCTCGACCCAGCTACCTGCCATGTCGTGATGGACTATTTAAAAAAGATAAATAAGGAGTTGGGGTTGACGATTATTTGCAATCTACATTTTTTGAGCCTGGTCAGACAGTACGCTACTCGAGTAGTCGCTTTAAAAAATGGAAGTCTGGTTTATGAAGGGTCGCCGCAAGAAATAGACGAAAAATGGTTTGAAAAAATTTACGGCGAAGGGGCAAAGCAAGTTCATGTTCGGTAAAAATAGCTATCTTTACAAAGCCACTCTATTTGATGCCATTGTCTTTGCCTATCTGAGTACGTTGCTTTTATTTGGGATTTTTTCTCCCTCAGAAGAAAACCTTCTGGATCTGAAAACAAACTTTCAAATAGAGTTCGCTCTTTTACTTCTCGGCCTTTTTACAAGTCTTACGCTCGCAAAGTTTAAAATTAAAACTTTGGGTATCGCTATTTTTGAGCCTCCTCATAAAAAAACGCAAGGTTTGGCTGTCCCATTTTACAAAACGTTTTGGGGTGTTGTATTGCTCACTGCCTTTTCGGTGACTTGTTACGTGGGTATTAGAGTCACTGAATTTAGTTTCTATGAGTTAACTAACCGCGAAGGTTTTGGAGGAGCCGTCAGGCTGATTAAAGGGATTTTTAGTCCAAATTTTAAAGTTTTGCCTCGCGCTATTTTAGAAATTATTGAGACTGTTTACATCGCGTTTGTGGCGACCGTCTTGGCTGTGCCGCTGGCGTTTATACTTAGTTTTTTCTGCGCCAAGAATATGATGAGTGGCTCTGTGGGCACAAAATTCGTTTATACGCTCTTGCGTGGATTTTTTAATATTCTGCGTTCGGTAGAACCCATCATTTGGGCAATAATTTTTTCCGTTTGGGTGGGAATTGGGCCTTTTGCCGGGATGTTGGCTCTGATGCTTCACACGGTGGCGAGTTTGGCCAAACAATACTCAGAACAAATTGAGTGTATTGACGACGGCCCGGTCGAGGGAATTCAAGCCACAGGGGCATCGTTTATTCAAGTGCTGTGGTTTGCGGTGGTACCACAGATCACGCTTCCCTATGTTGCCTTTACGATTTTTCGCTGGGACATTAATGTGCGAATGGCTACGATTATTGGCCTCGTCGGCGGAGGCGGCATCGGTGACATGCTCATTCAATATCAAGGACAAGCGATGTGGGAAGAGGTGGGGTGTATTGCACTAGTTATAGTTTCAGTCGTTTGGATCATGGATACCGCATCCGCTTATATTCGCGACGCAATTAAGTAATTCACGTAGGCGCCATGCCGCAAAATGAGATTTCTCATTTTGGATCTGGCACCCTTAGCTCTTGTAAAAAACTTCGACAAAATTCATTAACTAATTATCATTTACCAAGAATGCGCCATGTCTACTAAAGTCCAGCATTGAACTACCGATAGGTCTAGAGACGAGGAATAAAGGGGAATTTCTATGCAGACTGAGTTCTACATCTTTGTAAATGGTAAACAGATGGGTCCCTACCCGATGGGCGATGTCGTGAAAATGATTGAGTCCCGACAAGTGGATCCCAGCGACTATATTTATGTGGAAGAAAAATCCGACTGGGTTTTTCTGATGGACTTTGAACCTTTAAAAAATAAAGGGACCGGCTTAGGTAGCAAAAAACCCAACACCAAACCAAAATCTGAGACACTCATACAGAGCGAAGCGACGGACCCACACGAATGGTATATTCTAAAAGGGGAAAACCGCACAGGTCCCTTTGCATTAATTGATTTGGTAAAAATGTTGCAAGAGAAAAGTCTGTACGAATACGAATATATTTGGCAACCAGGAATGGAAAGCTGGCAAAGAGTAGCCGAGGTCAGTGATTTTAAACCAGACAAAATTCGCGATTTAAAACGTTCCAAAGATTCTTCACTAACAGAAGTGTTCTTTAGACGTAGACATGCCCGAGCCCCGTTTGGAGGCTCTATTGTTGTCCATGACAATCAAAAAGTCTGGAAAGGGCAGGGATTTGAAATCAGTTCGGGCGGTGCCGGAATCATTATGGAGCATTCGATGATTGTTCCAAGTCAAGTTCTCTATCTTCATTTCAAGCCAGAGGATGCCGTGCCACCGTTCAACGCCGTAGTCGAAGTTGTCAGCAAAAGATTTTTAAAGAGCGTAAAACACAAAGATCAAACCATTCATTACGGAGTTAAGTTTACAAGTATTGGAGAAAAAGCCTTAGGTCATTTAAACGACTTTACGCAAAAAGGAAGAAGGGCTTCTTAGTTTTTAAAATTTAAGTCTGTAGCGAGAATTGCTCACGTCTGTTGGATGTACTCTCCGAGCCTAAAATAATATTTTTTAGCAACCTGCGATATATGGGTTGGGAGTGTACACAAGTGAAACGATTATTAATTAGTGCAACTATTCTAGCTTTTTTAGCACTGCAGATGTCCTGCGCTGCTCAAAAATTTGGTTTAGCGCCTGAAGCTGACAAGTATAATGCGACAGTCACTTGGAACAACAAAATCGATATTCTTTGGATCATCGATAACACACCTTCAATGCAACAACATCAAACAATTTTAGCCAACCAGATCGGCGCTTTTGCTGACGGTCTTAGCACGCGCAATTTAGATTTTCATTTAGGGGTTACAACTTCTAATATCTCTACTGACGGTGAGCGCGGTAAGCTCATCGGCAACCCCAAAGTATTGACTGGCTCAACTCCCAATTTTCGCAATCAGTTTGTAAGCCGGGTAGTGCTACCTGAGGTCGATCATTATGAACAAGGTTTGGGCGCCATGAAAAAGGCCATAGAGATTGGTTCCAACGACAATGCTGGATTTTTTAGAGCTGACGCATTTTTAGTGGTGGTGGTGTTTTCGAATGAGGATGACCACAGTGAGGGAAATGCTCAAGACTATATTAATTTTTTAGAAAGCTACAAAAAACCCACCCAGTTTGGTGAGAGAATGTGGACCTTTCACACCTTAGCGGTTATGGGAACTGCGGGCGAAGGCTGTTCTACCAACGGTCAATTTACAGAGCCTGGCTACGAATACATGGGCATGACCAACTTTTCGGGTGGCATTAAAACTAGCATTTGTGTATCCGACTTCAAACAAGCACTTTCAGGAATCGAAAAGAAATTATGGGATTCAACCGCCAAGTTTATTTTGGATCGAATTCCAGTGGTAGAATCAATCGAAGTTCGAATTAATGGGGAATTAGTTCCTAATGACGCTGTCAACGGTTGGACTTATCACGAAGAAGATAACTCAATTCGGCTTCATGGCACAAGTGTGGCCCGAATCGATTCTAGTTTAACAATTAATTATAATCCGACTACGGCCAAATAAGGGGGACCCATGTTAGAAGGTATCAAGGAATTTATTAAGATATTAGACGATGGCGGAGTAACATCGTACCTCATAGTTTTGATGGGAGTACTCGCACTAGGCATTATGTTAGAACGAGTTCGCGCTCTCTATTTTACCTATGCAATTAACGCCCAAGAGTTTATGACTCATGTAAAGGCGTTAGTTCAAAACGATCAATTAGAAGAAGCAATTACACATTGCTCGGGCAAAGAAGAAATCCCTCTTGTGGCGGTAGTAAAAAGAATCTTAGAACGATCTGATCGTGACGATGAGTCAATTGAAAAGGGCCAAGAAATCGCCATTGCCGAAGTTATGCCTCAGATTGGAAAAAGGCTTGGTTATCTCTCGATGATTGCCAACGTCTCCACACTTTTAGGTTTGTTGGGAACGATTCAAGGAATGATTATGGCTTTCTCCGCTGTCTCAGCAGCTGATCCCACCCAAAAACAAAGAATTCTTTCCGAAGGTATTTCGATGGCCATGTATACAACCGCCTTCGGACTGTGCGTGGCTATTCCCGTGATGGTGGTCTACTCATTCTTGTTTGCAAAACAGAACAGACACTTTGAAGAAATCATTGAGAATTCTTCAAAAGTTGTGGACTGGCTTTCGACGAGACACTATCAGCCCTTCCACATTAATAATGTATTTCCGGCGAAAGCTGCACCTCAAGACAAAAATGGCAAAGGCGGACCGGCAGTACCTCCTTCTACAAAACAGAAAGTGGCATAAGGAAAAACAATGGCAAAGAACCTAAGTCTCTTTAAAGCTGAGGAAGAATCGATAGAACTCGATATGGCACCATTGTTGTCACTTATCGTGTCATTGATTCCGATTCTCATCTTTACAGTAGTAATGGTAAAAGTGGGGGTTGTTGAAACACAGCTGCCACAAGTCGTCAACGACGCGATAGAGCTGGAGCGTAAAAACCCAACCCCCGAAGTTTCTATCATGGCTTCTGTTCTTGCTGGCAAGGGAATTGAACTTGAAATTATACATAATGGTCAGAGTGAGAAAAGGTCAATCCCACTGATCGACAATGAATTCGATTACGACGGTTTCCATAAGGAATTGGTGAGAGCTAAGGAACAATACCCTCAAACATTCCGTTTAGATTTAAGACCGGATCTAGCAACTCCTTATAACAAGATTATTAAAATAATGGACGCAGCCAGAAAAACTAAAGTAGGCGAGCGTAAAATTTTTGTAATCGATAAAGGTACTAACCAAAAGGTAGAAACTGACATTATGTTTGTTGACATATTTTTTGGCAATGTGATGGAAGGCTAAAGAAATGCGTATTGTAGAGAAGATGAAAAAAATTAATCGCAAAGCTACATTCACGGTGCAGATCACATCGATGGTAGATATGATGACAATCTTATTGGTATTTTTGCTCAATCAACAGAGTGCCAGTTCGGTGCAAGTATCAGTCACAGATGGCCTTGTGCTGCCAATCTCAAGTACCGCCAACAACCCCATAGAAGCTCTCAAAGTAGTTGTCACCGCAGCGGGAATATTTGTAAACGACAAAAGGGTTTCAGAAATCATCGACGGAAAGATTGTGGATTCTAGCTTTGACGCCAAAGATAAAATGTTTATTCCCGCCCTTTATGAAGAACTCGATAAAGAGGCTGAGAATTCTCGAAGAATAGCATCCATAAACGAGACTCTAGATTTCGACGGCACTTTAGTTTTACAGGCTGACTCAAGACTTAAATATGAAGTGCTTAAAAAAGTAATGTACACGGCCACATCAGCAGGCTACGCCAATATTAAGATGGCCGCTGTTGCGGTAGGAGATTAAAAAGTGAAATCGTTTGTAGTGACCTTCGTAATAGTAACTCTGTTCTCTGGCGCACAGGTGCTTGGGAACCAAAACGTTCTTGATAATCTTCGCATTGATCCTAACGACGAAACGGGCAATGAGGTTCGCGCTTTGAAGACCGAAATACTTGTTAAACAAACGGAGCAAAAGGCAATGGCCGAACTAACAAAGCTCCTTAAAAAATACCGCGGTACTCAGATGGAGGCTGAACTTTTGTTTAGACAAGCTGAACTCTATATGAGGCAAGCCAAAACTGATCGATTCTTTGAGTTACAGAAAACAAACGACAAAATGAAAAGACTTGCCCCCCGTTTAGTAGAAAAAGCCTCAGAAAAAAATGCGGTGACAAAAGCAATTGCCATCTACGATAGCATTGAGGGTCGATTTAGAAACTTTAGGAGCCTCGATCTTGTGTTATTTAATAACGGCTTTGCCAACCAGAGCATTAAAAACTTTAGCAAGGCAAAAGCGCTCTACACGAGACTATTAGATCGCTATCCCGATTCATTTGTACTTCCTGATGCCTATCTGTCGATGGGCGAAATGTTTTTTCAAGAAAAGAATTTTTCTAAAGCACTTCAATTTTTCTTGAAGATTAAAAAGTTTCCTGAGGCCAGGGCCTATCCTTACGGTTTGTATAAAATTGCTTGGACTCACTATAATTTGAATGACGCCACCTCGGGACTTAAAGAACTAGGAAGCCTCGTGAATTTTGGTAGGTCTGTAAAGGAGAAAGGCTTAGACTCTCGACTAGATCTAAGAAAAGAAGCTCTTGAAGATATGGCATTATTTTTTGAGGATGTCTTTCCAGCTAGTCATGCCTACGATTTCTTTAAAACTCCAGCTCAAGATTTTGGCGTCGGCGCTGTACTTATGAGACTTACGGAGCTTTACAAATCTCATAGTCGCAACAAAGATGCGGTAGTTGTACTTCATGATTTGGTGGAGCGCTCTCCTCGGTCTTCTTACTTACCGGTAGCATATAATGAACTCGCCTGGATATTTGAGACTCTGCATGATCGTAAGTCCTCGGTCGTAGAACTTTCAAAATTTCACGATATTTGTAAAGAAGGAAGCCGCTGGCAAAAATCTCAAAGAGGAAATGAGCTTGAGGATGAATTTAAGGGATTTAGCGTATCCGCTGAGCTCAATTGCCAGGAGCTATTTGATGATACCAGTTTGAGACTAGCTTCAAAGTGGCACCGCATGTGGAAGAAGCAGCCTCAGTTTATCGATATTGCGCAGTCAGCAGAGGCCGCCTACCGACTATACTTAGAATTACCGAGGGACACTAAAGAGGTTAGCCAGGCCAGATTTAACTTTGCAGAGCTTTTGTTCCAAAATAAAAAATATCGTGAGGCGAGCGAGAACTATGCTCAAGTGGGACAGTCTGAAAAAGACCTGTCGTTAAGGCATGATGCTGGTTATGCGGCCCTCGTAAGCTTAGAAAAAGCGGTCGGCGAAAAATGGCAGGCAGAAGATATTGTAACTTTTGTGAGATTAGCCAGCAGTTATTTTAAAGGAAATCCTCAAGGTAAATTCCTACTAGAAGTTAAATTTAAACTAGGATTTTTGTCCTACGAGGCGAAAGATTTTGTTAAAGCCAAAGAGGTCTTTAAAGTTGTGGGAAGCCAAGATAAAAATAGGGACCTTGCGAGCAAATCTCAGGATCTAATGATGGACATTCTCAACAAAGAGAAGAGTTATACGGAGTTGAAAAACTACGCAAAAAATCTTAAAGGGTCTGGTGGAAATAAAGAGCGCAACCAAAAATTGACAAAAATTTATGAGGAGTCATTCTTTGCCGAGATACAAGGTATAGAAGACAAACAAGATTACCCAAAAGCCATAGCCGAATATCTTTCGTTCTCGAAAGACAACCCGACGTCTCTTTTGACTAGCAAGGCTTGGTGGAACGCCATACAACTATACTATAGAATTGAAAGGTATTTGGAAGCCGCACAAGAAGGTCGAAGATTTGCTATTGCTTATCCTGAGGACAATGGAAATCTTGAGATACTGTTAAAATCGGCTCAGTCTTTTGAGAAAATAGGGCGATCGACCGACGCTGCTCAAGTACTCATTCAATTGGCGAAGCGAGATACCAAGCAGACTAAAAAATGGGAGCTCTTAGCAGCTGATCTTTTTTCTGTAAGTCCCAACAAGGACGAGGCTAGAAAGCTTTACCAAAAATATGCGAAACTGCCCAATGGCAGCGTGGACGCTAATATTTTGGCCAAGTGGCAACTTCTAGAAGAAAACATTAATGACAAAGAGAGCCTGAAAAAGGTCTATCAACTTGTGTTTGCGGCAGGAATCCAACCCCAAATGAGTGTTATTCAAATTAAAGAATTAGATTTATTGATGGCTAGCAAAATGTATAAAGAAGCCTTTGATTTGGCAAAAAGGATTTTGGGAAATAGCGAATCAACTAACTATGCTAAAGCAAAAGCGCGATTTTGTCAGGGTAGGATACTAGAGGACGAATTCGACAATCAAAGTCTAAAGTCAAAGATCGAGCGAATCGCCATCGTATTGAGTCTTAAGACGCAGCGCTTAGAAAAAGTTCAGAGCGCGTACGAAAGTTCCATGAAGTATGGAGTCGGAGAGATTAGCGTTAAAGCCATGAAACGTCTGGGTTCAAGTTATCTCAATTATTCGCGCGCACTACGAAATATTGACCTTCCGCTCGATCCTACTCAGGCCGCAGATGTTGAAGTACTTCGTGGTGAGCTTGAAAAACTAGCGGCTCCTATGGAACAAAAAGGATTTGGTATTCTGATGGAGGCTCTAGCTCTGGCTCACAAGTTCGAGGGTGGTGGTGAGTATATTAGCGAAATTGAATCTGCGATAAATCAAAATCAGACAAAAAAATGGGTCCCCAAATTCAAAGTAATTATTGAACAGCCAGAGATCATGGTGCCAAAAGTGAAGGCGGTATCAACATGAGATATTTAGCAATAGTCGCAAGTTTAGTAATTTTGGGATGTACCAGTTCTCAAGTTATTACCCAAGCAAATTCAGAAAAATTGGTCAATGACGTTGAGTTCAGCACTTTGCCCGCAGCCAACACCGGTAAGTGTCCCGACAGAATCGTTGAAGACACTCTTAAATTTTGGAAATCAGCAGTCATTTTAGCGAACAATTGTGTTGTCGCCAAAAACTGGAATCAGGTCGAGAGCGTTGGCCACAAAATGAGTGAAAACTTTCCGCATTCTCCCTGGGGATTTTACTATTTAAGTGTAGTGGCTGAACATCAAAATGATTCGAGCCGAGCTCTATGGCTTTTAGAGAAGGCTCAGGAATTAGATAAATCCATTGCTTTAATTCCTTACCAAAAGGGACGTGTTTTACTAAGGATCGCTGATCATGAAAATGCACGGAAAGAGTTTGCAAGAGCACTAAGCCTTGATGACAAGTTGCCAGATGCCTATCTTTACTTGGGCCAATTTGCCTTACGTGACCAAAACTACAAATTGGCCGACAAGTATTTTCAAGGTACGCTCAAGTACCAGGCTTTCAATCGTGAAGCTCTTTTTGGATCGGCCCAATGCAAGGTGCAGATGGGCGACGCTAAAATGGCACTAGATTATGCCGAGAGAATTATTAGTTCCAACAAAAAAGATGTTGAAGTGAGATTATTCAAGGCTTTCGTTTTAGAAAGCTATTTACAAAATCTTGATGAGGCTCTGGCTGAATATCGACACATTTACGCTATGAGTTTAAGTCAAAGAAAAGTGATCATTGGTGACGAGGAGCTTAGTAATAAAATTAAGAGCATTGAGGTATTGTTGAAAAACAAAAAACAAAATGTCGCTCGTCACGTGTCAGGAGTGAAAAAATGAAAAAATTATTATTATCCATTTTGGTTTTAGGGCTGATGATTTCACTGCCGACTGTTGCTCAAGAGCGGACCGCTGGTAAGAATGTTCAGAAAGTCGATTTTTCAGAAACTGACATCAACGGCAAGGTTCGAAGCCCTGATGGCTCTTACTTGGTGCAAAAAAAGGGAATCGATTTTGATCCATTATATAAAGTTAAAAAGAAGCTCAACGATAATGTTAAAGAATCTCTAGAATACGTTCATTGATACGTTCATTGATACGTTTGCTGATGCGTTTATTGGGGTAATTTATGAAAAAAACGGAACTGTGTTTAGAATTAAAGCGAGAAAAGCGTTTTCTTAAATTTCGACAATTGCGTCCGGGTACTCGATTTTTTACCTTAGGGTCAGCGCGGGATGCGGACCTACGCCTACTGGGAAATGACGTTAGCGGAATTCACGCAGTAATCGAATACAAAAAAGACGCTTGGTACATTTATGATCTCGGCGGTCCCGGCGGCACTTTTATCGGTAAAGAAAAAATTCTTGAACACAAGCTCGAAAAACCAGTCGAAGTTCGAATTGGTGCACACACTTTAAATCTATTTAACAGAGAAGTTAATAAAGAGCTTTTTCAGAAGGAAATACGTGACATCAATACGGCCCATGTCAATGAAAGTAGCCGCTTAGGTCACCAAATTGTCGTGCGCCTAAAGGGCCATGTCATTGAGTCTCACATGTTGAATGCACATGAGTCGTATCACTTTCAATATGGAATAAGAAAGTGGGTGCTAAATCCACCAAAAACAAAACAATGGGTCTGGCAAGAGTTTGATAATCTTACGGTGCAGCAACGCCTAATAGGAATGAGTGACAAGAGTTATTCAGAAAAAATGTCGCCAGCACATTTAATTCCAGTGGAATTAAGGAAGCCTTTGATCGCAGCGGTTTTTACTTTCGCATTGGCAGTGTTGTTGATGACCATCCCTTACATTGGTCAAGACAAAAAGACCGTCATGCCTGAGGTTAACGCTTATACTGCGATGATCTATGACGCAAAAGTAGTAAAGAAAAAGATTGAAAAATCTGACAGGGCCGTGGCCAATATTCTTAATCGTGGAAAGCCAAAGGGGCCTCAGCCTGATTCAACAGCCAAGGTTGAGGTGCTCTCAACCAATGCCAGCGAACTTCAGACTAACAAAACAAGCTTTGATGCCGCGCCGGCCTCGGGTGCAAAAATAGCCAGTCAAAAAGCTATACAACAAATCCGAGCCACGGGTTTGACAGCTCTGGTGGGGCGACTTTCAAAAAGAGTTACTGCAAACAGTGCTAACCTTATCCGAGTTGAAAATAACAGTAACAGTGATGTCAGAGGCGGAATGCCGTCTATTCGAGATATCGCTAGTATCGGCGCCAAATTAAATAAAGCAGCACGAACTGGAAGTGGCGGCCCGGGCACACAAAGATTGGCTGGTATAGGCACAATTGGTTCCGGCGGCGCCAATTCTTACCGCGAGCTTGGCAATTTGACTGCAGGATCTGTGGGTACGGCTGAAGTTGGTCTACTTTCAGAAGAGGCTGACATTCAGGGCGGACTCGACCGAGAAGTTATCGCTCAGTACATTCAGGGACAGATCGGTCACATTCGCTATTGTTACGAAAGGCAACTCAGTGCCAACCCTGAGCTTTACGGTAAAATTAAAATACAGTTTATGATTGGTGGCGGCGGTAAAGTTGTCCATCAAAAAGTAAGTTCAACAACACTTAACAACGCAATAGTCGAAGGATGTATTCTGAAGCGCGTAGCTGGCTGGGAGTTCCCTACCCCAAAGGGTGGATCGACCGTGCTAGTTTCGTATCCGTTCTTGTTTAAGAGTACTAATTAGAATCTCTTAATATTGACGGGTTCGATAATTTATTAGGCCGAGGAGGCTTATTATGGGACGTCAGAATGCTACTTATAGTATTATTTTATTGTTCGTCACGTTAGTGATTTCACCGCTAACCATGGCACAGTCTAACCAGTATAAGAAAAAAACACCTGCAAAAGGCAGCGTGCCAGCACCAGTGCAAAAACCAGGGCAGGGTGCGGCTCCGGGGCCAAGTTCTGGCGAAAAAGTTGATATCACTGAGCTTGAAGAAAACTACTGGAGTTCTAAAGATACCGATTTTAGCGTGGTCCAAAATCGTACCTATACCAAAGAAAAACGAGTCGCCTTAACTGCGCAGCTAGGTAAGCCCACAAATGATAGTTATAACTCGGGCTCTGTCTATAATTTGGGTTTAAATTATTATTTTAATGAAAGAACTGGTGTGGGTTTAGAGTATAATAGTTTTGAATTAGACAATAGTAAATTGGTTAATTATTTTAAAAACTCTTACGGCCTTCAGCCCGACAGAACACGCCAAAAGTCGTTTACTGGACTTTTTTATAACTGGGTACCCATTTATGCTAAGGTCAGTCTTTTAAGTAAAAAAATTCTATATTTTGATTTATCTATTTCGCCGGGAATCGGAGTGACGGAGTATGAGCAGTTTGTTGTCGATGGCAACCAATCAGACTCTGCTTTATCCTACTGTTTGGATATCACTCAACACTTCTTTTTATCAAAAAATATTGCTCTAAGGTTCGATTTTAAGAATCGTTGGCAAAAAGAGAAAATAAAAGAATACGATGCGGCCGGCATAGGAACTGTTAACGGCTCTGTAGTAAGCAATGACTTGGTTCAATCTACCTATTTAATGTTTGGCTTAACGTACTTTTTTTAAGAGGTTAATGTATGAAACGACAATTTTTAGTCTTTATAGTTGTCTTAATTAGTGCCATGGACTTCGCCTGGGCCGAAGAAAAAAGTTCGTTGAGCTTTTTTGACCGTGTTAAGTCAAAGATGGAGCGCATCGTAGTCGAAGCTAAAGATAAGGCGCGAGAGGTTAAGCGCGAGATTGTTCAGTGGTATAATGGCTTTCGCGTTGACGAGAATAAAGCCGAGAAAACAGAGAAAACAGAAGTGGCTCAAAGTCCCGAGAGCATCGCCCCTGTAGTCCCGTCGGCACCAATAGAGATACCTACAGCCCAACCTCAAGATCTCAAAGAAGTTGTAAAAAACATGAAGTCAAGCGGAGGCCTTTCGGTAGAAACTCCTGCGCGTGCAGGTGATAAGAACCTTAAGCGTAACAAACAAGGTGTTGTATCACTGCCCAAATTTATTAAAAATATTCCCCATCTCGATATTGGCGACGAAGAAAGATTAAGTTATACGGATCTCATTGGCGATAAAATAAATGTGAAACCTTTGACGGTTAAACCTTTCGCCAAACTCTCTGCTCCCGAACTGGTAGCAAAGAATAGTGTAAATGCGGTCATACCAAAAAAAATCGAACCTGTGGTTGATGCAGGTAAAAATATTAGTCAGGTTAAGGGCCAAGATTTTCCGGTGACTCAGCAGAAAATTGAAGCAGTGAGTTTTACTAGCGATGAACCCCAGGCGGTGCAGGAGTTAGCCCTGAAGCTGCTTTCAGCCAGTGACAAAACTTTGTTGGCAGCCATCATGATGAACGCCACTGGCAAGGCCTGCCACAATGTGGTCGGACTATTGCGAGATGTTGACGTAAATCACTCGGGATATGCAGAGGCCAAATTCATGAGTGCTGAATGTTTGAGAGAGATGGGTTTAGGAAGTCAAAAATTGAATGATCTCAAAGAAGTGCTTAGTCAGTCAGACAAAGAATTTGGTTCCTTGGCAATTGGGCGGGTTGGCGAAGACGCCCAATTCTCCTATGAAGGTGACGTAGGGCAAATGATTAAGACAGGCCAAATGAAATTTGGCGTGAATGATTCTGACAAAGATGCCGTCTCATTTACCATGGCCAAAATTTATACTCGCGACGGTCAGTATGACGCCGCCATTCGTGAGGCGACTGTCGTGAAAAGTAAAAGTGAATATTACTCTCGGGCTCAGTTTATTATAATGATGTCTCAGTACCTTCAAGGGAACAGCAAGGCAAGTCTTGAAACCGGCAAACAACTATCTCAGTATCTCAACAAAAATGGTGATCCTCAAAAATTAGCAACGATGGTCAACATGAACATGGGACGAATATATGCCAATGGCCGTTCCTATGACGAATCGCTCAAGAACTATTTGAAGGTCGAAAAAAACCATCCTCAATGGGTCGAGGGATTGTTAGAGCAAGGTTGGGTTCAGCTTCACAGCGGTGATTATGTTGGCGCGGTCGGAAATATGTTTTCGATTCAGACGGGGTTTTTTAGAAACGTATACAAACCTGAATCCTACGCTGTGAGAACGATCGGCTACCTAAATATCTGCCAGTACGGTGACGCCTATCGAACAATTGAAGTCTTCGAAAAAATTCACCGGCCTTGGTTTTTGAGGGTTGAAGATTACTTAAAGACTAACACCAAGCTTTCTGTTTTTTATGACACTCTTAAAAAACATTTAAAAGATCCAAAGCAAACTATGGTAGACGGTTTGCCGTTTCAAATCGTAAGAGAGATGGGACGTCACAAAGATTTTCTAAATCTCCAAGAAGGTATCAATGAGCTCATCGATGAAGTCGATCAATGGAGTTACATAGAAAAGTTTTTTGTCAAAGACCTTAAACAATTAAATGCTAATCTTAAACAGTTCACTATTGAAAGACAGGGCCTACTGTCAAAAGTCACCAAACTTCAGGCCAACAAGACTCAAACCGAAGAAGTGGCCAACATTAAAAGAACTATTAAGCAGTACGAAGTCAAAGAAGGAGTCGTTAAGTTTAGGCTAGAAATGGTTGCTCGCGCCCAAACAAATTTTGGAGCTGCAAAAAAAGAAGTAACCAAGCTAATTAGCTTAAGGAAAAATGAAATGAAAGGCAAAGCCGAGAGGGTTTTGGCGAAAAGACTCAAATCAATTCGCGACAATCTCAAAGAATTATTTGCCAATAACGATTTGCTTCGCTTTGAAGTTTTCTCGGGTAGCGGTGAGAACATAAGGTTTCAGGTGGCCGGCGGCGAAAAAGGGTTAGCCCGTACGCCAGCGAGCCTCAAAGAGAACGCCAAGAATTTAAATTGGGACTTTGACGGTGAAATTTGGGAGGACGAAATAGGTAATTTTAGGTCGTCTTTGCAGAATAACTGTCCTAAAGAGAAATCACGTAATGCAGGTTTATAAGGAAATTTAAGATCTATAGGGGGATTTATGAGAAAACTATTATTATCTTTGCTAGTGGTGAGTTTAAGTCACTCGGCACATGCTAAAATGGATGCAGCTCAAAAGGTGGAGCAATTAAAAACTAATGCTGAGAACAGTAAATCAAACTTAACTCAGTATGAAGCCAATTTGAGCGCGGTGAGTAACAATCTGGATTCAGTCGACAGGGCTTTGGGTACTTTAAAAGACCAACGCAAACAACTAAATCTGGGCGACAAACAAATTAACGCCAACAAGTTAGAGCTCGACAAGCAAAAAGTCTCAGTCCAAAAATTTATGACAGAAGAACAGAAGGTCATAGACAAAGAAGAGATTGAAATTCAAAAGCTAAAGCAGGTTCTCGCGAAGCTCGAGGAAAACAGGGTGAAGAGGCAACAAAATATTACGACTTACCAAGAACGCCTAGTTCAAATTGATAAAGAAAAGCTCGAGTGGGACGAACAAAAGAAAAACATGGCTGAGCTCAAAGGGCTTGTCGATACCAAAACCGTGTCCACCGAAAACGAGCGCACCAAGTGGAATGGTCGAAAAGACGCCTACAAGAAGGAAGTCAAAAAGTGGTCCGAACAGACAACGGCTGCCGAGAGCACATATTCTCAGTTCAAAAATTTTGCTGACTAATAAGTCAGCAAGAAAGACCTGATTTTAGCCATTTATAGGAATAGGCTTGTCACGGACAAGCGAATCTGAGAACCGTTTATAGATGAGTCTCATTCGACGGTCATTTATGCCATTTATAAAGGTAGGTATCGCAGTCGCGATCATTTACCTAATGGTTGATAAGGGCCTCTTAAATCTCCACGAAATGTTTAGTGTACTAACTGCGAGAGATCTCGCTCTTTGTCTGTTTTTAGTATTTTTGGGCCTAGTGTTTTCGTCATTTCGTTGGCTGGTACTTTTAAGTGGTCAAGGCTTTAGAGCCCATATAGCTCAAGTTTTCTCTTTACAGTTAGTCGGTCTATTTTTTAATTTTGTGGTTCCTGGCGGCGTGGGTGGTGATCTCATAAAGGGATACTATTTAGTAAAGTCCCAAGACAACGAAAAATTTTTAGCGGCGACAAGTATTTTTGTAGATCGTGTAATAGGACTATGGACTATGCTGATCATAGTAGTTTTTTCGGGCGTATTTATCATGCCCGTACTTCTGGTGAACCCTAAAATAATGTACATTTATAAGTTGATGATGGTTGCCGGAGGAATTTTTTCTTTGATACTCGGAGTGGCATTTTCAAAAAGAATAAATAGTTCGGGTATTATCCAAAAAACCACTTCAAAGATAATTTATGGAGAATTTCTTTATAAATGTTATGAGTCGATTCATAGTTACTGTTCAAATAAAGCGGCAATAGTTAAGGCTGTGGTCCTTTCTTTTAGCACGCAGGTGACTTCAATTTTATTTTTTTACATCGTGGGCAATGCGTTGGGCGCGCCCCTAGATTTAAAAGCCTATTTGTTTATTGTACCTTTGGGATTTGTTTGTTCATCGCTTCCAATTACGCCTGCAAGTATCGGCATTGGCCAAATGGTATTTTTAGCAATCTTTAATCTTTATATTGGAGATAAAACTCAAATAGGACCTAATTCAGTTAGTCTTTTTCAAATCGTCACCTTTGTTTGGGGTTTGCTAGGCGGCGGTATTTATCTATTTAAAAAGAAGTATACTTTGGACACCAAACTAGGTTTATGAATAAAACAGAAAAAGTCATTCTCTTAAAGCGCGTAAAATACGGAGAGTCCGATCTCATCCTGCATGGAATAAACGCCTCAGGCGCTAAGATTCATTTGTTTGCGCGTGCCGCTCTAAAGAGTAAGAAACGTTTTGGTGGTGGCGTGCTCGAGGCGCTTAATTGCATACAGGCGGTTTATCGTGTTAGTGAAAGGGAGGGTAGTGACCCTCTTTATCAATTACAAGAAGCCAGCCTGATCCATGGATTCCCAAAACTCCGCACCGATTACGCGAGACTAGAGCTCGTTTTTTATTTTGTGAAGTCGATAGGGCACGCCGCGCAGATGGGTACTGTCGACGGTGAGCCTTTATTTAATTTGTTGGGAAATGCCATGAAGGCTGCAGAAACTACCAATGATTTATCACGCCTAAAACTGCACTTTGAGATCAAGCTACTAGCGATTCAAGGCGTGTTGCCGCAAATTTCCCACCGAGATATTTTTATGAATAGTTCGGTATCGGAGAGCGAAAGCTTGACCCTTCCCAAGGAAGAGGATTGGGGTTTGGTACAAAAAGAAATGGCGCTCGCCATGAGCCAATTACCTTAAGGGTTAACCGAAGCGCGGCTTAATTTTTCGCTTCCACCCGGTATAAGCTTAAATAGCAATGGCGTGATAACACTAGTGAAAAGGCCCATCAAAACAAGCGCGGTATATAGACCTTGACCGATAAATTTTTTCTCGAGCGCAATAGTGGCTATCACGATTTCCATAACGCCGCGGCCATTGAGCATTATGCCAAGTCCCCACGACTCAGATTTTGTGAACCCCATAATTTGGCCACTTAGCCAGCCGGCAAATATTTTTGAAACAACAGAGCCAAATATAATTAAAACCACCATAAAGACCGACTCAATCGCAAAAATATTAAATTGCAAACCAATGTAGGCAAAAAAGACGGGCGAAAGAAATCCCGTAGAAATTGAGTTGATGTTTTTTTGAAGCTCCATATAGCGCGGAGCCATAAAAAAATCTCGGCGGAGTAACAAGGCACCAAAAAAAGAGCCAATAATATTATGAAAGCCCAACGCCTCGCTGAAGACTCCAAAAGTTAATACGAAGGCAATGGTAATTCCAAAGAGCGCATCCCGACCAAAAAGCCCGACTAGTTGCTCGGGAATTTTGTGAATGGGGAGCCCTTTCTTTTGGGCTATCATAAAGCCAAGGTTTGTTAAATAGACTGATAAAATGAACGCGCAAAGTTTAAGGCTAGAAAAGAATACCGAGGACAACACTGTTGCCCAGGTTTTTGTTTCGGGCAAAGCAATAAGGACACCCAAAAATAGAAGCGCTAGAACATCATTGACCACGGCCGTCGCGAGCGTCAGATTGGCCAAGCGAGTATTCAATAGATTGAGATTGGTTAGTATTCCTATGGCTACGGGAATAGCCGTAATTGAAATACAAAGCCCCATAAAAAAAGTTCTCAAAATATCAAAGCCCAGAATGTTTCCAATTAAAAATCCAACGGCAAATGGAATGGCAAAGCCAATGATTGTCGCTAATAAACCCTTCCCCCTTAACATACGAGCGACCTCTTTTAGGTCCATCTCGAGGCCAGCACTAAAAACAATAAGAAACACGGCGAGATCGGCAACGCCAGAGAGGGCTTGGGAGCCGTCAATAATATTAAATGCTGTGGGCCCCAGCAGGATACCGGCCAACATTTCTCCTAGGATCGCTGGTTGTCCGTAGCGTTCGGCAAGGCCGGCCAGAATGCGTGCCGAGATGATTATTAAGAGTAGACTAGTTAGCATCGACATACTTAGAATTCTGATCTACGATCTAAGTCGAGTCTACCAAAAAATCTCAGGCTGAAACACCAAGACCTGCTTACAAAAAAACGTTACAGAAATAGGGTCTGGTGACCTAAGCCATTGAAAAATCGTTTATTTTATGCCGCAACGATTACAGATAGTTCACCTGTCAGGAAAGTTACACTAGAAATTTACCTTACAATTAGGGATAATTAATAGATAGGGGGACAAAAGCATTGGGCGCAGCTAAAAAAATCGAAATTAAAAAACCTGATGTTTTTGGCTACCACGATTATCGTGAGTTTTTACGTGATTTATTTAATTATCTAAAATCTAGGAACAGCGAAAACTCTCAGAGGGGAATTGCAAAGCTAGCCAGCCTTTCTCCCGGATATTTGCCTTTGGTGCTGTCGGGCGCGAGGTCTCTAACCGAAAAGTCTTTGGATAAAATTCTACCTCATATTGAACTCAAAGATAATGAGAAGTCATTTTTGCGATTATTACTAATATTGGGAGAGTCAAAATCACAGACCCATCGCTCTCAGGCCTTAAATCAAATTCAAAAATATCACATCTATCAGAATAAAAATCCCAAAGAACTTGAGACCTATCGTTACCTTACAAAGTGGTATATTGTGGCGATTCGCGAGTTGGCAGCTACCGAGAATTTTAAGGCTGATGCTAAGTGGATACAATCACGCCTGGTTCATCATGTGCCCCTAGTAGATATTGAAAGAGCACTCGAGTTTTTAATTGAATTTAAATTTTTGCATAAGGGTCAAAAGGGCCAATATGTTTTGGCCCAAAAGAATATGAATTGTTTGGGTGGTGTATTTCAAATTGCGCTTGCTGACTATCATAGAGAAATGTTGAGCTTGGCTGAGCAGTCAATTGATAAGACTGACAAAGAAAAACGAAACTTACAGGGTTACACTTTTCCGGTAGCACTAGAGAATATTTCGAAAGTAAATAAAATTATTGAAGAAGCGTTGGCTAAAATTGCAGACTTAGAAGGTGCGCAAAAAAAATCGGAAGAGGTTTATCATGTTAGTTTTTCGTTATTTCCGCTTACCTCAAGGGTGGGTCATGAATAAGAAAAATACAATTGTTCTATTTACGCTCTTTAGCCTATTTTCGATTTTGAGTTTTCAAAACTGCGGCGGAGTTTGGAGTGGGTCGGGTTCATCTCGGGGAACCTCTACTGGAAACCCTTCTTTACATATGTCTTTTGGTTCTTACGCTGAATCGCCTGTACAAAAACTCAGTGCAGTGGCTCGGACCTCAGAACTTGACGGAGTTTCAGTCATTTTTTGTTTTGCGGGCTTAAAATTTAAAACGATCCAGGACTATGAGGAAACGGGCGACAACGATTCCGACAGCCAGATTGTAAAGCCAATTTCTTTTCGGGCTCAAGAAGTATCGATTTCACCATTAGGCACTGATTTGGGATTTATAGAGGTTCCTGCTGAAACCTATCGCCAGATTGAATTCTTGCTCAACGGGGAAAAATGCGATTCTCAAAAAAGTGTGCAGGTTGTTAATTCCTTTGGCACGTTTAGCACTCAAAATGAAATTAAATTAAAGTTTAATGGCACTAAGTCCATAAACATGACCACTGCAGAGTTACAAATGTTGATCGTACCTATCATCCAAGTTCTCTCGACGGTCAGCAATGATGCAGAGATTAAAGGAAAACTAGAATCAGTAAATGGATTAATAAAAGAAGAATAAATTTTAGAAACAACAAACTGGCTTTAGGTAGCACGTAGTGATTAAAAGCCAAACTAGGAGGATGTATGAAACGCTATCTAAAGATGATCCAGACGGGATTGGGTCTAATAGTTTTTGCACTGATGTTTAACAACTGTTCTAAAGTAGGATTTAACAGTGCTAGTTCCACTCCCTCTGCCAAAGGGCAGACAGTGGGTGATCTTGGCATTGAAGGACTTGAAGGCGCCGAAGTTGACCAGAACAAGTGTGAAGACGAAGATGATGATGATGATGATTCTTGTTATGCCCTCTGTCACGTGCCACCAGGAAATGCCGAAGCCATGCATACAATTTATGTCGGTTTAAACGCTTTATCCGCTCATCTAAGTAATCATGTAAGCCATGACGATGATTCGATAAAGGACGAAGCCGGCGAGTGCATTGGTGAAGATGCGGGTTAACTAAAAGTCGTAATTGCCGGTGAGTGTGAGCATTGCGATCCACTTACTATAATCACTGGCGTCAACACTCGAATCCTGCATGGTGTAGGCGAGTGTTCCACCCGAAGTGAAATTCTCGTTTAATTTTTTGCTGAGCCCTGTTGTTAGCGTGGTATTTTTATCCGTCTGCGCGGGGCTTTTTCTTGAATAGTTCGCCACGTACAGTCCTAACTGACTAAACCAAATAGTTTCCCACTTCCAGGGTTGGGTATAACCCAGTTTGGCATCATATCGAGAGTAGAAAAAGTCGTTTCCTTGAGAACTGTTAATTGTGTATCCCAATTCGTAGTTGTACATTTTTTTTCGTTCTTTATCGATAAAGCGAAGTTGGTTGGTCGAAAGCGCGGTTTTCATGGCACTGGAGTCAGTCGTTGTGGGAGAAGTATCTTTTCGAATGCTGAGTGCCACGCTTGAAAATCTTCTCTCGTCTAGTACTGTGGTGTTGTTAATTCCTAAAATAGTCGAAGCTAAGAGTCTCTCTGACCAACCGATGCCATCAGAATTCATATTTAGAGTTTCATAAGCTGGTGTGACCTCCAATTTATTACCAAGGCCGGCCAACATGCCTTTATACACATATGGAAAGCTTATATTTGTGATCGTCGGGTCCGCAGAAGTAAAATCAGAGTCTGCCGAGTAGAGGTAAAGGGTAGAAACCTTGGTGCTGAATTCCTTATCTTTTTCAAATATAGGTCTCCATGCAAGTGAGCCTTGAAACATGTAGCGTAGCCCGCCCCCACCTGTAGCAGTACCCTGATCAAGCGCCGAATCACTCACTAGCAAAATGTTGGAATCGTTCTGTAGACCCAACGTGCCGCTGAGTAAAAACGACTTGGCTTTTTGGGCAGCAAAATAAAGAATGCCCGCGATTTGTTCGAGATAGCGTTCAGCTTGTTCATCAAGTCGTGGGTCAGCCGAGGTGTCGAGAACTTCTTGAAAAGGGATTTTCGCATCCTCGTATTTGAGTTCTCCAAAAAGAATGAGTCCTTCATAAAAGGCGGCCGAAGGAGACAGGTTGGGATTTTTTGCAGACTTTACTCCGCGAAACATTTCTAGAGCTTTGCCATTTTCTTTTAGCCGATAGTGGTTGAGCGCCAAATAAAAGTCACGTTCGACGGGATCATAGCTGCCAGGGGGGCAGCGGCTTAATATTACAATAGAATCGTTAAATTTATCATTTCGATAAAGTGTGACGCCGTACTTATAGTAGTAGCTTATGTTTTCAGGATCTAACTCTACACTTTTTTTAAACTTATCTTCAGCAAGCGGGAATTCATTTTGTTTAAAGTGCTCCAGCGCTTGAGCAGCAAGTTTCGTCGCTTGATCTTTTCGTCGTTTTTTTTCAGCCGCGTTCATTTCGCTTTGTTTTCGTTTTTGCTCCTCTTGTTTCTGCGCCTCAAGTTGAGCTAAGCGGGCGCGGTCGGCTTCACGAGAGGCCGCTTCTTCAGCAAGTTTTAGGGCTAGCGCATTGGCCAGTGCCAGTTGCTCAGCCTCTAACACGGCTCCCGCAGCCTTTAGCGATTTCTCAAGTTGGAGTGAGGGTTTTGCTTCGGCTTGTTCGGCAAACTTTTTTTGATCGGCAATGGCTTTTTGGGCCGCTAGTGCTTGTTCCTTTGAGTCAAACACATCCAGCGTTCTGAAAGTTTCAGACTTTCTTGTTATAAAAGGTTTTCGTTTTAACTGGCCCTTATCTAACTGTGCTTGAAATTTTTTGTACCAGTTGGCTTCTTTCGCCAAGGCTTGAGGGGGAATATAAATTTCGGGCACTACTTTCTCTGAATCGGTCCAACCAATAGAATACTTTCCTTTAAATACTGCAGAGTCAGGTGCCGTTTCATCAACAATAATTAAGACGGCCTTGTTGCTGTTGGCGTCTCGAAAAATGATGGTGGCGGAATCAATTTTTGTGCTTTCTTGATTCCATTGGGTCGAGCCGTAGGTGATTTCTATTACTTGATTGAGACTGATCGCTTTACGTTCTTTAGGTTTTTTTTGGGCCTGGGTTTGAATGCTAAATGTGAAGGTTAAAAAAGCAAATGTTAAAAAAAATAGGTGGCGAAGCATGTTTCAAAACTCCCATCAAGATGTGAATCTAATTTTTGTCAGCTAATAGAATAAAGGAGTTGAAATTGAAAGGTAAGTAATTTGGCCGCTGAGAGGTACGATGGACCCAAAGGTCCATCGTTCTTTTGTCGCTCACTTAGGTATTTGGTCTAGTTAGGGTCCACTCGTAACATTGATGAACACCGTAGTTTTTCCATTGGCAATAACGCCGTTGCAGTAGTCGCAAGGCGGGGGCAGGTACCCCACGGTCGGCATAGGTGGGGGCAACATCATGCCGGGATCTATCATGGGCATATCGGGTGCAGGCGGAGGTGGGGGTGGAAGCGCCGCTAAGTCGCCACCACTATATCCCCCTTCAGTTCCCCCGACCACTGGAGGTGCGTTGCCATCAGATGCTGGTTCACGCAGACTGTCTCCGGATACTGGAGGTCCATTGGGTCCGTCACCATTGCGCGCTTCTTGCTTAGCCTCGCGTTTTTCTTCCTTAGCTTCGCGTTTTTCTTCTTTAACTTCGTCTTTTTTATCTTTCTTTTCTTCTTTTTTCTCACCACTGTCAGCTGGAGTACGCGTATCTGGTTTTCCACCCGACTTGTCGGCACTGGATTCTTTTTCCATGTTAGCCAACTCGGATTTGGGGACCGCCGCAGGAGGTGCCGGGGGGTTATTGCCCACGCTAGTTGTGGATTGCCCGGGTGCAACGCTTACTGAGTTTACAATTGAGTTACCAGGGCCGGACTGACCGACTTCGACTAACCCCTTAAATGTTACGAATTGAGACTCTTTCGTACTCGCATTGAATCCCGCTAAAAAATCGGTACCGCGAACTCCCGCCACTGCCGCCGGAGTTTTTACATGAAAAGTGCTTTCTTTTCCATCATACTTTTGATTGACCTGACTTCGTACTTTTCCGTAGAAAACGTTTATTAAAACGCTTTTTTCATTTTTCTCTGGTTCATAGGTATATTTATCAAGTCGAATTTCTGTTTCAGGAGAAATATTAAGTTCGTTTTTGTCGACCATGACTAACTTGGCCCGCGAATCCTTTTCGGCAGCAATGGTGTCACTCTCCCTAACCTTACCGCCCACTTTGGCAGGATTAGCCACGCCCTTCTTGTCTTTGATGGTGACCTTTCCTTTAACGACAGCAAAGGAACCAACGATTTTATCCGCATATGCGGTCATTGGCGAAAACACCAAAAGACTAGTAACTAATATCCCAACATACGTGCGTTTCATGGACGGCCTCCGAATAATATAAGAGTACTTTTCTTACATATACTTTTCGGACTAACGTCCTAATTCCTTTAAGACTTAAGGCACAATTAAGACGTGATTCTCACTCCTTAACGTATCAAAATTAAAAGCTGTCTCGATATAAGTTGATGGGATTCTTACTGTCTTATTTTAAGACATGATTGTGTTATTCATTTGTGCCTCACTTCGACTCGCCTAAAATAATCCCTGCGACTTCAGTTAAACTTTTCGCAGTAAAATTAGGCTGGGGACCGGGATCGTTGTGACGAGAGGGGAGTGCCTGCAGTAAAATAGTCTTCAGACCTACGCGAAGACCCGCTTCGATATCGGTGGTGCGATCACCGACAACCCAACTTTGAGTAAGTTCGATGGGGTGGTCTTTTTCCGCTCGTAAAATCATTCCGGGATTTGGTTTACGATCGGGATGATTGCTTTCCGGTAAATGGGGGCAGAAGTAAATGCCTGCGAATTTTATCCCGTGCTGCATAAAATCATCAGTCATTTTTTTATGAATTAACTCAAGGTTTTTGGGGTCTACTAAGCCACGAGCAATGCCAGATTGATTGGAAATAATAAAAAGCAAATAGCCAGCATCTGATAGGCGTTTCAGTGCCAAAAAAGTATCCGAAAGATATTCAATTTGCTGAGGATCATTAAGATAGACTTTGTCGACTATGAGAGTGTCATCGCGATCAAAAAATACCGCTTTTTTTTTCATTTTTTTGTCCGTACCTGCCGTGATTGCGTTCGTACTTGGGCTTGCGACTTTGCTAGAGGATGATATTTTTCAACCACCTGAGCTAATTTGTCGAGGCTTAAATGTGTGTATTTTTGTGTAGCCCGAAGGCTGGTGTGTCCTAAGAGTTCCTGCAGAGTCCTTAAATTTACGCCGCTAGACAATAGGTGTGTGGCATAGCTGTGTCGCAATGAATGGGGATTCAGTGATTTAATAAGACCGGCACGCACTCCCACACTTTTAACCATACGGTGAGCTTGCCGAGTGCCAAGTGGTTTTGTGCCAAACACATAGGGCGATTTTTGAGGGATTTTTTTAAGAAGTGCTAAGGTGTATCCAGGAATCGATACTTTGCGTTCACGGCCACCTTTTCCCATCACCGTAAGAGTACGGCTAATGATGTCGATGTTCTCCCATATAAGGCCGCAGGCCTCACTGACTCGCAAGCCAGCCCCATAGATGAGGCTAATTAGGATAAGTTCCTGTTTTGTTTTGAGGCCTTTTTTTTCTTTTTGATTTGTTCTGAGTTCATTTTCTAGAGTTCTGACGAGCGCCAGGACCTCATCAATTGATAAAAAGTGTGGCACCTTTTGAGGTACTTTTGGGCTCTGAATCTGAAGAGCCCAATCTTTCTGAGTAAGTTCTTCTTTATATAACCAATGCAAAAAGCTTCTCAAAGAAGCAGACTTTCGATTGCGACTAGCTAGACTAAGCTTGCCCCAGCGATTTTGGGCACTTCTGCAGTATTCAGGAATTTGGCTTTCACTTATTGTTAAAGTTTCTTTTTTGGAGGCAGATGATTTTAAAAAAGCTTGCCTCAAATCTAACTGGTATGACCTAGATGTGTGGATCGATTTTGTCTTATGATAACTAAGGTATTTTATATACTTGCCTAGTGCCATTATGACGTCTATTTTTTCGTATGAGCGCATATTTTCCTGTGCCATTTTAAAGCCCAACTGAACGTTTTACCCGGTGCGAAATATTTACTTGCAGTAAATAATGCAATGTGTTAATTTTCACTATGTTGGACAGTTAATTAAACTTTTTATCCCCAAACAGGGGTTAAAGACTATAGGTGGTACGTGTGTCGAATTTAGATAAGAATGCATTTTTGCCTCCAAGCTCGGTAAACAAACCGTTAAATGGGGAGCAGTGGCTTATAGCTAATAACAATAAGAGCCCTAATCAAAGCATAGACGAAAAAATTATCGTTTACAAAGCTGAGATTATGAAACAGGTCATGAATATGGTAGAGCGAGTGGCTCCCTCCACAGCTTCTATTTTGATATTAGGCGAAAGCGGAACGGGCAAAGAGCTAATCGCCCATCAAATACATGATAAATCAAATCGCAAAAGCAGGCCTTTTGTCGCAATCAATTGCGGTGCACTTCGTGAGAACCTTTTAGAAAGTGAACTTTTTGGTCACGAAAAAGGCGCTTTCACAGGTGCTTATAATCGCAAAATCGGTTTGGCCGAAGTTGCGTCTGGCGGCACGCTCTTCTTAGATGAAATTGGCGAATTAACTCCTGGCATTCAGGCTAAACTTCTTCGCTTTATTCAAGAAGGCGAAATTTACCGAGTGGGCGGTAAAGAGCCCATTAAAGTAGATATTCGTTTAGTAAGTGCGACCAATCGCGAGTTGGATGCTGAAGTGGTAAAAGGTAATTTTCGTGAAGATCTATTTTATCGAATCAACACTATCATGATCCATGCGCCCCCCTTGCGCAGACGCAAAGAAGACGTCCAGCTATTAGTGGAGTACTTTTTGGCAAAGAATGCGTCTGGCGGCCTTCTTAATCGTGGCCGACAGATGAGTGATGAGGCCATGCAGATAATGGGTAAATATGATTGGCCGGGTAATATCCGTGAGCTACAAAACGTATGCGAACGACTTCAGATTCTGTCTGAAGGGCATATGATAATGCCAGGTGATCTACCGGAGCATATCAAAAATCCTGAGCAAAAAATTGATGTCGATGATTATGATCCTGGGTTCACCCTTTATGAGCTAGAAAAGCGTTATATTCTAAAAGCACTGCGCTACTTTGAGGGAAATAAAACTCAGGCCGCACAAGCATTAGGTATCACCATTAAGACTCTTTATAATAAACTTCATGAGTATGGTGAGTTCGAAAAATTTGCTGTGCATAACAAGCAAGTATAACTAGGATTTAATTTGCGAAGTAAAAAAAAGGTGAACTTTACAGTTCACCTTTTTTATTTCTACAACTCTATTTCTACAACGTTTTAGAAGTAACCTTCTTCGTCTTCTTCTTCATCCTCTTCGAGGTCTTCAAAAGATTCAACATCTTCGGGTTCTGGTGCGAATTCATCTTCGCCGCCAGCAACGCCCTCGACTACTTTATCCGCCATATCTCCGGCGTCTTCTGTAAAGGTTCCTGCTCCTGCGGCAGCAAGATTTGCATAAGGATTGGTAGACTTAGGAGTAGTTATTTTTTTCGCTTTTGATGCCTTTTTTGGGGCCGCGGCTTTTTTCGTGGCTTTCTTAGTAGGTGTTTTAGCTTTCGCTTTAACTTTTTTAGCAGCTTTTTTAGCTGTCTTTTTAGCACCCTTTTTCTTAGCGGTCTTTTTGCCGACCTTTTTTGTTTTTTTCTGTCCTTTTTTCTTAGCCATAACTTACTCCCATTTTTTTAGACAATTATTAATTAACGTCTGTTTTATATTTGTTTAATGTATGTTGCTCAATAAAACCAATGTATGTAAACGAGTTTTTACTAATTGGCGCAAAGCAAAAACAGGTCCTTTGATAAGTCAAAGAACCTGTTCAAGTCAAAGCTTAATGTGTCTAAAAATACGAAGGACTAAAGTAATTCGTCCAGTTGGCGCGCGATGGCTTCTGGGATTACCAGAGACAAGAAGAATCCCCCAGCAAATTGGTTCTTTTTAGGTACTGAGGATAGGTAGCCAACTGTTCTTTCTTGGGTGCCATCAGCTTTCTGGGTCTTTAGGGGCAGAGTTAACTTAACATGAGGATCGAAGGGTACTTCTACATATATGCCTAAGACTTCAACCCCGAGGTAAATGTGAATTCTCACGTTTTCAACCGGGAAGTTTACGGCTACGCCGGGCAATTCGCCCCCAGGAACAGCGGGGAGAGGGTCGCCATTGGGCAAGCGTTTGGGATTGCCTATGTCTACATATTTCAAGAGCAATTCTAAGGGGATCTCAAGGTTGATAAAGCCCTTTCCGTCGACGTCGTTACCTGTCAGCACCCTGGCGCCCGCTAGCTGCGGAATTTCAACGATTATTTCAGGAAAGTCCGCGCCCGTAATGGGAACGCGTAGAGTTAAGGTTTTATTGACCTTGTCCACTCCAATTAACTTAACTTGTTTGTCTCCCATTTTGAGATAGCCGGTCATATCCTTTTCCACTTTTTGCCAAGGATCAGCGGGGGGATCAGTTATTCCGCCATTTTGATCATTATTGCCAGAACAGTTTTGGCAAGAAGGGTCGCGAGAAATCGAATCATACTCAGTCGGTTCACATCCTGCCAACCAAACCATCATAGCTGCAGTCATTAAAAAAGAAATTTTGGATTGCATAGTTCCTCCCGTTATCTTTAATCAGTCTAAAGGTAAAAGGAGCAGAGCCAAAGATTAAATAAATATTTCGATTTTGTGTCCACAATTTCGACGAAAAAATTAGGAAAATAGCCTTCTGACACTCGTCCCAAACTCAGCCAACATTATTTTTTTATTCTGAGAAAAAGAAAACCCAGCTTGTGAGCTGGGATTTCGTAAAATTATTTCACTTTAAAATTGATAATCCTAAGATCAACCAAGTAACTTGAGCGCGATGGTGTTCTTTTGATTAGCTTGTGCAAGAGCAGCTGTCGAAGCTTGTAATAAAATACTACCACGAGTTAAGTCAGCACTGGCTTGAGCAACGTCTGTATCGCGGATACGACTGTTAGCAGCTGCCATGTTTTCATGTGCTACACCCAAGTTATTGACTGTCGATGTTAAACGGTTTTGCAAGGCTCCTAAGTTTGAGCGCATTCTGTTGACGTCATCTTGTGCTTTATCTAAATCCGTCAATGCAACTTGAGCGCCTTCTTTTGAAGCATAGTCAACGCTTTCTAAGCCGAGAGCGCCAAGTGTTGCTACGTTTTGGCTAGCATCAAAAGAAATTCGATCTACGAAGTCGTTGTTAAAGATACCAACTTGATAATCAAATACTGGAGTTGAACCATCCAATAATTTTACATCTCCCCAAGTTGTCGCGAGAGCAATACGTTCAGCTTCAGATTTAAGTTGCTGAACCTCAGTATTCACGAAAGACCGCTCCACATCTCCTACCGTATCAGAAGCGGCTTGAATTCCCAACTCCCGAAGGCGAATGATAATGTCGCTGATTTCGTTAAGACCGCCCTCAGCTGTTTGCACCATTGAAATACCATCGCTGGCGTTTCTTTTGGCTTGCATGGCTGATCTCATTTGAGCTTTTAAGCCCTCAGAAATCGCCAGTCCTGCTGCATCGTCGGCTGATTTGTTGATTCGGTTACCACTCGCCAATTGATTTAAGGCTTGGTTAATGTCCCGCTGACTATTCGTCAAGTTACGGTTGGCATTGATCGCCTCTATATTCGTTGAAATCCTAAAACCCATACTATCCTCCAATTAATAAATCGTTAATATTTAATTCATATTTCCCTCCTTGATGTCATGACCCCTTTAGGGATCCGGCTTCCAAGCCTTTAGTTCATTACTTAAGAAAGTTCATCCATAATTCATTTTTAACTTACAGGTCGTCCGTGATTCCTCCTCTTCTTTTTCTTCTAGAGAGTTTGACCGTCACCCTCTCGTTCCTTCTGAACTTAGGAGTACTAAACCAAACGAGTACTCCCAAATGACATACAACGATTCGGGTAGTGTGGGGTTTTCTTGACAGGACAAGTGGCCTGATTGATTTATTTTTTTTATTTTTGGATGAAAGTACTAATACCTTAGGTACGAAAAATACCTTTAGTCTATCTCATGAAAGCGACAAATTGCCATTCGTCCCGTCAGAAAATACATTTTTAGCTGTTCGTCTTGTAGGTGAGGTTTTGACAAAAACCCCAATGTACAACTTTGGTTCTGGGGACTAAAGTGTGAGCATTGCTCACAAGCATATTGAATGTTGAGAGTGCGAAAGTCTTTAGGATGAACGACGTCGCATATAATTGATGGCCTAAGTGCACGGGGAGTTTTTGCTGACTTGTCCGTCTTAGTATTTTTTTTGGGGGGGGGGCTTATTGACAGGTCAGCTTTCATACTCATCTTAATTAGAGTACTTAAGGCTAACTAACAAGGATAAAAGACCGTGAATAATCTGGAAAAAATGACCCACAAAAGCCAGGAAGCCTTTCAGGCAGCAATACTCATCGCGCAAAAGCAAGGTAACCCTGCGCTAGAACCCGAACATTTAATCTACGAAGTAATAGAGCCAAATAATGGTATTGTAGCTCAGGTCTTAGCTCGAGTAGGAGCTAGGCGGGACGTCGTTTTAAAGGGACTTAAGCGACTTGTGGACCAATTTCCTCAGGTGTCGGGAGATACAGCGAAGTTAGGCATGAGCCAGGGCTTGCTTCAGCTTTTAAACCAAGCCGAAAGTGAGGCCCAGGGTTTAGGCGATTCCTATATTTCTGTAGAACATTTTTTGTTGGCAGCCCTTAAGGACAGTCGAGCAAAATATAGTGACCTTCTTAGAAGCCAGGGGTTAGATATAAAAAGAATTGAGGCCACGCTGTCAGAATTAAAAGGAAGCCAAAAAGTGACAGATCAAGATCCCGAAAATAAATTTGATGTACTTAATAAATATAGTCGTGATTTGACAGCTCTGGCTGCCGAGGGAAAACTCGATCCTGTCGTCGGTCGGGACGAAGAAATTCGCCGGGTAATTCAGGTTTTAGCTCGCCGTACAAAAAATAATCCAGTGCTAATTGGTGAGCCTGGAGTTGGAAAGACCGCCATTGCCGAAGGACTTGCACTGAGAATTATTAATAAAGACGTACCCGAGGTCATGCAAAACAAAAAATTGATATCGTTAGACATGGGAGCGCTAGTTGCGGGTGCTAAATATAGAGGTGAGTTCGAAGACCGGCTAAAAGCCGTGGTTAAAGAAGTGACAGCCAGCGCGGGTCAAGTTATTTTGTTTATTGATGAGCTTCACACTTTGGTCGGAGCTGGTAAATCTGAAGGTTCGATGGATGCCAGCCAACTCCTAAAGCCAGCTCTAGCGCGAGGTGAGCTCCATTGCGTTGGCGCCACCACGCTCGATGAATACCGTAAATACATAGAGAAAGATTCGGCACTTGAGCGTCGCTTTCAAATGGTTTTTGTGGCGGAGCCTTCGGCCGAGGACGCCATTACTATTCTGCGTGGGCTAAAAGATAAATATGAGGTTCATCATGGAGTTCGAATTAAAGATGCGGCACTGGTGTCGGCCGTTAAGCTTTCTCAGAGGTATATTACTTCGCGCTTTCTACCAGACAAAGCTATTGATCTCATTGATGAGGCAGCGTCGCGTCTCAGTATCGAAATAGGCAGTGTGCCTGAGATGGTCGACAAGTTGAATCGTCGAATCATGCATCTTCAGGTAGAGCGTGAAGGTTTAAAGCGCGAAAAAGACGATGAAAGCAGAGCCCGACTCAAAGAGATAGAGCTCGAATTAGCTGATCAAAACAGAAAAAATGAAGACCTTAAACGTCAATGGGAAGCTGAGCGTGGAAGTATCGGTGAGCTAAAGAAAGTTAAATCAGAGGCAGAGCAAGTTCGATTACTTATGGAGCGGGCCGAGCGCGAGGGAAATCTTGAGAAGGCGGCTGAATATAAATATGGGCAGCTCCCACCTTTAGATAAAAAACTTAAAAAACTCGAAATCGAGGCCAGTCAAAAAAATAAGGACCATCGAATGCTTAAAGAAGAAGTTGGCCCCGAAGAAATTGCTGAGGTCGTAGCTAAATGGACTGGTGTTCCCGTCTCGAAAATGTTGCAAAAAGATAGCGAGCGACTTATCCACATGGAAGAAAATCTGAGATCTCGAGTGATTGGGCAAGATCAGGCTTTAAAAATCGTGTCAAATGCCGTTAGGCGTTCTCGTGCAGAAATTTCTGATCCCAACAGACCCGTGGGCTCTTTTATTTTTTTAGGTCCCACAGGAGTTGGCAAAACGGAGACTGTAAAGGCACTGGCCGAATTTTTATTTGATGATGACACTTCCATTGTGCGCATAGATATGAGCGAGTACATGGAAAAGCACGCGGTTTCACGCCTGATCGGAGCGCCTCCCGGTTATGTAGGCTACGAAGAAGGCGGGCAATTAACTGAAGCCATCCGGCGAAGACCCTACAGCATTGTATTGCTTGATGAAATCGAAAAAGCGCATTCCGACGTGTTTAACATTTTATTACAAGTTTTAGATGAGGGAAGACTCACAGACGGGCAAGGCAGAACCGTTGACTTTAGAAACTCCATAGTGGTGATGACGTCTAATATAGCTTCCGATATTATTGCTGACGAGAAAAAACCTGAAAAAGAACGTCACGAAGCTGTGTTGCAAACAATGAGGTCTTATTTTAGGCCGGAGTTTATTAATCGCATCGACGATACCATCATTTTTAATTCACTCAAAAAAGAAGTGATTAACGACATCGTTAAAATTCAGCTGCAAGCTGTGAAAGAACGCATGAGTGACAAAAAAATTAATATCGAAATTGACGAAAAAGCCATTGCGTACTTGGGGCGCAAGGGTTTCGACCCCATTTTTGGAGCTAGACCACTTAGGCGTGTGATTCAAACTGATCTGCTTGATCCTTTGGCCAAACATATTATTGGCGGTGATTTGACTCCTGGTGGGACAGCAAAAATTTCTGCCTCAGACCTGAGGCTTGAAATTAAGGTTCTCAGTAGTTAAGGTTCAATCAGGCAAAACCCGATAATAATTGTGATGAAAGACCGAAATTGGTTTCGTGATTTACCTCAGTTTGTCATTTTTGAAAAACAAATTTCTAACCATATAAAAAACTATCGGAATAGGCCATTTAAGTTGTTGTGTGGGGCTTGTTCAACAGGAGAAGAAGTCTTTTCATTTGCACTGGCACTTGAAAAGCTACGCCACTTTTATCATGGCTTTGATTATTCTATTGTCGGTTTTGACAGCGACCCCTTGAAAGTAAAAAAGGCCCAAAGAAGTATCTACGAATTTACCGGCGGTTACCAAGAAATTCCTGAGGATTATCAAAGGTTCACATTGTTAGGTAGTGGCAGGACCCAAGGCTTTTTTACGCTAACTCAAGGTCTTCGCGAACGCTGTAATTTTAAAGTTGGCGACCTAGCCGATTTTCAACCTGGCCCACCAAAATCAGAAAAAGTTGATGCCGTGGTTTATAGAAACGCAATGATTGGTTTTCATCCCGAGCATGCCAAAAAAATAACGCAAAATCTACTAAGGCATATAAATTCTGAAGGGCTTCTAATATTAGGATTGGCTGAGGACTTTATTGTTAAAGATCTAAAGCTAAAAAATCTAGGGCAAACCTGTTTTATTCGACCCCCAGAAAAAAGTGCACAAGAATCGGAGGCCAGCAGTCGAGTATTAATCATCGATGACTCTCCAGTTGACCGTACCGTTTTGAAGAGGAAATTTGAAAAACATGGGTTAGAGGTGCACGCCGTCGACAGCGCCGGGGCAGCCACCAAATATTTGGAAAATTTTAAGACTGATTTGATTACGCTGGATCTTCATATGCCGGGCCAGATGGGCCAACAATGGCTAAGTGAACAAAGGCAAAAGGGTTTAAAGACCCCCGTCGTTATTATTAGTTCAGCGAATTCCTCCGAAGCTCAAAAGGTACTCGATGCGTTAGACAGTGGGGCACAAGATTACTTTAATAAGGATGACTTAAGAAAAAATTCCTCAGAAATTGCCGAGAGACTTGAAACCATAATATCCGAATTCAATAGGTTGGGTAAGCGATCAGCGTCCGGCTCGGGCTCGGCTAAAATAACGAATACTTTTCAACAACCCGATTTGATATTGATCGGAGCTAGTACAGGAGGCACTGAGATACTCGTTAAAGTTTTAGAGAACTGGCCAATCGATTCGCCGCCTGTGGTGGTCGTACAACATATCGCTCATCAGTTTGCAACAGTGTTTTATGAGCGCCTCGGTCAGGCTTCAGGCTTGAAGACTGTTGAGCCAAAAGACAAAATGGTTCTTAAGCGGAGTCATCTTTATATGTCCACCGGCGACTATCATATTGGCATAGCTGAAAATGACGGAGAATATATTTTAAGAATGGGAACCGCCATGAGCTACGGCGTTCATCGGCCCAGCGTAGATCATCTCTTTAAATCGGCCTGTCGAGTAAAAGGAAATATCACCGCAGCTTTATTGACAGGTATGGGCAAAGATGGCGCACGAGGGCTCTCAGAGCTTCATCGTCGAGGTGCTTTTACCTATGCACAGGATGAGGCCTCTTGTGTTGTTTACGGCATGCCTAAAGAGGCTATTGAGCTCGGAGCTGCGCGCTCCATCGGAAATCCCGATTTTATTCGACGAGGAATCATCGCCAGCCTTATGGTTTTAAAAAAATGATTGTCCGTTTAATTTTAGTTGCCAGCTGGAACTCTTCTGTTTTCTTGATAGTTAATGTAAAAATCTTTGAGAAATCTTTTAAATTTTCGAGCATTGTCTGAAGTCTTGAGATTTTCTAACATGACCTGGTTAAAATCACTCTCTAGCTTCTTCATTGCCTTTAGGCTTGCATCTTTATTTTGTTGCTTAATTTTTTCTTTGATATTCAAGAGATTCAAGACGAGTTCAGTCTCTTTACCCATAAAGATGGGCACAATTTCTTCATGGAGGTCCAGCTCTTTGTTGATAAACACATCCAATTTTTTAACAAGCTCATCTTTAAAATCGGGATCGCTGATGGTTTCGGTAAAGTTTGTTGTGTAGAGCATATTGTCTACAAAGGTATTTTTATAATCTTCGCTGGATTCAAACTCCACCCGCGAGGCGATCTCACGTTGTTCAATCATATCCCTGAAGTTTTTTTGCTCTGCCACCTTACTGCTCTCGTGATAAGAGACGATTGCCTTTTGTGCCAACGGAATCACAGCTGCCAAGAAGACAACCGAAAGCGCCACACGGTGTTTATAGGACCATTGTTTCCAGCTTAGTTTTTCTTTCTGAAAGTCAGCAGGATTATAGATTGGAACTGGACCATTTGAATTGTCATCTTTTTTCAAGAATTCGGTATCCAGAACATCGATAAATGTCTCCTCAACCTTATTAGCTATGACACTTACGACATTATCACTTGACCCCTCGAGTTTTTCTCTTAGTATTAAGCGAAGCTGAGCTTTAAGTATTTCTTTGACTGTCCTAACCTCGGCTTCTTTCATCGCCAGCCATTTTTCTTCTTCCTGAGACTGACTTCGCCTCAAAACTTCTGTCTCTCTGAGGCGCATGACCACCAATTCCTGATCTAGTGCCAGACGTTTTTCTTTCTTTTCGCTCTCGTATTCACTGTCCAAATTCAATTTTTGTTCCCGAGCGGCCTCAATTATTTTTTGGGCTGCTTCTTTGGCTTCGACAACGACTCGATTGGCTTTTTCTTCTGATTGATGTATTTTTAGTAATGTCTCTTTCTGAATTTCATCAAAAGCAGATCGGGCGTTATTTTTTGCATCTTTTAAAATCTGTGCAGCTTCAACTTTCTTTTGCTCCATAAGTTTTTTAGCGGCTTCTTCGGCGTTGGCCAAGAGAGTTTTACGTTCGCCTTCGGCGTTGGTACGTATTTGAGTGACGTACTGATCGAGACTTTTTCTTTCATCTTGGAGTTTGCTCACATTTTCTTTGGTCGAAATCATTTGGGTTCTCAAATCTGACAGCGAGCGTTCCATCTTGCTGAGCTCCGCCAGCTTATCTGCGGCAGCTTTTGTGCTTTTTCTAGTCTCGGCATCAAGCTGATGCATCTCATCGTTTAGCTTGTTGGCGCGATAACTAAAGTCTTTGAGAGTTTGTTGGGCGCTTTCTACTTGTTTGTTTATCTTCTCTAGCTCACGAATTCCCGAATCCTTTTGGCCTTGAACTCTGACGACTTCGGCCTCTATGTTGGCCTTGGCGAGAACGAGCTCGGCTTTCTGCTGCTCTAATGTTCGGTTTTCATCGGTAATTTTCTTAAATTGCTCGCGACTGCGTCCTATGTTTAACTTTAATTCAGGACCTTCTTTTTTTAGGGATTCAAATTCAGATATTTGTTTCTCATTATTTATAAGAGTTTTGTTCGAATCTGCCAACTTTTGAAGAAGAAAGTCTAAATCAGTCTGCAAAGCTTGTTTTTCGCTCTGTAGTTTTAGAGTTTCAGAGTTTGACTGTTGATTCTTTAATCTCAATTCATTGCATTGCTGGCTTAGTGCAGTTTGTTCATTCGAGAGACGATCGATCAGAGCTTCAAAAACAGTTCGTTTTTCAGTGAGTTCTAGCGTCTGTTTTTGTTCAGAAAATATTTTTTCTTGCACCTCTTGTAGCTTTTTTTGTTGCGTGATTTTTTCTTCATCAATAGTCAAAATGATGCTACTAAGATTATGCTTGTGCTTGTCAAGCGCGGCGATTTCGTTTCTCGCCTGCTCTTTAATGGCAAAGAGATCTTTGGTCTCTGTGTTTACTTTATCTAGGTGTTGGCGAGAGTCACGAATGTCTTGCTCAATCTTCGCAACGTCTTTTAACATTTCCTGCAGACGATTTTTTTCTACTGAGTGCTTTTGATCAAGTGTTGAGAGCTGGGCCAGAATTTGATCCAGTTGTTCACGTCGGGCCTTTTGGTTTTCGGCTAAATCTTTGAGTGCTTGTTCTTCGTTTTCTCTTTTTTGTAAGAGCTGCTTAAGTTGTTCTGAAGAATTGACTTGCGTCGGAACCTTTGTGGTGTTTCCCAAAAAATGTGTAGTGGTTATTTTGGCATTAGCTTGAGAGGGAATAGGCACATGGGGAACAGAGAAATCAGGACTAGAGAGTTCGATTTGAATGGTTTCGGTCTGAGGCTTTGAGATCTGATTTATAGTAATAGTCGCAGCTTTTCTAGCGAGTGTCAGCTCATCTTTTGTCGTGTAGTGATAGGCTTTGTGGGGTGTGAGTTCATTTCCATTGAGACTAGTTCCATGTGATGAGGACAAATCTACTACAAAAAGTTTTTCATTTTTCCATTCGATGCGAAGGTGTTCGCGGCTAACTTGAGGGTGTTCAATGACGACATCGCAAGTGGGTGCTCGCCCAATAACGAATACGTCTTTCATAACGGCGGAGCTTGATTGAGATTCGCCTTTGCGGACCTCTATTTCAAACTTCGGAACCTCAGACATAGGACCCCATTCTTATCTTACGACGCCTTCTGGTCATCATCAGCTTTCCGATCCTTAGTCTTAGAACGCAAAAGTTCTTTGTTTACGGCATCTGCCGCTAATGCGTCCAAAGGATCTTTATGTTCGTCAAACTCAGAAATATCTGCCGGCAAGTTGTTGTTCGCAGATCGATTCCACAACAAATCGAGCGAGTTTTCATATTGCTCGACGGTATCTACAAAAATTTTCTCTGGCGAAAAAGTGGTGTTGATCATTATCATAATGATATTAAATACGATTCCAACTATTGAAGTACCCATAGCGAATGCAATTTTAAATAAAAAAGCGTCCATGACCGCCTTGGTAATAATGGGATCTGTGAGATCCATTCCTCGAAGTTCTGGCAAGGCCTTCATAATTCCTAAAAAGGTACCAAAGATACCAAAGACAATAAATAAGCCGGGCAGTAGATTTAATACGTCGTTGAACCCTCCAACGGGCATCAAGCCAAATACTCGACTGAATGCCGGATTTCTGCGAAAGACACTTTTAGATATTTCTAAAAGTTTAGGTGTACCAGAAAATTTTAAATATCTAATTTGATGAAGAGTGTCGCGTACCAGCCAGGCGCAGCCATTCTGGATTAGCATCAGGCGATCCCCGACTGCTGCAATGCGATCTGGTTTTCGGCGCTTCATGATGGCACGAAGCTCAAATATCTCATAATAAGTTTTTTCAAGGATTTTTTTTGAAAGCATAAAAAAGGAATGTTCTTTTTTTTCTTTATCTTGAGAGAGAAACCGATTTACTCTTTTATCAAACTCTTTGGCAAACCAATACTCACGCTTCACAGTGTGATGTATGATCAATCGAAAGACGAGGCCAAAAATCAAAATGACGAGCATCGCTGGCATCAAGAGATCATTGCCATAGGTAACAATATTGTTAACCACCGCGTTCCAGAAGTTACTGGATCCCATTCCTAGCATTTCGTTGGCGATATTCCCCATGTTCTACTCCTATTTCTTCAAGTTAAATTTTATTATAACTCGTTGTGCATCATTACAATTATATGCCTTACAAAATTCTTCTTGATTTTTAAATCCACCCTCTGGCTGATTGCTTTTTTTACCCTCTGCCAAAAAACTTCTTCCGGTAACTTTTATTAGCGGTAGAAGTTCTTTTTGATATTCATATTTAACTTGGCTCGTGTCGGTCATATAGTTAAAAATTGATTTAGCGCGCTTGTAACTTAGGTCTAAATTATAATTGACCGCCGCTTTGTCTTTCAGTTCTAGAGTTTTAGGATCAACATATTTTCCTTGATACGTAGGAGAAGCAAATCCAATAATTTCGACAGAGTCCAATTTTTTGGCAATTTCCTTGTCTTCCATTAGACTTTTTGCGTAAAGAGGAATCGATTGTTGTAAAATCTTTTTCATATTGGCTTTGAGGTCGGCACGTCCCGTATCAAAATATTCTTTGTCAAATTGAATTGTGATGTCGCCGGTAGAGGGGTCTATCTTTGCGCTAATTCCCGCTTTAGCAAATCGCTCTTTCATTTTTCGCGCGACTTCTCGCTTGGCTTCTTCAGTTGCTCTCATGGCGCTTAAATCTTTTTCAAGAGAGGCAGCCTTACGTTTTTCTTGTCCGAGCTCGCGGTTCACTTTGTCCGATTCGTCTTGGAGCTCCGAGACCTGCTGTTCGGTTTCTTCTTTTAGTGCCAAGATTTTTGATTCTAATTGTTTTTTCGAAGTTCTGTATTTTTTCTGTTGTTTTTTGAGCTGTTCGATTTTTTTGTCTAGCTCGTTGTTGATGTCTTGGATTTTTTCTTCATTCTTTGCGATTAAATTTTTGTTTTCAATAATTTGTTTTTCTTGGTCAGTGATGGTGGTTTCTTGTTCTTTGATTTCTTCTCGTTTGCTGACGATGGTTTCGTCGCGGCGCTTTAAGCGCGATTTTGACAACATGTTGGTGTTGATAATATTGCGTATGACCTGCTGGTACTTGTTAAGTGCAAATTCTTTCTTTTCGTTTTCTTGAGATTGCTGCAATAGGTTTTCTTTTTCGTCTTTAGCAGTTTCCTGCAATAGATTAAGTTTACCGATGAGCTCCGCATAAACTTTTTGCTCATCTTCGCTGGCTTCTTCTTTGAGATATTGATCATTGAGGGTGTTGTAAACCTTGATCTGCTGCTTGTAGTCTTCAGTCTGTGCTTGCAGTCGTTGCATTTCTTGGGTTCTTTGAAACTCTCCGGTGCCTGATCTTAGACTTACCGAGACATATAGCATTAGAAATATCACAGACAAGTTCATGAATAGGTCAGAATAGGAATTCCATCCCATCGAAGGATCTACTTCGCTTCTTTTGAATTTATCAAAGTCAAAACTCATGCAGACTTCTACTCGGCATTTTCTCTATGAAAATTCAGGAGGTTAAGTGGTTTTTTTCGAAAAAAAATCAGACTGCTGAGGAACCTAGAAATAGGTCCAGGAAATTTATTTTTTGGGCCGGACTTAAGTTAGACCGGCTCTCGACTAATAACTAGAGTTTTCTTTTCAGTAATCGTCACGGTTTCAGCTTCTGTCAAAAATGACAAATTCCGCTTCTCGACGTTTATCAGATAGCTTTTGGTGGCTTCGGGCAAATTCTTCCAAAATCGCACCGAAAGCACTAATCCCATAACAGTAAATGGAATCAAGAACACCGGCCAGAATTGCCAATTCCATCCCGAGATATAGCCAATCGCCAACGACTGTACGCCTGAACCTAAGTAGACAAATCCATCAATAATTCCTGAGGCCGTTGCAGTAGCTTTGCGCCCACCAAAGTCAGCCGACGCTGTGCCTGAAAGCAATGAATGTACGCCAATAACTGCAGTAGAAATCAACACCACTGTAAATCCAATTAGGGTCGGTGATTTAAACAAAAATACCGACATAATAATTAAAAGCACGAGCATGACTGCATTCAAAATTGCCGCCGGTGGTCCCCTTCGCGAGTGAAAAAGACTATCTGAAATAGTTCCTGCTAAAAATCCTCCGACTATGCCGCTCACACAAAGTAGAAGGCCCCAGTTATCAATGAAAAATGCTGAGCCAGGTTGTTTCATTTCTTTTCCAAATACTAAATACCATTGGAGGATGCCGTTACGAATCACTCCCGAGGTGAATTCCACCAGAGCAATAGTGATCAGCAGCCGATTTGAAAATATTTTCTTCAACATTTCTAGCGTTGTATAGCTCCGCTCGACTTCACCGCTCGATGCGTCGTGGGGGTCAAACTCATCAAATCCCGCTTGGTCGGGTGAGTCTTTGAGCGCGAACTTGTCAATGATTGCCCAAATTACCATAAGTACTGCGGGAATAAAAAAGACCAACCAAGTGGCGTCCATTGTCGCATCGGCTGGAACCAATAAACTGCGAAGTAAAATTTGAGTGGGACCTAAAACGGCAGTCGTTGTGGCTTTAGTGGCTTCAATAATTGCTTGGCCCCAATCGAACGCAAAATAGACTCCAAAGGAGATGAGAGTGCCAAAAATGGCGCCAAACGTACCGCGTTCCCGCACATGAAACCAATATGATTTTACTTTAATAATTGAAACAGCACCATAAGACTGAAAGTACATGTTGAGAGAATATAAAAGTGAAAAGGTCAGTACTAAATTTATCGGGAGTTGGTCATGCAAAAATAAATAAGTGGCGACACCCATTAGGATATTGGCTAGGGCCGAGCCCAGGGCACCAATGATGATTCCTTTTTTTCCACCATTTTTATCTACAAACGGACCATTAACTAAAAATGAGAGTGCGTAAGTTGTGGTACCTGCTGCAAAAATAATTCCGAAGTCTTCTTTTGACATTAGCGTACCCAGGGCATTTTTTGAAACCGCTAAATTGTAACGTCCCATATATAAAAACGCATAAGTCATGCCGAGGGGGAACCAATTAAAAAACCGTCGCCACATAAACCAGCGGGTGTGTTTTAAGGGGTTGTTGTTAAAGTAAATCCAAATTACGAAAGAAAGTGCCAAAGAGACAATCAATAAACCCATTAGGCCCCCTAAGAGTGGTTGGCACCGTTCTATTTGATGGGGGTAAACTTTGTCCAATGATTTTTTAAAAGGAAAAAAGTCTTATAAACCTAGTAACATTTAAGCAGCACGTTTAAGTGAGCGAATTGACTGCCTAAAACTTGACAATCGTGACATTCCAATTGGTCGGAGCCACTGACAATCCGCTAGCACCTAAATTATGGATCCCAACAGTAACTTGCGAAGCTGCATTAACGTAGCACGAATGTCCAATGGCATTAGTAGGGTTAGAAGTGGGGTGGCAAAGCACAGTATCTCCAACAGCAACCCCCGGAACCGAAGTGATAACACAGGACGCTCCGTTGTTGGCAGGAATTGGTAGGGTCGGGGTGTATGCGCCGCAAGTCGCGCTTGCCATTACCTTTACATATTGTAAAGGTGACCCTGATGGGCCAATTTTAACAGAACCCACGACATCCAACATTGCGCCGGGAGTGTTTGTTCCTATGCCGACATTACCACTTGGCTTAATAATCATCTGCGGTGTTCCGGTTTGTCCCAGGCCGAGGTCGCCGCCGTTAGCCGCAATATTTAATGGAGCCGCTGTAGATTGCCAAATTGTATTGGTGTCGGAGCCATTTAAGCGTAGTCCACTAAACATTGAGAAGCCCGTCGCGACATCTAGCTTTGCTGTTGGACTTGTAGTTCCGATGCCGACATTTCCTGAAGAATCAACGCGGAGACTTTCAATTCCTGCGACTGAAATAGCTATTCCACCACCACCCGGAACAAACAAGCCCGTGTTGCCAGTATTTAGCTGCAGGGCAGGAGAGGTTGGGGTCCCGAGGGTACCAATTTGTAAATTTCCCGTCATAGATCCACCGGCAAGAGGAAGTTTTGTGGCGTCGACATCGTTATCAACAGTGCAACCAAATGAATAAGTAGGACCACCGGAAACTTGAATCTTTTGTCCCGCTAAACAGATTGGAAACGAATTGGCATTTAACACATCACCCGCTGTAAAACCGACATTGGCCAATGCCGCTGCCCCTAATCCTAAGTTCGTTCTCGCGCTACCGATAGTAGATGCACCCGTTCCCCCATTGGCTAGCGGTAAGATTCCTGAAAAACTAGTGGCCGCTACGTTTGTCAGCAAGCTTCCGTTAACAGCAGGTAACATTGCCGAACCATCAAGTTGCACAATTTTGCCGGCTGTAGTTCCGACGTCAACTGAAATAGAACCCGTAGTGGTAATTGGGCCACCAACAAGTCCAGCTCCAGTTGAAATGCTTGTTACCGTGCCACCACCGCCTGCGATCGTCCAACTCAAGTTTCCTGCGCCATCTGTCGCAAGAATTTGACCGACAGTTCCGGCATTGGGAGGAAGGGTCAGCAAAGTATTGCTACCGAGTCCTGCCGGCGCGCGGAGACCTACATAAAAACTGCCACTATCACCAAAGCGAAGTTCATTTTGATTTGAAAACTTCAAAGGACCACTAATAATTGAGTTTCCAGCAGAGGGCACGAAGTCAGTCGGCACCTTTCCTTGTAAACTTTCGGACACGGTAGCCATGGGAACCGCCGACATTGCGAGATCAGGTGAAAGTACTGTACCGTTGACGGTAACGCGAAGCAGACGCCCATCAAATGCTGCAGGCGTGTAACCAGGAGCGCAATTAGGCGTAGTTGAAGAGCGAAGTTGGGAATCGTTTTGAAAGAGTGTGCGCCATAATAGGCCGCCATCAGTTCCTGCGGAAGCTCTGCTGCCAGAACCCACTTTAGTAGAAAAAAATCCGTCAGCGGCAATGGGCACGCTGCTTTGTGTTTCTTCAAATACTAAACAGTTGCCGGCAGGATTATAAATCTGAAATACTAAACTCGCGGGACTTGCTAATGGGACATCGCTTGAGTCGAGCAGGTAGCCCTCAAAATTGAAATCTTTTGTGAGTTCAATCGCCGAGGCCGGGGTCACGAATTGCGTGCTCAGTCCAAGAAGTAAAATTAGCAATCCTCTATTATTATTTGTACTTTTGTTCATACGTCCCTCGTTTTTATTTCACTTTTAATTTGATGCCCGTGCCTGTCAGAGTTCCTGCGCGTTCAACGCGACCCACTTGGCCCAACATTTTTATGCCCGTCCCTGTCGCCACTTGACTAGCTGTTGATACGCGAAATCCACGGAGACCATTTGAAGGCGATGTGGTTTCCACGCACGTTGACGGCATTGATGAGGTGACAGCAATGTTTTGCGATTCCCCCGGAAAGCTCGCCGCAATATCTACAGTTTGTACTTCTTGCGAAATTTCAATATTAGAAGCGATGCCCACTAGATATATTTGATCTAGTTGAGAAGCTGCAAATGCGGCTCCCATCTGCGGGCAGGGATTGTCTTCTCCTGCCTGTTGTAGAAAGACGAAAAGTTTAATTTCTCGACTGGATCCGCGTTCCACTTGAGCTTCTATAAGTGCGCCAGGATTTACAAAGCCTGCGACGACTCCAGTTTCGGGACTACAAGTAGTGGCGGGATTACTACTGATGCCTGGGCCGGTAATATTAACACCGTAGCAGGCTTTGCGATTAGCAGGCATGGCGGACATTGTGCCAATTTTGCTGGAGGAATTAACGGATTCAGGGGCGCGAATAGAAATAGTCGAAACTTTGCCGGCTTTTCTGCTGCAACCAACCACTAGAATCAATAAAAATCCCATGTTGAGAAATTGGCGCATACGTGAGCTTCCTCCGGGACCTTTGTCGGTGTCGGAGTTCACGAACTTTAGTTGGCCGGTCGATATATCGTTTAATCTCAAAGCGGGTGTCTCGTAAGGGGCCCGCCCCTCAAAACGAAACAATCTTCCCAAAATAAATATTTCTTTTTGACTCCTGCAGCATCTTGTTGAAATTGCACGGGAGTCATCAGCTCTTCGTCTAGATTCTTGACTTCAAATTGACTTACGGTAAACTTACGGTTATTGTCAAAACATGAACGAGAGACCAAATCTAACACCCAAACAAAAGACCTTCTTAGAGTTCATCAACGACTTTCAAGAACGTCACGGCTATCCGCCCTCCCAGCCCGAGATCGCTCAGCACTTTGGGTATAAGTCTTTGGGCACCGTTCAAGATTACTTACAACGACTTAAAGAACATGGACACCTTGAACATGATAGCAATGCCCGTCGAGGCATTAAGGTCACAAACGACAACCATCATCTCCCACTGATGGGACGTGTGGCTGCAGGTCGGCCTATCGAGGCTTTGCTACATCAAGAAACCATCGAGGTTCCCCCTTCCTTCCTAAAAAAAGGTTTTGATTATTTTGCTCTGGAAGTGAAGGGGGATTCCATGATTGGCGAGGGTATATTAGACGGCGACAAAGTTGTTGTGCGCAAACAAGTTGTGGCTCGTAACGGAGAAACTGTCATTGCCATGATTGAAAACGAAGCGACCGTAAAAAAGTTTTTTAAGCAAAAAGATAAAATTGAACTGCGCTCAGCAAACTCTAATTACAAACCCATCATCGTGAGGCCATCAACGCCGTTTAAAATCGAGGGTATTGTGGTGGGGGTCTTGCGATATATGGGCGTGGCTTAACGTATTTTTTAACAGATGAGGAAGATATGTCATCACTAGCGGCCTTAAAAGCCTTGGTAGGGGCGACCTACGCCCCAATTGAGAGAAAGTTTTTTCATTTTTCACAAATTCCACAAGGTATTCCACAGGGAATCATCGCCGAGGTCTGCGGGCTTGGCAAAACTGAGTTTGTCATAAAACTCCTCAGAGAAAATTTTAATTTAAAAGCCGCATGGGTAGAACAGGAAGTCACTCTTAATCCCTGCGCCTTTGTGCAAAAAGGTGTCTCTCTCGATAATGTTTTATTTATCGAGCCTCAGGAGTTTGACGTCTGGGTTTTGCTACAACTATTAAATAGTCAGTTGTTTCCCCTTGTCGTTTGTCAAACTGTGGGGGATGAAAAACTTTTACGTCGGCTTATGCTCACTTGCGAAAAATCCGGTAGTACCTTACTGATGCTGTCCTCTCAATTTCAAAAGTCCTGGACGATTAAAATGCAAATCGAAGTCGCACGCATGGGCTTTACTTCAGAAATTCAGACCCAAGTTAAAAAAACTTCCTTTTTTGTGGTGTAATGCATATGAGAGTTGCGTGCTTATTTTTTTCTAAACCTAGTAACACGGAAGCCTTAAGAGCTATTGGTGAGGCGTGTTTGCGCTTTACTCCGCAAGTCGCAGTCACCTACGAGGCTGTGTTTTTAGACATCAGTCGCTCACAAAGGCTTTATAGTGAAGAGTCCTTGCGGCTGCGTCTTAAAAGAATTTCAGAGAAATTTAAACTTATCTGCCAAATCCGTTTTGCTGACGATGCGCCAACAGCATTAGCTTTAGCCCGTTACAACAAATCTACAAAGGCAGAGCTCCCTCTGGAAGCCCTAAGCGATTTTATTAATCCTTTTATGCATGATGATTCTATTGAGAGGGTAGTCTTTACGCTTTTAAACTTAGGAGTTAAGACCATTGGCGGTTTTTTACATTTGCCACGCCACGCTTGGGCTGCCAGATTTGGCGCACTTGGCCTTCATCTTGAAAAGCGCGTGCGCGACGCCTCTGATCTGCCCTGGCCTCTCTTTGAATTACCGCAAAAAATAATTGAGCGTCTGGATTTTAGTGAGTCTGAGCTTTCTGGCAACTTAGAGACCCTTTTGTTTTTTTTGAAAAATGTCATTGATAGAGCTATGGCAAGATTGCGCGGCAAGGGTGAAATTCCTTCGTGTATAAAACTAAAGCTTATGCAAGAAAAATTTAGTCACATTAAAACACCCCTACTTATTTATCCGTTTAGCTTTCCTATGCCACAATCATCCGTGCTCAACATGATCACCATTTTTCGCGAAAGGCTCTCTCGAGAGTTTGCTAAAAGCCCACTTCAATCGGAGGTGGTTTCTATAGAGCTTGAAATTTTAGAGTCCATTCCGAGAATCCAAGCACAAACTAACTTTTTTAGCAAACACGAAGAAAAATCTGAAGAGTGGCATGGCCTCATCGCCCGGCTTATAGAAAAGCTGGGAGAGACAAGTGTCTTTAAAGCTCAACTTCAAGAGCGTTACCTGCCAGAAAAATCATGGAATAAAGAATTTAAGCCCCAATGGACGAAAAACTTTAATCAAGGAGAAGATTATGTCCGAAGTTCTGCAAACCCGCCTGTGTGTATTCCTAGTTCTATTCATGCAGGTGTGGTGCCTGTGGTGCCTTTGAGTCTGCCTTATCCTGAGCGGCCCTTGCGGCTGCTCACGAATCCTAAAAAATTGGATTTTTATCAAGGTGTGTTTGCTAGTGATAAAAAGAGTTGGCGTCTTCGTAATTTTGATGGACCTGAACGTTTAAGCGGGGAGTGGTGGAACGAAATGTTCTCACGCGAGTACTATCGCGTTGCCACCGATACCGGTGAGCAACTTTGGGTCTACAAAGATCTGCCAACTCACCAATATTACCTTCATGGCTATTTTGATTAATCACCATACCAGGAGCTTATGTACGCAGAAGTTAAGTGTCGCACCAATTTTTCTTTTCTTAAAGGCGCTTCGCATGCTGAGGAGTACATCGATCAAGCGGTGAGCCTCGGGCTCAAAGCCATTGGTATCACTGACGACAATGGAGTTTACGCCATTCCTAAAGCTTACTGGCGAAAAAAAGATTTTCCTAACTTAAAGCTTCTTGTGGGGGCTAATTTAAGTCTTGTTGAGCACCCGCCAATTACACTGCTTGCAAAAAATCGCAAAGGCTATGGACTTTTATGCCGAATCCTAACAGAAAGTCATAAGGACAACGAGAAGACCAAAGCCAAAATAGATAAAGAGTTATTTTCGCAAATGATTAGGGATACCTCCGACCTCATCGCTATACCCAGCGAGAGCTCCAATTATTTTTGGCTTAAAAAACTCTTTCCAAAGAATCTTTACCTACCAATCACATTTTATCTAGATGGAAAGGACAAAAAAAGAATTGGAGCTCTCGCGCAAATCAGTGAGAATCTCAACATCCCCATGCTCGCCACAAACGATGTGCACTATCACGTAAAAGAACGACGGAATCTGCAAGATATTTTGACCTCCATTCATGAAATTAAACCACTCACGCAGACGGGTTTTAGTTTATTTTGTAATGGCGAACGTTATTTAAAAACCTATTTTGAAATGAAAAAACTCTATCAAAAATTTCCGCAAGCTCTAGAACAAACTCTAAAAATCGCGAGCGATTGCACGTTTTGTCCGAGTGAACTTCGCTATCGCTATCCCTCAGAGTGGCTACCTAAAGGTTACACGGCTCAGAGCTATCTCGAAGAACTTGTGTGGCAGGGAGCCTGCAAAAGATACCATGGTGAGCCCCCCCCCAAAGTTACTCAGCAACTAAAGACTGAGCTTGCTCTGATTCAGAAGTTAAATTTTCCAGATTATTTTTTAACGGTTTACGATATCGTCGACTTTGCTCAAAAAAATAAAATTCTTTGCCAAGGCCGAGGTTCCGCTGCCAACTCGATTGTTTGTTACTGTTTAGGTATTACTGCCATAGATCCTGTGCGCATGGACTTACTCTTTGGGCGATTTATTTCAGTCGAAAGAAATGAACCCCCTGACATCGACATTGACTTTGAGCATGAGCGTCGCGAAGAAGTCATTCAGTATATTTATAAAAAATATGGACGCGACAGAGCCGCCATGGTGAGTGCGGTTGTCACCTATCGTAAACGCTCGGCCTTTCGCGAGGTGGCCAAGGCTTTAGGTGTCGAGGTGGGGGTACTTTCTGCGCGCAAAGCGGAAAGAGATTTTGAAATGCTTAAGAAGGATCCCGAAGTTAAAAGTCCAAAAGAGCAGATCGAAAAGTATGCGCAGGAGTTAAAAGGATTTCCTCGCCATTTGTCGATTCACTCGGGTGGTTTTACTTTATCGGCTGATCCCATCACAGAAATAGTACCGGTTGAGCCTGCAGCAATGCCGGGACGAACGATTATTCAATGGGATAAGTACGATCTTGATTACTTAGGTTTACTTAAAATTGATGTCTTAAGCCTTGGAATGCTTTCAGCACTTAGAAAAACTCTTGATCAAGTAGGTCTTAAATTGCATGAGTTGCCTGCTGAAGATCCAGAGACTTACGAAATGATTCAGAAGGCTGACACTGTCGGGGTTTTTCAAATTGAAAGTCGCGCGCAAATGTCCATGTTAGGGCGCCTTAAACCAAAAACTTTTTATGATTTGGTGATTGAGGTCGCAATTGTTCGACCGGGTCCCATATCAAGCGGAATGATTCACCCTTATTTAAGAAGGAGGCGCGGCTTGGAAGAGCCTAAATATTTTCATCCAAAGCTTAAAGAAATTTTAGGTAGAACCTTAGGTGTACCGCTGTTTCAAGAGCAAATCATGAAGATCGCTGTTGAAATGGCAGGGTTTTCTCCAGGTGAGTCGGATCATTTAAGACGTGCGATTGGGGCCTGGCGTTCTGACGGTTCAATTCAAAAAGCCACTGCTCGGCTTACGCAAGGTCTGCGCGAAAAAGGACTTCCTGAGCATTACATTCAAGGTATGTTAGAGCACATCAAGGGTTTTTCTGAATACGGCTTTCCCGAGAGTCATGCTGCTAGTTTTGCGCTTTTGGTTTACGCCTCCAGTTACCTCAAGTGTCATTATCCCGCTGAGTTTACAATGGCACTTATCAACTCTCAGCCGATGGGATTTTACGCCGTGCATAGTCTCATCGACGATGCCACTAGACATGGCGTTAAAGTTTTACCGGTGGATCCGAATAAATCTCAATGGGATTGTGTGCTTGAGGACGGCAGTATTCGGCTGGGCTTTAGAGTTGTGCACGGGCTTGCGAAAAAAGAGGCATTGCACGCGATCGCCCAGCAACCTTACTGCAGTCTGCCCGATTTTTTAGAACGCGCACCATTCAGACGTGAAGTTTTACATCGTCTCGCGATGGGCGATGCCTTTACACCTTTTGGCCTCGATCAGCGCCATAGCTTGTGGCAGATTTTGAGTTATCAGGTGCGCGAGACAGGTGCTCAGCTAGATCTTTTTTCAAATCAATTTGTCGACGAGATTCAAAAAACGATTTTTCAAGGTCTCAGTCAATATGAAAGTATACGGTTTGACTACGGCGCTTTTAATTTATCACTGCACGGTCACCCCATGCAGGCGCTAAGGCGTCTGTTAAACCTACCTAAAATGACCACTCAAGAAGCTAAAACAAAACGGCTAGGTACCACAGTCACAGTCGCGGGACTTATTCTTGTGCGCCAACGCCCGCCAACGGCCAAGGGTATGACCTTCAGTACGCTTGAAGACGAAGCTGGTTTTTTAGATATTGCGATAAAGCCTGACGTTTACGAAAAGTGCAAAGAGGTATTTCTCAACCAGTGTTTTATTCTTATCACCGGAGAACTACAAAAAGATCAAAACTCCACAAGTGTTCTTGTAAAAAAAATGCGGCCGATTTGGCAGAGTGAGAACGGGGGAGCAAGTACAGATACATCAATTCTCAATATTGAGCCTGTGCAGTTTTTTTAGTGGACCTGACGAAAATCAATTGGCGAAAACTTGGTGACAACGTAAAATCACGACTGGCGCTTCAGAGCGCCAGTAGTTTTTAAACTTGTCCCACGTGCTTTTACCACTGTTGTAGGTCGATAAGGGGAGTCCTAATTTTCGCGTGATGATAAGGTTTCTAAAAGATTTTTCGATTGGAATACCAATTTTGTCTCCAAGAATTATAAGGCGATTAGCGGCCAAAACCCAATGAACGACAGCGATGGGTACTGTTACGCCGTTTCGCTCTAAGAGTGATATTAAATGAACAAAGCGGTCCATGCGTTCTGTGCGGTTGAATATTTGTTTTAAGTCGTTGGAATCCAGGTTTTGTCCTAAAAGTTTCATAGAAGACGAAACCGATTCTACTTTAGTAATAATTCGCAGGAAATTGATGGCGGTGTTCCTCTCTTCATTCGTAATTTTGACGGCCTGACCAAAATCAAGAATCGTAAGAATTCTATTTTTGACGTCGATCAAAACCTGGCCATCGTGCACGTCGGGATTGGCATGCAAGCGAACGGGGTAAGGGCTGCCACTTTGATCAACGCCCCTAAGAATTTCGAATTCGGTTTGTAGAAACTGTGCCATCGCATCTTTGTATATCTCAGGAGTTTCTTTATAGATTTTTCGTGCTCCACGTCCCGGAGCCATCTGCATGCGAATGGAATCATTAGCAAATTCATGGGCATCAACCGATTGAATTTGCCAACCATTTAGTTTGCGCCGGTAAATATCTTGAACTGACTTTTGCATTTCAAAAGAACTACGCTTATCAAAATCGAGACTTACAGATTTTTGAATGAAGCCCATAAGGCCCACAATAAAATTATACTTTTCTCGTTCGGGAGTCGATGTTAATGCGTTCACCAGGAGGGTGAATCTCCTAAAGTCTTCTTGAGTTTTAATCTCAATATCATCTCTAGAAATACTGACAATCTCATTTAGCTTAGTTTCAAGATCCTCGTACTCAATTGCAATGTTAACCGAGCCCGATCCTTTAATCGAAACGATTCTGTATTTTAAGGGATCCCATTGGCTGCCCCAGCGCTTTTGAATGAGGCCGATTGCTTCGAAATAATTTATGGGCATGGCAGCATCTTGATAGGTTTCAAAATGATGATGGTAAGCCTCAAAGTCTTTAGAGAAAGCGAGATACTGGCCAAGTTTAACTCCAGGCACTCCATAAAAATCCAGCGCACTTTTTAAAACCAATCCTTCACTTAGAGCTTCGTTTTGTTTTGCGTTCTTCTGTGCCAGAATATAACTAAATACCAATGATGCATTCTTGCCTTCTGCCAAAATTAAGGCATCAAGTACTGAGCGGCCGACTTCTTGATTTTCTTTTTTAATTTTTTTGAGTACAAAGTTTTTTAATTGATCCTGACCCTTTGGTTTAGCATAAAGTCCGTTGGGACCTACTAAAATGCCGTTGACAACTAAAGTTCGTTCAACAGGCGAACGATAATAGAGACTTTCTCGTGTTTGCAAAAAAAGTTGGCTAGGGCTAAAACCCGCCTTTGAAAAATTTTTGGCTTCTTGATCAGCCTTTAAAACAAATGGTGGCGCCTGTGAGGTTCGCGCCATAAGAAACTCAATAGCCTCCAGCTGTGCTTCGACGGGCTGTACACGAATAAATTCGGCAAGAGCACTCATCCCTCTGATGTGCATGTTAAAGCCCTTCGCTTGCTCGGTTAGGGTTTTGGTTTCACCAGGGAACAGAGATTCAATCTCACTGGGTTGAACATTAAATTTCACGGCTACGCGATTTCTGAAAACATTAAAGACGTCGGGATTATTTTCTTTTATTTTTATTTTCGCGAGCACTATTTCTATTTGGTGTTTTAAGTCGGCGCGATTTTGTGGGCGGCTTACTCTGGAAACCAAGTAGTTTTCCAAGATTTCCGCACTCTCTTCTGGCGAGAGTTGTTTCATAATTAAATTGTGGCGTAACCATGAATATTGCTGCGAAATGGTTAACAACTTTAACTGAGCCTTTACATAATTGGCGACGACGGCCCTTTGCTCTTCGGATAGCATAAAGCCTTTGCCGGCTAAGCGCATGGCCCGATCAAATACCTCGAACCACGTGTGAAACTTTGGCGCCTCTTTGGTTTTAGCAATAATAGCCAAGGTTAACGAATGGCTGGTATCTGGGTGAATGCCCCTTCTTAGTGAATTTTCTCCCTTTATTCGCCTTGATTTAAAGTCGGTGGTCAAAATCTTGTCGCTAATCCAATATGGCCTAGCCATCGCCAAAACAAGATTTCGAATGTCGTTAAAACTATTCATACCAAAGTATTTTTCAGCATAACCAGCGCTGACCAAATATTGTATACCTGAGGCTATCGAGTTGAGATTGTGTTCTAATGCTTTAATCTGGAAAAATCGTCTCTCAGTTTTTCCAGGATCAAGAGGACTAGAGTCCAGCTTTAGTTCATCAACTATCTTTTGAATATTGGGCAAGGTTTCTAAAAGAACGGAATCGATTTCTTTTTTTGAAAGCGTCGAAAAGAACCGTTTTAAATAATTGTTAATTTCATTTTCTAAGCCATGATAAAGAATAGTATAGTCAGAGCTTTTCGCGGCAGAAATCAAACGAAATAAATCTAACTTTTGTGTTTTGGAAATGGAGTTTTCGGCTAAAGCCTTTGTTATTATACGGAGGACATGGCCTGACAGGTCTATGTGATGATCCTCATAATTTCGGGCCTTGATAATGTGCTCGGCCGTTGCCAACACCGCCTTTTCAAGCCGCGAAGATATCGGTGGTAGGATCTCCAAGTAATCCAAAGATCGGATTGAACTTAGGGCGAAGACTCTTTCTTTCAAAGGGATCGTAAAGTCCAAAAGAGTATTTTCGAGAGAATCCATAACATACGTTGCAAAATCTTTGTTACGTGTGGCTAAGGCATCATAAAACTTAGGTTCAGGGGGACTTCTTTTTCTTCTCTCCACTGCTCCATGGACAATACTGATGTATGCGGGTACTCCGGGTGAAAGCTCTTCTCGAAAAAGTTCTGAATTAGGAAGTTTTTTAAGTTCCTGCAAGATTTTTTCTTCGTAATCGGCAATTAAAGGAGTTTTCATATCTTCAAACTGCTCAAATTTAGCAACCAAACTCTTCATGGTCAGACCTTCGAGGCTAGTTAAGGACTGATAAAAACGGGTCCATTCAGGGTTGGTCTGCATAAGCTGACTGAGTATCATCTGTGGTTTTTTATGGAGTAAAAAGAGAGCTTCCACGGACCGGAGATTTGAGTTTCTAATTTTCTCGGCAACATTAAAACTTTTAACTGTCCAGGCGTCTTTGCCTACCGAATTCTTGGCTAAAAAGTGTAATATTCGCGCCAGCAGATCGGGGGATACACTGTCCCAGTGCGCGCCGCTGACATTGTTATTTTTTAAATTTACTAACATGAGTACTTGTAAAAATGCGTTCACTTTAACAAATGCAGGCTTTTGGGAGCTTTCAATAAGATCTAAACTTTCGCTCAACACTTGTGCCCATTCGGAAAGCCCAAGTTTACCAACGGCGTCTGAGAGGGCGTCCTGGCTACTATCGTCACCTTTATTAGTGTATTTATCAAGCTTGTCATTGATCAAGTAGGTATAGATTTTTTCTTCAAGGAAGTATTTAGAGACAATACTAAGGATTTCTCGATGACCTTCCTCATGAAACTCCACCACCGGCCGGGGGTGTTTTTTTAACTTCACAAAATCGGGTAGGGATTTATCCCTGCCTATCCGGTTGTCACTTAATAGCAGTTTTTTAAGTTTTTTTTGCGGGTTTTTCATCGTAAATTTCTCTATAGGTTAGACCAACATTTTGTG
>JAWXAY010000034.1:0-7515 GCA_034439715.1 Pseudomonadota bacterium
GAGTGATCTTCTCGCGACTTTCACGAATGGCAAAATCGATTAGTGGTTCATTATAAAATTTGTTTTTTGTGGGGAGAAACTCTGACGAAACAACTAGATTTTCTCGAGGGTTCGCCATTAGTTTTTCAAGCGAAATGTTTTCAGCAAACTTAGAGCGTAAAAAAGACTCGTTGGAGGTGTTCTCTAGAAGTCGGCGCACCAAGTAGGCCATTCCGGGAATTAAATCTCCCACAGGAGCGTATTCTCGAACTCTCACTCCCATTTTTACCAAAGCCTTTTTAAATTGATCAGCCATTCCATACAGCATTTGGACTTCTATGGCCTTTGGATTAATTTTCAATTTTTCAACTAGCACCAATGCGAATGCGAGTGATCTTACATTGTGTGAGCCCAATGCCAATTGTATGCATTCATGATTCAACAGCAAAACTTCAGCTATCGCTTCGAAATTTACGTCAGATTCTTTTTTGTTGGTGTAAACAGGAAACGGCCAGCCTCTTTGCTCAGAAAATATAGTCTCAAAATCCCAATAAGCCCCTTTAACCAAACGAACCGTGAAGGGCACCTTTCTTTTTTTAGCAAGAGTCACAAGCCTGTCAACGTCTACAAGTGAATCCCGCAAGTAAGCCTGTATGACAACTCCCCAGTGAGGGTATGAAGCAAACTCTGGCTCTAATATCATTTGCTCAAAAACTTCTAAGGTCAGGTTTTTTAGAGCGTAGTTTTCCATATCCAAATTAACAAAAACGCCATGCTCAATAGCTTTTTTAAATATTGGTCTCAATCTCTCAACTAAGATAGCCTTCGTTTCGTCCCAAGCACGAACATTAATTTGTGAATAGAGAGAACTGAGTTTTACCGAAACATTAACTTTCGGAATGGGACCTAAATGATTAAAATCGATGGCATCGATTGGCTCCCAGTCTTTGGCGGCCTTAGCAAAAAGCTCAATGAGCTCAAGGTACTTACTCTGATATTCAAGAGCTTCTTTTTCACTTAAAGTGGCTTCGCCCAACAAATCAACTGTCGTGGCAATCTTTTGCTTCCGAGAATTTTTAACAACTTCGATGGCCTCTTTGGGGTTCTCGCCAACAATAAACATCTTGGCCATTTCGAACACATTTTTTCGAATGGCTGAAGCCATAATTCCGGGAGCCAGGCTACCAAGGCCAAGCCCAAAGCTAAAAACGGAAGGAAGGTCCTCACCACCCTCTGCAAAATATTCTTTGAGGTGACGCGAAACTTCAGATCCAGACTTTAAGTAGGGAAGCACATCCACAAAACGAAACATCTGTGTTTTGAAGCTAGAATTTTTCATACTCCAATCCATTATGCGGCCGTACCACCAATCTTTGTTAAAGATTGATGCAGTCCCGCCTTCAGCAGCTGAAAAAATGGCTTTGCCCTTGGCTTCGATTTCAATCTGTAGGTTTTGCATTTAAGCAGGAATTATCCTTGGGCAGTGCTAGTTTTCAAGTCTTTCTTAGAGCGACCTTTTGCGTTAGAGATTGCATCCACTGTAAGATGCCGGAAGATGAATGTAGCGGGGGTCTATGAAGGTTTTTGTGATCGAGGATGAGTCTGAATTTAGAACCTTCCTCCTGAATTCGCTAGGTCATGAAGGCTACGAAGCCCTAGGAAACAGCGACGGCGAAAAAGTGATTTCACAATTTTCGACCTTTCGACCCAATTTAATTCTTTTGGATATGAATTTACCCAACAAAGATGGCATGGACATATTACGTGAAATTAGAGGCCACAGCGATTACCAAAAAACACCTGTCATAGTCATCACCGGTCGCGATGATGAAAAGGACATTGTTAGAGCCTTTAATCACGGCGCCGATGACTATCTTACTAAACCCTTTACGCTTGATATTTTATGGGCCCGAATGCGCGCGGTTTTAAGGCGAAGCCAAGCTACAGTGGCAAATGCCAAAAAATTAACCAGCCAAGATCTGACAATAGATTTGTCAACCCATCAGGTGTTTTTAGTCGAGCAAGAAATCAAACTAACCCTAACTGAATTTAATATCTTAAATCACCTAATGGTAAAGATTGGCCAAGTTATACCCCGGGACGAACTGCGATCAGAGTCGCTCAAAGACACGGCCATTACTGATCGAACGTTAGATGTGCACATGACTTCGCTGCGAAAAAAGCTGGCTCATCGAGGACCTGATATCGTAACCATTCGTGGTGTGGGCTTTCGTTTCGTCGAAGACGTTCAACAAAAATGACAGGGGCCGGGGAGTTTCCTCCCCTCCTGTTCTAGGTTTTTTTTGGTAGGTGTTTAGCTCTTAGGTTTCCACGATTGTGGGGTGAGCCGGTCTGTTGAATACCTAATATAGCAAGTGCTGGACCAAGTTTTTTAACCCCATATTTGAGCTTCAAATCTGTTTAATTGCATATTGGTCGCTTTTGCCGCCTACACTGGGGTCTTTTCGCCACCGATTCGGGATTTTTTGGGATACATCCTTTTGATGATTTTCATAAATCTTGGTTATGGGCAGCTCTTGTAAAAATTTCTTATTCCTTCCGTCAAATTGACGTATCGCATTATTAAGCGTAAAACTTTGAATAATCATGGAGTTTTGTGCTCGTTATGCTCAAGGGTTTTAGCCTATTATTCAGCCTTTTAGTTTGCCTCGAGTCTGTCGCCAGTTCGACAGCCACACTCCATATAAGTGGCTCTATTCCACCAAAGTGTTCCGTTTTTATTTTACCCTCGCCTAAAGCATATAACCTAAATATTCGAGGGGGAGAACGCCGATCTCGAATTGCCATAGTTAATGAAGTTGCAAATACCATCAATGGTTATCAGGTTCAGATTTCTTCGCTGAATGGAGGAAAACTTATTAATGGTGAAGCACCTGGCGGATCGACAGTGCCGTACCAAATTTCTTACGACGGAAAGGGTTTTATGCAACCCAGCCAATCTCAAGTTGCTGTAAAAACCGTTTCTTTCTTAGAGGAACCCATTTCACATAATAGTGACCTTTTAATTCACATACCGCCCCAACCGCATCTGGCGGCTGGAAGCTATGAAGACACGCTGACAATACAAATTTCCTCGCCTTAAGTCCTCCCCGCCTGTTTAAAATGTGCGTTTCAGTGTATATTTAAATTTCATGAAAAGTGCCCACGCAATTTTTGTATTATTATCAATTTATTCTGTGTCTGCTTTTCCCTGCACAGACCTTAAAGTATTTACCAACCCGTGGTTGCAGCTCAACTCCGTCAATAATCCGCGGGTATTCTCGTTGACCGTTGAAAAAACCGGGGGACCTTGTGATTTTTTTATCACAATTAGTCAAGGCAGCTCCGGCGATTTTAATCGAAAGTTAAATAAAAAAAATGCGTTTATTCCCTATAATGTTTATCGCGACCCTAGCTTATCTGTGATAGTTAAGGCTTTGCCTCTGGCTAATCAAAGTGAAGTGATCAGCGGCAAATTTTTAGGCACGTCTAATGAGTCCAAAACTTTTTCAGTGAACGTGGCCTTTAGCCCCGATCCCCTTAAATCCCAAGGTCTTTACAGTGATGTTTTGAAAATTAATATTTATAAGGGAGCTTTTTCATCTGGGCTTGTTCCGCAACCTAGCGTCGCCATGATAAATCTTTCTTACCTACAACCAATATATCAATCACTGTCTCTCGTCGACTCAGGGAGCGCCTTTAGAGAGGGAAGTAACAAACATTTCTTGAGCTTTGAGCCCCTTATTGAGGGGGCCGTGAAAACTTTTGACTTGTTGATTCGTTCTAATGGCGGCTATTCAGTAAAAGCCACTTCGCAAAATGTGGGACGCCTCAAACATGAAACTCTTGAAAAATTTGTCCCTTACAGTTTAGAAGTTGGTGGTTATCCAGTTAATATGGGCCAACGCAGATCGGTCTTGGCTCGCTCCAACCAAGCTCAAGAGCATCAACACGTCAGTGGTGGTCAGCGCTATCCCTTGAGCGTTAAAATTGGCACTACCAATAAGGCGCTGGCTGGTCGCTACAATGACTACGTTACTTTTACCATTGAAGCGGATTAATATTTAATTTTTCCAATGTCATAAGGTCCCAACTTTTCAGGAATTTTAATAACGACCTTTTGGGCTTGTTCATCAAGTTGTAATTCATAGGTTCCCGCCGGTACGCTATCGACATAAAATTCGGCATCTCTGTTAGTAAAGAATTCGATGGGCAGTTTTTGTTTTCCTGACAGTGGCCTTAGTACTCCTGTTTTTAAACTCCACTTGTTAACATCCTTTGTCGCGGGCACTAACTTTCCTGACAGCATTACAGAAACTTCTCCCTCTATCGAAATGCCTACTCCGCTTTTATAAGTGGGACGAACCCTAAATGTATTTTCAGCTAAGAGTGAACTTGCCAAAGGATCATCAGTTTGTAGAAAAATACTTTCAATGTAGTAGGGTTGCAGATCCGGAATAATAGCGGGACCCCAAAAGTCCGCTACAGCACGAGGATTGCGATCAGAAGGATTCACTTCGACGCGATGAGATTTTAATACTCCCTTAGGCCGTACCAATACGAAGCTGTCGGTAACGGGGCGAGTGAACCCAATGCCTTTGGTAGTGTACGCGAGGCCGGTACCCAGTGAGAGTCGCGTTCTATCGCGATTTGGAGACGGAGATCCTGGTTTTGAATCCGACTTTCTTTGTTCCGCATCAATGATTCCTCGGTAGCCAACATAACCCGCGCCGACGCTGTAATCTCGCGTGGTAGGCGAATCTTGCACCTGAGCATTAAATAGGGGACGACCGACCTCTTGACCCGGATTGTAAGCCCATAAGGCATGTGTCAGATCTGCTTGGGTATCATGAGTAACAAAAACAGAATTGTTGTAGGAGCTGTCGGTCCACTGTAAGGTGAAAAAAATCCGATGATCAGTGCTTTCTAAAAATTCATCGCGGAATTCGGAGTACTGGGCCGACATATCTAGATTACTGGCAAATCTTTTCGTGGCAAGTGCATAGTAGGATTTTCTGTCTCCCCGTTTTAGACGCTCATATTCGTAACCACCTCCAATCGAAAGAGAAACCGTATCCGTCACATACTTTGTCCAACTTGATTGCAAAGTTAGATTATAGGGATTATTTGGACTGACCGCTCCCAATGATTCAAAATTACGTCCCAGATAGGTTGCTTGCAGTCGAAAAATAGATTTGGGATCGGATAGGGTTCGGTACCGTAAAGAAAAAGCATCATCATTGCCGACATTGTCGATTTTGCTGTAGGCGGAGTTCAGCCCAAAAAGTCCGATGGGAGTACCATAATAAAAGCGCAGGCCGTAAACACTTTGTTGCTTCGAGGCCTGTCCGTTAACTCCTACGGTAATGTTTTTGGTCAAGCCATAATGATGATAAAAGCTACCGGCCTCGTCTTTGTACTCAAATTTTGGTCCCACCAAATTTCTTTGTTTACCATAACCGTAGGCAAAACGGTTAAAGCCCTTCTCTAATAATTCAAAGTCAGTGATAAATGGAAAGTTCAGCGTTTTTACTTTTCCAAATTGGTCGGTAATCACAAGTCGAATGTCGTTAACTCCCTGCTGAACGGGAAGCCCGCGCAAATTGTGACGTCCCGCTGGCAGATTTAATGTTTGACTGAAGCGTCCATTGACAAAAACTTGAACGGTTGAAGGCGTTTCTAAAAAGAACTCAGTTTCGCTTTTAGGGTAAGGTACGACAAATGGATCAATCGAAAATTCTCTAAAAACCAGTACGCCTCCCATGGCCACCGAATTCTGAAATAAATCTAACGGAAAATCAAAGTCACCCACAATGGTGCGCACCGAAAATCTTTCTATGTCATCGATCAATCGAAAATTTCCTCGGAGCCAAGGATGTTGCGTGTGTTCAACGTAATTGGCCTCTGTTTGTAGTATCACACTGCCGATATTTAAAATATTTTCAACCTTTCCACGAGTGGGATCGGATTCTGCATGCTGACCTTTACCTGCGAGATCGTCTGTGTCAAAAAAGCGGCTAACATTAAAGTTGGTATATCCACTAAACCATGCAGGAGTTAAGTAGTTCTCAGGACGAAATCGACTTTGAAAATCTATGTCTTGTGATTTTCGAATGGCAGGAGGAACGACGATAACAACCGCCAAAGTTTCAGGTGAAAAAGACGCGACAACACCAACCGACCTTAGCTCGCCAATCGTGACCACGCCCGTGCCACGAGTAAAAGCTTTTATTTTTATGAAAACCTCATCTTTGACATACCAATTCATGATCTCCAATATGTGTGCACCTTCGAGGTTAACATTAGCCTCCGGCCCATCGATCCCTAAAACCTTTATTTGTGACACGGGAGTATTGTTTACCGAAATCGGGGCCGTCAAAATAGGAGCCTGTTTTTGTGGTGGGAGGTTTACTGGCTTGGCCCAAATGAGCTGAACCATTAATAATAAAATACAAAATATGGAGTTACTCAAATTTAAGCCCTATCGAGTCAAGCCTGGTTTCATTCAACCCCTCTGGCCACGGCAAATCAAAGCGTAACGAACTCGCCGGAAGTAAGTTCCGAGTCATCGAATTATTGATGGCGTCTAACTTTAAAGAAAATTCCTTATCATCTTGGAGAGACATGTTGGCAATTAGCTGATGTTTATTGCCAGTGTTTTTTAAGGTGAGTTTTAAACGATTTTTTTCTTTAGATATTTTTTCTATCTTAATTTCGCTTTTAGCGTTTTCTGGTGTGATATAAAGTGAAGCGACAAATTTTAATAAAAAATCAATGTTAACTCTCGCTTTGCTCGAATTTTTTTCGCTAAACGAAATCGGCAATTGGTCGGCCGCTAAGCGATAGGCCAGTTCGGCCTTGACTTCGCTGGTTCCCTGCCAAGTAACTCTGACCGCTACCTTTTGGCCTGTCGTCAGTTTGACTTGGCGAGGAAAAATCAAAAAGTCGAGAGTTTCTTCACGGGTTTCCTCTCCATCTATATTGATAGCTCTCTTATAGGCCTTGAGTTCGACAGCAATATCTTTACCGAATTTGTTTTCAACAAAAAAGGTCTTAGACGTATTTTTGCCAGAAGGTTCAAATTCCATCTCCATCGGACTTAATTCAAATGCTTGCGCGAATCTGGTGAAAGCCAGGATAAGGATGAAAAGGTTTGCGTGCATAGGCTATATCTTAACGAATAAATAAATAAAAAAGTAGAGGCGCCCGAAAGACGCCTCTACGAAGGTCGAGTATAATAGACGATTAATTATTCAGTTACGCTAAATTGTAAACGAAGAGACTCTTTTACCCTCCAGCCCCCGTCGACTAACTCAAATACTGAAATCTGCAACGAGTGATTTCCCACTGTAGGCGACCAATCATTATAGTCGCCACTGATATCGCCAGCCATAGAAAAAGGAAGTTCTCTATCTATTGTGCTCGTGCCACCATTCAGCGAAAAAGACACGGCCTGCGCTTGGGCATTGACTCTTATGTTTAGGAGCCTCCCTGTTTGATTTAATGAAATGGCGCTTCCATTACTAAGAGTTAAAA
>JAWXAY010000035.1:0-62943 GCA_034439715.1 Pseudomonadota bacterium
GATTTTGAATATGTACGCAACTACATCATCAAAAACACACACGAGACCTTGGGACTCATTTCTTACCAAAGAGATAGAGCAAAGAAAATAATTAAAAGATATCCTGTCTAATGGGGCCACCTGCCCCAACCCCCATGTTGGACGACTGAATAACTAGTTATTTTTCTAATTTAACTCAATAACCTTAAATGACTTGGGCTTTTTGATTACAAATGTTTTTGGGTCCAATAAGTCGTCTGGCGAAAAGTCATTGAAATTTATTGTGAACTGAAAATCCACAGTGTCCAATTGGACAATGCGCTTTATATCTTTTCGATTTTCCCATTTAATAATAAAATTTTCTTTAGGACCAACACATCTCTTCATTTTATCCCCATCTTCGGTACATGCCCATTTTTCGTCGCTGGGAGTAGATTCAAATAGGACCGAAAAAATTAAGTGTGGATCAAACTCAAAACCAAGCGCTTCTTTCATTATATTTGGCATTATATTTGGCTTTATACCTGTAGTTATTTTCGAATTCGTTACTGGAGTGGACTTTCCCACGTAGATTTTTTTTTGTCGAATAAGAACTGCCTCTATCTTATTGTTATCCAAAACAATGCTCGCTACTGGCGTTCCCATCATAGCTGAAACATCGAGGCGTACTTGTTTCTCTCTTTTAGCTCTAAAAATCAAGTCAACGGTCTGGGCCTTCCCGGTTTTATTTTCGATAATTTTAGCTGATGATGACCACTTTCCACTAGAGACCTCCAACCAATTAAATGATTTTTTTTCGACAGAGGTACAGCCCGCCATTAACACAAAGATATTTAGGAATAGTGCTAAAACAAATATGCCGCTATTTTTTTGCGGGTTTAGATGAGGCCGGATTTCTTGGCTGACTTTTGATGGGGTGGTCTTCTGTTGCTGTAATTTTTGAACGCAACTTAAGCAAAATCTGTTCATCTTTTTCTAGCTCCAGAGCACGTCTATACATTTTCTGTGCCTTTTGTGGCATTTGATTTTTATAGTACGCATCTCCTAGGTGTTCGGCAATAATACTTTCATCGTTCTTTACTTCATAGGCCTTTTCGAGAGTCTGAATAGATTCTACAATCTTGTCTTGTTTAAATAAGATCCAACCTAGCGTGTCCATGATGTAACCATCTTTAGGTTCCAAAGTTAAGGCTTTGCGAATTAGCTTTTCGGCCTCGTCTAGCTTACTGTTCTGCTCCGCATAAGTGTAAGCAATATAGTTTAGTGCCTGGGCGTGATCAGGGTTGATTTCTAACACCTTTATCATCTGTTCAACCGTTTTTTCAGATTTTCCGATCTTGTCATAAATGGAACCCAAAACAAATCGCATCTCTGCATTCTCCGGAAATTTTTCAATGGAGTCTTGTACTATCTCAATGGCCTCAGAGTATCTTTTGTTTTCACTCAATAGAGACGCCATTGACGTATAAAGCTGTGGAATATCTTTTCGATAGGTTAGCCCCTCAGCCAACGTAGCAATTGCTTTTTCCATTTGGTTCATTTGTTTATAAGTATGTGCCGCTAAGACAATTGATTGAAAATAGTATTGGCTCGTTGGACCGATCTGTAAAAATGCCTTGGCCGCAAACTCGAGACTGCCTTTCTCTAAATAGACGGCTCCTAAAAAGTAGCGGACTCGGTCAGAATCGGGCGCCCGATTTAATAGATTTTCAAGTTGAGAAATGGCCTCATCGTACTTTTTCATGCTGTATAAAAGATGAGCCATCTTTAACATGACGTTTAGATCATCGGGATCAGACTGAGAGCTTATTTCATACTGCTGATAAGCTAACTCGTATTTTTCTTGTTTGAGGTAAAACGGCGCGAGCGCTTCAGCCACGCTAGTGCTCGGCCCATGCTTGTCCTGAAAGCTGGCTAAAAGTTCAACGGCCTTTTCGATTTTTTCTTGATGTTCGTAAACACCAGCTAATACGACAGCCGCATCCGAAAAATCCGGCTTGATTTGTAACCCTTTTATTAATGCTTTTTCAGCTTGCTGATATGACTTGTCGGTATTCTGTTGAATTCTGATTCGGCCAATATAATACCAGGCCAAAAAAGGCGAAGTAAATTTTTTATTGGCAGAAAGATGTTCAAAATAAGTGACGGCCTCGTCAAACTTACCTTCTTCGGCCAGCAAGGCGCCAACATAGAGCTGAGCATCCGCATTTTCAGGGTCTGTTTTCAATACTTCCTGGTATTGGGCGCTCGCCTTATCAAACATTTTCATTGAGGAATAGAGTGCACCCAACAAAAATCTCTGCTCGGGCATGGTCGGAGCCAGCCTAACGGATTCCTCGGCCTGCTCGATAGCCTCAGAGACCAAACCTACGCGCACATATTCTTTGGCTAACCTAAAATGAACGGTTCCGGAGTCCTTGTCATAAACCAAAGTATGCTTGTATTCTTCGATTGCCTTTTCGGGCTGACTTTCATGAGAATACGACTCTGCCAATGTGAAATGATAGTCGGCTAATGATCTGCGATTTAGCGGATCCTCCTCTGAGGAGTTCCACTGTTCCGGCGAGCTAGGTCGACCTGAATTAGAAAAATCGAGTGCAGAACTTTTGTAGTTTCCTTTTGAGTCATCAGAATCAAACGTTGAGCAGGCAGTAAAAAATAACGCGCCCGTGATCAAGATAAGTTTTGCTAACTCCATTTTGCCTGCCCTTTAGAGGAAATTCCTTAAATTACCTATCGGCGCAGGTACTCTAGTTCTAAAAGATTTTCGAGAAATTTGGACTCCTTAGGCCCTCTACAGCTTATCCAAAGTATCAAGGGCTCTTATGAATCCTGCATCATCGCCCAAAAACACACTCAAGGGATTCTGAGTAACTGTAATGGCCTCACTAAAGTCTGTCTCATTATGAGAATTTTCGCCCTCAGACCAAACGGCAACTTTTTTCGCCTCTCCACTTTCGTCGCGAAAAACTTTGTAGCGATAGGGTTTGCCCCAGGGGTCATTCCCCAAAGTTCCCTCATCCTTCCAGACGGAGACAGCTACATTATTTGTCGTTTTCTTTGAAGACTCCGAACCACCCAATGTGGCGGCAGGATATCGAGTCAATCTAGCTTGCTTCTTCGAGCTTGAATTCTTGGCTACAGAGGCGGCCTCGGTCAGATAAGCGATCTGGGTAGATAAGCGATCAGTTTCCTTCTTGGCCCAAAGCTGCTCGGTAGAGTGGCTAAAGTGCCTAATAGTGATGCTGGACACTAAGTATGCAGAAATAACAAAAAATCCAATCGAAGCAATGATTTCTGTGCTTTTCATGCTATTATCTTGAGCATTTGACATCTGAGCCTCGTTAGGAATTTTATAAGACTTCCTAACTAGACTATCGGCTAGACCTGTAAAAACTTTATAAGTTTAGTGAATTAATTAACCGTTGCTGTTTCTTAAAGTGTCATTTATATCGAGATCTTAGCACGTTGTGTCTATAATTTTTGCATTTCAACAAACTTTGATTTTGTGCCTCTTGACAGGCCGTGGCGTTAAGGGATATTGTCTCGGCGAACGTAACCCGGTTTAAGGCTATAAAAAATAAGGGAGATTTCAAATGGGGGGAAATGTGGTGCAAACACAAGGCATAACAGCCACAACACCTAATAAAGTGAGTGGTAAAACGAAGATAATTAAACGTTATCAAAATCGTAAGCTGTATGACACTCAACAAAGTTGCTATGTAACTCTTGATGATATCGCGAAAATGATTCGTAGCAATGAAGAAGTTATGGTGATTGATAACAAAACAAAAAACGACATAACGGCGGCCACTCTTACGCAAATTATTTTTGAAGCAGAAAAGAAAGCATCGCAATATGCTCCTTTGTTCACACTTCGTGAAATAATTCAAAATGGTAACGGCAGCATCTCTGGCTACTTGGCAAAGCTTGGCGCATTCCCAAAGGAATACATGAGCAAACCTCAGGTCTTCAAAGAGCCCGTTATGGAATCTCAGAAGCCTGCGTTTGAAGACGTACAACAGAGCCTCGAGAACCGCGTAGCAAATGCGGCTGAAAGAACAGCATCTGAGTTAAGCGCTGGTTATAAAGAAGAAGAAACGCCCAGCCTACCTAACTCAAATAAAAGCTTAGATAATTAATCTAATAATTAATCTAAATATTTATTACCTCTCTGAGTTAGAACTTTCAAAACTTTAAAACCCTTGGTAACTTTATCAAGGGTTTTTTATTTTCAGGAGGTCGCTCAATGCTGAATTTTTTTAAGACTATATTGGCTCTCAGTGTTCTCTTTTTGTCGATAGGCGCCAATGCAATTGATCAGGGCGACTTCCGGTTGTCCGGTCTAGTTGGAAACACGTCGTTACTGGGAGACGTCGGCAATGGCGGCCAAAATGCAATTGGCTACGGCGGGGGATTTTCGTACCTAATAGCAGATGATATGGCCTTCAATATTCTGTACTCAGAAAGCTCACACAAAAACGACGTAAATCACTCGGATCTCTCTTTAGGAGTAGACTATTACACTGGCGGCGATGACATTATGGCGATTTATATTTCTGGTGGACTTGGATTTTTATCCAACAAAATTGAAGCTGTAAAAGTTGCAGCTCTTACCGGATCTTCTGTTGCTTCAGTCAGCGATGTCACTGGTAGCGGTATGGCTATTTTCTTGGGTACTGGTGTTGATTTCGCAGTGGGAAAAGCCATGAATTTTGGAATGCGCTTTAAATATAATAAGGCGTTCGAAGCTACTGAAACCGTTAACAACGTTGAAATCAAAACAATGCAGGACTCCGTTGATGTTTTAGCTGTTATCTCTTTTGTAATGCCAAGCAAGGGTTGGTAAACCTACAAACCTATTGAAGCGAGCGCCATACGACAAACGAAGCTTTGCGTGGCTTCACTAAAACTGCTTGAGTGTCCATGCTTTCGCCCGTGGGACTACCGCTCGAATCAAGTCCATCTGCTGAAACCTGATATTCACCAGCAGGCAGCCGCAGCCGCGAAACTTGCAGAGTTTCGGGTAACATTGACCAATGCCGAGTATCGGCTTGGTCGGAAATATGCATTACCAAATAGGCAACATCCCCTAGCGCTCCATTTTTTTGCCGAATTTGATCGGCAACTACTTCTTTAGCTACCAAGCCGGCAATTCTTTTTGCGATTAACCCACCGATTTGATCATTAAATGACTTAATGCTGGTTTCACTAATGTCGTAGATTTCTTCAGTGGGAACAAAAGCTTGTCCCTCAATCTTTAAGTTGGCTGCTTTGGTGCGAGAGTATTGTTGATAAAGTCTTGGAAATCTAGGATGGATTGGGTCGGGACGCTTAACTGGTCCCCACCCCTGTTGAAAAATCAATACAATCTCACCATATTTTTTATCATCCCAATTATTTTTATACTCTACTGCAGGAAACTGTTTTTTCCACTTGGCGAAATCTTCCATTCGATTGGCCTTTTTAGCTACACGAATCAAGTCCGCTCTTAACATCGGAATATTCGGATTCAATTTATAACACTCTAGATAATCAATGTAGGCGTCGTCCCACTTCCCGTTTGATTCCCACGCCATAGCAGAAAGATACCGCGCAAAAGCATTTTGTTCATAGGGCAGTTTGGCTTCGTTTTTATATTTAATAAGCTTTTCATTGAGTCTTCGGGCTTCAACTAAGGCGCTTTCAAGATCATTTAACATGAGATAATTGGTTGCCGCGAAAGCATTAATTAAGACTTTTTCGTAGTCCTCTCCCTTGTATTGAACCATCTTTTCGCTAAATAAGAGAGAACTCGTTATGTTGCTAACACTATGATAGTCCTGAATTTCTGACATGCGATCGGCCATGAGAAACATCTTATTACTTTCATCATACTGGGCAGCAAGTTGTAGGGCCGTTGCATACTCTAAAAGGAAAACCAGCTGGTTGTCGTCTTCTTTCATTGCCATTGGCTTTAGGAGCTCAGCGGCCTTAGTAAAGTTTTTGTTAACCAGATTCTTTCGTGCCTCACCCACTAACATTTGGTGGGTGGCACAAGAGACTTGGAATACTAGAAAAAATAATAAGAATGAACTTTTAAGAATCACCTAAGTAGTCTTATAAACCTATGCGACGTTTTTTAAATGATTTTCTAAGTTGCTTTTGGTTTGTCCACTCGATCAGATTCGTTCTAAGGTTAGTTAAATTCAGTGTCACTTTATAATAAACCGTTTTGTCTTTTCCGATTTCTTGAACAATGGAATCTAATCTCCCGTTAATTATATAATCGGCACCGATTTGGCCACCCTTTTTTTTCTGTGAAGCGGCGTCGACCATACCTGAATCCTGATACTCAAGTTCGGTAGAAACATCATCACGCGCCTCTTTGTCGACAAAAGCCACGCGGCCTGAGTTTGTTAATTCCACTCGAACCATATCCATAACTGATTGAGTATCAATGTGCTCGCTGGTTTTGTTTTCGAGTTTGGTAACCATGATGACCGGAGGGCGCGGTGCTGCGGCGATTGCTCGGTGCCCGACCAAGTTTCCAACCAAGTCGTGAACAGCTTTTTGCATATCTGTTTCGGACCATTGGTCGTTAAGGGTATTTTCTTTTTCAACGTTTTCATCGTAATCCCCTTTTGTAAAAGCTTTGGGGCCACAAGATGTCAGCGTTAAAGTTATTGCTATCAAAACAAATATGGCGAGTGAAGACTTAATCAATCTAGAAATCATGTGGTTCTCCTAAAAAAATTGAAATTAAATTGTACTTATATAAGGGCTGCTCGTCACTATTTTGACGCGCGTAGGTTATTGTCTTATTTTTTTTACTGATTTTACTTTCAGATTTTGATCAACCTGGACCTCGAATCCATTTCTGCGGGCGTTTTCGATAAACTGCGCGATAAAGCCTTCTCGTTCTTGCTGGGCCCTATAGAGTTCATCTTGTTTAAGCTTTAACTGATACTGGACATACTCTTCTGGCGTCATGTTACTAGTTGAGATTGCCTCAATACTCCACTTGTCTTCAGTTTCTAGGTCGCCCCCCGAGTATTCGTTAACTGGCCGCGAGGGAACTGCGCCTTGCGAGGGAACTTCGGCGGCTGGGTTAGTTCTACCAAAATCATTTTTAGCGCGAATTTCTTCAAGCTGTTTTCTGTTGTAGGCGTCTTTTAAATAGCGATTAACTCTTTCTTCATTGAGGCGACGCACGCTGGCCTGATCTGAACTTTCAATTCCGTTAACGGCAACAGTCTTTTTTTTAGACAAAGAGACAAGCAATAGGCTTAACCCAATAATCAAAAAAATATAGGGTAGAAAACCAGTCAACGACTCATAAGTCTTTTGCTTACTGCTCATGAAAATCCTATCGGACGTCTGGCGTTAGGCCATTAGTACCCACTATGTCTCAAAATAAGAATTTATTGCTTAATTCTGATTTCCTTGGCGCGAGCATCAGGCGGACCTAATGCTGGAATCTGAATAGTAAATTCTGACCCTTTGCCTGGCTGAGATTTTACCAAAATATTTCCGCCATGTTTTTGTACGATTCCATAAGAAATACTCATGCCTAACCCGGTACCCTGCCCTACATTCTTCGTGGTAAAAAACGGATCAAATATCTTTTCAGAAGTTTCTTTACTCATTCCCTTTCCGTCATCCTTTATCAAAATATTTATCCAATCCTCTTTGCTCTTGCTCTCGATCGCGGTGCTAATTTCTATGTTTCCGTTGCCTTCGATTGCTTGCACGGCATTCGACAAGATGTTCATAAATACCTGATTGAGATTTCCTATATAACAGGGCACGAGGGGAAGCTTTCCATACTTCTTTGAAACCTGAATGCGACCTTTTAGCTCGCCTGAAAGTAACATCAGAGTATCATCGATGCTCTCATTGATGTCGGCCTCTTTAAGATTAGCCTCTTCGAGACGAGAAAAATTTCGCAGACCCAAAACTATATCTCGCGTTCGACGAGCCCCATCTTGACAGGATTTAATTAATTTTGGCAGGTCATTTTTGATATATTCAAAATCTTCTGTCTTCATTGTTTTTTCTAAATCGCCGGCATTGGTTAAAGCCAATCCAATAATTTTAACGAGGCGCTTAGAATAGTCATCTAGTTGTGTCAGATTTGAGTAAATAAATCCGATGGGATTATTGAGTTCATGAGCAATGCCGGCGACCAATTGACCGAGACTTGCCATTTTTGCAGAGTGAACTAAGTGGGATTGGGATTTTCTTATTTCGTTGTTTGCTGATTCTAATTCTTGAATTTTCTTTCTGAGATCATCCCGGGCTTCCTTAATTCGCAAAGACATCTCGTTGAAACTTTGACTGAGATAGCTCATCTCATTATCACCATGAACGGGCAAAGAAATTCCTTCTTCGCCCGAATTTAATCGCGTAATGCCGGCATAAAGATCTCTTAGCGGCCGAACCACAACATTAGATGTGACCCAAGTTAAAATGACGACTAAAACAAGAACTGTCAGAAAGACTCCAATAAATGCAGTTTTAATATTTCTCAAAGTATCATTAGCTTCAATTTTTGCCGCCGCCAGTAAAATAAAAAACTTTGAATCACCCCAGGCTATAGGGTGTACTAATATTCCATAGGGAAGGGAACGTACCTTTATGTCGAAAAGCTTTCCGACAAAATCACCTTTAAGAGATTGAAAAAACCTCTGGGGATAAGAAAGCAAATCTTCATTGGTAGACGAAACGATTTTATAATCTGGAGACATCAAAGAAACATCAACATTAAGTCGAGCCTTAAAGGAGCTGAGAAAGTTTTTCTGAAAACTAAGCACTTGTTCAATATAGCCCATGCCTTTTCCACTTTTTGAAAAAACAGGGTAATACTGTATAAGCTCAAGACTTTCTTTTTTTGATTCAATCAATTTGGCCTTCGGATTGGCTTTTATTTTTTTTAAAACCTCTTCGGCAACAAAAATTTGGTTTGGTCCCTCAAGATCATCCGCGACCTTTTTTTCTTCAGCCGTTTTATAGGCTGATGCAATTATCCTTCCATCGGAATTAAGGATTGAAATTCGAGAGGCTACCGTAGACCCCAACCATTCAAGAACAAGTCTCTTAATTTCGCTTTGATTTGAATTAGAAAGGTAAAAACTGAGAGATCGGTCTACCGAATATTTTTCGGCCTTTGCTACCAAATGGTTTTCAAATCCATTTAAGGTCAATTCTACATCTTTGGCGTTCCCGGTAATCCTCTGAAAGAGTTCACGGTCAAGAGCCACTCGAGATTTTTCTAAGGCAAATCCCGTCACAAATATAAGCGGCACCAACGAGAACAATAAAAACCAAAAGATCAGGCTGTTTCGGAGAGTTCCTCTAACTGGCATGAGATTAATTCTCCCTAACACCATCTCCTTACTTATCCTCAATCCACAAAATGTATCGATCCTGATTTTCTGGCATCACCCTACCGTGAGGATCTTTCACAGTTTGAACATCCCCATAGGTCTTTAACACCTCCAGTAATTCTAGGCCCTTTTCCTTTTCAATTACAAAGTGGTAATAGTTCCCATTTAGTTTTCGCCAGCCAATTTCAACCTCGCCTGCCTTAATTGCTCCCATAGCAATAATTTTCTCAGCTATCTCGGGACCCAGAAGATCCAGATTCGCCAAACTCATAACTAATTTGTAAACGTAGCCCTTCGGAATAATATCGGGGGGCGGGACCGGTTTAACTTTTGGAACTTCGACCTTTGGTGTTGGGACTTCCGCAACCGCGGCAACCTCGGCCACCGGGGTTACTTTGGCCACTGCGGCTACCGCGGGGACCTCAACAAGTTGCTCTGGCACAATCTCTGCCGACATTTTTTCATTAAAATCCGCTATTTCTTTTTTATCGGTCAATTCGACGTTGAACTCTTCCTTTTTTATTTTCTGCTGGATAAGTACGGTTTCATTTTTAACAGGAATCATGCTTTGTATGTTCGACCAAAATAAAACTAAAGTAATTGTTGCTACAAGGCTTGAGACGACTAGGGCTTCGATACCCCACCTTAATGGAATCGGCCAGCGTTTAGGGCTAAACTTTTGCTTTAAAATGTCGAATATGGTCAGCGGCGCCAAGGCCTTTTGCATAAAGGCCTCGCCTAACTTAGTTTGCGAGAGATCCGAACAATATTTAATGGCAACCTCTAATGAATGTTTTTGTTTTCTTAAGTCATCATGTTTTTCTAAGGCAGCAGCTACTGCCTCTTTTCGCATTGGATCTAAACGTCCTAATAAAAAATCGAAAAGCATCTCTTGGCATATAAATTTGCTATATTGGCGATTCCTGGCTATCTCTGAGAAAGAGCCTTCGCTATTATGCATGAGCCAGCTCCGTCTCCACAAAGCCACCCAATTTTTCTAAAGTTTGGCCAACTCGTGTGCGTAATGTTCCTGCCGTTACTCCCATGGCGGAAGCTACCGCGACTTCGTTCTCTTTGATAATTTGAATCCAAATTAGTGGAAATAGGCTTTGTGGGTCAGCGTCTCTTAAAAATTGTCGCCAAGAAGATAAGTTAATATTTGGAAGTACCACTGAATTTTTTTGAATAATTCCGGTTGCCGATAATCTAAATTTAGGGTTTTCGCGATAATCTAAAAAAATCTTGTAAACAGTTTTGAGCCGTGCTGACGAATTCTTACGAGATTTTTTTAAAACCGCGCGCGTAGCAATTAATGCCACTTTTTCGTCAAGGAAGGCTAACAAGAAAAAAAGAGCAATGGATTTTACTTCTTGCTCGGCCATTGAATTTAGTCCACGGTCAATTGCTTTAGAAGATCCAATTCATCAAGTACCGTTCCTGAACCCATTACTACGCATGTCAGAGGATCTTCCGCGATGGAGACGGGAAGCCCCGTGCGCTCTCTTAGCAAAACATCAAAATTAGAAAGCAATGCACCTCCGCCAGTTAAAACAATTCCGTTATCGACAATATCTGAAGCCAACTCAGGAGGAGTTTTTTCAAGAGCTGTTCTTACGGCATCAACTACTTCGCTCAGGGGATCCATGAGTGCATCGTTTACTTGAGAGCTGGTGATTTCGATTGTCTTGGGTGCGCCCGCCACAAGATCGCGACCTTTGATTTCCATAGTTTTTTCTTCGTCACCAGGATAAGCATTTCCAATTTGAATTTTTATTTGTTCGGCGGTTCTCTCTCCAATGAGTAAATTAAATTGTCTTCGGACATAATTCACAATTGCTTCATCAAACTTATCGCCCGCAACTTTTATTGATTTGCAATACACAATTCCACCCAAAGAAATCACCGCGACTCCGGTAGTTCCCCCTCCCATATCAACCACCATATTTCCGCTTGGCTCAGTGATGGGTAGGCCCGCGCCAATAGCGGCGGCCATTGGTTCTTCGATCAAGTAGACTTCTCTCGCGCCGGCTGAGTGAGCCGCCTCTTTTACTGCGCGCTTTTCAACTTGAGTAATTCCGTAGGGCACGCAAATAATAATTCGCGGACGAATAAAACTTTTTCTTTGTCCAATAGACTTATTGATAAAGTATTTTAACATTGATTGAGTCACCTCAAAGTCAGCGATTACGCCGTCTTTGATCGGTCTAATTGCCACGATACTTCCGGGGGTTCTGCCAAGCATCTCTTTGGCTTCTTTACCGACAGCCAACACGCGATTTTGTTGACCTCGGTAATTTTTTTGAACAGCAACCACAGAAGGTTCGTCCAAAATAATTCCGCGCCCTTTTGCGTAAACCAGCGTGTTTGCCGTGCCGAGATCTATGGCAATATCGTTTGAAAAATATTCAGATAACTTAGTAATAATACTCATGTCTTACCTACTTTTTTCTTATTTATTTATAATTGGTGGTATTCAAACGATAGTCAATTTAAGAGTTCAGCGGCAACGAAGTTACCAGGTAAAGTGTCTTACCTTGTCGCGATTGACCTCAAGACCTTGCATTGACTCAACGCCAATCTCAAAGTGCATTTCCGTATATTTTTGAAATACCTTTTTAGCAGACTTGCTTGATTTAATTTCTTTTAACGGCAGATCACTTACGAGCAATAATGCGCCGCATGGAACCTTACATGTAAATGCTGTTATAAAAAGAGATGCTGTCTCCATCTCGATAGCACCAACTTTTTCTTGCTTTAGCATTTCTATAAAATTCTTGTCAAACTCCCAAAGTCTATAGTCCGTTGTGTGCACGACTCCTGCAAAATATTTGAGTTTTTTTTCTACAATCACCTGGCTTAGATATTTCTGAATGGTAAAGGTAGGAAGTGCCGGAACCTGAATGGGTAAGTAATGTGCAGAAGTTCCCTCATCTCTGATTGCTGCCATGGGCAAGAACAAGTCTCCAATCTTTAAATCGCGATGCAGTCCGCCACACATTCCCAGCATCACCACGCTCGTAGGATCAATCGAGGATATCATTTCTATGACAAGCGCTGACATGGGAGCACCTATATTAAAACAAATCATCGAAATGTCGGGGTTTTCAGCAGTAGCAACACTAAGAGCACTACCCGAATAAATCTTAGCATTGTAGCGTTTCGAAAATTTTTCGATGTAAAACTCAAAATTGGTTAAGATAATGTATTTTGAAATCCTATCTGGATCACATCCCGAATATCGGGCCAACATATCCTTGGCGATAGCCTTCTTTTTTGGATTGTTCCATGTCCGCGCCGGCTCAATGGGTAGATTTCTGTGGGCCATTTATTCCTTCTTATTTATTTAACCTTACAGTATAAAGAAATTTGGGACAAGGGGTGGCCAGACCATGAGTACAAGCTTTGATAACCTCAAGGTTTTTTTTGAAACAAAAGGCTTTTGTCGAGAAGCCCTTTCTTTACTAAAGAAGGGCGTAGAAATTGGCCTGGTGTTAGGGGACGGTAAGGCCTGTGCGCTGACCTGTACCTCGGGCAGGGTCACACTTGAATCTCGACCCGCCAACAACCCAGACGTCGTCTTTACACTCACGTCGGGGGCCGTACAAAATATTTGCCAAAGTCCAGCAGAAGACGTTGGCGATTTCTCAGTTTTGGTATTGAAACAAATTAAAGACGGGCAGGTCTCGCTCAAAATCACAGGTGGTTTTTTTAGCATCGCCACCAATGGCTACTTATCGATTATCAAATTGGGTGGCAAAAAAATGTGGGATTTTTTAGCGTCGTACGGTTTATCAAATATTTTTAAAGTTACCGGATTGATAAAAGATTTACTTAAGAAAAAAACTTAAGCGTTTTGCCAGCCAAGTTCAAAAGTTACGTGGGCTGAAAGTTCTTGGACCTGCTGTTTCAGCAGATCGTCACTCAAGCCAAGCTCGCAGGCAAATACCTTTTCAATTTTTGGCAAGTGCTCGAATCCATGTTTTTCGTAAGCTAAAAACAGGGGGGATCTCCTCAAGTAAAAGTCTCTTAGCGACAAACACATGGTGTTTTCAATGGCGTGTTGGGATTCTAATTCCCAAATGGTCTTAGCTTCTGAACCCAACAAACTAAGCGCTTCGCCACCATGTCGCTCTACCAGTTGTCTGACGTCAGACTCAGAGCGAAGCGTTTCTTTTGCCAAATAACTAATGGAGTCGCGCAAAGCACTTAAAATAGCAGGAGTGATTTTTGGATTGATCGGAACTTTCGTGTTATTGATAGCAAACGAGCACTTTTTTTCAAACGGGAAGAACTCCAGCACTTCTTTTACTATTTGTTCTGAAGTCTTACGATAGGTAGTGTATTTACCACCGGCAACAAAGGTTATATTTCTGGGATCATGTTTGATGATATGTTCTCGACTGGTTTTGCCCTCAGAATTAGAACCATCATACACCAGTGGTCGAACTCCGGCATAACTTGCGATAATATCTTTTTTTTCAATTTTGGCGCCTGGAAAATAGTCGGCTAAAAGCTTTAGTAGATAATCAACATCACTTTTTTCTGTGTGAACTGTCTCGGGGTTCGCTCTAAAATCAGTATCTGTCGTTCCGACGATGACCATTTCTTCTCGTGGAATAACAAAAACAATTCTATTGAGAATGTCATCAGACATAATTACTGCGTCCCGAATAGGTAGGCGTTTTCGAGAAAGTGTCAAATGAATACCCTTGGTCGGACGAAGTAAGTTTTGCCAATCGCTAAACATTTCGTGACCCAATATATCTGTCCATGGGCCTACTGTGCTTATAACATGACGGGCTCGCACAGAAATTTCTTTGCCACTAAGAACATCTTTTACAAGTACTGCCTTTATTTTTCCTTCGGTAATTTCGACGCCGACAGCTTTTACGTAGTTGGCACAAATGGCCCCCAGGGCATGGGCTGATCTCAGTGTTTCAATCACAAGACGATCGTCATCCATAGTGGCATCGTAAAAAGCAAAGCTGCCGCACAACTGATTAGGATTTAGAATCGGAACTTCTCGCATGGTCTGCTTTTCATTGTATCTCGAGTGAATTTCGGGCGCCTCGAACTGCGACAAAAAATCATAAAGCCACATGCCGAGACCTAGCTTAAACATACCGACACGACTTTGTTCGTATAGGGGCAAGAAAAATTTAAGTGGATGCACTAAATGGGGAGCTATGTCGAAAAGTATTTTTCTTTCAGACAGCGCCTCAAAAACCAACCCAAACTCCAAATTTTCGAGATACCGAAAACCACCATGAATTAGTTTGCTAGAGCGAGAACTCGTGCCGGAGGCAAAATCATTGGCTTCAATCAACGCCACCTTCATTCCGCGACTACTGGCATCGCGGGCAACTCCCGCGCCAGAGATTCCGCCACCAATAATAACAAGATCAAAATAATCCTCAGAAAACTGGTCTATGTTTTTTTTTCGAGTTTCGGCGTTAAAGGCCATTTTTATATAAGATTCCCGGGCTTGATTTCACTGGGTGCTTTGGTTGAAACTGCCAAACTCATCAGGTCGTTAAAGTACTTGAGACGCTCGTTGAGTTCGGCTTCTGTTTGACAATCAATTCCACAAGTGGTCGAAAATAAAATTTGGTTATTAGAAATTGGTAGAAATTTTTCGAAAAAATCTTTGACTAGGCCTTCGTTTATTGGCTCCAGCGGCATACGATTCGCCGCTATTAATCCCGCGGCCAGCCAAGAGCCCCGCGTAAAATACTTTTGCCAAGCTTCAGCCCAAACGATTGGTTCTCTTTCAAAATGATCGATAACCTCAGCGACATCAAAATGCACTACCTGCCATGGGAGAGCTAACCAGTGGGGAACCAACCCGCCGCAAGTATGCAGAGCCACACCAAAGGGTTTATACATATCAATTGCATGAAAAAATTCTTTCCAAAGTTCTTGGCACTCCGGCACTAAAAAAGCCGCGGGCTCATCCAGAGCAATAACTACACTTAGTGCGACTTCTGAAAGTATCTGAATTTGCGCCACATAGGCTTCTGAAATAAATTTAATAATTTGTTCATCGTTGCCCATGGCTAATTTATGCTTTAGCAATGCCCACTTGAGAGTAGCGGGGCCAATCATTTGTCCCTTGATTACCTGCACTGGTCGATTTTTATACTGTTCTTTAATCAATTTAATGCCTGGCCGCTCATTCAGTTCTTCGTGAAAAAAAACTTTGGATCGTGTTGGATCAAGCCATCTTTGATAAAGCGGCACCCAAAAGCCCAAAAGGGTCTCACTGTCATCTTGACCATAAAGCTCGGGCCAACTGGGAATATCAAAGTTTTCCAGGATGATTTTACCAATGGGAGAGGGATCTATAAGCGTAAATCCGCCAGCGCTCCATGTGTCCCCAAATTGATAGAACTGTTGACGCTTAGCCACCTTTTTTACCTACTATAGATTCAAGCTCGTTTATTTCTTTTGGTGCTTCCAAGGTTAATACTTCAATTCCAATGTCTGTAACAAAAATATCGTCTTCGATCCTTACGCCGATTCCTCTAAACTCAGAGGGAACACTCGTATCTCCAAGAGAAATATAAAGACCAGGCTCAACCGTAAACAACATCCCTTTTTCAATTTTTCGGGATTCATTATCGACCGTGTAATAGCCTACATCATGAACATCCATGCCTAAAAAGTGCGACACACCATGCGGATAATATTTTTGATAGGACTTTTGTTCAATAATTTCATTGGGCTTTCCTTTGAGAAATCCCAGGTCAAGCAGGGCCTGAACCGAAAGCTCTATCGTTTTATCTTGCAAGGATTTAAAAGGGATTCCAGGTCTAATCATAGCTAATATCTGCTTTTGGATCTTGAGAACGGTCTCATAAATTATTGATTGCGGCCGCGTGAATTTACCACTCACAGGATAGACGCGGGTAATATCGCCCGCATAATATTTGTACTCTGCGCCGGCATCTACCAATAAAAGGTCGCCACTTTTACATTCTTGGTCATTAAAAACATAGTGAAGGGTTGTTGCGTTCGCACCCGAAGCAACGATTGCTGGATAAGCTTCGCGCGCAGCTCCTTGCTGCATCATAGAGTTCAATATTACTCCCCACAACTGCCTTTCGCTAACTCCAGGTTTAACAAACTTCATGGCTTCGATGTGGGCCTGCGCTGATATAGAACAAGCCTTTTTTATATACGGCAATTCGTCCTCGGTTTTAAAGAGCCTCAAATCGCTTAGTACTTCGTGCGGATCAAAAATGGGCGGGTAACCACGGCCCGAACGCCCCTTTTTTAATCGCGCCTTTTCTAGCATCGCAAAAAAACGTTCATCAAACTCATGATTCGAATTAAGCCGATAATAAACTTTGTCGATATTTTCCAATAGGTCTGTTGTTACTTTTTCGAACTCGCTAATAGGATAACATTTATCGAAACCGAACTCTCTTTGCGCAAGATCAGGCCCAAAACGAAAGCCGTCCCAGGTTTCACGTTCTAAGTTTTTTTCTCTCACAAATAATACGGTCTCAGGATTACATCCCGGGCGAAAAACCAAAACCGACTCTGGCTCCTCAAAGCCCGTTAAATAAAAAAGGTAGCTGTCTGGTCGATAATAGTGATGAACATCGCTATTACGAATAAATTCAGGATGAGACGCAATTATAATGGCGCACCCTTTAGCCTTTTCGCCAAGCTTGGACCTTCTTTGTTTAAAAGTTTTTATGTCTATTAGCGGCTTTCTCATGACATTCCTTTAAAATCCATACTTATTGGACAATATATTTAGATGGTATCTACCGTCATTGCCACCCGTCTGCACAAATGCTCGACGCATTTCAAAATTGTTCAAGTAGAAATTCTTAGTGTCAACCGTGATTGTATAATCGACGCTCGACTCGGCTTCACGCAGCTGCTTCTTTATTTCTAACCACAAATTAGCTAGTGCTGGCTGTTGTTGATAGTCAGCATCGCTAACCATTTTACCTGAAGCGATAACATTTACTAGAACCACAACATCTATATTCTGTTCTCGTAAAAACTCGGCCGCTTTTTTTATGTGACTTACAGAGGCCACCGTGTTTCCGGTAATTTTAAATAGTGGCGGATAGGGCAAGCAAGTCTTAATACTTTGCAAAGCGTTGCCGTTGTCGTTTACTCCTATTTTTTCTTCTTTAGTTGAAAAACTTAAACAAGAAAATGGAACCTTAAAGCTTTCGTGGTTTCTTTGACCTAGCTCCCTTTTAACAAATTCCATGACCTGAGAAACCGATGCCGCTCTATCTTTGGCATTGAAAAAACTTTTTTCAAATAACTCATCTTCTTTAAGTTTAAATAACTTCCACTCCGCCTCATTGGCGCTTCCGTTTAAAGCATAAAAAGCCGCAGGTAAAGTAGCCATTTCAAGTCCCACAATAGCGTCAATGGGAATTTTTGCTTTTTCAAACTCTTTGAGAACGCCTAAGTGGGCGAACGTTTTTAATCCTCCGGGTCCTAAAATCAATCCCACCTTTGGTGTTTTCGGTTTTTTAGGTGCCAGTACTGGCGCTGGCAGCTCTTCTGCGGAAGTTGAGCTAGGAGCTTCGTCTTGGTCGGGCACTTGGGATTCAGCCTGTGTTACTTCAGTTTTTTCTTTCTTTTTTGAAGTTTTCTTACTTGGCGTAGTAACGCAGGAAGCAGCCGCCAAAAACAAAATCAAAGCCAAAAAAATTTTAATTCTTTTTCGCATAAATAAAAAACTCTTGGTTTCCGGCGCCGCCCTTAACTGGACATTCAAAATAACCCTGAACGCCAAATTGAAGGCCTTCAAACAGTTCATATATTTTTAATTTTACCCTCTCAAAATCAAGGTGGCCGCCCTCTTGTTCTAACTCATACTGGGGCTTCACAAGAGCCAAAAGATAAGCCTGACCTTTCAGAAATTTTACCACTTCAGGTACAACCTTAGTCAAAGAAATGAACGATACATCAAGCACAATTAAATCAAATGGTGCTAAATAGTCGTGCGTGCCCAATTCTCGAGCGTTAATGCCCTCATGAACCTCTACATTTGGATGTTTTAAAATCGACGGGGCGGTCTGACCATGCCCAACATCAATTCCAACCACTTTCGCTGCTCCCGCCTGAAGCAAACAGTCAGTAAATCCTCCCGTTGAGATTCCTATATCCATAACACGAAGTCCGGAGGGATTTATTTCAAAGAAATCTAAAGCCGCGCGCATTTTTAGCCCACCTCGAGAAACATAGCGGTCAACGTTGCCCTCGATAATATGAAGTTTTGGAAACGCCGATTTAATTTTTGCAATATTAAAAATCTGCATTGATGGTTTTTCAACAAGCTCGTGACCTGTAGACTCCGCTCTTTGAATAAATACTTGTCCGGCTTCAATCATTCGCTGAGCCAACGTTCTGGACTTTACTAGCCCTAATTCAACAAGCGCCTGATCCAAGCGAATTTTCTCGCTATTTTCCATCTATTTATTGCGATCGCGGTTATAGACCGCAAGCTCTCTCAAAGGTTCCGCCTTTATATCCCAGTTTTTTATAAAATTCTGCGAATTGTCCGTTAGAGTATTGAGATAGTCTTTTGTCTCTTCAATTCCTATTAAGCTGGTAAAGCTTCCTGATTCTGGCTTTTGAGGATTAAAGTCTAAAATGTCATCTTTAACTTGAAAGGCGAGCCCCAGAGTTAAAGCATATTCATGAATATCTTTTTGCTGCTTTTGGTTAGCACCACATAAAATCGCCGCACCCAGTGCAGCTACTTTGATAAGTTCTCCCGTTTTCAAATTATGAAGTCTTATGAGTTCTTGATGGGAAAGGCCTTCTCGTTTGGCGTACATGTCTATTGACTGACCCCCGACCATTCCGCAAGCTCCGGCAGATTGACTGAGCTCAGCTGCAGCTTTGGCAGCCAATTCTCCCTGGCTAGAATAACTTTGAGTTACCAAAAAAAATGCCTCAGTTAATAGAGCGTCACCTGCCAATAGGGCCGTGGCCTCGCCATAGACCTTGTGGTTAGTGGGCTTTCCGCGCCTCATGTCGTCGTTGTCCATACATGGTAGATCATCGTGGATCAGGGAATAGGTGTGGATAAATTCAACGGCACCAGCGAAGGGCAAAATAAATTTCGCATCAACCCCCAGAGCCTCTGCAGTCATAATCGACAAAACGGGGCGAAAGCGTTTTCCACCACTATTTGCTGAGTAGGCCATGGCCTCTTTTAGCTTTTTTAATCCTGGAGCGTCTTTTAAAAGGCGTTTTTCAAGATAATTTTCAATAAAGCTATCGGCCATCTTTGCGCGGTGACCAAAAAGCTTTTCAGTTAGATCAGGCGTCATTTCGGAACTTCAAAGTCCTGCGTTTGAGCATTGCCCTGAGCATCTACATTGAGCAAAAGTTTTACTTTTTGCTCAGCCTCATTGAGCTGAGAGTGGCAATCTCGAGATAACTTTACGCCTTCCTCAAAAAGCTTGAGTGACTCTTCTAGTGGTAGACTGCCTTTTTCCATTGAACTCACAATGTCTTCTAAACGCGAAAGTTTTTTTTCAAAATTCATAATTCACCCTTTTTATTTAAGTTTCTAAATTGATTTCTTCGATCTTTGCTCTCGCTCTTCCTTTAGCGAAACGAATGTCAATAATGCTTCCCTTAATCAATTTTGTAGCCTCTGTAATCACCTGTTCTCCGGCCTTTACTATTGAATAGCCTCGCTCCACTACACGGAGTGGACTCAGGCCATCTAAAAGCGAAGAAAGTCGAGTCCATGTCCTAAACTTATTCTGCAGGAGTGTTTCTGTTTTCGACTTAAGCTGAGAAGACAAGTGCCTTATATTATGTGAGCGCTCACTAAGACTATTATTCGTGGCCGCCTCAAGTCTACCGACAAAATCATCTATTCGAATCGCTACATCTTGTAAATACCGTTTTGGATCTATTAATCTTTTAGAAAGCGACTCTATGATCTGCATTTTCATTTGCAAAAACTTTCGAAACTGACTGGCCAGAGTTTTATCTATTTGAACTATTTTGTGAGTCAGGTCAGCGGCGTTTTTTATTACTAGTTCGGCCGCCGCTGAGGGCGTAGGCGCCCTTAAGTCCGCCACAAAATCACTAATCGTAAAGTCAATTTCGTGTCCCACTCCTGATATAACTGGAACCCGACAAGCGGCAATCGCGCGGGCCACGATTTCTTCATTAAAAGACCAGAGATCTTCTATTGAGCCACCGCCACGAGCGACAATTAATACATCCAGATCTTTTAAGCGCTGAGCTTTTTCAATAGCTGCGACGATTTCACTGGCGGCATCGGTGCCTTGAACTTTTGTTGGAACAACTGTGATGTGAAGGCCCTTAAATCTTCGCGATAGCACATTCAACATATCCCGCACCGCTGCTCCTGTTGGCGATGTTACAATGGCTATATGCTTCGGCAAATACGGGAGCGGTCTTTTTCGCTCGGGAGCAAACAATCCCTCGGCCTGGAGTTTTGCTTTTAACTGTTCAAAGGCTATCTGCAAAGCTCCGGCGCCGACAGGTTCCATCCACTCGCAAAAAACTTGGTAATTACCGCGTGGCTCATAAACTGTGATTTTGCCCCGAACGATGACTTCCATTCCATCTTGCGGCCGAAATTTTAGCTTTTGATTAATGCTTTTAAACATAACTGCAGAAATTTGAGCTTTTTCATCTTTCAAACTGAAATAATAGTGGCCCGATGTGTGGGCCTTAAAGTTTGAAATTTCACCTTTAAGCCAAACTTCAGAAAGACGCCCCTCAAGCAGGCCTTTAATAATAGAATTCAGCTCGCTAACAGAAAAAATTTTTACTTCTTGTTCGGCGAGTTCACTTTCAGCTTCGAATGTCATTTGATTCGACATAAGCTAAACAAAATAGTGGGCTAAGAGGAGCCCGTCAACCTCATAATAGGTGCTGAATTGACCAAAATCCGCCGACTACTAAACAGACCCACCCCAACCACGCTCGACTGAGAAACTGTTCTAAATAGCTTTTTGGTAAATTTTTTTCGGCAACTTCGACGAGGGCCGGACTATAAAGAACAAGGAGAATGAATATACCATACAGACATACAAAAAAGGGGAAATAATAGTCCAAGTCCTGAGGCAGCATCCCTACTTCTCGGCATAATGTCTCAATAGTTTACAGTCGAAAAGGAGGGTTTTTTTAGAGTGAAGCCACTTTTTTCTTTACAAAAAATTTTTTTTTGAGCGTCTTGTTTTAAGATCCCGTTTGATGATATTCTACGTTTAGGTTTGACGATGGAGGACTCATGAAAAATAAACTCGACAAGCATATATTAGGGGGCTGTCCCTGACGATGGTGAGCAAGCTCAGCCTGGACTGAGAAGCCTAAAGTTGTTAAATGGCCACCCACTTTAGCAAAACCGAGTTTATGTTCATTGAGGTCCTCTACAAACCTGTTTTTAAATAATTTGATCCTTCACCATTAGTATTAAAAACCTCCTAAATCCTTGAATAGCCTTATTAAACAACATCTATGCATTGTGCGTTAAGGGAGCGTTCGCCCTTCGGACCAAAAATTTGCCAAGGCTCGCAAATTTCAGGTAGACCTCGGCCTAGAGTTTGCTCAAGCCCCAATCTTACAATCCAAAGGGGGCTATTTTATGAACGCTGAAACTATTATTCAAAATCTAGAGAAAAACCTAAGATTACATTTTACCGTTACGGGCGATTTTCGAGCCGTATTCTATTATTCGAAACATCAAAAAAATATAGTTACCTTTGATCTTATCGATGAAAATCAAAAGCTTCTCGATAGCAACAATATTGTCGCCATCGTTGGGTCATCGCGAGAAATATGTTGGTACCACGGCAAAAACTTTTGGAAGCTTTTAAATCTCTACGCGACAATAAGAGGTTATTCACTTGATGATATGAATGAGCACGAGATGGGTAGCCTTGTCGCTGATTGCCTCAATTATTATTACCGCCTGTATGCTACGATGCCGCCAAGTTTGTATTGCGTTCACTGAGTATGAATGCGGGGATGGTGATAAAGCAGCTTGAAGACGTTATTCGGAAAAGGCATCGAATAAAAGGTGGCTTTAAAGTCAATTTTGTTTACGAAAATTATTGTATTCTATTTTCGATAATTGATAAAAACAAGAAAAGAATCACAGCGGTACCTGAAAAGCTTTGCCAGGTGGACGACGAGCGACGAATTATTCTGCACCTTCCGTTAAATATTCATTTTCTTTTTAAACAACATGTCCAACAAAATAATTTAACGCTAGAAAGTCAATCCCGAGAGGACATCGGACAAATGCTATTAAATAGCATAAATTATTTCTATCGAAGACACGCTAAGATACCAACCGTATTGTACGGCGTCGATTAGCAACATTATCAAAAAACTCCTGGAGCTGCCGGAGCTCCTCTTCGGCTGATCCAATGGGCTCTACCCTATCGTCAAAGTAACTTTGCGTGTAGTCATCGCCATTTTTGAAACGATGACTGAACGTAATAATATTGGTTCTTAAGCCCACATGAAGGCCTAACCTTCCTTTTGTAGTTACGATAAGGTACTCCGGCAAATTACGAGTTACGTCTATATGGTGATCAACCTCCGCATTATTTTTAAAGACATTTTTGCTGATAATTTTTATTGTTGGCTGTGAAACAAGTGGCATCACAAAATATTTTTTTTCGAATAGGTCCGGGCGGCGCTTTACCAGGTTCACAAAAAAAGGATGTGCTCTGTCAGGGCTGATGTTACTGGCGTTAATAAGTTCGATCAAAGTCGAGGTCTGGGGCATTGGGGGAATCCTCACAATTTAGAAGTGTTTCGACGAGTGGCTTGAATTTCTTAAATTATGCTGTGGGTGAATGTGTCTCATATTGAGACTTGAACAATTGAGGGCTCTCTGGAAAAATAGGGTTTTGGCACTCATATTGCTGCATATACAGTAAGTTAGTGTTAGGTCTCACCTGGGGGTTTTTAATGTCTAAGTATTTGTCGGTTGTTAGTTTTTTGCGACTCTCAGGAGTTGTCTTGGCATCATTGGTTTTTATGGAAATTGGAATTGCGACTGAGGGATCTGATATCCGCAGCGGCTTTCAGCCAGATTGTAAAGCCTCCGATATAATTGTAGAGGAACATAAGAACACATGTAAAAATACTTATAACGCTGCAACAACAGCTGATGAAAAAAACAAAAACGGAGGTGCTGCAGGTATAGCAGCCAGAGGCAAAAATAGGGAAGAATCCCTAAAGTTTTGCTTGGGTGATAGTCGATATCAGCCGGGGGTTAGCGCGCAGTGTGCAGGGCTAAAAGGGTCTCAGTGTCAAGATCGTCAAGAAAAACTAGTAGAAGAAATGAAAGGACTTAAGGATGATTGCCAAAAGTCGGGAGGAGGCCCCTTGGGATCTTGCCTTGGGTATGGACTTGCTTGTGAAGAAGATGGGAAGAGGCTCGGCAATAAAACAACGGTAGAATTTGAGGAAGAAAATGCCAACGACTGGCGAGTCCAAACAGACCCCGAAGCATTAATGGCTAGCGGAAATGGCAGTTGCCCCGGTTATGCGATGGGTAACCTTAAGGACTGGCAGGAGCAAATAAAAGATGGCACAAGACGCATGGTTGAGCTTAAAAGAGACGCCGCCGTTGAACAAAAAAAATTAATGGAAAATATGACTTCGCTGCAACAAGAAATGCAGAAAATAGACGAAGATGTACAAAGACTGTCTGATCAAGAAAAAAATATGCTTGAAGAATTACCTGAGGTAATGAAAAACATCGATTCACAAACCGAAGCGCAAATTCAAGACATGTCGATCAAGATTAAACAAGAGCAAGATAAGATTTTGCAGATTAATGATAAATTGAGAAGGGCCACCGTTGAATATAGCAGGGCTATTGCGCAGTTAAATGCCGCCTGTGAAGCCGAGGGTAGAAGCCAATATAAAACTGAAGTATTTGATCGATTTAGAAACCGACCCAATGCTGGCGGCTCTATTAATCAACTCGCCAATGTAGGCAAGAAAATGGATTCTATTCAAAAGGAAATGATCACTACCGCCTGCTCACAACAAAAAACCACTTCGGCAAAGGCCATTGCCGCCCAATCATTGGCCGCTGATCAATTATCACTTAGCGAAGCTGCTGCTCAGGTAAAGGAACTGATTTCATCGAGCGCCCAAAATCTAGATGCCATTTTTAAAATGGGACAAAACCAAAAATCGATGGCGCTTAAAAAAATAGAGTCAAAATCTCGTGATATCAATACTCAGAAACAGGTATTAATTACGAAAAAACAGCAGCTATTAGTTCAGGCTTCACAGCGAACAATTTCTGACGGACAACAGCTCAACATTACCCAAGAAGAATTACAGCGTGAAGCCCTTAGAACTCACAATGCCACGACATTGGCAGGGCTTGCTAGGAAAAAGGGAATCAATAGAGACAACGATAAGTTCTCAAGTAATGAAGTTTATGGGTTAGTCCAACAATTTGAGGGCCTAGTAGCGAGCTGTGAATTTATTAGAGGCAAATGTTCTAGTGAACTTAGTGGAGAAGTCAAAACGTGCGCCGATGGTTTTCCGGATTCAACGGGTGCTCCGCGAGTGGGTTCAAATAAGAAAAGCCGCTAATCACATCCGCCTCCCTCCGCGTCAACCTAGACCCTAAAAACCAGCAAAGCATAGGCGCGGCTTGCCCGCACGGGCAGCCCACTATAAATTAGATAGGTTTGAAGCAACTTCTCTAGTTTGGTGGGATACATGCGCGAGAAATATTATCAACTTCGAGAGTACATACGTCTGCCATTTCGCCTGACAAAAAAAATGGTGGCACTGTTAATTGGAGGATTATTTGCCCTTATCGCCATCGGCGCAGTTTCACTGATTGGTATTTCAAGCAACCTACCTAAATTAATTACCGTGGCCGACTATGAGCCGCTACTTGTGACAGAAGTCTACGCTCGCGACGGAGAACAGATTGGCGAATTTTTTAGAGAGCGGCGCATATTAACTCAGTACGAAAATTTTCCGCCCCAACTTATTAACGCCTTCATCGCCGCCGAAGACTCAAAGTTTCTTGAACATAAAGGAATTAATTTTTTCGCAATATTTCGTGCTTTTTTAGCAAACCTCAAAGCCGGCCGTAAAGTACAGGGAGCGTCGACCATCACGCAACAAGTGGCACGCTCGTTATTATTGTCGCCAGAGAAAACCTACATTCGAAAAATTCGCGAACTTATGCTCGCCTCGCGAATGGAAGAAAATCTTTCTAAAAAAGATATCATGTACCTGTATCTCAATCAGATATACTTGGGCCACAGCGCCCATGGTGTGGCCATGGCCTCACAAATTTATTTTCGCAAACCCGTAATTGAATTAACTCTAGCCGAAATGGCAATACTCGCTGGCCTACCACAAGCCCCCAGCCGTTACTCCCCCGTATTTCACCCCGATTTGGCGAAACGACGACAGTTGTATGTACTAGAGCGAATGACCGAGGATGGCTACATTGACGAAGAGACTCACAAAAAAACAGCCGAGGAACCTGTTACAGTTTACCTAAGAGAAGATTATCAAAAGACGGCACCCTATTACATTGAAACCGTTCGGCAAATTTTAGTAGGCGAACTTGGTGAAAATACAGTTCTCGATAAGGGACTCAAGGTTTACACGGGACTTGATTATAAAAAACAATTGGCCGCCCAAGAAGCCATGAAGCTGGGCCTAAGAGAACTCGATAAGCGCCAGGGCTTTCGGGGGCCACTTAATAAATTAACCACTCCTGAGCAGATCGCCATTTTTTTAAAAGAGACGCGTGAAAAATTAGTTTTTGATAGCTCACCTGTGAGAGTTGTTTTGCCCGACGGCAGCGTACCCCAGCTACCAGAAATGAGTTTTGATTTAGAGACCAATGAGGCGGGTGAGAAAATCGCCAAACTCCCAAGCTATATGCCCATTGGCACAACCGCCCCAGGCGTTGTCACGAAGATCGACGACAAGTGGGGCCTTGTCACCGTTAGTATCGCAGAAACACAGGGATTCATCGACCTTGACACCATGAAGTGGGCCAGAAAACCAAACCCTGAAGTAAAAAGTGAGCACGACGAATTAAAAAAGCCTTCTGCTGCACTCGCCGTGGGTGATGTGATTGAGGTAAAGATTGTAGACAAACGCTTTAATTCGCAACGACTTAAAGAAAAGATTGATGAACTAAAAGTCGCGCATAATCAAAAAACCAAGAAACAAAACCCCAAACCCGTATTTGAGTTGCCTGTCGATTTACCTAAATTTCAGGAATATATAGAAGTAGAACTCGAACAAGAGCCAGAGGCCGAAGGCTCGCTGATTTCGTTTGGCCAAGGTTCAGCGGACATTGTTGCCATGGTCGGAGGACAAAATTATGCCAAGTCCCAATTTAATAGGGCCATTCAAGCGTTAAGACAAACTGGTTCAGCATTTAAAGCGATTGTTTATGCTGCAGCCTTAGACGGTGGATTTAGTCCTGTCTCAAAAATTATTGATGCTCCTGTAGTCTATGAGGAACACAAAATTATTGATGAGGGCCAGCAAAGCGAAGAGGTTGTTACCAAGCGTTGGAAACCAGAAAATCATTCAAAAAGTTTTGGCGGCGACATTTTATTTCGAAACGCATTGATTCAATCGAAAAATGTACCGACCGTTAAAATCGTGCAGGATCTCGGTGTTAACTGGGTGGCCAGCTATGCCCGCAAACTAGGTATGTTTAGCCCACTCAACATGGATTTTACTTTAGGGCTTGGCTCAAGCGCCGTGACTTTGTATGAGCTTACCAAAGTATTCTCAACGTTTGGTCGAATGGGTACGCGAATCCGACCAGTGGTTATTCATAAAGTTATGGACCGACAGGGCACTGAGATTATGGGTGTTCGCACACTTGACGATCGGTTCAAGGAGCAAATAGAGCCCATTGAAACCGAACTCGAAAAAAGACGACAAACATTTTTAACTGGCGAAGAAGCTAAATTAAAAGAACTTGCCAATAGCACAATTGCCGAAAAAAACATTGCCGAAGGCACCGGAGAAAATCAAAATAAAGAGGTTCCACCAAACACGGGACAAAAAACAAGGGATAAAATTCCAAAAATTTATTTTAAGGATCCCGATCAATTGATTAATTCATCGACTGCCTTTTTAATTACAAACTTGCTGGAGGGTACGATTACCGACCGCCTTGGTACGGGTTCAGCCGCTCGCTCAATTGGTCGACCAGCCGCCGGAAAAACTGGAACAACCAATGGATACTACGACGCTTGGTTTGTTGGATATACGCCCCAAATTGTTACCGGCGTTTGGGTGGGTTACGATACTGAGAAAACTTTAGGTCGGGGAGAAGTTGGTGGACGCGCCGCCCTTCCGATTTGGCTGGATTACATGAAACAGGCTCACATTGGATTGCCTGAAACTTCTTTTCCGGTTCCTCCAGAAATTGTTTTTGCTAACATCGACAATGCGACCGGCAATCTTGCGGGGTCCAATTCGAAAGAAGTTGTTAAGCAGGCTTTTCTCCAGGGCACAGAGCCTAAGTCTCTCGAGGGTAGTGATAACGACGAACAGGACAGTCGTTTTTTTAAACAGGACATGTCTGAATGAAGCATATTCACCTCTGGGGGGTGAAACAAAATAACCTCAAGAATATTGAGGTTAAAATCCCACTCGGATCTTACACTGTTATTTGCGGCCCTAGTGGCTCTGGCAAAAGCAGCCTTGCTTTTGAAACCTTGTACGCTGAAGGGCAGCGGAGGTATATTGAAAGCCTTTCGAACTACGCGAAACAATATATCAACAAGGCGCCAAAACCAGATATCGAAGGTGTAGAAAATCTGCCTCCCGCTATTGCCATCGAACAAAAGAATACCGTTAAAACAAGTCGCTCGACGGTGGGAACTACTACTGAGGTTTTTGATTATTTAAGGCTTCTTTTTGAGAAACTAGGTTCGCCTTTTTGTCCCAATGACAAAACACCCATCGAAAAAGAATCTGTCACGGTGGCCACCGACAAAACCATTAAAAAGTTTTCAGGAAAACGCGGCTATATTTTAGCGCCGGTCACAGAAAAAATGCGTGTCGCCACCGGAAAAAAGCTGCACGCCATGCTTTTAAAAGAGGGTTTATTAAGAATATTTACTTCAAAAAACGAAGTTGTCGAAATTGATAACTCTGCCGCAGTAAAAAAAGGATTACCTAAAGAGGATTTTTGGATAGTGGTGGATCGTGTCGTTTTTAGCCTCGATGAAAAAGCCCGCCTTGCTGATTCTATTGGTCAGTCTTACACGATTTCTACCCGACTAAACACAGGGTTCGCGGGTGGCCACGCTCTCATTCAAACGACCGAAAATGAAACTCTAAAAGTCAGCGAAGAGAACTCTTGCTCCTTATGCGGCTATACTTTTCCCAACATTACCTCGACTCTGTTTAGCTTTAATAGTCCGATAGGCGCGTGCACTTCGTGTAAAGGCTTTGGCAACATACTAAGCCTCGACGAAGAAAAGATTGTGCCAAATCCAAAGCTGACAATTGCTGAGGGCGCACTTCGCCCCTACACCATGCCAAGTAGTACTGCTGACCGTCGCGCACTGTTAGAGTTTTGTCGTCGCAGAAAAATTGACTCACATCTCCCCTGGCAGGACCTCACGCGCGAGCAAAAAAATCTAATTTGGTCCGGCGACGAAAAATTTGACGGCATAAATGGCTTCTTTGAATACCTTGAAAGCAAAAAATATAAAATGCACGTGCGCGTTTTTTTATCTCACTATAAAAGCGCCACTTTGTGTGCCTCGTGCCAGGGCTCTCGACTCAATCTTTTTGTCGGGCACATATTAATTTCTGGAAAACCAATTGGTGAACTTTCGAAAATGACACTTGAAGAGTTATTAAAATTTATTAATAGCCTCGACCTAAATAAGACACAGGAGAAGATTGCCCTTGAAGTCCTAAAGCAAATCTCTTCGCGCTTGCAATTTTTGGTAGATGTGGGAGTTCACTATTTGACTCTCGATCGCCCTACAAAAACACTCTCTGGTGGCGAATATCAGCGTCTGACTTTAGCAAGCCAGCTCGGCATGGCGCTCTCGCAAACACTTTACGTTTTAGACGAGCCTACCATCGGACTGCACCCTCGTGATAACGACCGATTAATTGGTCTTTTAAAACAGCTCAACGCCATTGGCAACACCGTTATTATTGTGGAACACGATAAGGATGTGATCAGAAGCAGCCAAAATATTATTGAAATGGGGCCTGGCTCAGGCCATCTTGGCGGCGAGATTATTTACGATGGGCCAACGCCTGACTTTTACAAGTGTAAAGAATCTAGCACCGTCCCGTATTTGAAACCCCGAGCTAACCTTCTATCACAAAATTTTAATCGTCCCACCTCTCTCAAAGAATTTAAATATCTCATCTCGCTTAAAGGGTGTACCGGAAATAATTTAAAAAATGTTACAGTGGCCTTCCCACTAAACCGCCTAGTGTGTGTAACTGGCGTAAGTGGTTCGGGTAAATCCACACTCATCACTCAGACTTTATATCCCGCGGTTGCTCGCGAGTTGGGAATTGAGTTTTTAAGGGCCGCGCCCTTTAAGTCCGTATCCGGCGCCAAATTTGTAAAAAATGTATTGTTGATAGATCAGTCACCGGTCGGCAGAACCTCCCGCAGTAATCCAGTCACTTATTTAAAGGTTTTCGATACCATTCGACAGATCATGGCAACTAGTCGCGAAGCTAGTGCTCTTGGTTATACCGCGAGTACATTTAGCATCAATGTCGATGGTGGTAGATGCCCCGTTTGTCGGGGTGCTGGCAGTGAGACCGTGGACATGATGTTTATGGACGATGTCGAAATCAAATGCGAGGCTTGTGATGGCAAAAAATATCGACCAGAAATTTTGGATATCAAATATAAAAATAAAAACATCCATGAGATCTTAAATATGACTGTCAATGAAGCAATGGATTTTTTTGTGGCCTATCCACAGATTCGTAGATCTTTGGGAATACTAAAAGAAGTGGGGCTTGATTACATTCGTTTGGGGCAAAGCGCCAATTCACTGAGCGGAGGAGAGTCGCAAAGATTAAAACTCGCTCGTGAGTTTAATTCTACCAACCAAAAATCAACTCTCTACATTCTTGACGAGCCAACGACAGGATTACATTTTCGTGAGGTTGAGCTTTTACTTAAAGTTCTTAATAAACTTATTGATGCTGGTGGCAGTGTCCTGATCATCGAACACAATCTTGACGTAATAGCTGCCTCTGATTATATCGTGGATCTGGGGCCAGAGGCCGGTGAGGCCGGGGGCAAGATTGTGTTTCAGGGCCCAATTGATAAGCTAATTACTAGTAAAAAGAGTCTAACTGGACAGTATTTGAAATCGTACCTTGAGGAAACGTACCCAAATTTGATAAACCTTAAAGTTAAGGGGATTCGTGCAGACGCTAAAAAAACTATTACCGTTACTTAGGCCTTACCGGTGGCAACTAGTTGGTGTCGTCATTTTGGGTGCACTCATGAGTCTGTGTCAGGGGTTGGTTGCCCCTCTGGGCGCCCTTTTATTTGATAACGTGTTTTCGAACTTGCCCCCACCCGAGGGCAGCCAAATCAAGAAACTCAATGATTTGCTTTATTCCTTCTTTGGCCGTGAACGCGAACAACTTATAATTGTGATTCCGTTAGCCTTTGTAGTTTTGTATTCTATAAATGGAGTATTTCGTTACGCCCATTTTTATTATACTCGCGTCATTGGCGAAAAAATAACCATCGAAGTTCGGCAAAGACTTCAACAAAAATATTTGAATTTAAGTTTGACCTTTCACCATCAGTACGAAGGGGGCACTGGAGCATTGATCAGTCGCACTCTCAATGATGTCTCACAATTGCAAAATGCCATTTATTTGATTGCGGATTACGTTCGCGAGCCAATACTAATGATTTTATTATTCGTTAATTTGTTTATTCTCGATTGGAAGTTAACTCTGTGGACGCTATTTACCACACCGATATTTATTTTTATTATGAGGCAAATTGGCCGCGGTCTCAGAAAATACGGCCACCAAAGCCAATCCGCTATGGACACTGTTACCACTACTATTAAAGAGTCCCTGGATGGTGTTAAAGTAATTCAAGCCTACGGTTTAGAGAATCAAATGAAAGAGCGTCTCAGTAAAAACGTGAGTCGTTACCTCGAAACTCGAAAGAGCATTATTGCTCACGAGGAAGCCGCTGGACCTCTTTCTGAGTTTGTAGGGACCTGCCTCTTTGCAGCTCTATGCTACTACGTTGGTAACGGTGTCGTGAATGGCACGTCTTCGGCGGGAGTTTTTGTTGGCTTTATCGTAGCACTCGGATTAATGCAAAAACCAATCAAGACCCTGCAAAACGCCTTCGTTAAAATTCAACAGATTTTTGTCGTGACCGAAAGAATATTTAAAATTTTAGAAGACCAGGGCCACGTCCCCGAGTTAACTAATGCAAAGGCTTTTCCGGAAAACTGGCAGACACTGTCTTTTAAAAATGTGTCCTTTTCGTTTGGCAGTGAACCCGTAATCACCGCTGTAAACCTGACAGTAAAGAGGGGTGAAGTTATTGCAATTGTTGGCGAGAGCGGTAGTGGCAAAACAACTCTTATGAATCTTTTGGAGAGATTCTTTGACCCTGAAAAGGGACATGTTTTTTTAGATGACACTAAAATCAGTGACCTTAAACTCAAAGATTTACGCAAGCATATTGCGCTAGTTACGCAAGATGTATTTCTATTTGATGATTCTGTTGAGAGCAATATTCACTCAGGAGATTTTGAAAAATCAAAAACCCTCGTGGTTGATTCTGCCAAAGCCGCCAATGCGCACGGATTTATTGAAAAACTTTCTGGCGGTTATCAATATAAGGTTGGCGAACGCGGCCAAAAACTTTCTGGTGGCGAGAGACAACGGATTAGTATTGCTCGCGCCATATATCGAGATGCGCCGATCCTGATATTAGACGAGGCAACAAGCGCGCTAGACTCGGTCAGTGAAATTGAAGTTCAAAAAGGACTTGATCGACTAATGTTTGGCCGCACCTGTTTTGTTATTGCGCACCGGCTTTCGACAATACGAAAGGCTGATCGCATTCTCGTAGTCCAAAAAGGTACTATTGTTGAAGACGGCAATCATGACAAGCTCTTAGAGCTTCGTGGAGCCTATTTTAAATACTTTCAACTCCAGACCAACGGCTAGTTTTTTGCCTAGAACTTTGATAGGCCCCTAAAGATTGTCGAATCTTTTGACGATAAAAGATTAGACAAGAGGTGAGCTTATGATTAATTGGGATGAGTTTGAACATATCCATGTAATTAAAAAACTAAAACAAATCCTTCACCAGTGGTGGAACATCGATACAGTTTTTACCGATGAGTCGGGACGCTTACGAGGATTGGATAAAAACAGCCAAGCCTTTGCCAATCCCTTGACAGGGGCGCTCTTTGCAAAAGACACGGCAGTGCAAAGCCTAGGGGAACTAGTAAATAAAGCGGTCGACGAACTAAAATCCTCTACCAGTAAACACGCCATCAAAAAGTGGGACCTCACGGGTTTCGATGTCGCTGTAGTTCCGATTATAATAGAAAATGATTTTATGGGCTGCGTGGTTTCTGTGGGCTTTCTTAAGGACATGGGCCAATCAAGTCGTGTCACAGAAATTCGCGATCGCCTTTCTGCCTTTGGGTTTACCAAAGAGGTTATTGAACACGGTCTATCACGCATAAAAGCTCTCGATGACCAAAACAGAACTCATTTTATTGAACTCGTAGAACTAGTATCCCAAGAGGTTATCACGCTTCACCTTGAGATCACATCTCGCGAAGATAGAATTCGTGAACTCAATAAAGAGCTCGGCAGCCGCTATAAATATGACAATATGATCGGTAAATCTAAACCGATGCAAAGTCTCTACATGTTGATGGATAAAATTAAAACTGCCGACAGCACTGTTCTTATTCAAGGCGAAAACGGTACAGGCAAAGAACTTATCGCAAAATCGATTCATTATAATTCGAGTCGCACGGGCGGCACATTTGTAATTGCCAACTGTTCTGCCTTTAACGACAATTTATTAGAGTCAGAGCTTTTTGGTCACGTAAAAGGATCTTTTACTGGAGCCATTAAAGATAAAAAGGGCCTATTTGCAATGGCCGACAAGGGGACCTTCTTTTTAGACGAGGTGGGCGATACTTCTCCGCAAATGCAGGTAAAACTTTTGCGTGTTTTACAAGAAGGTACGTTTACTCCGGTAGGTAGCACCGAAACCAAGCGTGTTGACGTTCGGGTTATAACAGCTACCAATAAAAATTTAAAAGAAATGGTCGAGCGAGCAGAGTTTCGCGAGGACTTATATTATCGCCTTAACGTTATTAACTTGCGCGTACCACCACTCAGAGAAAGAAAAGAAGACATCCCACTTTTAGTGGAATCGTTTTTGAATAAAGCTGCAGGAGCAGATCCTGCCTCTAAAAGAATAATCACGAAACGCTGCCTCGAAAAACTTTATGATTATCACTGGCCCGGCAACGTAAGAGAACTGCAGAATGAAATTGAACGCATGGTGGTTCTATCTGGAACCGAAACTAAACTTACCGGCGACATGCTTTCACCCAAAATTTTAGAGGTTTCTGATGCCTCCAAGGTTCAAGGCGCGAGAGTCACAGGTAGACTTAAGGACGCTCTAGAAGAACTCGAAGTTCAAATGATTCGCGAAGGACTTCGTCGCACCGGCTGGAACAAATCAAAACTTGCGAAAGAACTTGGTATTAGCCGTGCCGGCCTAATTATGAAGGTCGAAAAGTATGGCCTTGATAAACGAAAGATGGCTGCAGCGGCTGCCGCCATAAAAGTAGCGAAGTAACAAACTTCGTCCCAGTGTCTATCAAATAACGCTATTTCAAAGATAGGGGATGCCAATCTTTTTTGGCCGCCCAGACACACTCCGATATTCTCAATAAATTTAGCTAGTTATAAATATTCGTGCAAACGTATCAAGCGAAGGGGTACAGGCACAGTCCTTGCGTTATAGCCCAGTGATGTTGATTAGAGATCAACAGTGGAACGTATAAATTTGAGGACGGACTATATGAGCGGGCTATTACAAAGCGAAGAAAAGCTAAATATATTGGTGAACAAAATTGCAAACCTGATTCAAAATAACTTTGATGTTGGTTTTAAATTTCTGACTATTGAACAATGGGATTACATTGCTACCAACAGAATCCTAAATGATAACGACATCTATCTACCCATCAAGGACGAGCACCACTTGCTTGGAGTCGCTCAAATAATAGAGGGAAAGGTACTGGACACTGACCAAGTCGCGCAGCTGGATATATTTATTGATAGTATTTTTTCAGGCGCGTTAACAATGTTGTCCCATATAGATGACCTAGAGCGCGAAGAAACGCGGATTAAAGAAACTCATTCTGATCAGCGAAGTGAACTCTCCTCGAATGTTGTTCAGATCTCAAATTACAAACAGCGACGCGAAAAAACTAATACAATTGAGGTTAAAACTGCACCCGAAGTCCCACAAGGCGACCTCACTGTTTTTGTTCACGCCACCAGTCATGAGCAGATCTTTAAAATTGCGCACGAAATTTATACTCAAACGAAACGCTTTGCCTTTTTAGAAATTTCGTCCTTTAAGGAAAATGAACTCGCGCCAGAATTCTTAGAAAACTTGGGAAACATCTGCCTGTTTATCCCTGAAATTATAAATTTATCACCCAGGCAATCTCAAGTCATCGAACAATATCTTTTAAACCATCGCACGGATCCCAACGAAGGAGTCTTGATTGTTAGCGGCTCTATTCATAATAGTGCCGAGCTCGTTAGATCATTAAATATACCACTCGACTTTTATCGACTGGTGTCGCAAGTGCGACTTAGCCATATGGACTTAACCCTGAGCCAAGACCAGTTGGCGCTCTATGCCGAGACCGTCACCAAAGCACACCAAGATTTATTGATGATTATACTATTAAACCAACTAGGCATTACTTCATTAGGTGTTGATAATCCCACCTAGTTATGTCAAAATTTTTTGATGACAGCGCTCGATTCAGAAAGTCTAAAAACCGAAGTTTTTTATTCTTTTCTTAAAAATCATTTTGGCAGTGAATCCTTTCAGGTCATACCTCTTGCAGGTGATGCTTCAGCCAGAAAATATTATCGTGTTGTTCACAAAGAATCTGCTTGGGTTTTAATGAGCTGGGAGCCTTTTGTCGACGACGGTAGATATCCTTTTTTATCGGTATTGCGACACTTTGCTAAGCATGATGTTTTAGTACCGAAGGTTGTAGACCTTCTGCCGCAAGATGGCTTAGTGCTTCTTGAGGATTTAGGTGACCTAACTCTTGAACGAAAATTTTGGGAAAATCAAAACCATGAAGTTGCGTTGCCGTTTTATAAAAAAGCCATTGATGAGTTGATCAAAATTCATTACCACGCCTCAAAAGACACTAAGGCCAAATGTGTGGCTTTTGATATCGCCTTTGATTCTAAAAAATTGATGTGGGAAATGAATTATGGTTTTGAACACCTTATCGATAAACTTTGTAACTCTAACATTTCAGAAAAAACCAAATCAGACCTGTACGCTATTTTTAATGAAATTTGTGAAACCCTTGACCGAGAACCCAAGTTTATTTGCCACCGCGACTACCACTCACGCAACATTATGCTCAAACATGGCAAAACGCGTATTATTGATTTTCAAGATGCCCGAATGGGGCCCATACAATATGATCTGGTAAGTCTTGCGAAAGATTCTTACGTCGACATTAGTCTCAACATGGGCAAAAGTTTACTAGAATACTACTTAGCTCAAAGAACAAACGAAGGTTTCGAAAAGGTTTCCTGGGATCAGTTTATGGAAATCTACGAAATTCAAAGTGTGCAGCGCTGTTTTAAAGCGTGCGGTAGTTTCGCAAGTTTTTACAATTTAAGACAAGATAAACGCTATTTAAAATACCTACCAGTGACACTGCAGAAAATCAAAAAAAGCATTGAGTGCTTTACGAAATTTAAACTTTTTGACCAGATTTTAGAGGACAATGGCTTCTACAGTAATAAATTTGAGCTCTAGGCTTCCCATTTCGAACTCCAAATTTAACACCATTGTTTTAGCAGCTGGGTTTGGTACCCGCTTTAAACCCCATACAGAAATTTTGCCTAAACCCGTCTTTCCTTTCTTGAACAATCCCTTTTTGTTTTACTCCACTCATTTGGCAGAATACTTGATAACAACAAAACTGGTCATCAACACTCATCATTTGCCCACTAAAATAAAGGAATTAGTCATTCGAATTGTGCCTCCCACTTGCGCTAGCATCAAATCGGCACGCTATTATTTTTTAGATGAGGACCCGATTATTCTGGGTAGCGCTGGGGGCATTAAAAATGCGGAGGGCCACTTAAAAGGAAATGGTAATTTCTTAACTTTAAACGCAGACTCAGCGTTTTGGCCTAGCGATTTTAATTTTTTTCGAAATTTGCAGTCTAAGCACATGCAGGAGGGAGCACTGGCGACTTTGGCCCTGATTGAACATCCCGGAGTGGGCACACTTTATAATGCGGTTTGGATTAATGCGATCGGTGAGGTTGTGGGAATGGGTAAGCAGCCACCCTTGGGTGTCAAGGTACAGAAGGGACTACATTTTACAGGCATGCAATGGCTATCAGATGATGTTTTTGATTTAATTCCTTATGGAAAAGCTTGCGATATTTTTCGGGATATTTTGCTCCCGCAAATCGCACAGGGTAAAAAAGTTTTGGGGCATGAGGTTAAAGGACATTGGTTCGAGGCGGGTAGTCTTGAAATTTATTTAGCCGACACAAAGCGTGCGCTCGATTTACTAAATAATCAGGATCCTCGAAGTCTATTGAATTTTAACAGTAATGACTATGTACACTCTATCTTTTCGCGTCTTTGGCGAAACTTTGAGAAACGTGAGTATATTTTAGAAAAAGTAAGTGGGGCACAAGTTCTCAGGGGTCATGATTCAACGATCGATCCCACCGCCGAACTTTCAGGTTTTGTGATTTTGGGTGAGGGGGTTAATGTTCCCGCTGGCTGCGCCCTTCATAATACGGTTATTAACTCCGGCGTGGTTTTGCCTGCGGACTTTGCGGCGGTCGACAGCCTAGTGCTGGCGACGCCTTAGACTGGACTAAAAAACGGTATCTCTATTCCCGTTTTTATGTAAATATAGGGAATATGTTTCCCAGAAATTATAAGCATCCAAAGTCCCAAAGTTTCTTCCTTTTCGGCCCTCGGGGAACGGGTAAAACAACCTGGCTTAAAAATATGATGCCGACAGCCACACGAATAGATTTATTAGACGAGGCACTAGTTCAGTCCTATTTGCGTAATCCTCGCTTGTTTTATGAAGAATTGGCTCACTTGAGAGCAAAAAGTTAGGTCATTCTAGACGAAGTTCAAAGACTGCCTTCGCTATTAAATTATGTACATAAATTAATTGAAGAAAATAGGCTTCTTTTTGCGCTTACTGGCTCCAGTGCTAGAAAATTAAAAAAAGAAAATGCCAATATGTTAGCGGGGCGAGCCCTTTCGATGTCCTTTCACCCTCTCTCCGTAATAGAATTAGGCGGCCGGTTTGATCTCAAAGACTCCCTTCGCTTTGGACATTTACCAATGGTATTTAGCTCCGATGATCCAAAACAATATCTCAAATCATATGTGGGAACATACCTGAGAGAAGAGGTTCAGCAAGAGGCTCTGGTTAGAAATTTAGTGGGTTTTTCTCAATTCATGGAAGTCATGGCTTTGTCTCAAGGGCAACTCATAAACACCGAAAAAATCGGCGCAGAGGTTGGCGTTGATAGAAAAACAATTGAGAATTACCTAAAAATTTTAGAAGATCTTCTGCTTGCCAAAAGAGTTCCCGTGTTTCAAAAAAAGGCAAAAAGAAAAATGACCACAAAGCCTAAGTTTTTCTATTTTGACGTAGGAGTTTATCAAATATTGAGACCCCGCGGCCCTCTAGACCTTGAAAGTGAAATCCATGGTGTTGCCCTAGAGACTTTGATATTTCAGGAGTTGGTGGCCCTAATCGCACAAGAGGGACTTGATCTTGCCATTTCGTTTTATCGAACAACCCAACATGTTGAGGTTGATTTTGTTGCTTATGGCGAAGATGGTTTTTTTGCTATCGAATCAAAAATGAGTCCACGAATTCGTCCAGAGGACTTAGTCGGCCTTAAACAATTTCACGAAGATTATCCTAAGGCAAAATGTTTTCTATTCTATCTAGGTACTGAACGAAGATTAATTGATAAATTTATACATGCGGTACCTATAACCTCTGCACTAAAAAATTTACGAGACCTAATTAGCTCGTGAGGCCATCATATAAAATTACCTAGCGAATATCCGGCGGTCGACAGCCTAGTGCTGGTGACGCATTAAAAGGTATTATTCGCACAGGTCCGTTATTTTTCTTATCTGATTCCACGGCACGGCCACCACATCTTTATTTAGCTTAAGGACTCGAGGGGCAGAACATACGACAAAGGCTCCGTAAGGGCAATTATACTCCTTCATAAAAGTAACCAGATGTTTTGTATCGCTTTCGGTTAGACGATCTCCAAATTTTACTTCTATCGGAATAAATTTTCTCGAGGAGTTTAGTACCCAATCAACTTCAGGACCATCGGGATCACGCCAAAAGTGAAGGTGAGTACTAGATTTTTGTCGTACTGAACGAAGTAATTCAAGTCCAATCAGATTTTCAAAAAGCTCACCCAAGCGAGGACTCCCAAGTTGCGCACCTTCTCCCGCTGCCATTCTTCGAACACCCAAATCAAAAAATAAATATTTACTTGATTTAGTCAATTTTTTTCGAGTCGCGGAGTTAGATATCGGATCCACCCGCTCGACGACTAAACAGTCTACTAAAATTTGAAAGTAAGAGGCAATTGTGGTGTGCGCCACGCCTAGCGTCTGACTTATTGAATTAAAGGATACAATTTTTCCGGACTCTAATGCCGCAACTTCCAAAAACCTGTAAAATGCCGGTAAGTTTCTGACAATTGCCTCTGCGCGAACCTCCTCTTCAAGGTAAATATCTACGTAAGAACGTAAGTCAGCGTTTTTAATTTTCAAGTTTGAATTCAATGAAACCGCAGGAAGAGAACCATAAATGAGATGATCATCAAGTTTTTGTGAGTGCTCAAATTCACTAAAAGGATCCATGTGCAAAGCGATGACTCGACCGGGCAACAGATTAATTTCTGACTGTCTCCTTAGTTTACGCGCGGAAGAACCCGTTAAAACAAATATGGCCTTGCGGTCGTCGATTAGCGTTTGGATGGGGTCAAGTATGTCCGGTACTTTTTGAATCTCGTCAATGACAACAATAGGCCTTTTCAAATTTAAGCCCTCTACCTCCTGAATAATCTGATCGGGGTTTAGTTCGAACCGTCGTCTCTCTGTTGTTAAGGAGAGGTTTATGTAGAGATCAGACTTGACACTTTTTATCAGAGTAGTTTTACCGGTCTGGCGCGGACCCAACAAAAGTATACTCTTTTTATTCTTTAGTAATTCGTGGAACTCAGCCTCGATAGATCTCTTAACCATGCACTCAATTTTCGCCGAATTTTGAGTGTATGGTCAAGGACTATTTTAGGTTAGCGCGAATTGCCTTCATACGGTTTGAGACTTTTTCCCAAATGGATGGGCCTGAAGCTGCAGTGACACCTTCGGCTTTTAATCCTTGGGTCGCCATCATACGCATTTGTTCTTTTTTCTGTCCCGGTAAATACTTACTGAGATCAAATTTTGCCATATCCCTTTCGCCTCGTCCGCCGCCACCACCACTGCCTCCGCCAAAACTCCCGTACATGCCAACGTCACCGCCGCCTTTGCCACCCTTAATATAACCTTCGTTGACTTCTGTTTTGTAATCCTTCGCATCGCCACCTTTATCATCGGGGTTGATGCCACCGCCAGCCCCGCCTCCAGCAGGTCCACTCCCACCACCTTGTTGGACTCCGTCAGATTTAGTTGCGGCATCACCGTTACCACCATTAACTCCGCCAATTATGTCGCCATCACCGAGACCATTGAGAGCATCATTGCCTAGGTTGTCCCTTCCGCCACCTATGAGACCCGGATTTCCGGCAGTGGGGCCTGGTGCGCGATAATTACATATCGGATTCGTTCTCGCTTTTTTAGGGTCCGCACAGAGGCAGTCTCTACTTAATTGTTCCGATGGACTATTACAATCTGGTGCCCCACCACAACTCGGCTGAGATTTGTTTTCGGGTTTGGCACAATATTCTGCGATGCTAAACCCTTCGGATTGTTTTGCGCAGTCATTTGCTACGGCCCACTGCACTGCATTCCCCGCGGCTTGTAAAACGGCCGGCAAGGTCTGGACATATAAATTCTGACAATTGGACTCTCCAGCTTTAGCCCTTTTAGAAACTCTTAATTGAATTTCGTGTTTATTGTAGGCGGTCGAATGCTTTTCATAATGTCCCTGGCACACGCTCGCACTGCCATATTTGCTACAATTGACTCCAAAGGCACCCATGTTGTTCTTTGGCTGCTGCGATTTCTTTCTGATGCACTTCGTACATTCCTCATAAGTCTCATATTGTAACTTTGATTCGTTCAATTCCCTGTTCGCAATAGCCGTTGAAGACTCTGCTTTTTCACTGCAGGTACTATCACACTGTCTGGCAATCTCGCCGCAGGTAATCGCCAAGCCTGAATTTACCGCCACCCCAAGTTTCGAAAACGTTGCGGCCAGTTCACACCGATCTTTCGTAGACTTACCCGCGCCACCTGCTACGGCGCCGCCCAAGCCCTGAAACATATTCACCGCCATAAGAGTCACCGGATTCGTCAAAACATTACATGTCGACTTTGCAGATTTAACATTTAAAGCGCACTCGCCAAGCTCCATTTCAATTGCATTCTCCGCTCGCTCTCCTGTCATACTAGCTCTATACTTTGGTAGTAGCAGCTCGCCGCCGTCATCGCCCTGGCTATTTGTGCTACTGGTATTTTCGGGAGCCACCTCTTGAGAACCTTCAAAACCCTGTCCAAAATTATTAAAATTATTAGAACGGTCTTCCACCTGAGCCATCACGCTATTTTCCTCAGTAATAGTCATCACAACTATGAAAATTAGCATTAAATTTCTTAAGCTTATTTTTCTCATTTTAGTTGCCCACCATAAAATAATTTACTTTTGATTTTTCCTGATACCTTCTCGACACCATTTTAAAAATATTATCTTGCGCCACACCAATCGGTTGACCCCGAAACAATTTTGCGGGTCCCGTAAACGAAGCAGCAGATCTGTCCTTGGATTTCATCTTTCCAAACAAAGAATTAAAATCAAATTTGCTACCACCGGCCGTACCGTCACCAGATCCTTGTCCGCCAGACGAGCCGCCGCCACTTGAATATGAAAGGCGCATATTTTTTTCGTTGGAACCGTATAGTGATGCAATTTTTGAGTTCACATCATTCATTTTGCCTGCAATCTCTTTCATCTCGGCCGGGCCTAAACCTGTAGCTGACGCGAAGGCGCCCGCATTCCCATTAGTTAAGTCCTCTAGGTTCGCCGTATTGCCATTCGGCAATGTCATATTCCCTTTTTCGTCGAGCTTAATTCCACGTTTTGCTATTTCAGCCAATGGTTTTTTTAACTCTTCCCGCACTTTTTCTGGTTCTATTACCGAGCCATCCGGCCGTGTGGGCCGAAATCTTTCGGGGTCAAGACTGGGTGAATAACCGGAGTCATCTTCTGATTTAGCCGCCCCTGCAACCGTGGATAGCTGATACAATCCCTGAAGACCCGAAAGTCCCGCCATTCCCAAAAAGACAAAACCCAACATATCTTTCTTTGCGCCTGCAGATTTTTTTACAATACCGAGCTTCGCTTCAGATGTTGCCAGAGGAAAATTTTGGGCGTTAGCAGCGGTTATCGCTGCTTTTTCGTGCTCGACGCCTTTCTCTTTTAGAACAGTTCCCTCAGTCCATTTCTCATCGGCTTCCATAAAAAGCATTGCCGCAGCTACCGCACTTGCTCCTGCACCCATGGCAGCTTGGCCGCCGGCGCTTGTGGACCCACTATTCGCCTGGCCAAAGCCTAAGCTCGCAGAAAATGAAATCGCAATTATCAAAGCAATGCACTTCTTAGCCATTTAAAATCCCCAATCGCCTTCAATAAAAAAACTTTCGGATTTTTTATCTTCATATTTTCTTCGCACCATCTGAAAAATGTCATCTTGGGCAATCCCTACCCTGTCTCCGCCAATATTTTTTGTAAGTCCCGCGGTTTTGGATGTAGCCACTTTCCTCATCGGCCGCGCGCCAAAATACCGGTCTAAATTTGTATCCGCTGAAGATTGTGGGGGAGAAGAAGACGCCCCGCCGCCACCTGCAATCATTTCGAATTTTGAATCATTGGCCGCAGCTAACGCATTTTTTTTCTGTTTACTTAATTCGTCAGCTAGTATCTTTGCTTGATCTTCGTCGACTCCCAATTTTTTTGCTATATCACCTACGCTACCGCCAACGCCGCCAAGAGCAACCTCCTGACCATTTGGTAATGTTAGACTGCCAGTATTGGAATCTAGTTTCGCGCCATATTGTTCTAAACTGTTCAAGCCTTTGTTAATTTGATTTTGAAAACTGTTTGGACCAATTTGTTTTCCATCAGGCGTAGTAATAATAAACTTATCTGGAGCGCCGTCATCAAATCCAGACTGCGCGCCAGAAATACCAGCTCCAGATGCTACCTTTTTTTGAGAAAGACCCTGAGCGGTTGACAATACACCCATGGCAACCATACCTAATCCCACCCAACACATTGGTTGCGTCCACGCACTTGGACAATTAGATACTGCTATTGCAGTACCCCCAATAATCAATCCTCCACCCATCACATAACTTACAATAGACGCCGAGTTGGCCTTTTTTTGCGAATTGTTCGAAGCCATATTTACGGGGGCCTGGTAAGTAGGTACATTGGTCGGCGGAGGGGTGGGGTTCGTCGACGGTGCTGGATTATTTTGCGCAAAAGAGCCATAACTTACTGTCGACAAAATCAGAATGAGTATACCAATCTTTCGATACGTCTTTTCAAAAGAAAATAACTTAGTCATTGCTTACCTTTTTGTGTTTGATTACTTACTAAAGTCTTATCGGCTCATAATAGGATTTGCTTTAACAGATTATTCACTTTTAGTGTCAATTCTATAGACACACTAAGTGCTTGTTTTAACATGTATTCCAAGCATTTTTTTATTGCTAATTACCGCCGCCCCACAATGCCGAAGGGGGAGGGTTTTTAATGTTTCCGTTCCCCGCGCCCACGCCGCCAAGAGAGTGCTCCTGCGATAACAAATAATCCCGTGAAACGATTTTAACGGAGTACCCTGTTCTCCCCCCTATAATACAATCTCCGGGCGTCGGCGGCTCGTTGGAATTGGGCTCTGGAATCGAACTGCATTCTGCAAATTTGTTTGCTGGAAAGGAGTAGTCGGCCTCTTGCTCTTGCGCCCACCCGGTAAGTAATTGACTCGGTTTTTTGGTAAGAAAAAAATAATCAATAGTATTATTTATTGTAAAGGCGCTTCTGCTCGCCTCAAGCAATACATAGGCGTTGGCAATGGACGAAGTCCCGCCAATTGAACCATGGTCGTCGGGTGCTCCTGCGCCAATTCCCAAGCTCTGCGGGCCTCTGTTCACATAGTACCGATAAAACTGAGGTTCAACAGAGTAATAAATGGCGTCAAAAATATCGGGAGAAACTGCCGCAAGCTCGGCTTGACGAAGGACTCCCCCGTTCGGCACCGCTTCGGCAAATGGTAAATCATCTCCTTGCGGTGAACCAAGTGTCTTAAGAGTTTGATAGTGATTAGTATAGGGCCTCAAATTGACATCATCCTTGTTAAGCAATCCCCGGCCCATCGACATAGAGAGCGATGATTTTAAGCCAAACTTATCCCCGGGATATTTGGAGTAGTTAGGCAAAAAAATCGAATCTTTAGCTAAATCACCAGTGGGCTGATTACTTGGACTGCTGCGAGGCACAGCGAGCGGATCAACTTTAGCCGCGCCAGGATTTGACGTCGGCGACTCACGTTCCCAACTCACAGTATCCCATGGTCCAATTCTACCTCCAAATGGCTTTGCAAAAGCTACCGCTTTAAGTTCCACTGGGCTACCAAATGGCGCAAACGGCGGCTTCGAAAATGTTTTCGCACTCACTCCCACATAAGCCATGTACCAAGGGTTTTTTTCAAATCCCCGAGTGGAATGAAAAATGTTTCCGCGTGGCGGCTCGCCAATCATTGACCTTAATGCCCCGTCAGGGTCATTAGTTTCTACGTTTGGTGGCATTGTGCTAACGACTTCTATACTATTTGAACAACCACTTCCACTGCCCGGTGTATGTAAAACATAACGAACAATTGGATCTATTTCTAAATCAGAGATCCAAAGTGGTCTGCCATTTTCAATTTTGGTAGCCAAAGAATTAAAGATAGACATTTCTTTTAGATTTCTTTTATTTCCCGAAGTTAGATTTTTCTCAAGCGTACTTGCAGTTCCACCTCGAACGGGTTGACCATCAAGGTCCATAAAACCATTTTCGTCATCCGACAGATTTCTAGCAAATTTTAAAAAAGCCATTTTTCTTCGCACGATGTCCTTTTTATACATATAGTTTATTATTGCCGCAAATCGCCAATTGGCGAGCCCGCCCCTTTTACACGTTTCTGTGATTTGCCCTTTAATTTGTTCAATATAATTAGAAAGCTGGGCATTTAATGGATTAAGGGCAAAGATGACTGGGCTAGACGGAATTTGAGAAACTGTATTGTTTGCCGACTGACACAGAGACTCGTTGTCTCCGGCATCACTAAAATCACGCCAGCCTTTATGTGTGATGCAGACTGCGGGCTGATCAGCCATTAAAAAGGGAGTCCCCGAAATGACAGATGGAAATAGAGCTTCAGCCAGCGGACCACCGTAATCCAAACGTGCCGGATGCCCGTTGTACCCAAACCCACCAACAACCCTCAAACGATACGCCATTAATTTATATGTCTGGCGAATTTGATAATTCACGTGCGCCATCGCATTTAATACTTCGGCCTGTTTAGAGGCGGCATAATAAGCGGCGAGATCCACTGAGTTTTGTAAATTAATTTTATCGTGAACGAGCAGACCAATATTTATTATCATTGCGAAAAAAACAAAGAGTACCTGAAAAATAATCGCGATAAAAATTGCCATCTGCCCGCTGGCACATCTAATAATTCGCTTAAGCGTTTGCCACATGTAAGTAATTGTAGGCTGTAATTGTTTAAGCGACTACTAGACATAGACGTAGGAATAGCCTTCGCCCATTTTATTCGAGGCTCGAATTTGTTTTGTCTCAGCCACCGTTAAAAGACTTTTCTCGCTGGGCCCAAGTCTTGCTCTAAGCTCATAAATGGCTCAAAGCACTCTCGCAATTCAAAGTGGTCTTCACAAAATCTACCAAAGAATTCTGATTCAGATTCCTAACGCCCATCTCTCCGGCGTCGCTGTTCAAAATTTAAAAGCGCAAATTAACTCAAGAGGCAACATACTTAATCGCAGAAATCAACACGCGAAACAAGAAGTACTCAACACCTATAATCCATTTAATTAACCCCAACACCTTGGAGTGGGCGCCGCACCCTATCCTTACTGACAAAAATGAAGTCATTGCAATGAGAGAGTCATTCTTTAGAAAATACTATCGCTAACTCACCAGTTTTCTTTTTTTGGGTTTGGTGTCCGCAACATATTGTTCAACCGCCTTACGAATAAATACTTCCCAAAGATTCTTTGGAGGCGTCGTTATTACTTCGCCATTTGCATCAAGATAGTCACTTATTTTTCCATAATCCACGTCAAAGTTTTCAATGCCAGCAAAATCCTTTCCTGCGAAGTAAAAATAGAATTCACCTTTTAACTTGCCCAAGTGGATAAAGCATTTAGACTCATCCAAAGTTGTCCAGAATTTATTTGCACTTTCCTCGGAGTCAAAGCTTGTTTTATGGGTAAATTTGTACACACCCTCGACCATTGAGAACATAAAGATGGTGTGCTGACAGCGATATTCTTCTGCATTTTCTCTAAAAAAGTCCCGGGCCCTATCTATAAACACTTCTCGATCAGCTGCTCGCAAGTGACAGACGTCTTCTAAAGATTCTGACTTATTCGTGTCCATAGTCAGTTATCGGTAGCGGACAAAAGCCACTAAACCTAGACTTAAGCTATAATCCCAATTTAGCGTCACCTAGCCTTTGACTTGAATCCCAGCCTTAAGAGAAACTGAGGCTTATGAAAAAGCTTTTACTTACAATCACTCTATTTTTTATTTCGACCACCGCCCATGCCGACCTAATTTTTGAGGGTTACTACAAAATAATTAAAGAAAACATACATATTGGATATACGATTTTACGATTTGAGTACAATCCCGCCAAACAAGAAATGATCGCCACTAGTTTTATTAAAACGGCACCTAAATTTACTGACCTCACCGAAAGTTATGTCGCCCGCGCCAACACAGGCTATCAACCAATTTCACTGCAGTTTACGTCGGTCGATAATACTAAAAGAAAAACGGCCATTACGGCAAAAATGGTGGGCGAAAACTTTGTGGGTGAACTTGTTACCAATGGTCCTCCACAGAAATTAAATGTTAAAATTAAAAAAGGTGTATTTTTTAGCTCCTTTTTACCATTTTTGATGCTGAAGGCGGGGCTGAAAACTGGTTTAGGTTTTACCTACTACTCTATCACCGAAGAAAGTGCCGAAGTAAAAGAGGGTACGGCAAACATTGGTAAGACCATGGAGGACTTTAAGGGCCAAAAAGTTTTTCGTGTCAGCAATAAATTTATGGGTGTTGAATACTCCAGCTTCATCGCGCCGAACGGCGAAATTCTCTATGTAGATTCTCCGACTCAACAAACCTCAACCGAACTTACGTCCAAAGAAATAGCTACCCAGGGCATGCCTGTGCCGCAATCTATCATCAGTGCTCTTTTTGGCGGAACACCTGCTGGCACAAAAAATTCTCTCGGCGTCAGCACTCTGAATCCAACAAAGTCCCCATCGCCGCCTGCCACAACCGGCGGGAAGGCCACCTTTCCGGCGGGCCAAGGCATAATCGTTAAACCCACTAAACCACCTCCTCAAACTGAATAATTGGACCTCGACTTTGGTCTAAGTGTGCTGGCCTTTTTTTTCTTAGCCTTTGTTTACTAAAGATGATGAACTCTAAATAGATTCAACACTTTAACGGGACGTAATGTGAGCAGTGCTATACACAGAAGCCTTGGTCAATCCTTAATCATCGGACTAAAAGGCAAAAGCCTCTTGCCCGAGGAGGCCAAATTTATCGTTGAAAACAATATCGGTGGCGTGATTTTGTTTGATCGTAACATCGAAGGCCCCGAGCAACTTTTTTACCTGTGCGCAGAACTTCAAAAGTTATCGCTGCAAATGCCCGACAAAGCCCCCTTGTTTATTTCAATTGACATGGAGGGCGGCCGAGTTCACCGCCTAAAAGCTCCGTTTACAAAGTGGCCCTCGGCTAAAAAGATTGGCGATCTCAATTCATCCTCAGTAGCATTTTTAGTGGCAAATTGCATGGGCCGCGAACTTTTTGCTGTGGGAATCAATGTTAATTTTGCACCCTGCGCAGATGTCTTAACAATTCCCACCAACACCGCCATTGGCGACCGAGCATTTAGTGACAACATCGATGCCGTGGGAAAAATTGCTTCGGCTTTTGTGCGAGGTCTTTTAAAGGCCGATATAATTGCTTGTGCCAAACATTTTCCGGGACATGGCAACACCCTAATCGACAGTCACGATGATTTACCAGTGGAAACGGCAACGCTAGCACAACTTGAAGAGCGTGAGATCCAACCCTTTAAACGGGCTTTTCGAGCTCGCCTGGATTTAGTTATGCCTGCGCATATTAAATTTACTAATATTGACCCCGATTACCCCGCTTCGCTCTCCCGAATTTTTTTAAAAGATCTTTTGCATGATAAAATTCGCTACAGAAATCTCGTGATCACTGACGACATGGGAATGAAAGCCATCACTAAAAACTTTGAAGTCGGTCAGGCCGCCGTTTTAGCGTATCAGGCAGGCGCCAATTTAATATTGTACTGCAATGATTTCGCGGCGCCTGAAATGGCCATACAAGCATTGATAGCTGCTGCGGAAAGCAAAGCTATTGATGCGCTTACCATCACTACAAATCACAAACGCATCATCGATCTTAAGAAAAGTAAAATTAAAAACTTTAATTTTGGAAAGTATACTGCTGTCGAAAAAATTATAGGTTGTGAGCAACATCAAGAAATCGCTCGAGCCATTGGCGAGGGTCGCGTGCCTCAGGGCACGACTGACGATGACGAATCGTGATGAACTCCAATAAAATAATTCGACATAAAGTAGTGCGGCACAAAAGAAAAATAAAAACCATTGGCGTCTTGACGAGCGGAGGCGACGCCCCTGGGATGAACGCGGCCATTCGCGCTGTAGTGCGCGCGGGAATTTATTATGGCTGCAGAGTCATTGGCATTTATAAAGGATACGCCGGACTACTCGAAGGGCATTTTGAAGAATTTAATTTATCTAGCGTTGCCAACATCATTCAACGTGGCGGTACGATTATTAAATCTTCGCGTTGTCCTGAATTTCACAAAAAATCCTATAGAAAACAAGCTCACCAAAATCTCGTGTCTCACGGAATCGATGCACTGGTTGCCATTGGTGGGGATGGCACCTTTCGTGGAGCTCATCTTTTGTGGACCGAGACTGGCTTTCCGGTCGCGGGAGTTCCAGGTACGATCGATAATGATTGCTGGGGCACCGACATTACAATTGGATTTGATTCCGCCATCAACACGGGACTTCGTGCCATAGATCAAATTCGCGATACGGCGGGCTCTCATGATCGACTCTTTATTGTTGAAGTCATGGGTCGCAATTCTGGTTACATTGCTATGGACGTGGGTATCGGTGGCGGGGCCGATTCAATTATTATTCCTGAAGATCCGTCGAGCGTTAAAAACATTGCGGCACAAATTCAGCGCGGAGTAAATCGTGGCAAAACTAGCTCCATCATTGTTTGTGCGGAAGGCCCAGTTCAAGGAAAATCCTACGCTATCGCCAATGAACTTAAGAAAAAATATGGGTATAAAGCGAGAGTTTGCATATTAGGCCACACCCAGCGCGGTGGTTCGCCAACTGCGCGTGATCGTAAAGTTGCCAGCATCATGGGGGCTATGGCAGTGCGCGAGTTGCTTGGCGGCTATAGTGATTTTATGACAGGAATTGATGGCTTGAGACCTCAACTGGTTTCATTAATTAAAGCTACTGAGGGTAAAAAAACCCTTCATCAAGATTTGATTTTACTCGGAAAAATTCTTGCGACTTGATTTTTTTGGTTTTCATTCAATTTGTGCAGCAGATAGAATGGCTCCCAAGTGTCGCAGACCTTAACCGAATTATTTTCATGCCTCGGTTGTAATTTTTTCTTACGGAGACATAAACATCATATTATAGAGCGAAAATACCGCCACTTTCCATAGGGGCACATTGGTATCAATCTTGTATACAAACGAATCAATGCTCTAATTGGGGGATTTCAAGTGAGTAGACGACGTAACAATTTACATTATAAAACTGCAGCCTTTATTGGTCTTTCCACTGTTTTGCATGCGGGATTCCTGATGTACGTCGCAGCTTCTAATTACGGAAGCGATATCCCTGGCGAACTTGCGCCAAGTACCGGAGAGTCTGTGATGGTTGAATTCACCCCCGAAATTAAAACTGAAGATACCACACCTATTGCTCTGACTCCCGCTCCGGCTCCTGAACTTCCCGCTCCAAAAATAACTACTGAACCAAAAAACACCAAATTACCCGAGAAGTCTCCGGCCATTATTGCCAAATCAAAAGAAAAAATTGAAAACCCTGTAGTTTCTGAAAGTCCTGAGAGCGTACCCGTACCAGTTGCGGCCGCGACAAAAGAAAAAAAGGCGGAACAACAGCTTGTCGAACAAATTCAAAATGATGTGGTAACTCCTGCTCCAGAAATAATTCCAGCGACAATTCCCGACACGCAGACTGAAGCCACTGCTGTCGTGCCCGACCCAACGCCCGCCGAAGTCGCAGTGCCTGCAATCCTTGAAAAATCTGCTCCGACAGCACCCGTAGCAGCGAGTGCACCCGCGGGTAACACAAATGTCGTCAGCGAAAGCGCGCCGATTATGCCCGTTCGTCAAGACTCTGAACTAAGAGCTATGCCTGGCAATAAAGACCCCAGTTATAATTTTGATGATCGCCTGGCTAAACGTGAGGGAGAAATTAAATTTTTGGCTGAAGTTACGCCTGAAGGTTCCGTAACAAATGTGCGGATGTTAAAATCCACAGGACACAAATCACTCGATATGGCTGCCCTCAAATCTTTTAAAAATTATCGTTATCAGCCTGGCCAACAAGGTTATGTTCTTAAGTCTTTTAATTTTGTATTGAAGGGTCCAGCGCGGCAGTTGCCATCTAGGCTAGCCGATCGAACCTCTAACAACTCAATCGCCAAATAATTCTTTAGCAGAATGGGTCGTGCCCTTGTTGCGACGCTTTGCTCGCGCCTCTTTACCTTTAGTGCGGGATTTTCGACGACGTATTTTTTCTGTTTTCTTTGTTGGCGACATAGTTAAACCTCTTTAATTTAAGACTAGTGGCTATCAAAACGGCAGTCTAAAGTCAAACAGATGCCTAGTTCCGCCCTCTTCTTGTATTTCGTTTTGGAAGGAATATCCGGCACTTAAGCGCGGCCCTTCAAAACCGAGACCTGCTGTAAATAGCGTTCTTTGTCTCAGCGTATCCCAGCCAAAGCCCCACCTTATAGCAATATAGTCGACTGGTCTCGTTTCAATCCCAAAATTTACAAACTTTTTGGACTCGGGATTATTTCTAATTTCCTGCCCCAAATCAGCCCTAAAATGAAACTTATCTGCAAAAATAAGAAACACACCGATTCCTAATGTGGCGGGCAGATGCAATGGCACCGGCAAGGCACCTGACGGCTTAGCTAGATTTTTGGCTATTAGACCAAAAGCTAGCTCAGTTGCTGGCGAAAACAGAAGGCCAAGGGTATAGTTGTTTTCAATATACTTAGGTCCTTCAACTATTTGAGACTCATTACGATTGAGGCCCAGACCCAAGGTAACTCTGTTGCGCACAAAACTAGCGAGCGAAATACTGTAATATTTCTGCAAGACTTCAGTCGGGAGAACCCCCGTTCTTTTGGCACTTATGTAAGCAAATGCGCCAGGAATTACCGTTGTGCAATCAGAAGCTAAAATCCCCCAAACCTGATCGTCTTGATTGGCAAAAACCGATCCTTGCCCAAATGTGCCGCCAATTTTAAACTCCTTAAAATGAGGAAGCACAGCTGGATTTAAAAATGCGCCCTCCAGTTGATCTAGATTGGCGATTCCAGCCCCACCCAAGGCCGAGGAAGTTGGTGCAAAATTAACTTGGGCATGCAAGGATTGTAGTGGAAGACCTAAAATTAATAGGACAATGGTCATAATGATGCAGCTTGTGAAGAACAGCTTGAGCGTACTTTTTTCTCTCATTGCTTTAATTGTATTTCATTCCGAGGCCTATGGGTCAAAGGATGAAAAAACCAAAATGTCGCGCGTTGCCATCAAACAAGGCGACACGCTGTCCTCTATTCTTAAAAAACATTCTTTTAGCAATCACGAAATTCATAAGCTTTTGGCTCTAAAGCCTCTGCCACCTAAATATCATCTCATTCCCAGCGAGCCCTATCTCTATTTAAATGATTCTAACGAAAAGCGCCAAGGAGTTAAGCTTTTTGAGCAGCTAACAGACAAATCTTATTTCCTTTGGAAAAAACCCAATGGGCAAGTCGGATTCGAATCCCTTTTAGAAAAATTTAGAAAAGAAGTTTTTTCATTTAACGGTCGGGTTGTGGGCGGAATTCTCACCAGCATACGTAATATTATTGATAGCACTTGGCTCGCCTATAGATTTTTGGATGCCTACGTTTTTGATATCAATCCCAAAAGAGATCTTACTCGAGGTGCGCATTTTTCTATGAAGGTAGAAAAAAACTTTTTAGGTGATCAGTTTGTCAAATATGGCCAAGTTTTAGAAACAAGCTTGGAAGTAAACGGGCTGGCAGAAAAAAGAAAATTTGTGGCTTTTGGTGATGGCGGTTTATTTCTAGAAAACAACCAGCAAAATGAAGCTGATAAACCACTTTATGCGCCGGTAAATTATTTGCGCGTCTCTAGTCCTTTCCAATGGCACAGATTTCATCCTATTCGGCAGCGGCGAGTAGCCCATCTGGGCGTTGATTTTGAAGTTCCTGTCGGCAGCGAAGTATTGAGCGCATTATCTGGTCAAGTTACAAGGATTGAAAAAAATCGGGCCTCGGGTAACTACATAATTATTCGACACGCCAATGGATACGAGACCTCTTACCATCATTTAAACTCTGTAGTGCCCAAACTTTTTGTGGGTAAATCTGTGGGAGATGGAGAACTCTTAGGGGCGGTGGGCTGTACCGGCTACTGCACCAGTCCCCATTTGCATTTTGGTGTTAAAAAACATGGAAAACATATTGATCCATTTAAAGTTTTAAAGCGTTACCCCTACCAATTCGCTCAACGCCTGCTTTCTACCATTGAAAAATAGTTGTCTAACATTAGTGTTCTGTGGTCTCTTTAAATTATATGAAAAAAGTTAATAAAGCGGTTATTCCCGCAGCAGGCCTAGGCACTCGATTCTTACCTGCGACCAAAACAATACCCAAAGAACTTTTACCAATAGTTGATCGGCCCATTTTATTATACATAGTTGAGGAGGCCGTCCGCGCCGGCATCGAAGACATAATTTTAATTTCAGGCCGCGGCAAAAGCGCCATCGAAGATTTTTTTGATGTTTCCTACGAACTCGAAGATTTTTTAAATAAAAAAGGACAATTGGCGACCTTAACCTCGTTAAAAAAAATTCGTGAAATGGCCAACATCATCAGTATTCGGCAAAAAAGCCCAATGGGTTTAGGCCATGCCATTCATTGCGCTAAACCAATTGTTGGCGAGGAGCCCTTTGCCGTCTTGCTTGGCGATGAAATCATGTTAACCGATGCTGAAAAACCAACTGTCACTCGGCAGTTAATCACCAGCTTTGAAGAAACAGGAATTTCGACCGTATCAATAATGACCGTTGCCAAAGAAGACGTTTGCAAATACGGAATGATTAAGGGCTCGATGCAGAAAAGCGGCCTTTGGAAGATTGAAGACGTCGTTGAGAAACCCGCGATAGATAAATCTCCCAGCCAGTGGGCTCTTCCTGGTCGCTATGTCTTTGATAATAACATTATGAATTATTTGGCGGACCTTACTCCCGGGAAAAACGGTGAAATCCAATTAACTGATGGTATGATCAGGCTTGCCCAGAAAGAGGGCCTTCACGGTCTAGAGCTAAAAGCCACGCGGCACGATGCCGGAGATAAACTGGGCTTTTTAAAGGCAAACATTGACATCGGACTCTCCCACCCTGAAATAAAGCAGGCCCTATCAAAATATCTGAAGGATCTGGCAAAATCTCTTTAGGAGGTCACATGTTAAAATGTCTTTTGACGTTATATCTATTGGGGTCACTTAGCCCTTCTGCTTTTGGGTACATACCCGATCTCGAAATGATTTTAGATCGCACCGCAAAAAATCAGGGGAACACCGGCTATGTAATTGACCTTGAAATTTCCTTCGATAACAAATCACAAACTCAGGTCGTTAAAGAACACTGGGTTATTGAAAACGCTGAAAGTTTGCGGGTCTTTGCGCGTGGAGAACGAGATTTAAAAGAGCAGCTAAGCTTGCTCCGCATTTACGACAAAAGCAAAAAATTCTATATGGATGAGTCGGGCACCGTAAGGTCCACGCGATTTTCTGGAGAGTTTTTTGAGCCACTCTTTCATATTAGAACCGTCAAAAAACTTCATCGAGCACTAATTGATTTATCAATATTGCCCGAGGCCTCAACCAGACATAAATCTGCTCCCATCGATGTCAAAGAGCCAACTTATGATAAAGTTCCTTACCTCAGATTGAGCCGCGCTGCCGGCGTTATTGCCTATGCACTCGGAATGCCACCACAAAAAGACGCCACACAGTTAAATCCCGAGATTTGGATTGAACAAGATCGATTTGTAATTAGAAAAATGAGACTTCCCAGCCAAACAGAAATTGTTGCTGACGACTACCAAAAATTTGTGGGCTCGCTTTCGTTTCCGCAAACGCGAACTGTCCGGTGGGCTAATAACTCTGTTAAAATTCGTGTCATCAACATAAAAAATACACCCGTTACATCTAAAATAAGGGAACTTCTTTCTCCCAAAATCTTTACCGAAGAAAAAAAGAAGGCAGAAAAATTAAATGTGCTCCCTGAGGACCCCATTATTCAGGAATTTTACTCGAGGTTTCGTTGAAAGAAACTTTCTATAAAGTGGGGGTTGACGCTCCTCTGGACGAGGGGCTGACTTATTCTTATTCCGGAGAACTTTCTATCGGTCAGTCCGTGATTGTACCGCTTGGCAGTCGCAAAGTAACGGGAATTATATTGGGTCTCGCCGCCGACCACTCCTCTTCAAAATTTAAAGTAAAATCTATTCTTGAGGCTCATAGCGAATGGCCAATCCTAAAACCAAAACTTTTGGAATGGCTGGTTTGGCTCTCTCGTTACTACCAATATCCAGTTGGGCAGGTCGCCTCACTTTCTTTCCCACCCCTTTCAAAAAATACCAAGCGCAAGACATCGAAAGCGCCACTCATTGACCCTAAAATACTTAAAACTAAAAAACACCCATTAACCGCCGAACAAACAATGTGTTTTAATAAAATTTCTGCCACCTCTGGTTTCGGCGTTCATCTTTTGTTTGGAGTTACCGGCTCTGGAAAAACCGAAGTTTACCTAGAGCTTTTCGAGGAAGTACTTCGCGCCGGAAAGCAGGGAATGTTTTTGGTGCCAGAGATTGCGTTAACCCCTCAGCTAGTGAATCGCTTTGCAGCTCGGTTCGGAAACGCAATTGGTGTGATTCACTCTCATTTGACAGAGCGAGAAAAAACTACCCAGTGGTGGGAAATGTGCGAGGGTAAAAAACAAATTCTTATTGGCGCACGCTCTGCTCTTTTTTGCCCCCTTCCTAATTTAGGACTTATTGTTGTCGACGAAGAACACGAGCAAAGTTTTAAACAAGATGAAAAACTTCGCTATCATGCCCGTGATGCGGCCGTGATGCTCGCGAAACTTTTCGACATCCCAGTAGTCCTCGGTTCAGCGACGCCCTCCATGGAAACCTGGCATAATGCCATGACGGGAAAATACCAGATTCACGAAATGAAATATCGCGTGGAAAACAGATCTATGCCAACAATTGAAATTGTAGATTTAAAAAAACCTACTCCGGAATCTGAATTGCCGTTTTGGTTAAGCCCAACACTCTACGAACAGCTTAAAAAAAATCTCAGTCGAGGAGAACAGTCAGCCCTTTTTCTTAACCGTCGCGGCACGGCCCAACTTGTGCTTTGTCCAGGTTGTGGCTTTACATCCCAATGCCCCAACTGTGCCGTTTCTCTTACACTTCATGGCAAAAAGCATTTAGTTTGTCACTACTGTGATTACAGCGAAACGCTAAAGGAGAAATGCTCCGAGTGCAAAATCGGCGAGTTAAAATCCATCGGACTGGGCACAGAAAAAATTGAAGAAGACATCGCTAGCTTGTTTCCAACTGCACGGCTAGCGCGCGCAGATCGCGATGAAATTCAAAACCGTGAACAGCTAGAAGAGTTCATTAAGGATATTGAAGACCACAAAACAGATATAATTATCGGTACACAAATGATCGCCAAGGGACTTGATTTTCAAAAACTGACTCTTGTCGGAGTCGTACTTGCTGACATCGGCTTTAATATGCCCGACTTTCGCGCGAGCGAGAGAAGCTTCCAACTCATCACGCAAGTCAGTGGCAGATCTGGCCGGCATATCTCAGCCGATAAACTACCCGGTCGAGTTATCATTCAAACGTTTAATCCTGAACATTTGAGTTTAAATTTTGCAATAAAAAATGATTACCGAGGATTTGCCAACCAAGAATTATCTTTTAGAGAAAAATTGGGTTACCCCCCATTTGGCCGGCTCGCCGCCTTTCGTATTAAGGGAATCGACAAAGCCCAAGCTCTAGAAAGTGCGCAAAAACTTTCGAGCCTCGCTAATGCTTTAAAGAAAAAATACGAAAACTTTTCTAAGGTCGAGGTCTTGGGACCAGCCGAAGCTCCCCTTGCGAAATTACACGGCCAGTATCGATACCAATTATTAGTTAAGGCCCAACAAGCAAATCATTTGAATCAATTTTGTCAGGTATTGGTAGTCCAAAAAAATATTGGCGACTCAAAAGTGAAAGTTCAAGTCGACATTGACCCCCTAAACTTGCTTTAGCTAGTATAGAGATCGAGGAGACTCTTTTGAGCACTGCCCCTACCGATCTTAAAAAATGTCCGCGCTGCGGTGGTGACTCACGTGAACTCGTGCGCATCGACGCGGGCATGCGACTTAGCCTCACGGAATCAGGCCACCGCAAGGAAGGCGCCCTAGAGGTCTGCACCAATTGTATCAGCGATCTTTCAAAAATGGTTTCTCAAGGCGCAAAGCTGCGGGCGCAGCGTAAAGCCCGCGAAGCCAATCTTATGGCCCTATTCAGGAATCGCATCAATGTACTCAAGCAGGCCCGGGCCTATCTCGCGCAAAAGGTATTTGCTGAAGCCGCAATAGAGTTTGAAAAATATTTGCGTACCCTTGAGGTCGTATATGATACAAAGCCAGGAGCCCTAACGCCCGATACTTTTAAGTCTGCAAAAAAATCTTCAGAAATGGACGTTATTTTGTCAGTTTTGTGGGACCTCATAAAAATCTACGACATGAATATAAACTACCAGGGCAAACTCAAAGAAAAAATTGAACTCTTTATTCTTTTTTCAAAATCCACGCCAGCGTTTGCTAAATTGGCCAGAAAAATGCACGCCTACGCGCCAAAAGCCCGCAACAAAGCAATTATCAGCGAGCTATTAAAACGCTGTAATGCTCCGCGCCCACGCTGCTTCATTGCTTCGGCCGCCTATGAAAGCCCCGAGCATCCCAGCGTGTTAACACTTTGCGCGTTCAGGGACCAGGTGCTTTTGGCCACGCCTCTTGGAGAGGCCTTTGTAAGCATGTATTATTATTTTTCTCCGACAATTGCAGGCATTCTTGACCGCTGTTATTTTCTTAAGCCTTGCGTTCGAGCTGCCCTGTACCCGCTTGTTAAAATCGCAAATCAGAAATTCCACTTGAATAATTAGCGAATTTTTAGGAACTTGGCTTAATGAGTTCTAGAGCACATGAATTTGACATCATTATTGTAGGAAGTGGGCTCAGCGGCCTATTAGTAGCCGCATCAACCAGCCACAACTATAGGGTCGCCCTTATTGAAAGCGCGGAGCTCCCTGGAGGGCTCTGTCGCCAAAATACGAGCTATAAAGACCTGACTGGGCACTTTCAAATGCTTCCCGCTAACTCAGAGACAGATGGCGCACTGGCTTACATAGAACGCTTGCTGGCTAAGCCCCTCCATCGGGAATTAATTCATGAAAGTCCTGTGACTTTTGATGAGGGCTTTTCTCCGTTCGTTGGCTTTGGCGAAAACTCTCCTACGTTTGTTGAGGAGTTTTCTTTTTACACTCACCCTAATCGCTATTTATTGCGCGAAGGCCCCGATCAGTGGATTCATGATCTCTATGCACGTTTTACTGGTGAGTTTTTCAATTTAAGCCAAGTTACTAAAATCGATGTTGATGATTTCGGCAGGTATTCGGTGATCATGAATGGGCAAAAAGAGATTCACGCGCCCAAGGTCGTCTTTTGTTGCAACCCAAAACTACTTCTAGAAATTCTCCCCAACGAAAAAATTTCGCCTAAAATTCGAACTAAATTGACGCGAGGAAAGCTGTGGACCTCGGTGCTACTACAAGTTGTGCACTCCAATATAGTTTCTGACAATCTTGCGGTTCACGTGCTAAATGGCAAATCCGACTTTAAAAACCCTTGTTTGGGCCAGTTCTATGCCCCTGTTGTTTTAGATTCTGGTTTAAAAATGCAAAACTCTCAGTGGCTCACTTTTTTGTCTGAAGCCGACGCTGAAGATGAGGAGCTCGTTGCTGCAGCAATAAAAAGGATAAAAAAGCATGTTTCGCGCGCGTATCATGGCGCGTTAAATGACCTGAAGTACGAAAAGATTTCTGTATTTCATGCAAGTCACGGGACCTTCTCGACAAGTGTTGATCAGATGTCCTCTCTTGTTGGCTTTAAAAACTTTTTTGTCATCAGTCCAACAATTGGTGAGGCAAAAAATATTCCTGGCCTGGTTCTCCAGGCAGAACTCTGTTCCGAGGCTCTGCTCTGTTCTCCGGGCTGTCACCCTGCATAATTGGCTCTAACCCCTTAAGAAATGTTGTTTTATTGGTCAAAGTTAGATAATTCATTTTGTTAGCTCAATTACAAAACCGGAGGCTTAATGGCACAAGTGACTATGAAAGAGATGCTCGATGCGGGCGTACATTTTGGACACCAAACTGAGCGGTGGAATCCACGCATGAAAAACTTTGTATTTGGAGCTCGGCAAGGCATCCACATTATCGATTTACAAAAGTCTGTGGCGCAAGCAAAAAAGGCTGCCGAATATATCCAGAAGATTGCCGCCAGCGGTGGAAAATTAATTTTTGTTGGAACAAAAAAACAGGCTGTTGAGCCCATTTTAGAAGCTGCAAAAAAGTGTGGCCAAAGTTACATGACTAAACGTTGGTTGGGAGGCACGCTCACCAACTTCTCAACTATTAAAAACAGTATTGATCGATTGCGAAAAATTGAACAGATGAAGGACAAAGGAAACTTTGATCTATTAACAAAAAAAGAGCGTGCTAAAATAGAGAAAGAAGCTGGTCGCTTGTCTGAATACCTCGAGGGAATTCGAGACATGAAAGATACGCCAAAGGCCATGTTTGTTGTTGATATTGTTAAAGAGCACATTGCTATTGCAGAAGCGCGAAAACTTAAAATCCCCGTCATAGCGATAGTGGATACCAATGCCGACCCTACACAAGTTGATTTTCCCATCCCGGGAAATGATGATGCCATTCGCTCCATAAAGCTCTTTGCAAACCTTATTGCGGATTCTTTTCTTGAAGGCGCAAAAGAATGGGAACAAAAACTTCGCTCAGATTCTGATAAACAAATTGACCTTGCAGATCAGAAAGATCAGCCCGTCCGCGAAAGTCGACCACGAAGTCGGACAAAGGACAGTAAGCCCGAAGCCGTCGTCGCGCCAGGCGCTGGTCCAGCGGTTGTTCGTGTTGCAAAAGCCCGAAAACTTGTTGCGGCTGGTTTAGCTGACGAAGTTGAAATCCAGATGGAGCTCGACTCAGAAAAAACAGATCAAGACGAAACCACGCCTGAAGAAAAATAATTTTATTCTGGAGTAAAAATATGAGTATATCTCCTGCAATAGTTAAAGAACTACGTGAGCGAACCGGCGCCGGCATGATGGATTGCAAGCGCGCCTTACAGGAAACTAAAGGTGATTTTGAAAAAGCCGTAGATTGGTTAAGGCAAAAAGGACTCAGTGCAGCCGCCAATAAAGCTGGCCGAGTTGCCGCAGAAGGTTTAGTTCATGCCTATATTCATGGCGAGGGTCGCATTGGTGTTCTCATTGAAGTTAACTGCGAAACTGATTTTGTGGCCAGAAATGAAAAGTTTAGGGCATTTGTAAAAGAACTCTGTATGCAAATTGCAGCAACAAACCCCCTTTGTGTTGGTCCTGAAGATTTTCAGCCGGCAATTCTAGAAAGAGAACGAGCCGTCTTAGTTGCCAAAAACAAAGAATCAGGCAAGCCAGACCATATGATCGAAAAAATAATTGTTGGCCAAATGAAAAAGTTTGTCTCTGAGAATTGTTTGCTGGAACAAAACTTTATTAAAGATCCTGACAAAAAGATTTCTCAAATTCTTTCAGAAAATATTTCCACGATTGGTGAAAATATAGTTATCCGCCGCTTCGTTCGCTATGAACTCGGCGAGGGTATTGAGAAAAAGAAACACGACTTAGCTGCAGACGTACAAGCAGCTCTTAAGGGATAAAGTGGCCAAGCCAGCATATAGCCGTGTTCTTTTAAAACTAAGTGGTGAAGCACTTGCGGGAACCGTTGGCTCAGGCATTGATACCAAGACTCTCAATATAATCGCTCATGACGTAAAAGATGCGTTTGAAACCGGAGTGGAAATTGGCGTCGTCATTGGCGGCGGCAATATTTTTCGAGGTGTTGCTGGTTCGGCCGCAAATGGTATGGATAGAGCCACTTGCGACTATATGGGAATGCTGGCAACCAGTATCAATGCTTTAGCTCTCCAACAAGCATTTGAAAATGTAGGGTTGTACACCCGCGTTCAATCCGCGATAACAATGAACGAAATCGCTGAACCCTATATCCGCCGGCGGGCCATAAGACATTTAGAAAAAAAGCGAATAGTTATTTTTGCGGCAGGCACAGGGAACCCTTTTTTTACAACGGATACTGCGGCGGCGCTTAGAGCTGTAGAGATAAATGCACAGGTCATTTTAAAAGCCACCAAAGTTGACGGAGTATATGACAAAGATCCTATGAAATTTAAGGACGCAGTTAAGTTTGAAGAACTGACTTATATCGAAATGCTCAACAGAGGACTGCAAGTAATGGACTCAACTGCTGTCTCTTTAAGCATGGACAATAAGCTCCCAATAATCACTTTTAATTTATCTATTCCTGGTAATATTAGGCGTGCTATCATGGGTGAAAAAATTGGCACAATTGTTCGGTAAGGGGTGAATTATGTTGGACAAGATTAAAAATGACGCCAAGGCCAAAATGGAGAAGGGCATAAACGCTCTTCGAAACGAATTAAAAAAAATTCGTACTGGAAAAGCTCATATTTCGATGTTGGATAATATTAAAGTTAATTACTACGGCACACCTACACCTCTATCTCAAACAGCAGCGATCAGTTGCCCAGACCCGCGCTCACTAATGATCGCACCCTGGGAACCCAATCTTTTAAAAGAAATTGAAAATTCGATTATAAAAAGTGATTTGGGAATGAGTCCAATGAATGACGGAAAAGTTATTCGATTAAAGGTCCCGACTGTAACCGAGGAGCGGCGTAAAGATTTAGTAAAAACGGCAAAAAAGATGGTCGAGGATGCACGCATTGCCGTTCGACTTGTACGGCGAGATATAAACGACGAAATAAAAAAAGGCCTAAAGGACAAAGTTTTAAGTGAAGATCAAAGCAAACAACTGACAGAACAAGTTCAAAAAATTACTGATGACTTCATGGAACAAATAGACAAAGTGTCTGCTGAAAAAGAAAAAGATGTAATGACAATTTGAGCCAAAGGGATTTCATCAACTTGAATCAACCACATCACATTGCAATTATAATGGACGGGAATGGGCGCTGGGCAGAGCTAAAAAATCACTCGCGAATATTTGGGCATGCTAAGGGCGCCAAGGTCTCAAAGGTCATTATTGAAGAATGTGTTCGTCTTAAGATTCCCTATCTAACCCTGTTCGCCTTTAGCAATGAGAACTGGCAACGGCCAAACTATGAGATTCATTTTTTAATGCGCCTTTTGCGAAGATATTTGCAGCGCGAGCGCGAAAGCTTGATGAAACAAAATATTCGCTTTCTAAGCATAGGTGAGCTCACGAGGCTTCCAGAAGCCGCACGCAATGAAGTTTATAAAACCATAGAAGCTACTAAAAACAATACCGGATTAAAACTGGTCTTTGCCTTAAGCTACGGTGGTCGCCAAGAAATTCTCGGAGCCGTCAAAGCGCTCTGCGAAAAGGCAGCCCGGGGCGAAATTACGCCGGAACAAATTGACGAGCCCCTCTTTCGACAATACATGGAAAGCGCGAACATTCCTGACCCCGACTTAATTATTCGCACGAGTGGCGAAACTCGAATATCAAATTTTTTCTTATGGGAGTCTGCTTACAGCGAAATTCATTTTACTAAAGCACTTTGGCCTGATTTTAGCGCCCAAGATCTTTGGGCTGCTCTCGCCACTTACAGTCGACAGGAGCGGCGCTTTGGTAAAACAAGCAAGCAAGTGCAGGAGGCCCGGGCTCAAATCTTACTTGATGAGCCGGCCCAGATTTGATGTCTAATCTTGTCCAAAGAATATTTTCTGCCCTAGTTGCTCTCGGCGTACTCGCTTTGGGACACCACTTTGGCACATTAGGTGTTTTTTGTCTTTGCCTATTGGCCTCAATTTTAAGTCTGTTTGAATTTTCAGGATTGTGGCCAAAGCTAGAGTCTGAACAAAATTCGTCCACGCCTCTAATTTATCGC
>JAWXAY010000036.1:0-42285 GCA_034439715.1 Pseudomonadota bacterium
ATAAAACAATACATAGGCTGGATGTATGACAAAAAATATAGCTACTCCCATCTTGTAAATACCTCTCTGGGCCTAGAGCACTACACTCGCTACAAAGGACAAGTCGTTAAACTGACAAGGCCAAAAAAACCAAGAAGACTTATCAAAGACGTTTTAACTGAGTCCGAAGTTTCACGGTTACTACTAGCCGCCAAAAATATTCGAACAAAAGCCATGATTTGTTTGCTGTCATATTCAGGTGCTCGAAATAACGAGCTTTGCAATATTAAGGTTCAAGACGTTGATTTAGGCGGGAATCAATTAACAATTCGGGATGGAAAAAATCGCCAAGACGGAGTCATTAATATTTCTGCTGAATGCACGAGAGTTCTGATTGACTACTTGCGGGATTATCCGAGAGAAAAAGAAGAATTTTTATTTACGACTCTGGTCAGAAAAAAACAGCTGACCACAGGTGATCTTCGAAAAACACTTCGGATTATGGCATTAAAAGCGAATATTGGGCGCAGGGTATTTCCACACTTGCTTCGGCACAGCTTAGCGACCAACCTTTTGAATCGTGGAGCCAGCCTGATGATGATCCAACAACAACTTCGCCACCGGTTTATAGAATCGACCATGATCTATGTCTTTTCTAGGCCAGTCCGAAATCGCTCTGAATATGACTTTCACAAACCCGCGTATATGTGAAGCCCCGAAACGCTCGGGCCCGCCATAAATTGAGATTCGCAAATTTTTACCTGTATAATATCTACCAGTGTCTAGAAAGTTATTGTCTGTCAGAGTTAAAAGAAAGTCGTGATCATGGTTTTCTTGTAAATGAAAACATCCACTAAACTTTTCCTAGTCCCCATTTATTAAGAAAATAATGTAATCGGTTCTGGGAGATTCCTAGTTTTCGAGAAGCTGCGGCCTTGGTGCCAACGCTTTTCATGACATCCACGACAAGGCCCTTTTTGACCCGCTCGACGTGATCATCAATCTGTTCAAGTGTCACAGGTACACTTGCTGGAGCCTTATCATACAGGCTCGCATCTAGATCTTCAGGTCCTATAATGTTGCCTTCGCTTTTAATCAAATGTCTTTGAAGAACCGATCGAAGCTCCCGAACATTGCCCTGCCAATAATGATTTCTAAAAACATCTAAGCAGCTTTTTTTGAACTGCGTTCTGAAATTATTTTCCCTACAAATTTCTTCAGAAAAATGAGCAACGAGTAGCTCAATATCTTCATGGCGATCACGAAGTGGGGTTGTCGTAATGATAATGCTATTAAGTCTGTAATAAAGGTCTTCTCGGAATGTGCCTTCGGCAACCATCTTTTTTAGATCTTTATGTGTTGCGGTGATAATACGCACATCAACAGATGATGCTCGGGTGGCCCCAATTGGGGTAATTTCTTTTTCCTGAAGAACTCTGAGCAGTTTCACTTGTAAATCTAAACTCAAATCACCAATTTCATCTAAAAAAATAGTTCCGCTGTGAGCTAGCCGAAATTTTCCGAGCTGATCTGAAACAGCACCCGTAAAAGCACCTTTCTTATGTCCAAAAAGGGAAGAATCAATAAGCGATTGTGACTCGGCGGCAATATTAAAGGCGAGATAGGGCCCACTTGCCCTGTGACTTGTTTGATGAATCGCGCGGGCAACTAACTCTTTGCCAGAGCCACTTTCGCCCTGAATTAGTACCGTCGCCTGTGTCGGACCCACTTTTCTAATTTGTTTTGTTAATTCATAGAGCTTGTCAGACGATCCGATCATTCCCAATTCTTTGATAGAGAGTTCCTTTTCTCCTGCAACTAGATCAGACTTATCAAGTGTACGGTAAATTTTTTCAAATTTTTCACAATACCCAGCCACAGCGGAGAGTAAAACGTCATTTTCAGAATTCTTGTCCAAAAAATCAACAACGCCTGCTATGAAATTTTCACGCATGACCTCTCTAGTATCGTCTAGTGAAAACGCTAAAATTTGTTGGTGGGGCTTCAACTTTTTAATTTCACAGACGGCCTCACTTCCAGACATTGATGGCATATGGTAGTCCATCAGGATAAGAGCAAAATCTTTCTTGGCATTCTTGACATTTTTAATTGCCTCCTCGCCACTCGTCGCCGTCATTACTTGATAGCCTGCGGTACTCAAAAGAAGTTTGTTGAACTTCAAATTTTCAATATCATCATCTACCAAAAGAATTTTATAGCTCATAGAACAACCCCGCATCTTGGAAATAAAATTCGAACAGTAGTTCCTGAATTAATTTTTGAATTAACCGATATTTGACCTTTATATTGTTCACATAGCTGCTTAACGACAAATAGGCCAAGACCAGTGCCCTTATTAATTTTGGTAGAAAAATCAGCTTCAAAAATTCTGTCTTTTATATTATCAGGAATGCCCGACCCCTGGTCCACAATTTCCAAAATAATATTTTCATTTGCTACGCCTGAGCTGATCGTAATAATTGAATTTTCGCTTGAAGCATGAATACTATTTGCTACAATATTTTCTACGATGCGACCAAGAATAGGCGCTGGCAACTGTGCGATACAGCCATCAGAAGTATTAGTACGGATACTAATTTTTTTATCAATTGCTTCTGGATCTGAAGCTATTTCTTTGGCCAAAATCTGAAGTTCTTTAGAGATATCTAGAGCTGAAGTGTCTATAGCTAGAACCTCTCCCGATTGTTTCTTGTAAAGAATTTTTAATTGCTCCGCATAGCTAGAAAGACGCTTCAAATTCAAATTACAGTTTTGAAAGAGGTCCCTATCAAAACTTTCTGAATTTGACATTTTTATTTGTATTAAACCTAATAACCGTTTCAAGCGCGAAACTGGGTTTAGAATATCATGCCCAATTCCTCTTAGCGTATTAAGTGCGCCCTGCTCTCGCGCTAGCCTTTCTAGAATGTCAATTTCGCGTCTCAGTCCAGCAAGTGCATTTTCGATGGGCTCCATCTCTGTGAACGGAGCAGAATCGTAAACAGTCGGCGCCTTCGGATTGTCAGATAGTTTCTTTGCCCAATTCCCAATAGTCTCACTGACGGATCTGACTGCTTTCAAGAGATTAAAATAGAACCCAAAGGCCTGGAATGACATTCCAAAAATCATTACTAAGGTCACAGAAAAAATAAGTGGCCAATTGGCCTTTGGAGTTCTCTCTATATGTATATATCCCCACTTATTGTTTCGGTCGCCATCGAAATAAATTGGCATATCAAGGATAATTTTTCCGGCAGAAATATTTCGACAAACACCATTTGGGTTATTGCAAGATTCAATTTTTATTGCGCGCAAGTCGGCGATCCATGGAGACTTATTTGTATCTAAAAATAAAAGTTGCTCATCTTTTGTTATGCTAAACTCTTTATTTAGCTGAAGTTCAATTGAGCGAATATTTCCGGAAAGAATATCTGTTCTATAAGAGGTTACGGCTGTTGAGGCCAATGTTTGGATCTCTCGCTCAGCATCTTTGTAAATCATTGCAAAAAACAAGGATGCACTTAAAATAAGCGTCAGGAGCATTGCTGCCACAGTCCAACTCAAAGCTAGCTTCTTTACATAAGAAACGAGAGATTTACGTTTCATCGTATGCGCACCTTAGAAAAAAGTACCGTTTCGTCAGAGTTGGGCACCTCAGATAGATCTATTCCTGGCTTTGCTATCGCTAGGCTAGAAAAATGAAATAATGGAAGTACGTACCCGGCCTCTTGCGCGCGAATTATAATTTTACGCATACTCGAGGCACGTTCTTTAGATGTTGCCAGACTTCTAGTTAACTTCATCTGCTGTGAAAAATCGTTAGGAGCTGGCCCGGATGGAATAAAAGGAGGATCTCTTTCAATGAAGAAAGACATGGCGCCTTCAAAATTAGGATCGGCAACAGCAACACCACCAGCCAGTAAATCGTAGTCACCAGACTTGAGCTGATTATTTAGCTCGTTGATTGGAAATAATTTGCAGTCAATTTTGGTTTTTGTGAGTAAGGCTAAAGTTTTTTCTAAATTACCTTTGAATGCAATTGCGTATTGATTATCAGGAATAACTATTCGAATAGTTCTGTTGTGACTGAAGTTTTCCTGCAATTTAATTATTGGAGGCTCTGCAGACCATAACTCATAACCTCGAGGAAAGAATTGATCGGCCAGTGCGTATCCAGTGAAATTATCAAGCAAGTTAGATTTATTAATTTTGAGAGAGAGTTCCTTCAAAAAATTTGCTCCCCCTTGATCTAGAAATTTTTTAGAGGGGTAGAGACTAAAAACTTTGTCAAGACTGCGTTGCCAAGTGGTAAATCCGTTGGCGGTCATCGCATCCTTTACGACAGCCTTCATAAGAGAAGTGCCAGAAATTAAATTGGACCATTCATCCTTTTTGAAATTTGTTATTACGTCAATATCCTTTGGTATCCGCCTTATCTCAACTTTGGAGGGCATTTGATCCGAATATTCATACCAGTTCTTATTCGCGGATAGCAGAATGTGGTGGTCATCGTGATTATCTACGACGAATGATCCGGCACTTTTTGATAAATCAAGTTTGCCATTGTTGATAAAAACTAGCCCATACATAGGCTCAGTCAGTTTTAGAAGGATGCCACTTTTTGAAACTTCCTCGACAGTTGTAAAAACCAGAGAGTCATTGCCATCCACATCAATGGAGGCAACAGAATCAAATAAAGCTCGAAGGTCACTTGCATGATCTTTTTTTGCTCGATCAAGGGCTTCTTTAAAATGAAGGGCACTGATCGGTGAACCATCGGACCACTTTAAATTGGGGCGCAGGGTAAACTTAATTTTATTCTTATTGATATTTTGCCATTTATTAGCCAAGGCCGAAGTAATTTGTCTTTCTTTGTCAAAAGTAACCAATGGGGACGCGAGTGCCACAGAAAGTTCTAGATCAGCCATTGTAATAATTTGAGCTGGGTCTATTGCCTTTGAGAAATTCATATATGTTCTGATGGTATTCACTTTTATCCCCACTGTAGAATTATCCTTTCCAAATACGCTACTCAGCGGAACCACAGCTAGGGTTACCAACATTAAAAAGAATAACTTTTTTCTCATCCAAAACATAAACGTTCCCTTCTTTATCCACAGCGATAATCTTAGCTTCACGAGCGAATTCAGGATTTTTTTCTAAAAACCGAATGACATGATCATGAACAACGACTCTTTGTTCAATTGGTAGGTTTTCAATTAGGGTTAAATCTTCTTTTTCATAGGCAGCCGCAAAATTTGGCAGAACGCTGAAGCCCGCGATAGAAAATAAAAAGTTTTTTATGAATTTTTTGTGCATTTTTTCTCCTTAACCCACAAAATGTGGATTTTTATTTGTTAATGGTTCTCTTGAACTGGTTTTTCCCCAAAACAATTTTTTAAAATTTAAACTACGTAACCGAACAACGTAGTAGTCACAAATTTTGAACGTTAAAATTTCAAATTCATTTAAGCTTGTACCTAAAACAATTTTTTGATGCTGACTCCAACTGGTTTCAATAAAAATAGGTGTCGCTTGTTTCAAAACAACTTCGCTTGGCATAGGAACACTGTAAGCGTAGGCCAGAGAGTGCGCTCCTGGGGGTACGGATAGACTGGTAATATTTGTATTATGTAGGTTCGAAACTTCAGAAAAATGTTCGAATCTTAATGCAGCGTGCGCAGATCTAAAACACTCTGCTGTTGCTGAAAGAATTGAATTTTTTAAACTTAACCCTGAGGCGTGGCCCGTAACAAAGTTGCCGCGCTCATTAAATAGCAATGATGAAATCGCGCATCCATTTTCAGTGGCACACAGATATATCTTTAGGTCCGGATACTCCAATGAATGTGGTTTAGAATCTGCCCATTTTAATATTTCTGATGGCCATAGTGATTTTGGAATTTCATAAAATGGTCCACTGTTTTCCCAAGTTGTAAGTGCGACATCTCTCTCAATCAACTCGCAGAGAGCATTTTCAAGGGCACTATTTAGCTCTAAGTGGCAGGCCCACCCATTTGTTGTGTCTGGTTTGCCGCTCTTTTTAAAATATTTTCTAAAGACCAGTCGCTCTAATGCTTCAGATGTTGCTTTAAGAGTTACTGTTTCTGGTCTGGAATCACTAAAGCCCGTCTCTTCAATTGAAGCAATAGACACAAAAACAGAACCAGAAATAAAACCCGGAATAAAATAGCCGTCGGGTCTTTTGATAGGCTTTAGCTTTGAGACACGGGGCGCCTGTAGTGTTTCTACGGATAGAGGCATTCCTTTAGCACAAACAATTTTATCAAATAATAATGAATGGTTAGATTGCCCCATTAGCCTGCCCCCCGTGGCTAAATATCTAAGCAATGTACGTGCCAACCAAATTCAGAGGTTTTTTAAATCAATTCGCGATGTGGCGGCAATGAACAGGGGTTATTTGTGTTTAGGGCAGAAATCGAACCACGTCTTGTAAAAATTACTTCAAAAAATTTGAAACCCAATAAAGGGCACCATGCATCGCTTTATTCTCAACCTTTTGTTTTTGATAGAATTTTACCAAACTCGGAGCACTTCATATTTTTTGAAACTAATTTGTAAAAAAGATCGTTCAAAAAATTTGAAGTCATACAGATTTTTTGAAGCCAGTTAACTGGCTGAAAATACTTATCTTCATTTTTTTTAATTCAAATATTTTGAAACTTTTCTGAGTTATTAAAAATGAAACTTTCTATTATTTCAAAATACTTTCAAACAGTTATCTGATTTTTAGCCTCTTGTTGGCATGCCTTGCAATTCTAAAGGGTGAAGGACCACAAAAAAAGTGCTCACACAACAAGGAGATAAAATGAATTTAAGAAATTGTCCAAGATGCAATGAACGAACTTACGAGACACTAAGAACCCACTCACATTGTTTGTGCTGCAACTATAGCCCCGATTTACTTGGGTATCGAAAGTCATCTGCTGATGATCTGCCAATTCCTCCATGGGCAGCAAAAGCTGCCGAACGAAAACAAACCCAACGGGTAAATCCATCTGTCGTTATTGTTGATACTATGGACTCAATAGATCCAAAGACTCATCGGAAATGGTTTAAAGATTTAGTCAAAACATTTGCAACTTCTAACGACATGAGCATGGAAACATTTGAACGTATTGAATCGAAGAAATTTATTAGATCAAGACGCAGTGACTACTATTAAGGAGGGTATTTGAAATCAACTCATCTGTTTATAAAAGAAAAAATAAAGATATTTTCTGAAAACAATTTTGAGGAATTGCACGAGTCACTATTGAAATTGTCTTCAAAAAAACAACAAGTAGTTCAAATGCGATTTTTTGACGAACTCACAATTGATCAAATCTCTCAATCTTTGGGGATTGCTTGGGATGAAACAGATAAATTGATTAAAACTGCTCTGAGTGATCTTCGAGCTATACTCGAAGAAAAATTAAATCAAATGTCGATGATTCAAGCGGCTTAAATTTTGAATCATAAACTAAGGGGAAATTAGTATGGATACACAAATTAAAAGTATTACACAAAAAAATGATCAGTATTTCAGATTTCAAGTTTTGCAAGGTGATATTAAGTTGGAAGGAGGATTTAAGAAAACAAAAAGTGTTGGAATGGCCTATCTTAAGAACGGTCAGAATACCTACACGCTCAGGCTTTGGACATTTGTAAATGAGAAATTTTATCTCATTCCAAATAAAAATGATGCTTTAAAATATTTAGTGATGACAAGAGAGCCTAATAAAAGTCCGACTGCTAAGAATAAATATTTCTGGAACATTGTTGGCAATGGCGTTGCAGATTCAGCGCTTGGGGTTATTAAACTTGATTTCGACCTTTTGAGTAAGGTAATTTATGTAAATATTCATCCTGAATTATCGGCATTTTCCGTGAAATTGCCTGAGCCTGATTTCGGTGAGACGGCTGCCGCTTAGGCTTGTTCGCTTACAATATGAAAATATGCGCGTTCATTTGAGTTTCTCCACATTTTTCTGGAGTACAAATGACAAGTAAACATACATTTTTAGTTTTAGGATTGTTTTTAATGATTGGTCTTTGGATGCCTGAGCTTGCTCAGGCAGGGCTTGAATCAAGCCTTGTGGGCCTTAAGACAAAATTAACTGGAGTAATTTTACCTGTTTTATCAGTGATAGGAATTGCCATTGCCGCAGTTTCTTTTTTCACCGGAAACCCACAAGCCAAACAACATATTTTATATGCGGTGCTTGGATGTATCTTTGGGTTTGGAGCCCAAGCCATTGTGGACTTTATCGCCCAAACTGTGCGGTAAAGTATGCAAGAACAAGAACTGCTTGTTTCTAGCGTGCCTCGCGCGCTCGAGATGAAAAGTAAAATATTTGGTTTTGAAACCCCCGACCTCTTGATCATTTTTTTGAATATGACTTTGATGAATCTTGTCTTCGGTACAACGAGTTTTAGGTATCCGCTCGTCTGGGGCACAACTTTGTCGCTGGCGCTTTTCTTGTTTTTCGCAAAACGCGGAAAGCCTGATAACTACCTTCAACATCTTGGCGAATACATTTCGCAAGATGCTCATAAGGTCGCTGGTGGCAGAGATTTAAAGTACCGAAAATTTATGAAAGGACAGATATGAATAATTACAAAGAAAAGGAGGCTTCTCTTTCTGAGGAGCTTCCTTATTGGGATTTTTTTAGCGAACCTAAGCCGCATGCTGTGTTAATTGATGGCTCTGTAGTGGCAGGGCTTGAAATGACCCTTGCCGATATTGAGTGTTTTGATGAGCGTGAAACAAATCAATTCACCGCAGGACTCAGGTCAGCGCTCAATTCAATTTCTGAAAATACGACTGTGCAATTTGTTTTATCTGTCAGGTCTGACTATTCAGATGCAATTGAAAAACATGTTTCTGGAAAAAATCAGGAGGCGCACAGTCTTGTAAAAAAAATTGCAGCCTTTCGCGAACACAAATTACAAGCTTTGCAAGATTCGGGCGAACTATACCGCCCAAATCTTCGTGTTTATGTACGCGTAAAGCCCGTCCCATCTAAAAAAGTAAGTATCTTTAAAAAAAGGGAGGTTTTTTCTCAAGTCACAAAAGACGCTTACTATGAAACGCTTGAAAATTTAAATCAAAACCTTGAAAATTTTATTTCATCATTTGGTACCCTTGGTATTCAGAGTAGGCAGCTCACAAAAGATGAAATGCTTACACACATTTATCGGTTTTTAAATCCGAAGAGATCTAAAACTGAACCAACACCGTCCGTGAAAACTTCATCTGAACCTGACTTGAGTGAAGAGTTGCTTAACGAAGCAGGTTGGCTAGCAAACTCTTCGCCGCGTGAACAGCTTTTATTTGGCGATCTCGTCTTAGGTTTCGACCAATTTACGCTCGATCAGTATCACCATAGACTTGTGACACTGAAAACTCTTCCTGAAATGACTTATGCTGGCCAGTTTGCTGGTTTTTTACGTATGTCGTTTCACTATGATTTGATTCTATCGTTTGAAGTGCCAAATCAAAGTAATGAAATGGCAAAACTTCAGCAAAAAAGAAAAATGGCGCATTCACTAGCCGTAACTCAGGCCGGTCGCGCAAGTGATTTAGAAAGTGAAAGCAAACTTTCAAGTATTGAAGAATTAATTCGTGATCTGCTAAATACAGGTCAGCGGATTTATGCAGTGCAGATGACTGTTGTTCTAAAGGCCGAAGCCACTCCTGACGGCAATAAAAAGCTAAACCGTGAAGTTCGGGAAGTCCTATCAAGATTCAGAGCACTACAAGGTGCGGAAGGACTTGAGGAGTCTGTTGGATCTTGGAAAGTGTTAAAAGGTAATCTTCCGGCGGCACCAATAAATCTTGAACGGGCCAGGAAGATGAAAACCAATAATCTGGCAGATTTTTTACCAGTGTATGGGCCACAAGAGGGAGATAAAGATCCTGTTGTTATTTTCAGAAATCGTTTGAATGGTTTAGTCGGATTTAACAGCTTCGATCCAAATCTTCCGAATTTCAACTCGCTGGTGACCGGGTCATCTGGATCTGGAAAAAGTTTCTTGAACAATTGCATTTTGATGCAGGAGCTTGCCAGGGATCTTCGGGTATTCATTATAGACATCGGTGGATCATACAAAAAAATCACTGAATGTCTGGGCGGTCAATACTTAGAGATCAATCTTTCAGACCAATACCGAATTAATCCTTTTGATTTAGCCAACCCATTTGAGGAGCCAAGTAATCAAAAGCTCAAATCGTTACTAGCAATTGTTGAAACGATGGTCGCTGAGGATGAAAAAACAAAATTGCCAAAGCTTGATCGTGCGCTTTTAGAAAAAGCAATTATTGAGCTTTATAAATCGCGAAGAGCGAAGGGCGAAGTTCCAGTTATGACAGATCTTGCAAAATATCTATCAGTTTTTGAGGAAGACAATATGCGGGCCATTTCAAAGATGCTTTACCTTTGGACTGGCGAGCGTCCCTACGGACGACTGCTTGATGGTCACGGAAGTCTAAGAACAGACGCGCCGATTTGCACTTTTGATTTGAAAGGACTATCGAGTTATCCAGACCTTCAAAGCGTGATGGTTTTAATTCTGACTGATTTTATTCTGTCGCAGGTTGAAAATGATCGAACCAGAAAAAAACGAATCATCTTGGACGAAGCTTGGGAGCTTTTAAAATCTTCGGCGTCAGCAAACTTCATGGAGTATTGCGCAAGAACACTTCGAAAAACTGGAAGTGGAATTACGTTCATCACCCAAGGAGTCGAAGAAATTGTGGCAAGCGCCATAGGTCCGGCGATTTTGAATAACACAGCCACAAAATTTGTGATGCTTCAGCGTGGTGACACTGAGATTTTAAAAAATACTTTAAAACTCAATTCTCAAGAAATTGCGCTAATTCATTCACTTGAACAACGAAAAGGTGTATTTTCAGAGGGGTTCATGATTGAGGGCGACCAAAGACAGGTTGTTCGGATTTATCCAAGTCCCTTTGAATACTGGCTTTCAACAAGCGACGCTCAAGACAATAATTATTTGGATCAATTAAAAAAACAAAATCTGACTTTGGTCGAAGCAATCGAGAAAGCTGCAATCGAATTTCCTCAAGGAATTGCCGTTGGCAGAAAGGCGGCTTGATGAAAAGAATTAAAACGCTGATCGTCGCAGGTGTGATGAGTGTGGTCTTTGCATTTCCAAACAAAGCAAAGGCCGATCTTTTTGGCGCTGATGTTGCTGTGCTGGTGCAAATTTTAGCACAAGCTATTGCGCAACTTGTACAGCTTAAACAAATTTTGAGCACAGGCGGCGACACATTGGATCTTATGCGTGATATTAACCGAGGCATTAGGGATGGACTCACCGTTCTTCTGATGATTAATCCGAAGTTTAATCCAGGTCTTTATGGCAACTTAGACACAGCAGACCGAGTGCTCGACACCATACAATCTATTTACGGAAAAATTCCCCAAACTGCCGAGGCAAGGCTTCAGGCGGCACAGGATCAGTCAGTTTCTGAAAGTATCGCGATGAACGGAACTTTGTTCAAATTCGCTGATGAAGCCGACGACGAAAGTAAAAGAATTTTTAGTCATTCGCAATCAGTGAGTCCACAAGGGGCTGCAAAACTAACAGCCCAAAGTGTGGCTGTTTTGATTGGCGTTACCACACAAGTGCTCAGAACAAATTCGATGATGCTTAAAATGATGGGCGAAAATATGGCCCTAGCAAATCGAAAAGAAAAATTGAAATCCGCACAATTTAAAACTGAATACGACGGTCTTTCTTCGGCTTTAGGAAACTTGCCAAGGGAAACCAACATTAAGCCGCTTAATAGTGGAGGTAACTGATGCCTGATTGGAATGTGCTTGGCTCATTGATGACTGAGCTTCACCAAGAGTTCGTAAGAATTTACTATTTAATGCTCCCAGTTTTTTTTGCGCTATCGGTTGCGGTCACTTGGTTTAGGCATCCACAAGGCAGTATTGAATTTATTGACGTATTAAAACGAGCTGTGATTTCAACTTTGCTGCTGGTTGCATTTCCAGAGATCACAAAAGCAATTGTTTTTGTTGCTGATGGAATAGTTGAAAGAATTGATGCGATTAATAGTCTCGATAACTTTATGAGAATGGCGCAAGAAAAATCACAAAGTTACTCGTTTACGCCAACAAGTATTCTTCTTCAGTTTGATGATCTGATTATAGCAGCGCTGGCTTTCTTGAGTTACTTGGTTTTATACATTGCAAGATTTCTGACAATAGCAATGTATCATTTTTACTGGATATTCTACACAGTCATTGCTCCCCTGCTTTTGCTGTTTAATATGTTTTCGTCCACCAGTCAGATTACGAAGAATTTATTCAAAGGGATGATCGAAGTCGCTTCATGGAAAATTGTGTGGGCAGTACTTGGAGCAATGCTAACCGCATTATCATTTAGTAAGATTTATCAAATTGAAGGAAATTACATCACACTCATAGCAATGAATTTCATTATTACTATTGCCATGCTGATGACACCAAAAATTGTAAGCGCAATTGTGGGTCATGGATTTCATGCAGAGGCTACAAGTCTAGGCGCTGTAGCAACAGCCGCAGCAGTCGCTGCACCGGCAAGGGCTATGATGGTTAAAGCTCTGGGCTCTGAAGTTGTGAGAAATACATCATCATTTTCAAAAAGTGCAATTAACAAATTTAAAGGAAACAAATGAATACAATAATAAAATTGGAGACGGCAAAACTGCCGAAAGCTCTTTCTGACCTACTTCACTCGAATCAATTTCTGAAACTTTTTTCTCTTTGCGCTGTTGGAGTGTCTGGGCTATCACTGATTTTAAACCTTGTAATAATAAATAAGGCTCCGCTGGTTCTAACTTTAGCTGTTGATGCGAGGCAAATCGAACAGCGGGAGATGCCAAAACCTGATGATGAAATAAAAACTGCAATCAAAAGATATATTGAGCTTCGCTATAAATGGGAGCCAACGTCAGTTAAGGAAAGATTAAAGCTTGCGGAGGCTTTTATTGCGCCACAAAGCCTTACCGCCTACCTGTCGGCAACAGCCAATGTTGCAAAATTTTCGGTTGACCGCCAAGTCATGCAGCGAGTTTATCCAGATAAAATTGAGGTTAATTTAGAAAAGAAAACTGTCTCTATTTTCGGCGACCGTGTGACCGCTATTCAAGGACTAAAAGCTGCGGGAGATTTGAAACTGGAGCTAAGTTTTGATAGCGGGCCGAGAACTAGACTTAATCCTTGGGGTATTTATGTTGTTAAAGAGCGCGAAGAGCAATAAAGAGATTGCCATAAAAAGATTTGAGTTAAATTCACATATATATTTTGGAGATTCAATGAATTTATTTCTCTGGATTTTGTTGGTTGCATTTCCCGTTGCATCGTTCGCATCTCAACGTGTTCGGCACGTTGTTGTTCAAAAAGATCAAATTATTACTGTCAGAACGGCAATTGGAATTGCGACCATTATTCAAGTGCCTGACCGACCAAATAGTGTCGTTGTCGGCGATCAAAATGCGTTTAAAGTTGAGTACCTTGACCAAGCCATCACAATCAAACCTTTACACGGAGGAGCAAAAAGCAATCTTTACGTCTATACCGATTGGCGAAGATACAATGTGCAGCTCATAACTGGATCAGAACCAAGTGCTGACTACGTTGTTTATCTCGATGGTCAAAAAGAAAAGCCAAAAGAAATTAAATCCACAGTCCACTGGATGAATATTTCAAAAGAAATAAATGATGGCTCTCTAACCCTTAAGCTAAAGCGAATAAGTAAATCAAAAGATTTGTTGACGGCTGATTTTGAGTTCCAATCATCAGCGCGAGATAAAATTGATCCATCGTGGATTTGGATTACTCAGTCTGGAAAAACAAAACCGATCCATAATCTGATATTTTCAAGTTTTGAGGTGAAAGCCACGCAAAACGTAAAAGTCTTGATGCAAATTTTAAGATCCGATCTTGATGAATCAATCTCTTTTAAAATCGAATTGAGGCGAAAGAAAACCACTTATTTAACCTTACCTAAGGTGAGTTCATGGAAGTAACAAAAAATCAAAATTGGTTTTCGCGGATCTTTTTTAAAGAGGCCAAGCCATTCATTGCAAAGCAAGACATTAACTGGAGGCGTATATCTCATGCTGGCGTTGTCTCAGTGGTAGTTCTTGTGGTCGTTTTGTTGCTGCTGCCTGAGTCAAAGCTACTAACAGCAGATTTTCATGAGAAGGCTGATATTGGTTCGGTCGGAGCTTCAAAATCTATTGAGGGAGATCCGACAAATGATGCTTTGGCACAACTTGAGCAAAGCCAAATGAATGCGAGATCAGTGCCTAGTTCTAAAGATTATTTGGGCCAGTCATCTGGTAGTGGTGCCTCCTCCAGCGGACCAGATCGTAGCAGTTCGATGATAATTGCCAGAAGTGGTGTCGATGGAAAAACGCAACTTCCAGCAGGAACAAGACTGTCTATCAAACTTGCGCATAAAATTATTGTTTCAAACCAAGCGATGCCAATCATTGGAATTGTTACAAAAGAGGTTGTTCACGAAGATTCGGTCGCTATTCCGCAAGAGGCTAAAATTTTTGGCGAAGCTTCATTTGATGATAGTTCTGATCGAGCGCAAGTTTCTTGGAAGTCAGTGCAATTTCCTGATGGCAGAGAACGTCAACTGTCTGCCGTGGGTATTTCAGCAGATGGACAAGGCGGTGTTGAAGGTAAAACTCATTCTGAGGCTCTTAAAAATACAGTTGGATTAACGCTGACAAAATTTATTGGTGCCTATGCAGAGGGCTCAATACAAAGGGGTCCTTTTGGCGCAAATGCCGGTGGCGACGGCAATGGAATGAGGAATGCCGTAGCGGAAACTGCAAAAGATCGCGCAGATAGCTGGGCACATGACCTTCAAAAAGAGAAAAAATGGATTGTGTTAGAAGCGGGCAATGAATCATTGGCGGTGCTCTCGACCGCTTTTGTATTTAGAGATCCGGGCGCCTATGGAAGATAACAGCAACGGCAAATTGAACGGGTCCGATTATTCTCTAATGGTTGGAGCTGGTGTTATTTTTGTTGCCGCGCTTATTGATAAATTTTTTCAGTGGTGGGTACTCTGGATCAAAAACCCACTTAATCAAATATATGTCTCAGTGGTAGCGGGGCTTCTGGTTTTTTATTTATACATTTTTATTTCACGAAAGGCTGAGGCATATGTCGATAAAATCAAAAAAGAAAATGCAATAACCGGTAATGATAAGAATGCCGTCTTTTGTGGATTTACAGACAAGCGCAAGGCGGTATTCATTAAACCAAAACAACGAGCTATGCACACTCAAGTTATTGGTACTACAAACGCGGGCAAAACCGAGTCTGTTATTCTTCCCTGGGCGATTCAAGATATGCAGCAAGGGCGTGGCCTCGTGCTTATTGATGGAAAATCAGACCGATCACTGCTTAATAAGCTTTGGGCCTACGCGGTTCAATTGGGCCGAGAAAAAGATTTTAGACTATTTTCACTTGGCAATATTCCCGAGTCCTATCAATTTAATCCGCTCATAGGCGGCACAACTGAGGAAGCTGCAGAGCGAGTTTTTAATGCCTTTGAATTTGATAATCAGCATTACAGAAGTGTTCAGTTCGAAATATTTTCACAATTCTTGAGAATATTTGAAACCCTAGGTCAATTGCCAACTTTTTTGAAGCTGCATCAAGCCATTAGCCAACCAGCAAGAGTCAATGCCCTGATGAAAGATCGACCAAATGACTCGCTCAAACAGTGGCTGAAGAACTTTATTGAAATTCCCGCGAGCGACCGAGTTCAGAGTACCAGCGGCTTGACTGCGGCGTTAAGCCATTTTGCATTCGGCAAAACATCGGTTCTATACAATACTGAAAGTCCGACAATTCAACTTGAAGAAGCCCTAGCAAAGAATCAGATCATTTATTTTCAACTTCCAGTGCTACTGACACCCTTCTTAGGAAAAGCTACTGGCAAGATGGTGCTTCAGTCTTTACAGTCTGCAATTGCCAATCGCCACCGAGGAGAAAACAGGACCCCAAACTTTTACTCTGTTTTCTTGGATGATTTTACTGAGTATTTGTACGAGGGCTTTGTCTCAGTACTTAACAAAAGCCGCAGTGCCAATGTTGGGATTGTATTCGCTCATCAAGCTTTAGGAGACTTAAAAACTCTTGGTGATCCGATCGCAAATTCAATACTGACCAACTCAAATATTAAAATCATCATGCGTGGAAATGAACCTGACTCTGCCGAGTATTTTTCAAAAGTTATCGGAACCATAAAGTCAATCAAATATACTGAGCGAACAAAAAAAGGGATTTTAAGGCAAGAGGAAACTGGCGACGCCTCGGCACGCGAAGTCGAAGAATTTATTGTGCATCCAAATAAAATTAAAAATGAACTTGGTGTTGGTGAGGCCGTGATGGTTATTCCGCATGATGCTGGAAGTAAAACGATAAACATTAAGTTTCAAAAATTTGATGATTTACCTATTGAGCCGTTACCAAAAATTGAAAAAAAGATGCTCACGAACTTCGGACTACCTGAGTATATAAAAATAAAATCAAAGGATACAAATGACTAAAGAAAGAAAACTATTTCTATATTTTTCTGCTGTTCACCTAGTCGCGCTTTCACTTGTGATGCTCTCAATCGGCTGCGCTACTGCCAACAAAAGCGCTGGCTTCGGCGGTGCCATTGGTGCTGGCACAGGTGCTCTATTGGGCGGAATTGCTGACCCTGGAAAAAATGGAGAATACCGAACCAGAAATGTGTTTGTCGGGGCCACCCTTGGCGGAATGGCCGGACTAATCACTGGCTCAGTTATTCATAAAGAAATGGACGAGCAGAAAAAAGAAGCTTTCCTGAAGGGGCGAGCGTCGTCCCCTCCGCAACAGGCAGGGGTGATGCCGTCCCTAACCCAAGCAAAAGTTCGAACCGAATGGATCGAAAGTCGCGTGTCAGGGAACCGCTTTGTTGAAGGACACTTTGAGTATGTCATCGAGGAGCCTTCCCGCTGGGACCGTTAACCGGCCTTTTATGAATGGAGCTATTAATGAAACCCTATGATCCATCTCCAGAAATTACCTTAGCGGTGAGAACTGGTTTTTTAAGCAAAGCTATCTGGCTAGAGTATTATGCGCCAAAAAATGAAAGGTGGAAAAATGAGCTTTGGAAAATTTTGGCCGCCAGGGGATATTTTTATCGCCACTATTCAAAAAGAGCACAAGACGTTTTTGTTCCAAACTCCAAACATCCTCTAGTTTTAAAAATTGCCGGTGACTCAATTACAATGGCACCTCCAGTTGGCGTAATTGATCATGATGAGACCGTAGTTAAAAGTTTTTTGAATTTAAAAAAACAAGATATCCTAGGGTCCGCCTATTTTGAAGGTGAATTAAAAAGGCAAGATTTAAGGTCACGAAGACACTACGATCCGACTGATCGAACAAAATATCCAGACCTTTTAATTAATCTCAAAGGACCTAATTCAAATAAGAAAATTGCCCTTGAGGTCGAGCTTTCTCGGAAAGAACCAAAGCGCTACCGGCAAATGATGAATTCTTTTATGGCGGCGAAGGATATCTCAACAATTGTTTTTATCACTAATCTTGAGACGGTCAAAAATGGCATTAAGACCGCCATTCGCGAAACCTATTTTCCAGAATGGGAAAAGCCAATTGGCTTTGTAAGTCTTGATGATTGGCGAAGTGATCCTGCAAATGCGAACATTTCATTTTCTGAAACAAAACAAACTTTGAGGCAAATGAGCCAAACACTGATAAAAATTTGACTTAAATATCACAGTGGCATCACTCCGGCATCACTGCAAAGCAGAGTGATGTTTTTTAAAAAACAGAATTTTTGAAATTTAAAACCTGAGAATAAAATCAAATACATACCCCCGCCGCCTTTCCTTGATCTTGTCCCCTGATCGTAGGAGACCCCTCTCCCCCAACGAGTAGTTGAGTGAAAGGGGTCTCCTACTGGTGACAAGAGGAAAGGCGGTGGGGGTAATAAAAGGAGTTAGAATATGAATGATAATAAAGAATTAGGAAAAGAAAAAAAAATAGAAAGAAAAATCAAAGGCTCAAAAGAAAATGAACGAATGAAGCAAGAACAGTTTAGAGTTGTATTGGATAAAGAAGCAAATACAAGCCTAGAGGATTATATGGCGACGGTGAATACAGGATTTATTGGTGGCAAGGCTAACAAATCTGAAGTTGCAAACTATATTTTGGCTCGCATTAAAACGCTATTATCAGAATCAGACATCAAGGCAATTCGCAACAATTGTTTCGATGACAAGGAAGCATTGGCATCTTTGAGCAAAAGTGAACAAGACCTGCCTGACATTGTTAAAAAAGCCATTCGAGAAGCTTATGGACTCTCCGAAAGCTCTAAAAAGAAATTTGTAAAACCAATACTTGAGTTATCCACCAACAGAACTGTGGATAACTCAAGCGCCACCTAGAAATTAATTTCTTGCGCCCTTTGTTGAGCCAAAAAAAACTCTAGAACCCTTGAAATACAAGGGATGCAGGAGTATTATGTCAGACAAGAACATTTTTCTTGAGCTACCAAGCTCATCGCTCTTTGAAAATAGAATAGAACCTGTGTGGACTTCTACGAAAGGCGCAGCCTTGATACTCGGAATTTCCCCGAACGCTCTACGAATTCGTAGGTGCCGAGGACAAATCGAGTGTCGATATTTTGGAAAGCATCTTCGATTCAATGTGAACTATCTCTATTCCCTCTTGCGCGAACAGCGCGGAGCTTGAAAGGAGTAGATTATGGCAATAAAGAAGGTGATCGAAAACGGCAAACCTAAGTATGAAGTCATTGTAAAAATACGGGATAAATCCGGTACGCAAATTATGAAGCGCAAAAGATGGTTCAACAGTGAGCGTGAAGCTCGGCGTGTTGAACTTGAACTTTTGATGGATCTAGAGGGCTTAAAAACCAAAGTGACATGGCAAAAATGGATCGAGCATGTTCTTGAAAAGTACCGAATCGAATATAGAACTTCGACTTATTTCAACTACAAGCACTGTTTGAACAAATGGTTTAATCCTGTTTGGAATGAAAAGTTTCTGGATGAAATTAAACCTAGCGATGTTCATCAAGTCATTTTTGAGCGCTGTAAAGAAACCTCTAGCTACACGCAAAGGGGCCTTTTAAAAATCGTGAAACGAGTTTTTAACATAGCGATTGAGGAAGGCTTGCTTGTGAGAAATCCCGCCGTAGGAATCCGAGTTCGGTGTGCAGATGCTAATCAGGGAGTTCTAAATAGGAACGAGGTCGAAATCTTGCTGCGCGAGGCGCGCAAGACAGAACATCGCTTCTTTCCTCATTGGACCCTGGCACTGCTCACTGGAATGCGCTCAGGCGAGTTGTACAGTTTGCGGTGGACTGATGTGGACTTAGTGACTGGCAAAATCAATATTAGTAAGGCATGGACCAAACTTAATGGAGAAGGCCCGACTAAGACTGCTAAAAACCGGATTTATCCAATATCAAATGAATGTCGAAAATTTCTCGTTGAGCTTCAATCAACTTTTTCTAAGGATTCGGAATTGGTACTCCCGCGATTATGGGAATGGGACCAAGGCGAACAAGCAAAGGTGTTGAAGAGTTTCTGCGAGGAAATTGGCATTACCCCAATCAAATTCCATGACCTTCGAGCAACGTTTATAACGCAAATGCTAAACAATGGTGTTCCACTTTCTAAGGTTATGGCCATAGTCGGCCATTCGTCCATTAAGACCACGCAAGGATACTTGCGGTTGTCTGGTAAAGACATAGAAGGAGCCACCGAGGCGCTCAACATTGAGGTACCCCAGATTCAGGAAGTCATTGGCAATGTAATTCAGCTGAGAAGAAGGTAAGGATTTAAACGTGGTAGCATTTGGTTGCACAGGATCTAATAATTTGAGATATTGTGGGTGGTTAGCTCACTGTCGAGTTACCCATCCAATTTAAAACTAATTTTGTTTAGTGTTAGAAATTCGGAGAAAAAACGATAAAGCTCGCGGAATACCGGCGAAGCTGCTCGATAACTCCGTGAGCGTGAAGGGCTCCAAATCCCATGTAAACCACACTGGCACCTTGTTTCTTTGCCAGCCCATATGAATATCTAGCCATTTCTTCGCTGCGGGCCTCACAAATCTGAGAATTGATGCTTTTAATCTCTTCAGATGAGCGAACCACTGTTTTCTCAAAAAAATCTCGAAAGCCGTCCACTTGAACCATTCTTGAACGCGCAGGAAACTTAGAAGCCAAGTAAGCCTTGGCTCGGTCCCAACGTGAATTTAAATCCGACTTTGCTTCAAAACTCATTTCATAGGCCTTGAGCGAGAGCGCGTACTGAATCGTAAGATCGTTATTGTCATTATTATGAGTTAAAATCTTGTCTCCATAAACCTCGCCCACGAGCTGCCCACCAGATATCCACTTGGTCGCCATTAACTTGTAGGCTTCCTCAAATCTTTCAATGAGAGTTTTTGGCACAAGGTTAAATTCCGAAGTCCAGAGACCTTGCGGACCTTCAATTGTGTTTACGATTTTAATACCTTGGCGATCCAAAATCGTCGTAAGTTTCAACGTATCCTGCGCTAAGGATTCGTGGAGTTCTCCTAACTCTTGCTTTACGAGATTATTAATATGTTGCTCTGGGAAAAGTAAAAAAACTGGTTCATTTGTCTTCCCAACAAATGCAGCAACAGGAGTCGTCTTGAAATCAGCAGCATTAACGCTGAACCTTCCAAGAATTTGAGCCAGTGATTGCTTGAGAATGTCCTGAGAAATACCTTTTTTTGAGGCCATAATCTGACTTGGATTGGGACTAACGCTCGAATCGGCTATTGTGCACTCCTGATCAAGGTCAGTCAGATCATCTTCTCGATCTACAATGCTCCGCTGGGAGCCGACATCCCAAACAATGACCCTGGAGCGCTGCTCAAAATCGACTTTGGCGACTGGCTGGGCGTAGACCTTTAACGACAGTGCCGTTAAAAATAAGCCCAAAATTGTTCCTGATAGATAGCCCTTAGCCATTTTATTTGCCTCAAAATCCTTTAATTCCGATCTAGAATCTTAGTCTTGAATTAGAGCAAGATAGAAGCCACAAATATTGTGCCACCAAGGAGAATTCCATTTTGGCCAGTAGGCGTCTGCATCAAGGGGGTTAATTGCCTGATCAGAATGGAGATATTTTAGAGATTCTTGCGTCTCAAAATCAAAACTCAATATGCTATTCGTCCTTTACTACCATCTGGCCTTTTCGTTGCTACTTGTAGCTTTTTATACTCTTCTTCATATCCTTTATGAAACTTAGGATCTTTTAATTTTTTTTCGTCTTTTTCAAATTAATCAACCAGTCCTCTTCGTATCATCCACTTCCACCGACAGTTTCAAACCCATCGCTTTTAACAAGGCCCGTAGAGTTTCAATTTTTGGATTCCCACCAGAAGAAAGAGCTTTGTATAAACTCTCTCTTCCCAACTTCGCTGACTTAGCCACCTCAGAAAATCCATACGCCTTAGCAACATTTCGAAGCGCGACTAAAAATAATTCTTCGCTGTCACCTTTCTCGTCTTCTAAGTGCGCATTTAAATACGCTACTGCTTCCGCTGGATCTCTTAACGATTCTATAAGAGAGTCTTCATATTTTTTCACTTGTTTTGCCATAGCATCTCCTTATTGTGACAAATATTCTTGCCAATATCCTTGCGCCCTTTTTATGTCGCGTTCTTGAGTGTTTTTATCGCCGCCACACAAAAGCACCACAACGACACCTTTATCTTCACCAAAATAAACTCGATATCCAGGACCAACATCGATTCGCAGCTCCGAAACGCCTTTGCCAACTGATTTGGCATCGCCTAAATTACCAAGCCCTATACGATCAAGGCGTTTTCGAATGACGGCTCGAGTCCGAAGATCTCTTAATTTGTTCAACCACTCTTCAAATGGAAGTTTTCCATCACCGGTTTCAAAGATTAACAACACTCTCGGCTTAGCTTCCACTTACACCCCACAATTTGAATGTATCCTATGGGATACGAAATGTCCAGACATTTCGTATGGTAACTTTTTGGTAACTGCAAATTTAATGCTTAATAATCTCGGCTGGATAGAGGCAGGAGACTACCCCATCCAATTTTCCTAGTCAATTTTCGATACCCAAAAAACCCTGAATAGGGTTCATTAGTTAGTTAAATTCATTTGAGAAATCGAAAGTCGATAGCATTTCAAAGAATTTCAGTTCATTTCGAAGTTTGGTAGCACCGTGGTAGTCTGAGAGTTTCTTGGCGAAACCTTTTCCAGATTTTAAATGCCCATGAATTAGTTCAAGGGCTTCGACTAGGAGATCAGGTGTTTTAAACTGAGCCCCTGACATTGGACACTGACTTAAATAATTATTGGCGCCAAAATCCGCCTAAAACACAACTCAGATTTTTGTAAACGGTTTTATCGTAAAATTTTCCTTCAAAAATCGCTGATGGATTGGGAGATATAGTAGGATTTGAAATAACTAACTTAATCGGTAAATCGTGCCACTTGTATTCAAAAGTGCTCTCGTCGATAAAAGCACTATCCAACAGCTGCTTTGTAACTGTTGCAACAACGTGCCGTCCACTAATATTCTCACTCAAATAAATCTGTGCAATTCGAACTCCGGCTTTCTCGAGAACTAAGATATCTAAACCCAGTTCGTTTCCATTTGAGTCCGAAGCATCAATCGTGCGGCACAAAGCTTCAATTCGAATAACTTCTTCAGGGAGATCAAACGGTTTCTTTAGATGAAGATATGCAATATTTTCGTACAGGATAACTGAATGATTGTAAGAAGATTTTTGAATTTTTTTATTAGAAATGATCCTCTCGCCACTGCCGCACTGATCCGGCAAATGAACTAGCTCTGGCAAACGAATTAGGCCACTATGAGTTAGATTTCCTGATGAACAACTTTGAACTAAAAAATTATAGTTCAAATAATCGCCATTCTCAGCATCCTCTTTGATATTGGCAGTTGAAAATACAGAGTCAGGGTCAGTTCCAATATATCCACCCCCGTTTCCAGAATCACTTTCTTGGGCAACGACTTTCGTGTTCGGTCTATCTCAGGGTTCTGAAATTACGGTAGATTTTGATCCGGTTACGATTTTATAACCGCGCCTACTAAGGCGCAAAAATGATGTGCCCCACCCACAATTTTTTGAATGCCTTTGCCGTCAAAGAAATCGATCTTTGTGGGGGCGTTTCTGTTTTCTGCCCGCTCTAAACTTTATTTGCCTCTTTAAGTCAGTTCTGAGAACTAAGTAAGGTTTTTTCTACGGCTTTCCTCAGCTTCGCAGGCGTTAATTCGGTACTGCCGCTCACTAAAATAGAGTTATAACCTCCAAAAACAAAGGTTACATTTCTTAAGGCGGAAGGGTGATTCATTAACCAAAGAAATTCGAGGCGAGTGATATTCTCACCATCTATAGTCGCACCTGTATCGTACGAAAAAAGACTTCTTGGAACGAGAAATACAATTGAACGGCCACTTATGTGCTCCATTAAAATGTTCGTGTGATCATCTACTAATTCCCAATCGACGCCCATTTTTTTGTAGGTTTTTTCAAAAGGCTCAAGACCAGAGTATTCTGATACGATTCGATATTCGTCGACGTCTAGGCCGAGTAGATGGCCACCTATATCTTCTGACTTTTTTAAAAACTCCGGCATGCTGACAATCTTTCCACCGTGACGCTTGATTTTACTAAGGTAGGTTTTTGGAATGGTCGAAAGCTTTTTTTCTAATTCTAAATCAACAGGTAGTATTGTCACGCTATCGTATTCTGGAAAATATTCTTTTGGTCCAAGGATGCGCACTTGAGTAATTTCATTTATCGGAGACGGATAGCTTCCTCCAAGATGAATTTCGGTCCGCTTTCTTGTCGGGTCTTTTGTAATGTTTAAAATGGGTCCTGTCACCCATCTCTGGTCTTCTAATTGAAATTGTACAATCGCATTCTCAGCTATCAATTCTTTCAAAAATTTGAGCTTTTTTGGCCCCGACAAATCCTTAAAGTTAATTAGATTTACTTTGGGGGCTTGGTGAAAAAACAGTTCTCTACACGATAGGCCTTTGGCCAAGGATACATTTGAGAAAAATGAAAGTAGCAGAAAAAGTAACAGAAAACGGCTTACCAAAAGTAATTTTGACAATGATATCTTCCCAAACATGTTTAATTCTCAAATTTTTGAACTTAATGAGAGGTTTGCACGAAACGTTCCAACGTGAATTTAATTTTATCAAGACGAATATCATTAAGTTTAATTAAAGATTTAGATGCGGTCTTTATTTGCTAGTAACCTAGGTTACATCCTGCGGATCGGTGCTCTTCCTTTGCTTGGGGCTTGCGCAATATTGGTTAATGTAAAAGAAGAAATTCGCCAAGGCAAATGCTTAGACCTCGAAGCAAATAAGCCACTTGTTGACAATGGTGCCATAGGAGCTTGTGAACAAATATTAAAATCATTGAAAAAGTAGAAATCTAGACAGGGATCAAACAAATTGGCGAGATTCATATACGCATCTCGCGGACGGGGCAAGAGTGGAAACTTTCACTGCGCGACCACTAGTACTTCCGCTAGAGATTGCATGCATAACGACTAGCGCCGCTAATTCCCAAACAAGCTCGCACAAGTCGCCTTCGTGGGCTTTGGGATTTTGAAATTACGAGAAGGTATAAGATTGTACCAAAGGTTTCTATTAATAAGAGATTGGACTAGATCTTCCTGGCCTGAAGGCACCGCCAAAAGAAATGTATTACCATTACTTCCAATATTCTTAGCTCCTGAGCTTAACAAGAGGTTCATAAATTTGCGGGATTTCTCCTCTGTCCAATCCTTAAGTTCGTGATAACTAGTTGAGCGTGGCGATATCCCGACCAAATGATACTGAACAAAAATAAGCGAATCACCGCTGAGCCTAATTTGCTTTAGTTGCTCTCGAGACACTTCAATGGATTTCTTCTGAACTGTGGAATTAAGTTCCGAAATGCTGAGGTGGTTGCCATCTAGCTCAACTTTAGACACTAGTGTTTTTGGGTAAACAATAATTGCCGAAGTCATACTCTCAGATATTATTTTTATTCGTCTCGCCTCTTCTTTTGAAATTGGACTACTGTACATTGTCCCATTTCTGTAGCTGGCTAAAACAAGGCTAACAATTGGAAAATTTTTACCGCGAAACCTTGTTATGGCAGAGTGACTTGCTTCAACCGACCTTATCAAAAATACATCTTCGCTTTCAGTACTCGCTATCCCCGAGGCCGATACCGACCAGACAAGCAAAACAAATAAAATTTTCGACATGGCATTAAAGTACATATTTTCCCTCTTAAAACGCATCATGATAACTCTTTACCAATACAAATAAAAACATAGCAATAAGTGTTCCAGAGGTACGGTTAGCGATAGCCAATCTATTAGAATAGAGTTTTATAGCGTGCTCATGTCTGTCACTGTTAAGACGAAAAATGTACACAGCGGTTATACGATGATATCGATCGGGCCGGAAACCAAATATCCAAAAGTGCCTTTCAGGTCAGGATTTGAGGAAAACCGTGGCCTGGATCTCAAGTCCTATATTATAGATGCATAAAGTTGGTCGACGAAAATAATAAACCGCTTTACGAGGGGTGATAGACTCAATACTTAAAGCAACTCATGGTAAGTCCGATCGCCTCTTCGTCTGGCGACTGTGCGATTTGTGATTCGATCGCACTGACCGATTTCAAAAGAATTTCCTTAATGGCGGCGACGTCAGCCCTTCCGACACTCAATGCACCCGAGTAATTAAAATCTCCATCCCGGCGCTCACCCACGGAACGCATGGCCTCCAGATGCCAGTTGCGGTGATGCTGAATTATGAACGGCGAGGTGGAGTCCAAATGCAGCCGATTAACCCCGGGCTCAAATCCTTGCGTCGTTTCTTTTACGAATTGCCACTGGGTCAAAAAAATCAAAGACTCCTCAACTAATTTTTCTGATATATTTATTTTTTTTGCAATTTTATCGATAGTTCGAGTTTGGGCGCACATCACTACAGTGTGAATGGCAGAAAAAACCCAGTTGGAGTAATACTGAGCTTGAATCTCCAGAGGGATAGTCGGAGATTCGCGAACTCGCGATTTTATTTGTTTGCGGGATTCCAGTGATTTGTTGATTTTTATTTTATAATATTGGCGCAGCTCTGGTGTGGCAGCCCTCTCAAAATGATAAAGCAAAAGTAGAAATTCTGTTTCTGGTGAATTCAAAGTTAAGAATTTTGCAGTAGCAAATGTCATATCTTCGTTAAAATGAGCACGGTCAGTTAATACCAGAGAAATAAAGCTCGTCTGACACCCGAGAGCCTCCGCAAGTGCTCGGCGGCGCCCTCGCCGATCACCACTCCCAGGGAATGAATTTCTTAAAAAATCTCGATAGTTAGAGGAGTCAAAGAGGTCATTCATTAAATTAGTATATCTAATTTAATACATTAATAAATTAAATTATTTATCTATTCTGCTGGAGGCTCTGCCAGTATTATGACGCAATACATTGATGGCTTGCAAAATGCACTACAAAAACAAGGAGATTAAAATGGAGCTCAAAATCAAAATAGGACCAGTTTGCCGCTTAGGAATTTTACTATGCCTGACAATTTTTGCCCCAGCCTTACAGCTGGCTCACGCCGGCGGTGGCTCTACTGGAGGCGGCGATATCTGCGAAAATCGTATAAAAGAAATTCGCACAGATCTCACAAACTGGATTGAAGATTTTGCTAGAGCTAACTCCGACGACAGCCCAAACAGTCTTACGCTACCCAAGGGAATGAAGTTTTCTGAATATGCCCAAGCTATGAAGCAACAAATGAGCTCTGCCACATTTAAATGTGTCGGCCCTGGAGATGCTGGTTATCCTGTGAGGATCAACGAAACTCCTAAGGTTTGCGTTTGGACTATGGAGGCGTCAGGCAAAGGTAATTTTACATGCGACTTTTTAAAGTACAATTCCCTGCGAGGCGACGAACAATATGTTCTGACTCATCATGAGTATGCAGGACTTGCGCAAATTGAGCCACCCAATGGCGACGACTCAAATTATGATATATCAAACCAAATCTCGGATTTTTTGACAGAAATGATTGTGACAAAATTGCAGATCAGTCGATTAAAAATGAAATATGTAATTACACGCCATCTCGTCTGCGTCGCGAATTCACGCAATGAACAAATCTGCAAAAATCAATCTTATACCTGGTACCAAGATAATGTTGAATACTATCGTACTCACATTGAACCCGTTCTTGTCAGAGAAATTTACGTAAAAGGTAATCAAACGATGGTGAGAATTCAAACTGAACAAGATATCATCAACGAGTCCAAATTGACTGGTCTTGCTATGTTCGTAGGTGCAAGTCGGTCCGTTCCTATTGATTCAATTCATGCCAAGTCAGTAGAGGAAATCAAAGCGAACTTTCCGCAGGAGGGGAATAAATTACGACAAAAAGCCCTCAATGAAATTCAGCAACTAGCGAATGCTTTTACTGACGATGCAACCATCCAAGGACAAATTACATTCCTAGAGCTTTTTGGCAATAATCGGAGTAATTGTTCTAGCGAACTCTTACGCGCTAAACCACAAGACAAAATAAAAAAAGACTATGTTTTTGTGACCTGCAAACTCACTAAAGCTAACTTGCCAAGTTTGATTTCTCTTTCTGAGGAGCGGTCCCATTCCGTATTCTTAAAGGAGCTCATAAAATTTATCTCTGACGGACATACATTGGGAATTCGAAAGAATGGCCCCATAGGAATGTTTTCGTCTGAAGAGTCCGTGGTTATATCTTTGTACAACGAGGAGATTAACCTTAAAAGAATTCTTTCTGACGTATTGAATAATCCTTATACCGAGCCACGACAACTGATTCACATTTTCAAAGATTTATGATTTGAAGGGCGCGGGAAGAAAGAGGGTGGTTAAAACTACCCCTTTCGACTGTATGATTCTAAGAGTAAATGATGTTCTATTTCTTTAATCATCCTGTGCAACTTCTTTTCCTCCAACCCCAATTTCTTACGGAGAGGAAAGTAAAGAGTTGAAAAAACACCAGCGACAAAACTTAGAAACAGAAAAAAGACAACAGAGGCTAAAAATAGGTCAATCCAAGACACTTCGGGGGTCACCACGCTATAGAAAGCACGCCCCAAATCTTTACCAAAAATAAAATCAGAAGCCGCCCGATCGCGGGCCATGTATCCGCCTATGCCGCTGACAAGACCGAAGATGTCGATATTCCCGCGATCAAAGAATATTTTCCCTAGAATCAATGTAGTAATACTTGTAGAGAAATTGGCTACGATGGTTCTACCAACGGCATATTTTTTTAATTCCTTTCGCACAATACTGATCTTAACGTCGCGTTCGTTCTGCACCTGGAATAATTCAGCGGCAATTTGTTTTTCAAAATAATCTGGAACGTAGGTTTTAAATCCAGTTGGTAGATACTCCATCCAATAAAGTAGTGTTGACCATCCCGCCTTATCGATGTACTCCGCACCTTTTTTTAAACCCAAGTAAGGTATTGCCCAAAGAGAGTTAAGTGCCAATTTCCACAGATCGTGCAAAATGTGGTTCTTCTGAAGTTCCCAAACTTTTTTGAATGAATAATGTTGTTCCAAAAATGCTGGCACTCTACTGCGGCAACCTTCGCTGTAATTGGCAATCAATGCAGGATCTGCTTCTTGAGTGTTTTCTAGAAATCGACCAGGACTCATAACTTACGCAAGCTCGACATTGGATTCTTATCGGGATTACGCTCCCTAGCAGAAGTCCAGACGGGGCCCACGCTCTTAGTCCTGTGAGCATTTGAGTAATTTCAGGTTTAACGAGTCAATTGGCAAATATAGTTTCTGCGCTTGAATTCTTTTTCGCCACCGCTGTTGTCCCAGTAGCTAAATGAAACGGCTTTATGATTCTCATCAATCGTCAATGAAACTAAAGCCATTGCGGCACTTATATCTGTAATGTCTGTTCTGCCAGACTTTAACGACCTACCACTATAAGCTAATGGTGCAGGTCTAAATACAAAGTTCACTTGTTCGATTCCATGGGTCAATGTGTAGGAATCTGAACTATAGTTAAGAGTGGCGTTAAGACTATGATTAATGAGTAAGGGATCATTTTGATTTTTTGCTTCGGTGATTTCGATCCAACAGGGGCTACCGTAATTATCGGAACCAAAGAGCTTTCCTGTTTTAATGGCTGCTTGCGAATAAGAACTTAGCAAAAGAATAATTCCTAAAACCTGACATATCATATTTTACCTCTTAGTTTGTTAAATGCAAAAACAGTTGCCAATTCCAACTAAGGAATTGTTTTCGAGACTTCAAGTGAAAATGCGCTTTCGCCTCCGACAGAATTATAAGCTGTAACGACGAAGTAATATTTTTTACCTCTCGTCAAATTGGTAAATGTGTACATTGTGACATTTCCTACATCCAGACCCGGCTGAACATAACTTCCTGAGACTTCAGAAATATACGTTTTGTAACCCGTGGCATTTTCAGTAACTGCATCCCAAGTAAGTCTGGCCGACGTGATAGGTAGAATGATGGTCCAATTAAAGTTAACAGTTGTTGAAAGGTTATTTGCCAAATCTCGCACTGTAATTGTTGTCGAGTAGGGTACTAAAGTCGAAGCCGAGCTAGCAACTGTTCCAGAAATTACTCCCGTTGAGTTAATACTTAAACCAGGCGGAAGATTTGAAGCCGTATAGCCAAGACTATTGCCATTCGGACTTGAAGCTTGGATAGGCAAATTTATGACGGCATCAATTTCGCTTGTCTGAGCTCCGGGATTAGTAACATTGGGAGGCATATCGGCCTGAGAAATTAGCCAACTGAAATTCGTACTTCCCACCTGAGTTCCATCTGAAGCTCGGACCACAGCGGAATACGTTCCTTGAGCAGAGGCACCAACCGCGACTGTACCGCTGATTAGGCCACTAGAATTGATCGACAGGCCTGGTGGCAACCCGCTTGCACTAAATGAGACAGGCTTACCTTCAGGATCCACAGCCGTCATTTGCAAATTAACAAGATTACCCTCTTTGTTATTTTGATTGCCAGGGTTGTTAACTACGGGAGCAAGATCTTGTATTGGAGCGCAGGCCGTACCGCTGATTTCAACGCTTTTCTGGCTCACTAGAGTATATCCTTCAAAGCGATTGTGCGCACCTGTACAAGTATAATTAATGGGTGTTTCTAAATTTGTAGCGAGGTTTACAGAACCAGAGCACGAAGTGTTAATACTTGTAAAAGTAAAATTCACATTTCCCGGGCTTTGTAACTGCCCTGTGCAGGGGATTGTGACTGAAGGCTCATAGATGTTTTTGGCGGCACGCCACTTTAATTCTCTACAACTCTTTAATGTATAAAGGTTATTTGCCTTACTAAATGTTACTGTAACGGGATATGCAGAACCACAATTTGCCGGAAGCGCGCTAATCGCGTTCCTTACATCTTCTGGACCGGCGACGCGAACGTTCTTGGGAGTCGACGAAAAACTCACACGATCAGGACAAGCTGTAGTCAAAAACAATAGCGTGATTAACACAATAGGAAATCGTAAATTCATTTTCACCTCAGTTTGATGAATACTATTCCAATTACCATGCCAAGCGTTTATTCACTGAAAGCTCACTCTTTCGAAATGGGAGTTAATTTATGGGCCAATCTTACATGAAATGGCACCGGCGATTTACTTTATTATAATAAAGATAAAGAAAGACGGCCTCGTGAAATTTAATGTCTTGAATTAGTTTTTTATTTCCGAAGCAGGAAATTTGTTAGAATCTAGCTTCCGGCTAAACGAAAAAAATCTATATTTAGGCAAACCACTTCCTCGGCCTGAGACCCACGACAAATTTCAAGGGATGTTTCGATATTTTTGGATAAAAGTTCTCGAACCTTTACAAAATCTTCTGCCGAAAGCGACATAGGGGAACTGTAAAATAATTCCGTCGGTTCGCGTGTATCCATTTTTTGAATGGCCTTAATGCGCCAATTCGTGTGATGTTTAACCACTAGAGGAGAGTCATTACCGATATAAATTACAGCCTGACCCATCTGGTAATGTGATCCGTTTAAATCGCATATTCCTGCACGAACCAGAAAAGTTAAAAATTCCTCCGCTTTACTGCGGGTCAATTTAAATTCTTCAGCTATTTGCTCCAGCGTTTGTCCATTGTTAATTGCAGTGGCAACAAATATGGCGCCATAAATCCAACTTGAATAAAAAATTGCTTTGTCTTCGGCTGAGAGTTCTTTATGGCTTCCTACCCTCGACTTAACTTTGGCTCTTTCCTCTTCGATCGCTTTTTTTTCCTCTAACCAATATTTTTTTAATTTCTGCGTGCCCGAACGTTCTATTTGAATCAGGGTAAAAAAATATTTTTGTTCAATTGGTGTATGTTTTAAAAAATCGGAGAGTTCTGCAGCCTGTTCAAAGCTCAAGTTCTTTGAACCTGAAAGAACATGCCCTAAAAAACTAGTATGAACCCCGATAGCCTTAGAAATTCGCGAGAGATTTGACGTCCCATCTTGCCTTGCTCGCGCGATCCATTGTTTAAGGTACGCGCGATACTCAGAATAACTAAATAAATCTATGAACTTAATCATATTGACCATTCGGTCAAAAACAGTGTGATCTTTAGACCAAAATGTCCTAGTAAATTATTGCAGTGCGCAATATACTGGCCCACGAATTGAATAACAACAAACTGGAGAAACCATGAGCTGTTTAACCTTACTTAAAAAAATAATTTCGGTGAATCTTTTGACAGTGTTGCCAATTTTCGCGATGGCGGGCGGAGCTAGTCCCGGCGGTGGTCAAAAGTGTGAAGCTCGTATTCAAGAGATTCGCGAAAACATCAAACAATGGATCGCTGTTGGTAGGCATGAGAATTTAGAATATAAAGGGAATTTTAATGCTCAAGACTATTCTCAAAGAATGAATGAGTATTTAGCTACTACGGTTCAACCTGATGGGTCAGTGGTGCCTGTGACTGACATTGAGTGTAGTAAAGATCCCATTAAGGTTTACGAACACGATAAAGATTGTAAATTTGAGCGACTCGCAAATGGACCTAAAATTACTTGTTTTAAAGATGCGTTTATGGACAAGTCGAAGATGAGCGATGACGAACAGTATTGGTTAATTCATCATGAGTTTGCGAGCCTCGCTGATCTAGAACCTCCAAGTGGGCCAAATTCAAATTACATATTTTCAAATCAAATTACTGGCAAACTACAAGACGAACTTGTACGCAAACTCCCCATTAGCAGGGAAATAAAAAACGATTACAAAAGTTGCGTTATAGACGAAAAAATGAAGCAGAAAGTTTCTAATATGACAGCTCGTTTTGTTCTAAATTTCTTTGCTGAGGAATTGCGTAAAATTGGTATTCAAGTAGACATTAATTCTGCCGCGTTTGATAACGTTGTTACTCGGGCCTTAAGCAAAGATACGATTTATTTTCCACTACAGGATAATTTCCGTTATAGCGATGGATTATCTGGTAGACTGAGATTTAATAGCGAGAATGGAACTGAATTTGCCCTCCAATTTAACCCCGATAGTAAATTTTCGATCGTGGCAAAATCTAAAGTAGCCTCGTACGACAATCAAGGGAATATCACCGGATGTGAAATTGAAGTGGATAATAACTTTGCCGGAACATCCTTGCCTATTCCTTTCCACTATATTTTCAACATCCGTTCGAGGTATGTTGTCTGGGGTTGCAGCGAGGATCCCGCTGTTAAGAACAGTCATCTTTGCAATCAAAGCATTCCAAAACAAATTTTATTTAAATATTAATTAGTAAAAATAAGTTTGGGCATTAATTCAAACAACCGGCCAATCTGTGGCGTATTGTTCGCCACTATCGTATTTCCCTTGTGCGAAAATTTAGTTGGCTTTTCTCACCACAACATAAACTGAAGTCGGTTCAATTTTTAGCGTGAGTGACGGCGTTGTGGAGTATACGGCTGTCCCGGCACTGATGATGGGATTAAAATCCGACGGGCTCGAGCCCGTAAGCTTGTACAATGTCCCCACAAAGGTGCTTGTTACTCCATAAATGTTGAGTTTCACTGTTTGTGCTGAGCTCGATCTATTAACGATAAAGGTGTTTACGGTGTTGGTTCTATTGTCGATACTACTAAATACCCTTAAGTTGCTCGTTGCTCCCGTGGTACCGATCTTGCGATTGCCGACGAATTTGTTGACGAGCGAAAGCGCCACACCCGAAGCATTTAATTTATTTGAGCTAGAAAATGTGTCAGAGGCTTGCGGGGTGGCAGAAAAATTTTTTACCCACCGGCTCGCCCAAAGCTCGGCATAATCTAGTCTTGGACTTTTTAAAATTTCTAAGAGCATTTCAACTGTGACAATGGCGGCACCTAAATTGTTGGGATCATTAGACGTGTAATTCATGCTGCTAGTTTCAGTCATGGCAATCCGTAAATGCGAAGTGTTGACTATCGAATTTGACTGATTGATTGCAACTTCGGCATCTCTAACTGCCGAATAAAAATCCAAAGTTCCCCAAGCGTTTTGATTGGCTTGGTAGCTTGAAAAACTAGAGTGATAAAGTTGATAAGAATGTACGACTAAAAAATCGATCGTTTGAGCCGCGTAAATATTTAGAGTGGGGTGACGGTAGGTAAGTAGCGAATTAAACCACGGGGCTTTATCGCCATTGGCACCAATTTTAATTCTGGGATCAATCGCTTTTAAAGCGCGGGACCATTGGATAACATCTCTGGCGTACTCAGTAACACCCACTTGATAATTGTCAGTGTAGTTCGGAAAATAATAATAAGTCTCGTTCCCGATTTCCCATTGACCAACATTGTAGCCCTTATCTTTGGCATACTTCACCCACGCTTTTGCCATGTCTAGAGCGAGAGACTTGTTGCCACATGGGTAACAAAGCACGACGTTAGGAATCGCGCCCGTGCTTGTTGCAACACTCATGAATTGGTCGAAATTTAAACCCTTATAAAAACGCCCCTTGGAATCGGCTAAATTACTATTTGCGGGCCACCACCTCGTATTACCGACACGATGTGTAGCTGGATTTGGATTAGCGAGCGTCGAGGGATCGGTAAAAAAATAATTGTCCGCACTTTCGCCCTCAGGAAAACGCAATCTCTTTGACCCAGTTTGTTGAACGGCTTGGCTTAAGCTACCTAATGAAGTTACCCCATCAGTCATTTGATTAAGCACAACTCCGAAGGGTGAAGAGTTAATATTTGAGATGGTAGAATTAGGATAAATGTTTATGTTGACTTGCGCCTGGCCAACCGAAAAAGTAAACAGAAATAATACAGTTAATTTCCCCAACATACCTACCCCCGTAAATTGATAACTCTCTGATAAGCATTGGACTTGCAATAGGTGTTCCAGATTGTAAGCAAACTACGCGTAATGACCTAAGGTTTCTGGCTATGAAATAACCACATAACATTTTTCTGACAGTGATCTCATTTCAGAACAATTCTATTTGCAATAGCTGCCACTTCCCTACAGACAAAAAGTGCCGTTATTTCCCGAGTACACTCAGCAGTTCGGTCCTTGCAACCTGATAGTCACGACGAAGCTCAGCAAAGCGTTTTCTCATTTCAAGATTGCGGCTAGTGGCCGAAAGAACATCCGGAGAATTCTTAACCCCGCGTCGGTATTCATCTAATGTGCGAGTTAAAAAAGTCTTAGCTAATTTTAAAGCGTCCTCTGATTCGTGGATGAGATCGTGATTGAGCTTGAGTTCGGCCTTCGCGTTTTCGACGTCGGCTTGAAGTTCCTTTACCGACTGGAGATGCTGGGACTGCAAACCTGCGGCTTCGAGGTTTTTCTGTGAAGCCTCGGTCGACATCGTGAATTTATCAAAGATTTGAATTGTAACACGGGCTCCAAAAACGGATTCCGCCCGCTCAGAGCTGGGATCAAATTCCCGCTCACGAAAAGTGTAGGTGCCATACTCAGCATATAAATCGATAGAAGGCGCCCACCACCTCGACAACTGTGTACCTTTTAATAATGCTTCATCGGCCCGAAACCGAATTCCCGTTAGACTCGGGTGGTTTTCAACCTGATAGCTCGATGTTAACATTTTGTCGTCATGATTATGATCAACAAAATTACTAGTCATTATTTCGGCACCTTCAGAAAGTCCAAGCAAGACTCGGAGCTGTCTTTGCATATTTTGGGCCGACAGTTTTAGTCGCGCCACATCTTGATTAAGTTCAATTTTGCGCATTTCGAAATCGATTCTATCAGTTTGAGTAGCGAGACCCTCCCGTACACGTTTTTGAGCAGAGGTAAGATTCTTTTGATTCTCAGCTATGGCATCCACGAGCAGGTCCTCAAGCTCCCTACTAGAAACTAACTGCCAAAAAAAAAGTCTCGCTTTTTTAATTTCCTCGCGCTTAGATTGATCGGCCTCAGCTGACGAGGCCTTTATTCTTGTATCTACGAGATTATTCTCAAGTTTATCGATACCGCCACGAAAAACATTAACTGTCGCTTCGACCTTGCCATAGGGTTCGCTTCGTTCTAACTGCGTGCCCGACTGAAAACGCTCACTACCAATTTTGGCTTCAACGTGGGGAAGATACGAACGCTTAAGAAACCCTTGGCCAGCTTCAGCAGATTCCTTGATAAGTGTCGCACCCTTGACGTGGTGATTCCGCTCCTCTACGAGTCCAGCAATATCGTCAAATTGAATTTTCATCGTCTCAGCTCCCAGTAAGGAAAAACAGAGAAAAATTAAAAGTAAATTTAAAAACCACATCATTAATACCTCAGTGAATATTATCGACTCCAAAATCTACAAGCACTTTGCTGGCGCCCGCTTCAAGATTTACATGTAGGTCGTAGCGATGCACTTTGCTAATTCCAGCAAGAGTTGTTTCGTAGACTTCACCATTCTTCTTAAAAACTACTTCCTTTGCCTTTTTTTCCTTGGGAAACCGTAGTTCGCCCTTAGCAGTGTCTTTATCGAGTTTCACTGGCTTTAGACCCTTGTCATAAACATAGATCTTCGCCTGATCTCCATTGAGGACCAATTCGACTTTATAGGGTGGAGCATCTCTCAAGACACCACCGTGAGGTGCGGATTCGACTGCAGCCTCATGATTATGTCCATCACCTGCCCACACACTGTTGACTGCAAGACTGCAAAGTATTGTTAAAAATAATTTCATTTTTCTCTCCTTTCAAAGAGTGAGTTAAAAAACATCTTCGTTTGCTATTTTATTAGGTCCCAAAATTTGCTCAGTACTTTTTCTGCCAAAACGATAAAAAATGACAGGTGTTAAAAATATATTTAGTAAAGTAGAAGTAAGTAGCCCGCTCACAATAACTACAGCTACAGGGTGGAGAATTTCTTTTCCCGGTTGATCTTTCGCAAGCAACAAAGGACTTAAAGCCAAAATCGCAGAAAATGCAGTCATTAACACCGGTACAAGTCTTTCAAGAGTTCCTCTGATAACCATTTGCTTCGAAAATGTTTCGCCCTCTTCTTTTATAAGATGAAAATAATGACTTATCATCATAATTCCATTACGCGAGGCAATCCCACACAAAGTGATAAATGCAATCAGTGTCGCTACCGAAAAAGTTCGCTCAGTTAAAGAGATTGCTAAAATCGAACCAATTAATGCCAACGGAATGCTGACCATAATCTGTAAAGCAATGTTTGTTGACCGAAAATTAATAAACAAGACTAAAAAAATGCCCACGATCGACAGTGCTCCAAGTATCGAAACCAAACGCATAGCATTTCTCTGATTTTCATACTGTCCGTCAAACTCGTAAAAATAACCGGGTGGAAGTTTAACTTTCTTTTTAAGAATGGCGCTTGATTCGCTGACAATAGTTTCGAGATCCCGGCCTGCGGTATTAAAGGATACAACTATTCTACGCTGCATGTTTTCTCGCTCAATTTGATTGGGGCCACTAGTTTCAAAAACATCGGCCACATCATTGAGAGGCACAACTTGTCCCGTTGGCAAAACATGAACAGGCAACTGTTTAATAGTCTCAATGTCTGATCTAGAGGACTGATCAAGACGCAAATACACATCAAGTGATCGCTCTTTTTCTATGAGGCGGGTCACAGCCACTCCTTGAAGCATAGCCTCAAGGGACTCTACGAGATCGCCAGGAACAATACCGTACCTGGTGAGGTCGGGCCTCATTCCATAAATCTTGTACTGTGGAAATAAAACCTGACCTTCAACTTTCAGATCCACAATTCCGCTAACGTTGGACAACTCATTTCTTATCTCAGCGCCTTGCTGCCTTAGAATTCTTAAATCAGAGCCATAAAGTTTTATGGCGACTTGGGATTTGGTTCCGGAAAGTACGTGATCCAGTCGATGACTGATCGGCTGACTCACACTCAAAAACGCGTCGCTGGGAAGCAGCACCTGTACCTTATCGCGAATCTCATTAAATATCGCCGAACGAGGTCGTTCAGATTCATTAAATGTAATATCAAGTTCTGATTGATTGACCCCTGCCGAGTGATCATCTTCTTCAGCGCGACCAGTTCTTCTTCCCACTGATGCGACTTCGGGAATAGTTAGTAGGGCCTTTTCTACTTGGGTACCGAGTTTATTTGACGCTTCAAGAGAGATGCCAGCCTTCGCTAGCACCTCTAGCATGGCACTTCCCTCGTTAAAAGGCGGCATAAAATTTCGACCCATAAATGGAATAACTAATATCGAAATCAAAACAAAAACAACTGTCGGAATTATAACTCTGTTTGGTGCCTCTAGAATTGATTCTAAAATATTTTTAGTCCACGCTTTAAGTTTTTTGACAAGAAAGCCGTCACCGTGCTCCTTTTCCCTGGGATGTTTTAGAAAATAAGAGCACAGAACTGGCGTTAATGTTAGCGACACTATTAGAGACGCGATAAGGGACACTACATAAGCAATGCCAATTGGCGTGAAAAGCCTACCCTCGAATCCCGGAAGAGCAAAAAGAGGAATAAAAACTAAAACAACAATGACGGTCGCAAGCACAATTGAATTTCGTACCTCGCGTGAGGCATTAAAAACTACGCGCAGGGTAGGCTCCGGCTTTTCCAATCCACTATTTTCTCGCAATCGTCGAAAAACGTTTTCGACGTCGACAATAGCATCATCAACCAATTCTCCGATCGCAATTGCCAGTCCGCCAAGAGTCATCGTATTAACACCGACACCGAACAAATGAAAAACAATAGCGGTAATAAGTAACGATATTGGGATGGCCGTGAGTGTGATAGCCGTCGTTCTAAAATTTAAAAGAAATATAATCAAAACAAGCGCCACCATTAACGTTCCGTCTCGAAGCGCTTCGCTAACGTTTCCGATTGCAGCTTCAATAAAGCGTGACTGTTTAAACAGACCGCCTTGAATGTCTACTCCCTTTGGCAGTGTGGGCGCCAGTTCGGCTAAGATGTTATCGACATCATTTGTTACCCGCAAAGTGTCTGCCGTTGATTGTTTTTGAACCATAAGAATGACGCTGGGTTTTCCTGAAATTGAAGCATCACCGCGTTTGGGCGCGGAGGCAAATTGAACGTCAGCGATTTCTTTTAGAATTACGGGTTTTCCAAAGTGAAGTCCTACAGCAGTATCTGCAATTTCATCATGGTTAAGAATCCGACCAAAATTTCTTATCAACCATTCCTTATTACCACTCGTAATGTACCCACCGCCTGAGGCTTCACTAATTTTACTAAGTCTTTCCTTTAGACTTAATATACTGATTTGGCGTCTGCGAAGTTTATCGGCATTTACTAAGATTTGTGCCTGCAGCTCATCACCACCTATAACTGTGACTTGTGAAACTCCAGCGATTGTCAGAAGCCTTGGACGAATAGTCCAGTCAGCTAAAGTGCGAAGGTCTGACAGACTAACAGTTTCGCTGGTTAAACCAATCATTTGTATCTCACCCATTATTGATGACGTGGGAGATAGAAATGGATTTACTTTTTCAGGAAGTCTTTCACGAGCAAGCTGCAACCTTTCAGAAACTGCAAGCCTTGCCATTTTTAGATCGGCATTCCAACCGAACTCAACTCTCACGACCGCCAGACCCGTAGTTGAAGAAGAAAAAATTCTGGTTACTCCAGCTGTTCCGTTAAGAACAGTTTCAATTGGCCTTGCCACCAATAATTCAACTTCTTCAGGCGCCATGCCCTCGGCCAATGCTATAATATTCACAGTCGGCCTATTCAGATCAGGTAAAACATCTATTGGAAGCGCTCGGAGCGCTATCCAGCCATAGACCACCACAAAAGCCGTAATGGCGAGCACCAAAAAGCGATTATGCAATGAAAATCTAATAACCGAATCAAACATAATATCCCTTAAAATAATTCACATTAAAATTTTTAACTAATAAAAATGAATAGAGTTATGAGATAGGAGGTCGCGTCAGTGACGAAAGGAATACTAAATTAACTGCCTTGTCATGCCATAACAAAAAACAATTATCATTAGGGCAAGAGAAATAAATGTCCTCTGCAAATAAAGAATTGTTATTAGAATGACAGGAACAACAATTTTGATCTTCACAACAATCGGATTGGTCTGACTCATCTGAAGGACCGGAATGAGGATCAGAATCCAGTGCAAAGTAAGTTTTATCTTCACTGCAGCAGTCGCTTTGGACAAAACTAAATGCACCTAAAAATACAATGGCTATAATCTGAACTAAAACAAATATTTTAAACTTCAATGCTGCCTCTATACACACCTTGCATTCAAAACGCAGAGTTGTCACATCAATCTTTTTTGTCTGTTTCCTGGGCAAAAGTGCCAGGCCAGTTTACATCAACGACATAGATCTCACCTATCACAAACATTCAAACTATTAATTATACTAATACCTAAAATCCGCCGTAACTTGTTGTTGGAGGTAACACGTATGAAAGTAAGCAATCTGTATAATGTATTGGTACTCGGTGGAATGATGGTGGCAGGAAAAGGAGTTTTAGCGCAGGAACTAGCCGTTCCGTTCACGGCATCTGAGCCGGAGCTGCAGCAACTAATTTGCCAACCAAAGAATCCAGAGACCTGTGTGATGGATGAATCTGGCAAAATGAAACCCATAGAAGGTTTTTTCTGTTGCTGGGGCACTTCTTGTGAAGAAAACCCCAGCTAATTCACTGTCATTAGCCCAAGCTCCGGAATCCATTTTTCGCATATGGAATAGTCGAAAGACGGCGGAGCTTGAGGCTGCCACACTTTTTGCACGACTGGCGACTGAATTGTTCGCCACTAGAGGACCAAATGATCCGGTCGCCCTGCTGGCAGAGGAGGCCGCAGCCGACGAACATAAACATGCCGAATATTGCCAAGCGATCTTGGAGTTCAGTCCCAAATATTTAAAGCCAATAATTCCGCGTCTTAATGTGGAATTAGGACCAGTAACGACTAGTCGAACAGAAAAAATTCTTTACGCTTGCGTGGCCATGGGTTGTGTGACCGAAACTCTTAGCACGGCACTTCTTGTAGCGATGAGAGCTAGAGCTGAAGAAGGGCTGATTAGAGACACCGTACACCAAATTCTTCGCGACGAAGTAAACCACAGTCGGATAGGATGGGCAGAACTTGCCAGATGTGCTAAGTCCCAAGATATATCTTGGCTTTCGACTCATATTCCAGGAATGATCACCGCCGCCTTAGTTAGTGACGTAGCACCAATGCTAAGTCAAAACGAGGTCCTCACGGATTTGAGTCGGTGGGGAATCTTAGCCCCGTCGGAGGCCAGAGAAATTTCGGCGAAGGCGATATCCGAGGTCATCCTTCCAGGCCTAAGTCTTAATGGAATTTTTGTTTCTCAAGAAGTGCCTGTGATTGGGCTTGGAAGAATCTGTTAGCATGGTATTATTAACACCTTGCAGACTTACTCTTTCAATTTCAATTTCGAGGCTGTTGTATGATTTCTTTTTCCCTATTCCTTTTAAATATTTTATTGTTAATGACTCTATCGACAACTTCATTGGCCGCCGTAAAATTTACGTTCGAAAAGCTAACTCAACAAAACGATGTCATATGGGGATTTGACTTTCTAAATGACGGCCGCATTATTTTTACGGAACGAAAAGGAACGCTGAAAATATATGATCCCAGAAATAAATCGGTAACAGAAATTAAAGGTGCTCCGCAGGTCTGGAATAAGGGCCAAGGCGGGCTTTTGGACATTCGCGTTCAACCGAAGTCCCAAAACATTTTCTTTACTTACTCCGAACCTGTTGGTCGGGGGGCGACGACAGCTCTGGCGTCGGCAGTATTATCCGAAAACGAGTTGAAATCCTTCAAAAAATTATTCTCAGCCCACGAACCGAGTAGCAACAATATTCATTTTGGCTCGCGAATTGAGTTCGATGGAAAAGGCCATGTGTTTATTACTGTGGGCGACCGCGACGAAAGGTCACATGTGCAAGACTTAGCCTTTCATACCGGAAAAATTATTCGTCTTAACGAAGATGGTTCAATTCCTAAAGACAACCCTTTCGTAAACAATAAAACGGCTAAGCCTGAGATCTGGAGCCTAGGGCATCGCAATGCCCAAGGACTTGTGCTTGACTCCGTTACCGGGAATTTATGGGAAGCCGAGATGGGTCCGCGCGGTGGTGATGAAATTAATTTAATTAAACCCGGCGCCAATTACGGCTGGCCGATTGTCACTTACGGTCGTGAGTACAGCGGACTACGCATCGGCAACGTTAGCAAAGAAGGTATGGAGCCACCAATTAGCTATTGGGTTCCCTCTATTTCTCCCTCGGCTATGACTATTTATAATGGCGAAGCTTTTCCTGAGTGGAAGGGAAATATCTTTTTAGGAAATTTAAGTGGTACACACTTACGACGAATTATATTAAATGGAAATAAAGTAACTCATCAAGAAGAACTACTCAAAGATGAGGGTTACCGTATCCGCAATGTGCGTCCTGGTCCCGATGGGTTTTTGTACCTATCGACAGATAATGGGCTTATCGCGCGATTAGTACCAGCCAACTAAAATGAAAAATTTTGAGACATCATCGGGTCCAGAAAAATAGCTGGTAATTTCTTTTTTGTATTTTCCCAATGCATATATGCATCTCCCTGCTGATTAAGGTTATGTAATCCTTGATTTCTTCCTCGTGTTATAAATAGCAGGATGCCTGCCGCTCGCACGTAGGCATCG